>NZ_JBMAIQ010000002.1:0-666916 GCF_048573875.1 Rhodococcus sp. SB1D
AGCGGAGTTGTTGACCACGTCGGTGACGGCATCGTCGGTGATGTTGATCGTCATGAGAACCCCCCGTTCCACCTCCCATCATACTCGAACATACTTTCGAGTCAAGGGCTTTTTCGAGAAGGTGAGGTGGGCCCGGCCGTCGTGATTCTATTGTTCGAGAACAGGTTCCGTCGCTACTCGACTCGTTGGAGGAAGGGGCGAGGCCAGGCGCCGAGTGCGAGAACGGCGAGGATCGTCTGGACTAGTCCGGTGGTGAAGAAGATGCCCTGCAGCGGCGACCAGGCGAGAACGATGGCGATCTCGACGAAGATCCAGATCATCATGGTCAGGCCGGCGGCCGCGTGCAGGCCCCACGTCAGACGGAACCTGTTGTGCTGAGCGAAGAGCGCGGCGGCCTGGATGCCTCCGACGACAACGCCGAGGAGGATTCCGGGCCAGAAATATGAAGGGAAGACGGTTCCCTCGATCCACTCAGGAGGCAGGCCCATCCCGCCGCCGATCGTCAGGCCCGCCATTCCTACGAGCGCAGAGAGCAGGTTTAGCCACGCGATGGCGGACAGACCGATCCGGAGACCCCGTGGAGGGAGCGATGTGGACGTCATGCCTGACAACGATAGAGAGGGTCAGTCGAGCCCGTCCATGTTCCTGCGCGTTGCCGCACTGGCAGCGTCGGCATCACCCGCGACGATTGCTTCCACCAGATCTCGGTGGGCAGCGGCTTCGTCGTCGATGGATTGGGGGTTTCGTGCCGTGACGTCGGTGATCACGTCCAGGGCTGAGTTGCGGAGCGTTTCGATGAATGAATCGAACACCATCGACAACACGCTGTTGTGCGCAGCATTCACCACGGCGCGATGTAGTTCCATGTCAGCGTCGACAAATTCTGTTGGTGTCGAAGCATTTTCACGGGCTGCGAGTGCTGCCCGTAACAGGTCGACGTCGGCAGAGGTCCGACGCATGGCAGCCAGGCGGCCCGCTTCCACTTCCAGAAGTCGGCGTACTTCGTAGACTTCGCGGCGGTCCGAGCGTTTGAGTTCTCGCTCGAGTTCTGTGACCGGAGTCGAGGACATGACGTAGGTGCCGGACCCTTGATGCGAGTAGAGCTGGCCCGACGCAATCAGTGCGCGAACTGCCTCTCTGCCGGTCGAACGCCCGACTCCGAGGAGTGTGCTCAGATCCTGCTCGTTCGGGATTTTGGTCCCGACCGGCCACTCGCCGTCGCCGATGAGGCGCGCAAGTTCGTCCGCGGCTTTCTGTACCAGCGACTGCTGCTTGATCTGGCGCACTGCCATGTGACTGCTCCTGACTGACTCGGTGAACCGCAATGGAGCGGCTCACCGAGTAATACTTCATGTCCTCCGATGAATCTTCAGACTACGGGGCCGTCTTTCGGTTTATCGAAGGGCGATGACGTCCAGTTCGCGCTCCGTCTCGTCTTCCGGGTCGAGTCGTCGATCGCGCAAGGTGAATGCGATGACGGCGCCGACGAACAGCACTGCAGTTGTCGCCCCGATCGCCATGCGCGGTCCGAAGTGATCTGCCAGGTAGCCGAACAGCGGAGATGCGATGCCCCCCACGGACATCGCGAGTCCGAGCGTCACCCCACTTGCTGTGCCGGGGCGATTCGGTAGGTAGTCCTGCGCCAATGTCACCTGTGGCGCGAAGGGCAGGAACATAGCAAATCCGAGACAGACGATTCCCAATTCGGCAACTGCGACGTGCGGGGCGGCAGCGAGCAGTGCCAGTGAAGGTACCGCAAGCAGGTAGCCGAGTCGGATGGATGCGCGTCGACCACGACGGTCCGCGAGGACTCCTCCCAGTAGCGTTCCGGCCGCTCCTGCCAATGTGAAGGAGGACAACACGATTGCAGCGCTCGAGGACGATCCGTTCAGTGCGTTGAGCACGAACGGTGAGACCAACGACAGTGTGGTCACGTACGGAATTGACCAACAGACCGTTACCAGCACGAGTCGTGTGAACGAGCGCCAATCGTCTGACACGGGACCGTTCGCTGCCAGTTGCGCACTCAACGACTGGGCTGATTCGGCCGCACCCGTGTTGGCCGATCGCGACTGGGCGACCATCCACCAAATAGCCGCCACCACTGCAGGAACTGCGAGCAGATAGCCGCCGGACAAACCGAGTGAGCCAACCACGAGCGTGACAAACGGTGGCGCCAGCGAGGCGCCCAACGTACCGCCCACGGAGAACACGCTCATGGCTTTCTGTGAATGACCTCCAGCCGCGCGTGCCAAATTTGTGGCGGGAGGATGGTATGCGGCGATGCCGATGCCGGCCACGGCAATTGCCAGCCAAGTGACGATGTAGGTGGTGCTCATCGCTGCCACGACAATGCCTGCTGCGGCCGTCACAAAACCTGTGGGTACCAGCCAGTTTCGGCTCTTTCGATCGACCAGCATGCCGAATGCAGGTTGCACGACACTGGATAGTCCGGTCGCGGCGAGCGTGATTCCGGCGACCGCGGAATAGGAATATCCGCGTTCGAGCATCATGAACGGCAACAGTGCAGGCACAGCCCCCTGGTACAGATCGTTCACGACGTGTGTGCCGGTGAGAAATGCAACTTGCCCCTTCTTCATCTCCTTGGGCATCCCTTCGTTCAGGTCTTCAAGTCCTCAGGTCCTCTGAGGACTTGAAAGCTATCACGAACCCGCGGGCGCACGGTTGTGTTGGAGACCTGGATCTCATTCGAGACGACTGACTAACTCTCAGCAGTCGCGGCGTTGCGGGCGGCGAGTTGTGCGAAAGCGTGGGTAAGTTCTGCCGGGCCGACGACATCGATGTCGGTGTCGAATCGGTTGAAGGAGGCTGCCAGCGCCGTCCAAGACCATGATCCGGCTTCGAGAATGCACTGCTCGGGGCCAAGATCTTCGACGATGCCGTCCCCGACAAAGGGAAGAACATAACTGGCTGGTCGATGGAGAACGACCTTGCCGTGACACGGCCATTTGTTGATATGTTCCGATCCTTTGAAGCGCGCGGACACGTGTTCGCTGACGTCGCCGCCGGGGATTTCCTTCGGCGTGAACCGGGGACCGTTCGGGGTGCGTGGGGTGATGCGATCGGCGCGGAAGATTCGCCAGTCGTCTCGCGCGAGATCCCACGCGACGAGATACCAGCGACGCTTGGAGGTCACCAGGTGATGCGGCTCCACTCGGCGCGGGGGTGTTATTTCGCTGTTGTTTGAGTGGTCGTTCGAGTAATCGAAGCGGAACACCTCGCGACCGCGGACTGCAGCGGAAATCGCTACGAGCACCTCTGGGGACGCGGAGTCTGCGTCGCCGGAACCGGCCGAAATCGTGGTGAACGTGAGCGCGTCGAGGCGATGGCGCAGACGCGACGGCATCACTTGCCGCACAGTGGTCAACGCTCGAACCGCATCCTCTTCGATACCGACGCCGGTCAGCGTCGCCGCCTGCAGCGCAACTGCCAGTGCGATGACCTGATCGTCGTCGAACAGCAGGGGTGGCAGCTCGCTGCCGGCGTCGAGTCGGTATCCGCCGTCCGGGCCCATGGTCGCCGCAATGCGGTAACCCATCTCCCTGAGCCGGTCGATATCGCGGCGGACCGTGCGATGGCTGATGTCGAGCCGCTCGGCGAGTAGAGCGCCCGGCCAGTCGCGCCTCGTCTGCAAGAGGGACAGCAGATTCAAGAGTCGAGTGGTGGTCGCCATGCGGTGAGACTACGACGAGTCTAGGACGAAAACAGTCCTATACGGCTGTGAGAGTCGACGTTGTCAGGGAAAACCCGAGCGACGTTCGTACCAGGAGCAGACATGAGCATCAAGACAACGACCCACCTCAACTTCCGCGGAGACGCCCGCGCGGCTCTGGAGTTATACCAGTCCGTCTTCGGTGGCCAGGTCACGATCGCAACCTACGGCGACTTCGGGATGCCCAAGGAGGTGCCCGGCGCTGAGAACGTCGTGTTCGGCCAGGTGGAGACAGAGGACGGCTTCTGTGTGATGGCATACGACATCCCTGGACAGTCGGGCGGCTCGGCCGGCAACGCAGGCTCGACACACCGCGAGAACGGCACCACGATCACCGACCAACCGTTCTTCGTCTCGGTTCGCGGTGAAACCCTCGAAGAGGTGCAGAACTACTGGGCCAAACTCTCTGCTGGTGCATCGATCATCGAGGGTCTTGCCGCCGCGGCGTGGAGCCCCGGTTTCGGCATGCTTACCGATGCGTTCGGGGTGACGTGGATCCTCGACGTCGCTGCCGGCGAAAACCCGGCCTAGCTACTCCCCGTGCTGCGGCGCGCGTTCCGAGTCACCGCGTCGCAGCACCTTCGTCATTGCGGCATCGAGTCCTGTGTCGCCGAGGCAGTCACAGTGCCTTTGTCGTGAACAGCAGGTCCCCGTGGATTTCGTGAGGCTCCGCATGGTCGGTCGCCACGAATACGAGTTTTTCCAGCACACGGCGAGAAGCGCCGTTCCAGTCACGGACCGTGGCCCACAGACGTCGATAGCCTGATGCCTGCGCCCATTGGATTACCGCCCATGAGGCCTCAGTCGCATATCCCTGACGCCATGCCCTACGGAGAAATTCGAATGCCAGTTCAGGCTCTCCGTCAGGTCCGTGCTCAGTCTCGATCAGGCCGCAGTAGCCGATGACGTCATGGGATCCTTTACGCTCCACCGCCAGTAGACCGGGTTGGTGTGAGCGACTGCGAATCTGGTCCTCGATGTCTCCGATGGAGGGTCGACCATCGGAATCGATCCGACGATGCGGTGGGACACGAGGATCGCGCTCACCCCAGAGCTCCCGCAAGACAACGGCATCGGGCACACGGAACGGCCGGAGAAGCAGTCGGTCGGTCTCTAGCGAATTCTCCCGTTCGGACTGTGAAAGGGCGTCCATGTCATGGACTCTATCGGTGCGGATCACCTGCGGGCCGCGACGTACCAAATCGCGATGATCAACAAGGTTGCGGCCGAGGAGTATGCGAGGAAACCTCCCATATCGAGCCAGTTGGCCTCCCCGAACGGGCCCGGCTGTATCGGTGACGTCTCGACTGCGCGACTGCCTCGCCGTGAAAGGTGGATCCACCACACCACAGAGTTGCCGAGGCCCCATGTCAGCAGTAGCCATCGGAGCGCCCTGTCGGCAGAGGGACGGTCATAGCTGCTTTGGCGCATGATCGAGTGTCCACCCTCCGGTAGGAAAACCACGCGTTTTCGGTTATTGCAGATTCGGCGGTCGACTCCGTGGACCTCGACCGTCACGGACCGAGGTCCGACCCCGGACACGACGAAGCCGCCGGACACCTGCAGGTGTCCAGCGGCTCCAGCGCGTCGGTGCCCGTCTTGCGCCTCTCGGCAAGCGGCCACTCGAAGTGGCAATTCTGGGGTGGTACCCGGGGCAAAGAACCGAACACCGACACCATCTCCAACGAACCTCCACACGGAGTTATTCCATGCTGACTTGTGCCGCGGTCAATCGTGGTCCTGCTCATTGCTCAGCTCCAGCAGAGCTGGCGACAACGGCTTCGATTCTCTGATGCGCGCGTCGTAGCACCTCGAGGATTGCCTGGGTATGAGATTCCCTGGTCAGTAGGCGAAGCACGAGAACGGCTCAGGCCCTCATCTCGGTGTGAGATGGGGGCCTGAGGTGAGGATCTGAATCAGCCGGTGACACCGGTCAATTCGTTCGGGGCGTGATCGAGAGTGGTCTCGGTCAGGATGCTGCCGTCCTCGAGGTCGACTGCGATCAGCTTCTTCGACGCTGGGTCGGTGACGTAAGCGGTGTGATCTTCTACGAAGAGCGCGGGCCTGGGCTCTTGCCATTTGGTGGGCTCGGTCCATGCGTCTATGACGGCGATCTTCTTGGTGACGACGCCGGTGTTCGGGTCGATGACGTGGATGGCGCCGTCGGTGCCGAGCACCAGTGCCTCTCCGTGCGGTCCGCGGCCGAGTGAGCGGAAGGTGTAGCTGGTGCCGAGGTCGACGAGCTTGAGTTCGGACGTCGTCGTGTTGGTCAGCGAGACCCGTTGCGGACGTTCGAGTTCGGCGTCCTTGTCGGTCTTGTAATCACCCAGCACGATGTCCGACTCCTCCGAGCCTGCCTGATTTCCGATGCGGCCGTATGCATCCGGACTCTGGACCTTGGTGATCGCTCCGTTCTTGTACACGAGCAACCCGTCCTGGCAGCCCAGCACGATGGCTTCGCCGGCAGCGACTGCTTCGCCGTGGACACCGGGGCACTGTTCGTTGCGCAGGAATTCCTTGCGGTCGGCATCGAGGATGGCAATGCCGTTGCGGGACTCCGAATTTCCGATGGTCGTCAACAGGCTGCCGTCGGCAAGTGCGACCGCAACGCCGTGATGGGGTTCTGGCGTGGTGTACGTCTCGACGCGGGGTTGGCGTTTTGCCAACTGCGCCGGATCGAAGATCTCGACGAGTCCCGAGCCGTCGTTGAAGAGAACGGTTTTTCCGGCATGGCGTACAACGTGTCCGGGTTCGTTGGCTGCGAACTCGACCTCGGACATCGCGGGATCGGCTGTGTAGTAATGAGAATGATCACCGTGAGCCGAAGACCACGTGCCGGTGTCGAGCACCTTGAATGCTTCGCCGGCAGAGATCATGACGTGGCGACCGTCGCCGGCCGGGTTGAGTCGGGTGAAGCCGTCGATCTCGGTCTCGCCGACCACGTCGAGGGAAGTTGCATCCAGCACCAGGACGCCGCCGTCGTACGACACGGCGAGACGTGGTGTTGCCGAGGCCTGTTCGGTTGGTGCGGCCGACGTCGTGGTCGTGGTTTCGGACTGGGCGGAGTCCTTGTTGTCGGACGAGCAACCCGTAACGAGGGCGAGTGAGAGGCCTACTGATGTGGCAAGGGTGAGGCGCCGCGACATGCGGGTGTTGAGGTGCATGGGTATAGATCTACTGCTTAATGTAAATGATTGTCAAAGTCGAGTATGCGAATATTCGCATGTCAGGTGTAGTCGGCTCGCTCGAGCATGCGCGAGGCGATGACCCCGAAGACGAGTCCCCAGAAAGCGGCTCCGATATTGAGTAGTTCGATGTCGGAGATCGTCACGAGGAACGCGATCAAAGCGCCGAAGGTGAATTTCCCGCCGAATGCGGTCACGAAGGCTCCCTGTAAGGCCTTGAGCATGGCCAGACCACCCAGAGTGACGATGAATGCCGTCGGAGTTCCCAACATCATCGCGACGAAAGTCGGGGCGAACAGTCCGAAGACGACGGCGAGTAAGCCGCAGAAGATTCCGGCGGTGTATTGGCGTGTCCGCTCTCCCGACGCCGTGAGCAATGCGTTCGTCGGCCCGGTAAGGCACGTCGAGACACAACCCACCGCCGCGTTCACGAGAGAGAACACACCGCAGGCAACCGTTGCTGCCCCGATCGGCGGTTGATGACCCGCTGCGCGGAGGACTGCGATTCCTTGGCCGTTCTGCACGACGACGACTGTGATCGCCAGCGGTACAACCAGTTCGATCATCGCCTGCCAAGACCAGGTTGGCGTGGTCAGCATCGGATGCGCCAGCCACTCGTGCGCGTCGCCGGCGGAGTTGAATCTTCCGGCCGCGAGTATCACGACCACGCCGACGATCAACGCGCCGAGAACGGGCGGAACGAATCTTCCCAGCTTGGCGAACACGCTCAGAGCGACAAAGGTGGCGATCATCGGCAGGGCGATCACCGCGTCGTGGGCGGGCGCTTCGACCAAATCCGTTCCGAAATGAAGGAAAACGCCTGCCACCATTGCCATTACGATGGGCAAGGGTAATGCGGCCATGATCGGTGTGACCCACCCTGTCAATCCCAACAGCAAGATCAGGGCGCCGGTCGCGAAGAACGCTCCGAGCACTTGCTCCCACGGCAGATGCTCCAACGACGCTCCGACGACAACGGTTCCGGGAATCGTCCAGAAGAAGGCCAGCGGCTGCCGGTACAGCCAGGAAGCCGTGATGGTGAGAATGCCGTTGACGAAGAAGGCACCGAAAAGCCAAGAGGCCAATTGGGCTTGACTCAGTCCACCCGCCAACCCCGCAGCGAGAATGACCGCCACCGGCCCGGTGGCCGAGAAGACGATGCCGATGATTCCGTTGGCAATGGACGTTCCGCCGAAGTCGCGCAAGACCCGCTTCGGGCCGTAGAGCGGTTGGGGGAGTGGCTCGGTGACGACGCGAACGGGCGCGGTCGTCGTAGTGTCCGGCATGTTCTCAGTTCTCCTGATGCGGATCCGAAAGCCCTCGGTCGCGGAACAAAGCCGCGAGTTCGCTCCGTGATCGCAGTCCGAGTTTCGCGTACGCGCGCGTGAGGTGATATTGAATGGTCTTGACGGAGAGGAACAATTCGCCGGCAGCTTCCTTGTTGGACTTGCCCGCTGCGACAAGGTCGGCGACGGCTCGTTCTTGCGGGGTCAGGTCGGTGATTCCCTTCTCCGTCCGCGAGAGGTTCAACCCGCCCGCGCGGAGTTCGCGCTCGCAGCGCTCGACGTAAGTAGCGGCGCCCAACGAGTGATACAGCTCGCGGGCGGCGCGGAGGACGACGTCGGCCTCCGCGCGTTTCCCGGCCCGGCGGAGAGTTTGGCCGTAGGCAAAATTGATTCGGGCTCGGTCGTAGGGGAGCGGCAGCGTCTCGATGCCGAGTAGTGCAGCATCGAAACTTTCTCTTGCCAAGTCGAGTTCGCCCCGTGCGCCGTGGATCCGGCCGCGAACGTAGCCGAGACGTGCCGCAGCTGAGCGGTGCTCCCGACGTCGTGCGGTCTGCTCGTGTGGTTGCAGAAAGGCGTCGGCATCATCAGCTCGCCCGACCATGACCAATGCATTGGCGTAGAGATCGACCCACGGCCAGAAGCCCGGCTCGTCGAGCCATTGTTGCGCCTTGCTCGAGGTGAGCGGAGCCAGCGCCACCAGAACTTCGGCGTAGTCGGCGGCGGCCTCGGCAACCTGGGCCCTGGCGAGAAGTGCAGGAACATACATGATTTCGTAGGCGTGAATGCCGGCGTACGCACGTCGCACATGGTCACGGGCCAGTTCCCAGTTGCCGCGCAGAGCGTGAATCTGTGCTCCCGACCAGTGGACCAACGGCCGGATGATCTCGATCTCGAACCGATCCACCTCGGCACCGGCGCCCTCGACGGTCGAGAGCGCTTCGTCCCAGGCGCCGAGAGCGAATTGAGTGCGGGCGAGCCAGGCCTGTGCCCACAGTGAGATTCTTGCCGAACCACTGGAAAACTCTGTGGACACCGCGCTTTCGAGGTCGCGTCTGGCGGACTCCGGGTGGTCCAACGCAAGCTCGAGCCATCCGCGTCCCATCTGGAAGCGCTGTGCTTGGGCTCCGGGGCGGACACGATCGGAGAGTTCGGCGTATGCCGCGAGCGCATTCTCGGTTCTTCCGGTAGCACCGAGCCCGAGACCCTTGATCGCTTCGGACTCCACTGCTGCGGGATCAGAAGGGCCCACCAATTCGACTGCGCGGTCAACCCACTCGACGAGCGCCGTGCCATCGAGCCGAGCCAGAGAATGCAGGACCATTCGTTGGGCGATCATCGCAGCGATGCCTGGCTCACGATCCACGCTGCAGCTGTCCCACGCTCTGGTCAGAAGATCGGCGGCCTCGGTCGGTCGCCCTCTATGGATGGCGAGGTAGCCGAGGACGGCGTCGCGGAGAGGCCCGCGCGAAATACTCTCGATCTCCGGCACGAAGACCATGGCGCGGGGGATGTCACCCGATCCGGTCAGCGCGTCGACTCCGCGGAGCAGTCGGTCCTCGTGTTCGGTTCGGGCCGTGGTGAGACGGCTTGCCGTGACCATGGCGTCGGCGACTTCCGACCACGCGCCGTCGGATGCTCGTAGTGATGCGTACGCAACGAGTTCGGCGGCGAGGTCCTCGTCATGGGTGGTGCTGGCAGCGGCAAGGTGGAAAAGCCGTTCACCTTCTCCCCAAGCGATCTCGGCTGCGCGTGTGTGCAGCAGATGCAAGTGCGCGGGTCCCAACGCCCCGCGCACTGCGGCCGTGACCATCGTGCTGCTCAGTGACACCTCGGTGCTGCCGTGCTGCTCGTGGACAGAAAGGAGGCCGCTGGCGAAGGCGCTGTCCAAGGCGCCGACCACGTCGTCGATTTCGGCCAGCTGAGCAAGATGCGACAACGTCGTGCTGCGCCCGACAACTGCTGCGGCTTCGATCAACGTTCGTGCTCCCGCCGAACACGTAGCGAGGGCGGCGGCGATCGATACTGCACGATGGCGAGGGACGGGCAAAGTTCGGTGCCACTGGGTCCAATAGGTAGGTGGCAGCTCGTCGAGAAGCGAGACGATGTCGAGTGTGTTGCCCGCGGTGAAGTCCTGAAGGGCAAGCGCGACGCCGGAGCTGAGGTCGATTCCGCTTCGCATGCGCGCGATGTCGATGATGACGGGTGCGTCGATCGGGCTGATGTGCAATCGCGTCGACCAGTGCAGGTCGAGAATCTGCCTGACATCCTCGCGCAGGAACGGCGTTTCCTCGGCGACGAGGACGAACAGCAGTGGTGCCGTTCGGCCTCGATGGAGGGCGGAGGTGATTGCCTGAAGCGAGCTGACATCGCTGTGATGGGCATCGTCGACGACGATCAGGGTCAGTTGCTCCGCTGCGTCAACGATCTCGTGTGCAACGGCGACCGGGTCCGAGTTGGAAACCGGACGTTCGAGTAGTTGATCGATCACTCCGAAGGCAGTGTTCGATTCCCACTCCAGCCCACGAGCGCGGCGGAGCGTATGAGCGGAAGAGATTTCGGCGAACCGGTCGACGAGAGTGGACTTACCGCTACCGGCATCGCCCTCGACCAGCACGAGAGTCGGCACTCCTGTCTCTGCCGCGGCCAAGGCTCGGCCGAGAACGGCGAGCTCGCGTTCTCGGCCGAGCAACAGGTCACGAAGTGTCACCCGACTACCGTAACGCCGGGCTCACCACGGGTTTCCTTTTCGGCACGGTCTCCATCGGATCGAAGTGCAGTGGCACCCAGGTCGGGTGCTTGCTTCGGCACGAAGAAGGTGACGATGGCGCCCAGCACCGCGATGCCGGCGAAGACGTAGAACGCCGATTCGGAACTGATTCCGGCGCTGATCAAACTTCCGCCGATCAGTGGCCCGAATATCCCGCCCAGACGTCCGAATCCGGCGCACCACGCGACACCTGCAGCCCGAGCGGCCGTCGAATAGTAGTTGGACACGAATCCGTAGATCAGAACCTGAGTACCGATGGTTCCGACACCCGCGATGGCAACGGAGGCGAGGAGTACGGGAAGCGGGAACCCGAATGTGAACAGGAGCAGGGCGAGTGCGGCCAGGCCGAAGGTGGTTGCGACAACCCGCTGTGGACCGGTGACGTCCGCGATCTTGGAGGCGAGAAGTCCACCGATGATGGCACCGCCGTTGAGTACCAACAGGAACGAGAGCGAACCCTTCGCGTTGTATCCCGCGTTTTCCATGATCTTGGGCAGCCAGGTGTTCAGTCCGTAGGTCAGGAGGAGGCCGGCGAAGCTCATGAGGCCGAGAAGCGCGGTGCCCCAGACATATTGTCTGCTCGCCAACGCTCGGAAGCCGACCTTCTCAGCTACGGCGTCGTTGGGTCGATCTGTACCGGCAGGCAATGGAATTCCGGTTTTCGAGGAAATGGCGCGAGCTTCGTCGACACGTCCGCGAGCAATCAGCCACGCGGGAGACTCGGGCAGTTTGAACCAGGCGAGTGGGAACAGGAACACCAATGGCAGGGCGCCGACGAGGAACAGTCCGCGCCATCCGATGGAATCACGGAGAACGATCGCCAGGACGGAAGCCATGACGCCACCGGCCGGGACACCGCTGTAGACGATGGCGTTGAACAGATTGCGGCGTCCCGGCGGCGCGAACTCGGCAATCATGGCTCCGGCGGTGGCGACAAGCCCACCGACTCCGATGCCGGTGAAGAACCGCAGCAGACCGAAGGTGGTGATGCTGGTGGCGAACGCTGCCAGTGCCATTCCGACCGAGAACCAGATGATGTTGACCAGCATCATCTTTCGGCGACCGAAGTGATCGCCGATAGCTCCACACGTCAGTGCGCCGACCATCACTCCGACGAGTGCATACGAACCCAACGCGCCGGCCTGAGATGCGGTCAAGGTGCCGATATGGCTGGGGTCGTCCATGAGTACGGGCAGGATCGTGCCGTACACGACCAGGTCGTATCCGTCGAACAGAATGGCAATGGCGGCGATGGTGACCACCCACAACACTGACGAGCGATGGCGGGCACTGGCCCAGGAACCACGTTCGATCGAGGACATGGCGAATCTCCGTTCGAGAGATCAGGAATCGGGGGAGGCTGGATTCAGCCGAGGTCGCCACCGGCGACGGGCAGAACCGTTCCGGTGACATACGAAGCCTCTTCGGAGGCAAGGAAAGTGATAGCAGCAGCCTGTTCGTCCAGGGTGCCGTAACGCTTGAGTAGCGACGAGTCGACGGTCTGGTCGACGATCTGCTGGTACCAGGCCTTCTCCTCGTCGGTCTCGGCACCCGGCCCGCGTGCCACGACGCGTGGTGGCGCCTCGGTTCCGCCGGGAGCGGTTGCCACGACGCGTATTCCGTACTGTGCGACTTCCATCGCCAGTGCAGCGGTGATCGCGCTGACCCCGCCCTTGGCCGCCGCGTAAGGAACACGGTTGACACCGCGGGTGGCGACGGAGGAGACGTTGACGATGGTGCCGCTCGCCTGCTCGATCAGATGAGGCAGTACGGCGCGACACGTCCAGAGCGTGGGGAACAGTGATCGTGTGACCTCGGCTTGTATCTGCTGCGGCGTGTAGTGCTCGTAGGGTTTGGCCCAGATGGTCCCACCGACGTTGTTGATCAGGACGTCGATGCGTCCGAAGCGCTCCAATGCGGAATCTATTGCATTCTGGGCACCTTCGAACGTCTCGAGGTCCGCGGTCACCGAATGGGAACGCTCCAGCGGTGTCGCGATGTCGTGAACCAGTTCAGCTCGATCCACAAGCGCGACGGAACCACCTTCTGCGGAAACTCTTTCGGCAACGCTGCGCCCGATCCCCTGAGCCGCTCCGGTGACGACCACGACCCGGTCGTCGAACCGGCCGGCGAAGAATCTCGTGCTCACGACGCCACACTTTCCCGAGCGTCAGTGATGGCGCGGTGCATCGTCGACTTGGCGTGTTCGCTGTGCTGGACGATCAGATCACGGGCCGCGGCGCGATCATTCTGCTCGAATGCACTCACGATACGTGAGTGATCCTCCGCGACATGTTCGTCCACCCAATCGGCGGTGCGGAGCACTCGGTTCATCAGTTGTGTGACCTCGAGACGGTGGTATGCCTGCAGCAGCACTTCGTTTCCGGTGCAGCGGAAGAGGAAGTCGTGGAACAGGGCATTGGTTTCGGTGAATGCCGCTGCGTCCGTGAAGTGATCGCGGTCGATGGAAGCAGCCGAGTTCTCCGCCAGAATGCGGTACTCCGTCAACTGTGCTGGAGTGAGGCGGCCGATCGTGAGTTCCATTGCTCCGAGTTCGAGTGCCATCCGAGCGTCGAACTGTGCGTCCGACTCCGCGACCGGCAGATGTTCTTCACCGATCTCGTACGGGCCGGCAGCTGATTCTTCGGCCGAGGCTGCCGGTGAATCAGCCGGTGCTGCCGCATTGTTGAACTTTTCGAAGTAGAAGTTCGTGGGTGTGATCGATACGTCCTTGAAGTGCAGACGTACGGCTTCGACCATCGGCGGC
The DNA here is from genome assembly GCF_048573875.1 of Rhodococcus sp. SB1D. Lineage (NCBI taxonomy): Bacteria > Bacillati > Actinomycetota > Actinomycetes > Mycobacteriales > Nocardiaceae > Rhodococcus > Rhodococcus sp. SB1D. The sequence continues at coordinate 13,739 of NZ_JBMAIQ010000002.1, forward strand.
GGGCCGCACAGGTAGACGTCTACGTTGCCGTCGTCGAGGTGATCGGGCTCGATCAAGCCCGTGACATAGCCCTTGTTCGGTGCTGTGCTGTCGGGATCGGATACGCAGTAGTCGAAGGTGAACTGGGGTAGAGACTCCGCGTAGTCGTGCAGTTTGTCGAGTTCGACGAGATCGGTGTCGGAGCTGACGCCGTAGACCAGATGGACGGGCCGAGTGGAGCTTTCGGTACGCATCTTCTCCAGTATGGAGAGCAGCGGGGCCAAGCCAGTTCCGCCGGCAAGCAGTAGGGCTCTCCGTTGACCTGACCGGAGGAAGAAGCTACCCATCGGTCCGGTCAATTCGAGAGTGTCGCCTACCTGCGCGCGCTGACTGAGATACTCGGACATCAGACCACCCGGGGTGATCTTGACCAGGAACGACGCCGACTCGACCTCAGGGCCGGAGCTGAACGAGTACGACCGCGTCGCTTCGGTTCCGGGAACGAGGATGTTCACGTACTGACCGGGGAGGAAGACCAGATCTGCGCGGTTGTCGACTGCGACGGTGAAACCCACCGTGGAATCCGAATGGCGAATGATCTCGGTGATGGTGGACGTGTACGAACCGGCAGTGGTCTTGGCGACCGCCGACGTGGTGGGAATCTGCAGCACGAGATCAGATTCCGGCACCATCTGGCACGGAAGGCAGTATCCCTGCTCGGCCTCGTCGTCCGTCAGGGCCTCCTCGATGTAGTCGCCGGCATCGAAAGTACCTGATTCACAGAGTGATTTGCAGGTGCCACATGCTCCGTCGCGGCAGTCGAGCGGAATGTTGATTCGTGCGCGGTACGACGCGTCCGCGACGGTCTCGTCGGTGTTGCATTCGACGAAGCGGGTGATGCCGTCTTCGAAACTCAGGGCTACTTGAAAGGTCGGCGCAGCTTGAATGCTCATGGGAAACAGCTCGATTCGAAGGGAAGTCGTGTCAGAAGTGGTAGATGTCGACCACGTGATGGATGTAGTCGTTCTTGAGGACTACCTTCTTCTTCATGATCAACGGCTGCTCGCCCGAGAAGTCGATCGTGTAGTGCGAGGTGCCGAAGTAGGTGTCGACTGTGTTGTAGCGGAAGTACAGCGTGAACCAATTGAAGCGGACGTCGACGACGAAGCCGCGTTCTTCGATCACTTCCACGTTGGTGATGTTGTGACCGGTGCGGGGCTCGGGAAGGCTTGTCGCGCTGGAACGGTCAGTCCTGATTCGGAACACGCGGTCCTCGATACCGCCGCGATTCGGGTAGTAGATCAGGGAGATCTCTGCGGCCGGGTCCGTGGTCAGCTCGCCGTCGTCCGCCCATGCGGGCATCCAGTACTCGGAATCGGGGTGGTAGCACTCGATCCACTTCTCGAACTCGCGATCGTCCAGATAGCGAGCCTCACGGTAGAGAAACTGCTGCACTGTTTCGAGGGCGACGGCATTGGTGGTGGTGACAGTCATGGTGATCGTCCTCAGATGGTCCGGTTGGAAGCGGCTTGCTCGGCATCTACGGCCGCAAGCATGGCGTCGCGCCAGTATCCGTGCTGAATGGGATACAAGCCTTCGTCCTCGGTCTTGGCTCCGCTCGAGAGCACACGATTCATGCCGAGATCCTTCGCGACGTCGTTCGGACCGGGAATCTGGTGTGTGACGCCACGGCTGAGGTCGTTCCACGGGGCGCCGGTTGCCTGGTAGGTCTTCTGGCAGGAACGGAACTCTTCGAGATCGTCCGGGGTGGCCATACCGCTGGCATTGAAGAAGTCCTCGTACTGACGGATGCGGTTGCTGCGCGCTTCGGCGCTCTCTCCCTTGGGCGCGATGCAGTAGATGGTGACTTCGGTCTGGTCCACGGAGATCGGACGGAAGTGCCGGATCTGGCTGCTGAACTGATCCATGAGGTAGACGTTCGGATACAGGCAGAGGTTTCTCGACGCACCGACCATGAATTCGGCCTTCTTGGAACCGAACTGAGCTTCCAGCTCCGCCTTGCGTTCGAACAGGGGACGGTCCTCGGGATTGCCCCACCACATCCAGAGCAGGAGGTGGCCGTAGTCGTACGAGAAGTACCCACCGCCCTGCTTCCCCCAGGTGCCGGCGTCCATGGCTTTGGTCTCGTTGGACGATTCACCGGCGGTGCGGCGAGCGGTGGTAGCGGCGTAGTTCCAGTGCGTCGAAGACACGTGGTAGCCGTCGGCACCGTTCTCGGTCTGCAACTTCCAGTTGCCGTCGTAGGTGTAGGTGGAAGCACCGCGCAGAACTTCGAGTCCGTCAGGTGACTGATCGACGATCATGTCGATGACCTTCGTGGTGTCACCGAGGTGCTCTTCGAGTGGCAGCACGTCGGGGTTGAGGCTGCCGAAGAGGAAGCCGCGATAGTTCTCGAACCGCGCCACCCTGGTCAGGTCGTGTGAGCCGTCTTGGTTGAACTGCTCCGGATAGCCACCGGTGCGAGCGTCCTTTGCCTTGAGGAGTTTTCCGCTGTTGTTGAAGGTCCAGCCGTGGAACGGGCAGGTGAAGGTGGTTCGGTTGTCGGTCTTACGGCGACAGAGCATCGCACCGCGGTGGCTGCATGCGTTGATCAGCGCACCCAATTCGCCGTCCTTGTTGCGGGTGATCACGATGGGCTGACGGCCCATGTAGGTGGTGAAGTAGTCGCCGACGTTCGGGATCTGGCTCTCGTGCGCGAGGTAGATCCAATTGCCTTCGAAGATGTGCGTCATCTCGAGTTCGAACAGTTGCTCGTCCGTGAAGACGCTGCGCCGCACCTGGTAGCGGCCGGTCTCCGGGTCCTCGACGAGCGCGTCGTCGAGGACGGCGCGGATGTTCGCGAACTGGTCGGTGCCGCGGGCAGCATCCAACATATCCGTCATGGGTGTCCTCCAGATAAGAGTGGGCGCCTACCGAGAAAGCCGAGGGCTGTCGGACCAAATCGGTGGGACCCGCTTTCCGGACGGGGCTGCGTCCGGTACTGAATTCACCTTGACATCGTGTGTCTCGGGTCACACTAGGCAATTGCCTAGTCCTGACCAAGGGTGCAGTGTTCGTCGAATTCTGCTGATGGGCCATGCCTGCTGAAGACGACGAGCAGGGCGGACTCGACATCGCGAGTCCGCCCTACCTGCCGAGGGGATTACCGGTTCTTGAAGAACGAGACGTCGTCGTTGCCGATGAGGTCAGGGACCGTCCAGCCGTCGAGGTCGTATTCACTCAAGCACTGCTCGGCCAGTCCCTTCATGGAACTTGCGTGTCCACGATTCTGGGCTGCGAACAGCAGTTCGGCTTTGACGTTCTCGTGATTGCCGGAGTAGTTGCGCTCGTAGAGTTCGTGTCGGCCGCCGAACTCGGTCCCGATCGAATCCCACAGCGCCTTCATGACTTTCACGCGGTCGACGGCGGTGATGCCGTCGGAACCGCGAACGTACTTGTCGAGGTACGGACGCACGTCCGGGCTCTTGAAGTCGAGTGAACTCGAAGGCAGGTAGATCAAGCCCGACGCGACGTCCTGTTCGATGATCTCCTTGATCCGCGGGTACCCCTGGATCATGAACATTCGATAGGTGAGGCCGTACTCGAGCTTCGGGATCACCGAATCGCCGACCCACTGTTCGGGATCGCGTGCCATCGATTCGGTCAACGACCAGAAGAGGTTTCGCCACCCGATCACCTCACCGACACGGGTCTGGACTCCGCGGAAGCCGCCGGCGCCGGTGGCTTCGAGTGCCTTCATCAACAGTCCGGCGATGAAGTCGAGCTTGACGGCCAGGCGAGTGCAGCCCTGAAAGGTGAAGCGCGGCAGGAAGCCTGATTGAGGGAAGAATGCGTTGATCCGGTCGACGTCGCCGTACATGAAGACGTTTTCCCACGGAACCAACACCTTGTCGAAGACGAAGATGGTGTCGTTCTCGTCCATGCGACTCGACAGCGGATAATCGAACGGACTGCCCATCACCGCAGCATGTTCGGTGTACGAGGTGCGGCAGATCAGCTTCACACCCGGCGCGTCCATCGGTACCGTGCAGATCAGGGCGAACTGCTTCTTCTTGATCGGCAGACCGTAGTGAGCGATGAAGTTGTAGTTCGTGATCGCCGATCCGGTGGCGACCACTTTGGCGCCGCTGACGATCAAACCTGCGTCGGTTTCCTTCTCCACCTTCATGAAGACGTCACCGACCTCGTCCGGTGGAAGTTGGCGATCCACCGGGGGATTGATGATCGCGTGGTTCCAGTACAGAACTTTCTCCTGCGATTCGCGGTACCAGCGTTCGGCGTTGTCCTGGAACGGTGCGTACAACTCCTTGTTGGCGTGGAGGGTGCCCAGGAAACTCGCCTTGTAGTCGGGGGAACGGCCCATCCAGCCGTAGGTCATACGAGCCCACGTCGCTATGGCATCGCGTTCCTTGAGCAGATCGGCCGACGACGTCGGAGTGCGGAAGAACGGCATGGTGACACCGCCGTTGCCCGTGTCCGTCGGAACGGTCAAGGCGTCCACGTGCTCGCCCGTATGCAGAGCGTCGTACAGCCTCGCGGTCATGCGGATCGGATTCCGGAACGCGGGGTGTGTCGTGACGTCCTTGACGCGATCACCGTGAAGCCAGATCTCGCGGCCGTCCTGCAGGCTCGAGATGTACTCGTCACCGGTCATCGGTCGGGTGGCGAAGTTCTTCGTGCGGTTGGCTTCGCAATCGGCGGCCGGATTGACCTGTGGCGCTCCGGAATCTGCGGGATCGACGCCGGTGGGAGGAATTTCGGTGGTCGTCATGGCAAAGCCTTTCAGATCGTTTGGGGTGCGGGCTGAAGATGAATCGGGGTGAACGAAGTGGTGGCGTCGAACCAGCCGCTGTGGGGGTCGTCCTGACTTCCGTTCCAGACTGTGGTCGACGAGGTAGCGCCTAGATCGTGAAAAGTGCTTCGGTAGAACAGAAGCGGATCCTTGCCACTCGACTGAGCGTCGACGATCTCGCCGATGAAGATGATGTGGTCACCGCCGTCGTACTCCCTCCACGGGACGCACGAGATGGTTGCTGCGGCGCCGTCGAGCAGGGGAGCGGTCGGTCCGTCGATCCACCTCGGTTCGGTGCGCTGCGGTCGGCCGGCAAAATGCATGGCCGTGTCCACTTGGTCGGAGGCAAGGATGTTGACCGCAAACGGCGCGTTGCCGAGGTAGCCGCACGCCTTGGACTTGCGAGTCATCGTGATCTGGCACAGCCGTGGTTCCAGGGAAATGGCCGTGAATGCGGTGACGGTGGCTCCGTGTGGTTGACCGTCGGCATTGGTACAGGTGATGACGGTGACGCCGCTCGCGAATTGACCGAAGATTCCTCGAAGCTGATTTTGTTCCATGACCGGACCTCCTTGTCGGATGGCGGGTGAGTGAGAGTGCCGCGAAGTGCGGGAGGGAAGTAGTGGGCGACTAGCGCCGGGAGTGAAGACGAACGTACGGCGGGCGCAGGCTTCGGTCGATCCGTACAGCGCGGTGGCTATCCGGATTGCGCACCCGATCGCGGCCCGTACCCGTTTTCTCTTGGAAGTGACCGGGGACACAGTGTTCAATGATGTTCAGCGCCCTTGCTCGGCAATGTGGCTGGTCACGGGTTTGGAAGGTGAAGAAGGACGATGGTCGACTCCATGATCGGTACAGCTCCCCGCGACTGGGACGAGGCGTGTCATGCGGTTTCGGACGCCTACTTTCCGCACTCGCTGACGCCGTTGTCTCGGCATGCGGCCAGTGGAGTCGGGGTGTGCACCACCGAGTTGGGACCGCTGAGGATCGCTCATATTCGGTGGGGAGCTGACGTCGCCGTCGAATCCGATCATCCCGGTGCCTATGGGGTGAACATCCCGCTCTCGGGCGAGCTCGAGTCGGTGTTCGCGGGCTCGCACGTGCTCTCGACGCAGGGTGTTGCGACGGTATGTCCACCCGACATCACGACGAGAATTACGCGGTGGAGTGCGGACTGCGAGATCGTCGGAGTCCGGATGGACCGTCAGTACCTCGACCGTGAGATGGAAAAGGTTCTCGGTCGACCCGGAATGCACTTGCCTGATCAGGTGGATCTTCGGGGCGACGACGGAGCCAGATGGCTGAAATTTGTTCGCTCACTGTCGGATCAGATACTCGGCCCGGTCGGCGTGCTGCACAACGAACTGGTGGCAGGTCAGCTCTCCGGCGCCGTGGTCACGGCATTCGTCCTTGCCGCAATGCCCGAAAGCGAGGACGCGGTGCGAAACGCCAGGCCACGCATCGTCAAGCGGGTGCTCGACGAGATGCACGACGACCCGGCCCGCGTGTGGACCGCAGCCGAGATGGCGGAGGTGGCGGGCGTCAGCGTACGGAGATTGCAGGAGGGATTTCGGCAGTATGTGGGCCGGAGTCCGTCGGAATGCCTGCTCGACATCCGTCTCGAGCGGGTCCATGCAGATCTGGTGGATGCCGACGACGCGACGACGGTCACCGATGTCGCTGTGAGATGGGGTTTCACGCACACCGGACGGTTCGCGTCGTCCTTTCGGCGTAAGTACGGATTGCTGCCTTCCGAGGTGTTGAGGCGCTAGCTTCGGTACCCCATGTCCGCGCTGAGTTGGTTCGCCTTCTCGACGAGGAAAGGCGCGACGTCGGCGCGGAAAGCTTCCGGGGATGTTCGTCCGGCCGAGGTCGAACACGCTGTCACTCCGACGACGCTTCCACCGGCGTCGCGGATGGGAGCAGCGAGGGAAATCAGGCCGTCTTCCAGTTCCTCCGATGTGAGCGCGTATCCCTGCTCGCGCACCACCCGGAGGGCGGTATGGAATGCGCCTTCGTCGGTGATCGTGGTGGGTGTGAGGGCGTCGAACGTGGAGTTCGCGATGACGTTGTCGACGATTTCGGTTGGCGCCCAAGCTAGCAGGGCTCGACCCATGGAGGTGGCATATGCAGGCACTCGGGTGCCGACGCTGACGTTGATGCTCATGATCCGCCGGACGGGTACACGCGCGGCGTAGACCACGTCGACACCGTCGAGCACCCCGAGCGACGCCGACTCGTGGGTGTGTTCTGCGATCTCCAACAGACGAGGGAGCGCCGCCTCTGTCAAAGCATGTGATGCCGAGAAGTGCTGCCCGATACTCAGAACGCGTGGGGTGAGCGACCACCGACTGTTGTTGCCGGTGACGTATCCGAGCTTCTGCAGCGTGAGGAGGATGCGCCGGACCGCGGGGCGGGAGAGACCCGTTTCGGCGGCAAGATCGGCGAGCGACGGGTTGGGGTTCTTCTCGTCGAAGGCCGTCAGCACAGCAAATCCACGCTCGATGCTCTGGATGTAATCGCGATCGTTCTCGCTCACGGAATGGCCTTTCATCTGCGGGTATGCCCGATCGACGCCTTCGAAGGTTGACAAACCTTGTGACTGGGCGCACAGTACAAGCGTACGCACAGCGTAACAGATGTACGCAGAGCGTACAACCCAAACTTGGGGAGCCGACGCAGCCCAGCAGTACGGCACCCACCCGGTAACAGCCACATACGGCCCCGAGGAGGACCACATGACCACTTCCGAGAGCCCCACCGCAGTAGGTTCGGGTACTGCCGCCACCGACAAGTTCCTCCAGGAACGAGTCAGCGCGGACACCCCGCCCGAACGCGTCTCGGCCATCGCCAAGGACGTGCTCGAGGCACTCGCAGGCGTCATCGACAAGCACGGCATCACCTACCCCGAGTACCGCGTCCTCAAGCAGTGGCTCATCGACATCGGCCAGTTCGGCGAGTGGCCCCTGTGGCTGGACGTCTTCCTCGAGCACAACGTCGAGGAGGTCGCGTACCGCGGCCAGCACGGCACCAAGGGAAGCATCGAGGGCCCGTACTACGTTGCCGATGCCAAGACGTTGCCTGCCAAGTGTGAACTTCCGATGCGTGACAACGAGGTTGGAGCGAAGCTGGTCTTCGAGGGCCAGGTTCGCGATCTCGACGGCAAGGGGTTGGGAGGTGCAACCGTCGAACTCTGGCACGCGGACGACGAAGGCTACTACTCCCATTTCGCGCCGCACATCCCCGACGGCAACCTCCGCGGAACGATCGTCGCCGACGACGAGGGACGCTTCGAGATCACCACGATTCAGCCTGCGCCGTACCAGATCCCGACCGACGGCCCCACCGGCTGGTTCATCGAGAAGGCCGGCTGGCACCCGTGGCGTCCGGCTCACCTGCACCTCATGGTGAAGGCTCCCGGTAAGCGCACCATCACCACCCAGCTCTATTTCAAGGATGGAGAGTGGATCGAGAACGACGTGGCAACGGCGACGAAGCCCGAACTGATTCTCGATCCGAAGCCAGGTGCCGACGGAACCAACCGGGTCACATACGACTTCGTGCTCGATCCGGCCTGATCCACAACTGCTCTGAAGAAAGTGATTTGATGACAGACCTGTCGATCGTCTCCATCGAGACGACCATCCTCGACGTTCCGCTGGTTCGCCCCCACAAGTTCGCCACCACGTCGATGACGGCGCAGCCGTTGTTGCTGGTCGCGATTCGCACCTCCGACGGGGTGATCGGATACGGCGAAGGAGTCGTTCCGGGCGGGCCGTGGTGGGGTGGCGAATCGGTGGAGACGATGCAGGTCATCATCGAGAAGTACATCGCACCGGTGGTGGTCGGCAGGCGCGTGGATCACATCACCGCGATCATGGCCGACATCGAAAAAGTTGTTGCCAATGCACGATTCGCGAAGGCGGCCGTCGACGTGGCGTTGCACGACGCCTGGGCGCGTAGCCTGGGAGTCCCCGTGCACACGCTCCTCGGCGGGGCTTTCCGCGAGAGTGTCGACGTCACGTGGGCACTGGGTGCTGCGCCGGCGGACGAGATCATCGAGGAAGCTCACGAAAAGCTCGAATCCCGGCTCAATTTCAGCTTCAAACTCAAGATGGGAGCACTCGATCCAGCAGTCGACGTTGCGCGCATCGTCAACATCGCGCAGGCGCTGGACGGCCACGCCGGAGTCCGTGTCGACGTCAACGCACGGTGGGATCGCTTCACTGCCCTGCGGTACTTGCCACAACTCGCCGAGGGTGGAGTCGAACTGATCGAACAACCCACTCCGGCAGACCAAATCGAGGTCCTCGCCGAACTCAGTAGGCTTCTACCGATTCCGATCATGGCCGACGAGAGTGTGCAGACCCCACACGACGCTCTGGAAATCGCCCGCCGGAGCGCCGCCGATGTCATCGCCCTCAAGACCACCAAATGTGGTGGCCTCCAGCGCAGCCGCGACATCGTCGCGATTGCCAAGGCAGCAGGTATCGCGTGCCACGGTGCGACGTCCATCGAAGGCCCGATCGGCACCGCCGCTTCGTTGCACTTCGCGTGCGCCGAGCCCGGAATCAACTTCGGAACAGAGCTTTTCGGCCCACTGCTCTTCAGTGAAGAGTTGCTTCAGGAACCCCTGAAGTATTCCGAGGGTCAGTTGCACCTCCCCGCCGGACCTGGCCTGGGAGTCGAACTGAACATGGACGCCGTCAAGACCTGGACCAGGAACTAGAGGATAGAAGAACATGGCACTCTTTCACGTTCGGATGGACGTCGATATTCCGCGCGACCTGGATCCGGAAGCACGCGCCGATACCGTCGCAACGGAGAAGGCGTACTCGCAAGACCTTCAGCGACAGGGAAAGTGGGTGCATCTGTGGCGAATTGTGGGACAGTTCAGCAACATCAGCATCTTCGATGTCGAGTCGGCTGACGAACTCCATGAGATTCTCTGGAACCTGCCCCTGTTCCCGTACATGACCATCGAGGTCATGCCGTTGACGCAGCACGGATCTTCGATCAAGTAGCCCGCCATGTCTGCCGTGTCTGCCACGCCTGCGAGCCTGCCGGAATCTGTGCAGCAGTGGCACTGCGAGATGTCGGAGACCTTCGGTGGCCTGTGCCCCGAGAGTTCCGTCGATGCCGCGCCTGTCGGTACGGTCAGCGGCGTAAGTCTCGGGGACGTAGGCGCTTTCGACATCTCCGGTTCACCGCAGATACTGCGGCGGAGCGCACGCGCAGCAAAGCGACACGGTAGTGATCTGCTCAAGATCTGCACGGTCCGAACCGGGAGCGCGATACTGCGCCAATCGGACCGCGAGTTGACGGCCCCGCCCGGCGCGATGATTCTCTACGACGTCGAGCATTCGTACGCGCTGCGTTTCGACGGTCACTGGTCGTGCACCGTCATGACCCTACCGCGCAGTGCGGTGAGTCTGACCGAGCGAGAACTGAATTGCGCGCTCGAGCGCACCCACGACGGTCGGCGTGGGTCCGGTGCATTGCTGGAAAATTTCATCTCGGGCGCTGTTGCATCCCAGGTCGACGGCAGCGCAGCCGGGCTTCTCGGAGATGCTGGAGTCAATCTCGCTTCGGCAGTTCTGATGCAAGGATCTGCGCCCGCGACACCCGGACGTTCGACGCGAGAGGAGATCTTGCGATATGCGCTTCGGAATCTCGACTCACCAGACCTCTCGGTCGCGTCGATCGCCGGTGCGTTGCACCTGTCGCCGCGAACCGTTCAGCGTCACTTCGGTGACGGGGATCTGACCCTCAGTGCGCTGATTCGCCGCGAACGGTTGATCCGCGTACGCCGCGATCTCACCGACGTCTCACTGCGGGGTCATTCGATCTCCATCCTGGCCGCACGATGGTGTTTCCATGACGCACCAGCGTTTTCGCGTGCATTCAAAGCGGAATTCGGTGCGGCGCCGTCGGAAGTACGTAACTCGCCTGATCCGAACGCCCGCGAACGTCACTGATCTGTCGCATCCGAACAACAAACGTGTCCGATCACGACAACTGGGAGCCCGAATACCGGGGCAGAGTGTGTTCCAGATCGCTTTTCAGGCTCGCGAAGAGCTCAGGTCCACGAACAGCGAGGACCGCAGCGAAAGCTACGAATCGAGGAACGCATGACGAATCTGCTCGCTCATCAGCAATGGCACGGAAAGATTTTCGACGGCCAATGGATCGACGGAGGCGGTGACACCGTCGAGTCGCTCGAACCGGCTACCGGCGAGGTGCTCGGTGTGATCGGCACGGCGACTGCTGCGGATATCGATCGAGCGGCACACATCGCGTCGGCCGCGCAGCCGGCGTGGGCGGCGACGATCGGGCAGGCTCGCGCTTCGGTGATCCGTAAGGCAGCGCAGATTTTGGAAGCCGAGCGAGCCGAGGTGGAGCGCTGGTTGATCCGTGAAGGTGGTTCCGTACCAGGGAAAGCCGCATTCGAAGTTGATCTTGTCATCGCCGAACTGTGGGAAGCCTCGGCGCTGCCGACACAGCCGTTCGGGCACCTTCTGCCCGCCAGCCAAGAGGGGCGCACGAGCATCGGTCGCCGGGTGCCCCTGGGTGTGGTCGGCGTGATCAGCCCGTGGAATTTCCCGCTTCTCCTCGCCATGCGCGCTGTCGCCCCCGCCTTGGCGCTCGGAAATGGCGTCGTTCTCAAGCCGGATGTTCAAACCGCGATCAGCGGGGGTGCGGTCATCGCGGAATTGTTCACGTCCGCAGGTCTTCCCGAAGGCCTCCTGCATGTGCTCGCCGGTGACGCGGCACCTGGTCAGGCATTGTGCGAGAGCCCGAGCATCGCGATGGTGTCCTTCACGGGTTCGACCGCCGTCGGCCGTCAGGTCGGGGCAACTGCCGGTCGCACGCTCAAGCGTGTCTCGCTGGAACTGGGTGGGAACAATGCGCTGATCGTCCTCGACGACGCAGACCTGGATGCCGCGAGCTCGGCGGGTGCGTGGGGTTCGTTCCTGCATCAGGGGCAGGTCTGCATGACCGCAGGCCGCCACATCGTGTTGGAATCGGTCGCCGATCAGTACCTGGACCTGCTGGCCAAGCGCGCAGCGGTCCTGCCGGTCGGGGATCCCAATACAGGCGACGTCGCTCTCGGACCGCTCATCAACGCGCGGCAGATTGCGAACGTCGATCGAATCGTCCAGGGCACCAAGGCGGCCGGCGCCGAAATCCGCGCCGGTGGAACATACGAAGGGCTCTTCTATCAGCCGACCGTCCTGGCCGGAGTCACCTCGGACATGCCCGCGTTCCGTGAAGAAATCTTCGGGCCCGTGGCGCCCGTCGTGATCGTCAAGGACGAAGACGAGGCAGTCAGGACGGCCAATGACAGCGAATACGGTCTGGTTGCTGCCATTCAAACACGATCGGTTGAACGCGGCGAGCGGATCGCGGACCGACTGCGTACCGGCATCGTGCACATCAACGATCAGACTTTGAACAACGATGCCTATGCACCATTCGGTGGCACGGGTGCCTCCGGAAACGGCGCGAGATTCGGAACTCAAAGCAGTTGGGACGAATTCACCACCTGGCAGTGGCGAACCAGCCGGCCAGCGGCGCAGACCTTCCCCTTCTGAAGTCGAAAGGTACTCCTATGCGCACCATCTCGGCTCACGATCTTCCCATCGTGTTGCAGGACGGCGAATTCGAATTGCGGATGCGAGAAGAAGGCGACATGATCGTCAACTTCGTCAAAATTCCTGCTGGTGCAGACTTCGCCGAACCGTTCGCACAATTGGAAGGCGGGCGCTGTCAATGTCCGCACTACGGATACGTCTTGAAAGGAAGGATCTACACAGATTCCGAAGCAGGTCGGCAAACCTACGATGCCGGCGACGTGTTCTACTGGGCACCCGGTCACGTTCCCGGAGCGATCGACGACTCGGAGTATGTCGACTTTGCTCCCAAGGCTGAATTCCTCGAACTGATCGACGGAGTGCGTAAGGCGATGGGCGGCTGAGCTGTTCGGCTGCCACCGAGGTCAGCGTATTCCGTCGCGACGTAGTGCGACGGACACTGCGGCAGAGCGGTTATCGACACCGAGTTTGGCGTAGATGTGCCCGAGGTGTGTTTTCACCGTCGCTTCGCTGATGAAGAGTGCTTTACCCAGCTCGCGGTTGGTCATCCCCTCGGCGAGCAGGCTGAGCAGTTCGGACTCACGGGCGGTGAGCGCTTCCTGCGGGCGCTGCATCTGCTGGACGAGACGAGAGGCCACGGTAGGAGAGAGAACGCTGCGCCCGGCTACCGCGCCCCGCACCGCGCCGAAGATCTCGTCGGGAGTCGAGTCCTTGAGTAGGTAGCCGATGGCACCGGCATCGACGGCTCGCACGACGTCGGCGTCGGTGTCATACGTCGTGAAAACCAGTACGGGAACATCGACACCGTCGCTTCGCAGGCGTTTGATCGCTTCTGCACCGTGCATGCCGGTGCCCATGTCCAGATCCATCATCACCAGATCCGGTGAGGCCGACGGTATCGCCGTGGCCGCCTCCTCGCCGGACGATGCTTCGCCTACTACTTCGACGTCCGGCTGAGTGTTCAGCAGCGCCCTCAGCCCGGCTCGCACGACCAGATGATCGTCGACGAGGAACACGCGAATGGTGGTGGTCACCGGATCCTCCGTTCGAGAGGGAACTGGGCCGCGACGACGGTGCCGTCTCCCGGTGCACTTTCCACGGTGAACGATCCGCCGAGCTGTGCGACGCGGCTTCGCATCGCACGCAGGCCGTATCCACCGTACCGAGAATGGTCGGCGAGCTTTCCCGGATCGAAGCCGACGCCGTCGTCGAAGATGTCTACGGAGACGGAGTGGTCGAGATACGTGATCGTCACGCCCGCCGTTTCGGCGCGAGCGTGGCGGGCGATGTTGGAGGACGCGCTCGAGACCACTCGCACGACGGCATGAGCTACGTCCGAGGGCAAGATGACGGCTTCACCGACGGTGCGGATCCGAACGGCCGGGACGAACTGGCGGGCGGCGGCCACGACCAAGGCGTCGAAGTCGCCCGTGCCGCCCTTGGTCGGCGCCAGATCGTGGACGAGGTCGCGACTCTGCATCAAGCTGGTTCGGATGTTCTCTGCTGCGGCATCGACATCGGCTCGAGACGGCGAACCCGTTGTATTCCACGTTTGTTCGGCTGCCTCGAGCCGTAGAAGGGCGCTCGCCAGTCCCTGGGTAACGGTGTCGTGGATTTCGCGCGCGAGGCGCTCTCGCTCAGCGGCAACGCCGGCAGCGCGTTCGGTATCTGCCAATGCAGATTGCGCTTCTGCTATCTGACGCAGAAGCCGAAGGCGTTCTCGGGCATCTCGTTCCATCTGCCCGTACGCGGCCGCGACCAGTGCCGCGGTGCACAGCGGCCCGAGAAGTGTCACCAATTCGGCACGACCGGTGACCCGGTAGAACGCGATACCGGCGAGGACGCCCAGGATCCCGACGAGGGGGTAGGCGATCTTGCTCGGATACAGACGAATGCAGAGGAAGAGAACGGGAAACGCACACCACGCGAAACTCGGGGCAAGCCAGACCAGCGCTGCCCATGCGCTCAGTACCGGCCACATCCACAGCCGTTGGCGAACCACATCTCGCGAGGACACCGTGGCCATGACGGCGTAGAGCAGGGCGAGGACCACGGCCAGGACGAGTACCACCCCGAACCGACCGCTGGTCCCGTGGACTGTGACGTACCGAACTCCCGATGTAGACAGCAGTACGAAGAACGACGCGTGGATCGCATACGCCAACGGGCCGCGTAGGCCGCGTTCGGCGTCGGCGTTCATGGCTCCGTTACTCATCCCTCGAATGTTACGGAGGGCACCAGGCCGTCGTATCAACCATTCGGATGATATCCGGGTAGCCGTAGGGGGCACGGTTCGTCACCCGAGCGCCCGATGTGCGCACCCGCCCCCGGACGCGACGCTGTAGTGGACGGTTTCGAATCATTCGATTGAAAGTGTGCCCGACATGAACCACCGCATTTACACACGACTTCCCCGTACGCTCGCTGTCGCCGTTCCGGTTGTCGCAATCCTTGCCAGCGCCGCATGCTCGACCACCGACACACCGGTGGCGAACGCATCGAGCACGACGTCGATTACTGCCACGCAGCAGCCTGCCGCGACCGGTGATTCGGCGATTGTCACTCAGAATCGACTCAGTGCCGACGCAGCAGTGAAGGCTGCTGGTGCGGCCCTGGCGAAATGCCGCGCCGACGGTCTCGGCTTCGTCACCGTCTCCGTCGTAGACCGCGCGGGAAATGTCATCGCCATGTTGCGCGGCGACAACGCAGCCCAGCACACGGTGGAAGCCTCACGCGAGAAGGCATACACCTCTGCAGCTTTCGGAGCCGACACCAGTGACCTCTCGCAGCGTACCAAAGGCGAAGGATCAACCATCGCCGACCTTCCCGGCACTCTCTTCCTTGCAGGTGGAGTCACATTGAAGGCTGGAGCCGGGTCGATCGCCGGTATCGGTGTCGGTGGCGCTCCAGACGGAATGCAGGACCAAGCGTGTGCTGCCGCAGGTCGTGATGCGATCGCTTCGTCACTCGGCTGAGTGAGCGCATTCAGCGTGCTTCGTGAATTGTGCTTTTCGCCACCTGGATTCGCTCGGCACGACAGTTGTCCGATTGTTGCGATGACCTCGACTTTGTAACACCGGAGCCCCCGGAAAGGGACAAACACGTCGACAGTGGAACCGACGATGCACTTACCGAAGCGAGTTTCTTGATGCGCAGTTTCGGGGAAAGACACAACCTTGCAGAGAATCAGATTCACGTTGCCCGAACGCAATACACGGCGGGTGCGGGTGCTCGTAGCGGCGTTGTTGTCGATATTCCTGCTCGGCGGTATGTTCGGTCCGACCGCCGCGAGTGCTACTCCGGCGCGCTCGGCGCCATGGGGTGGGTACGACGAGTTGTGGGTCCCGTCTTCGATGGGAAACATCAAGGTTCAGGTGCAGTGGGCCGCGCGCGGTGGCAACGCCGCGTTGTACCTGCTCGACGGTCTTCGCGCGCAAAACGACAGAAATGCTTGGAGTTTCGAAACGAACGCACTCGATCAGTACCGCAATGACAACATCACGTTGGTGATGCCGGTCGGCGGTGAGTCGAGTTTCTACACGGATTGGTACGCGCCGTCCAATTTCAACGCTCAGCCGATAACGTACAGGTGGGAAACGTTCCTCACCCGCGAGCTTCCGGACTTCCTTGCAGGGTATGGCGTTTCACCAACCAACAATGCGATCATCGGGTTGTCGATGGGCGGCAGTGCCGCGTTGAACCTGGCGGGGCATCATCGGGATCAGTTCAAGTTCGCGGGCTCGCTGTCCGGCTACATCAATATCTCGGGTCCGGGTATGCGTGAAGCGATCCGCGTAGCCATGTTCGACGCCGGCCGGTACAACGTCGATTCGATGTGGGGTCCGCCGTGGTCATCCGGGTGGCTTCGCAACGACCCGTTCGTCAACGCGGAATCGCTTCGCGGACTGTCGATGTACATTTCGTCGTCCAACGGCATCCCGGGACCGTACGATCATCCCTCTGCGCCGATCGATTACTTCCACACGGCGACGGGTATGGGGCTCGAGGCGCTCTCGTGGGTGCACGCGCGTGCATTCGAAATTCGCCTGAAATCCTTGGGAATCCCAGCGACGTACAGCTTTCCGCCCGCCGGAATTCACTCGTGGCCGTATTGGTCTGCTGAATTGTGGATGGCCAGAGGACAAATCCTCGACACCATGAACGCCTGGTGAAGCTGTAGTGAGGATCTCTCCGGACTTGCTCTCGATCGAAAGTCCGGAGAGAACTCGCTCAGAAGGCGATGATTCCACGGAGGTTGCGACCGGCATGCATGTCGGCGAAACCGTCGTTGATCTGGTCGAGGGTGTATCGGTTGGTGATCAGTCCGTCGAGTTCGAGCTTGCCGCTGGTGTAGAGATCGATCATCCAGGGAATGTCGGCGGTGGGATTGGATGCACCGAACAGGGATCCCTGAATTCTCTTCTGGTACAGCGTGAGTTCCATCAGGCTCACGGGAATTCCGACGTCCGTCATCTTCCCGAGGCCGGTGACGACGCAGGTTCCTGCCTTGCGGATCGACGAGAATGCCTGCGCGACATGTTCTCCGGTGGTCACGCCGACGGTGACGATGGCCGAATCCGCGCCCTGGCCGTTGGTGAACGAGCGCGCTAGGTCGGTGGCTTCCTCCATGGTGGCCACGGCATGGGTGGCGCCCAACTTCAATGCACTGTCGCGCTTGAACGCAACCGGGTCCACCGCGATCACGTGGGCGGCGCCGGCATGCGAGGCGCCCTGCACCGCGTTGATTCCGATTCCGCCGACGCCCATGACGATGACAGTCTGCCCGGGATACACCTGAGCGGAGTTGACCGCGGCGCCCCAACCGGTTCCGACGCCGCAGCCGAGCAGACACAAAGCGTCGAGTGGCAGGTGCTTGTCGACTTTCACAGCCGAGAGAGTGCTGACCGTGGTGTATTCACTGAAGGTGGACAGGCCGCAGGTTTGTGCGACGGGCTGACCGTCGAGAGACATTCTGTAACTCGAGGTTTCGCCGGGTCTGCTGCCAGTCATGATGGCGGCGCCGTTGTCGCAGAGGTTCTGGATTCCGCTTGCACACCAACGGCAACGGCCGCAGGCGGCGAGGAACGAGAACACGACATGATCGCCCTCGGACCATCCTTCCGTGTTCGGCCCGACCTCGACGACGATTCCGGCGCCTTCGTGTCCGCCGCAGATGGGGTAGCGGCCGACTCCGTGGTCGCCGCTGGCGATGTGATCGTCCGAGTGGCACAGGCCTGAGGCGACCATTTTGACAGTGAGTTCGCCGCTGCGGGGTGAATCGAGTTCGAGATCGACCACCTCGTATGTGCCTGGTGCTTGGCGAATGACGGCTCCACGAGTGCGCAAGGTATCTCCTGAGGTAAGAGTTGTTCTTCGGCTTCCTCAGTTGTCTACTCGAGAGTTCAGGACGGGCTCGAGGCCTATCTCACTGATCGGACGTTTCGTATCTTTCAGACTCGTCCGGGGTGCGTCCCAAGATGGCGAGTTGCAGTTCGGTGAGCAGTCGCGTATCCGGCTCGTCCAACGAAATGCCCATGATCTGTTCAGCGCGCCGAATGCGGTAGCGCAGGGTGTTCGGATGTACTTTCAGAGACGAGGCGGCCTTCTTCACATCCCCGAAAGCTGTCAGGTAGGCCGTGAGCGTGAACTGCATGTCAGAGGTGTTCTTGTCGTCGTAGGAGACGAGTCTGTCGATACGAGGGTCTCGCAATCGCTCGTGATCAGCAACGAGGTCGAGTATCTCGCCCAGCAACACCGCGGTGCGTGACGCCGCGAGTGTGGTGACCTTCGAGGTTTCGTGATCATCAGTGGTATCGAGCACGCGGTCCACTTCTCGACGCGCCTCGGGTACGCCGTGCAATCGCGCGATCGGGACCGCGACGGCGGCGCGCACGCTGATGCCCGCACGGGCCTCGACTACTCGCACGGTGTCGTGAGCCCAGTCGCTGATCGCGACCTCGTGTTCGGCCTGAGGAAACAGCACGTAGATCCGGTTGTCGATGATCGTTGTGACCGCGTCGCTGCGGAATGCGCTGGCGCGCAGGCGCAAGGCGTTGGTGATTCGATCGAGATTCGATCCGGGCGCGAGTGATGTCGCAAATCCGATGACCGCAGACGGTCCGTCGGTGTTGATGCCGAAGGAGCCGGCCAGCGAGTGCATGTCGACTCCGCCGGAGCGAACGCCGAACAGCCTTTGTAACTGGGCATTCTCGCGGCTGGAGGCGTCCAAGGTTCGCATGAGAATGCGTGCGGCGACTGCCGCTGCACCCCGCAATACCGCTTGGGCGTCGTCGGAAAGAGGTTCAGAGGCGCGCTGCACCCAGATGCTGCCGAGATTGTGTTGGTGTGCAACAGAACCCGTCGGCGCTGACAGGTCCGGGCGGGTGATGCTCACAGCCAACCTGTGCGCGGCTCCGATGCTCGGCTCGGAGGGCAGACTGATGACCTCGTCCGATCGCCTGAGATGCTCGAACACGCCTCTGCGCTCTATCCATTCGGTGTATTCGATCGGCCACTCCCGGCCCAGTATGGAGAGCTGACGGAGTTCGTCTTCACCTTCGTGAGCAGCTGAATATGCGATGACATGGAGTGCCGTGTCGTCGATCGTCACGAGTCCGCCGGTCAATTCGGCGATCGTCTCCGAGAGCGCGAACAGATCCGAATCGCCACCGGCCACAGCTCCTGAGACGGCCCGCGAACGGTACATGCTCTGTGTCAGAAGTCGTTGTACGAGTGAATAGACGTGTCCGGAACTAGCCTGCGGATGTACCGCGGCCACTGCGATTCCGATGTTGCGTGCGGCGGTGAGAAGCGTTGTCGCCTCGCGCGCATTCTTGACGAGCAAGAGCTTCGGACGACGCCTCGCCGGCCTGCCTTCGAACTTTCGCAGCCACTGCGTCAACGTCGATTCGGGAACTCCCACGGGAAGGTAAATGTCGGAGATCGCACCACGGCTGTCGGTGCCGTCGATATCGGAGGACTCGACGAGGGCGATCGAACGGATTTCGACATCGAGTCCGTCCGGGCTTTCCAGAAGTTCGATCACGGACTTGTCCGTGGAATGCATGAGGGCGCCGAGGGTGGTGCCGACACTCGGCCCGTTATTCCTCGGACCTGTCGACGCTTGCGGGAGGGCTACAGAAAGTGGCTGCACATTTGCTCCTCGGCCAGTGGGTCACTACAGGCTAACCCCGACAGACGAAATGCAGAATAAGGAAATAGGGGACAAATTTATTCGTCGGGCATGGTGATGCCGAGTTCCTGCACCTTTTCGGCGACTGCCTCTGGAAAAACGTTCTTGAACAGATAAAGGTCTTGTCCGATCACCCAACCAGGTGCCAAAGCCGTCGCATATCGTTCGAAGTATCCGAGTTGTTTACCGAAAAGAACCAATTCCTCGGGACTCGCAACGCCCCACTGCTTGCCCAACTGAATCAGTGCCATGATCAATTCACTGAGCTTGAGTTCACCCAGGTCACGGCCGAGAATCGGGGCCAGGGCCGTTGCGACCTGCATACCGAGCTGATCGTCGTCGACCTCGTAGTCGGTTGCATATCCCAAGGATCGAATTCCGCGGGCGACACGGGCGAAATCACCGTCGATGAGGGTGGCTCGGAACATGTCGGAAAGGATGGATCTCCAGGTCTCGGGAAGGACGCCGACGATGCCGAAGTCGAGCATCGCTATCCGGCCGTCGTCGAGGACCCACAAATTTCCCGCGTGGACATCTCCGTGGAACGGACCGTGAACGATGACTGATTCGAGCCAGACCTTCACTCCGCGCCGGATCAGCATGCGGGCTTCGTCGATGCCGTCCGGACCGGCGACGAACCGATCCAGTGGAACGCCGCGCATGCGTTCCATACAGATGACGCGGGGACCACAGTAGTCCCAGTACACCTCCGGTGTCGTGACTCCTTTGTTGTCACCGAATGCGCTGATGTTGTTCCGGAAAGTGGTTTGCCGGTCGGCCTCGACCGCGCTGTTCAACTCCGTCATCGTTGCGTTGTGCAGATCGCGAATGATGGCGGTGGCATTGGCAATTCGAAGGAACTCGACAAACTTCTCGAGGATGTTCGCGCCCCAGTACGCCGCCCTCAGGTCGATCAGCATCCGCGCATAGATGTCCGGACGCTGGATCTTGATGACGGCCTCGCGGCCATCGTGCAGAACGCACGCGTGTACCTGCGCTACCGACGCGGCCGCGAGAGGTACGTCGTCGAATTTCGCGAACAGGTCGTCTACGGAGTATCCGAGGTCTTCGTGCACGACACTTCTGGCCTGCTCGGCAGGAAATGACGGAACGTCGTCGAGGCAACGTAGGCATGCATTGGCGACGGGGGCGGGGAACAGGCCTGACGACGACGCGACCAGTTGCCCGAGCTTGACGAAGGTGGGACCCAGCGCGATGAAGCCGTCGACCATCCCGTCGGAAGCGGCGTCAGCCCACGTGCGTCCACGCTTGCGGAAAGGCCACACGATCAGTGCCAGCATGATCGACGTCGACAACACGACGGCGATGATCGCGGAACGCCACAACTGGGCGAGGCCGAAGCGTTCGAGGTCCGGCATGCGGACTTCGAGGGCAGTGGCGGGCACTCCTGACGAGTACGGCCCGACAGGTCGCGTTGGATCCAGCACAGCTCTCCCTCGTTCAACGAGCGCATCCAGCATTTTGCCGTGAGATCACTTACGCGACCCCTTCCGTTAGTCAGTATGCCAAGTCACACATAACTGCCGGAACCGCCTACGCGTTCAGCCTACGATCGGTGAATGCGTGAGCACTTGATCCCGATCGGCGAGGTTGCAAAATCGTTCGGAATTGCGGCGTCGACCTTGCGTTATTACGAGGACGAAGGACTGCTGTCCGCGCGGTCGCGAACTGGCGGTAAACGCTGGTACGGGCAGCGTGAGCTGCGCCGGCTGGCATTGATCCGGATGTACACCGAGACGGGAATGTCCTTGGAACAGGTGCGGTCCTTCATCGAAACCGACACCACGTCCGACCAGTTCTCGACGGTTCTCGCAGATCAAGTGTCGACACTCGAGGCACAGATCGCCGCTGCTACGCGAGCGAAGCTGATCCTCGAGCATCACCTGACGTGTCGGCAAGAGCGTCCGATGCAGTGCCCGTGGTTGCTCGAGCAGCTCGACATTCGTGTCGAAGCGGCGCTTGACTTCAAGTTCACTTGAACCTTCATAGTTAGGGCGCACTTACCGCCCTACCCGGAGGTTGACCATGTCGGCACGACGATGGCTGCCGCTCATCGCCGCATGCATCGGAACTTTCCTGTTACTGACGTACGCCACGATCACAACGATCGCGGTGCCGGCCATCGCAGTCGGTTTGGACGGCAGTACGGGCGCGATGTCATGGGTCGTCGACGCCTACACGCTGGCTCTTGCCGCGCTTCTTGTGGGCATGGGCGCACTCGGCGATGCGTGGGGACGCAAACGCCTCTACATCTGTGGACTGGTCGTGTTCCTGGTTGCAACGGCCGTGTGCGCGATTGCTCCGGACATCACGGTTCTGGTCGTTGCTCGCGGCGCGCAAGGAATTGCCGGTGCGGCGATGTTCGCGACACTCCTGCCTCTGCTTGGCGACGCTTATTCGGGCCGCGATCGGCACGTGGCTTTTGCCGCGTGGGGTGCCGTCGCTGGATTGGCGGCGGGAATCGGCAACGTTGCAGGAGGGCTGCTGACGCAGTTCTTCGACTGGCGTGCGGTCTTCTATTTCGGAATCCCCGTGGCCGCAGTGGCGCTCGCAATGGCTGTGTTCTGTTTCGCCGACAGTGAGCGCGGCGACGACAACATCGACTGGGCCGGAATCGTTTTGTTCACCCTCGCTGCCGTTGCCGCGGTTCTCGGCGTGACGTGGGGCGGCGACATCGGGTGGGCTTCGTCGTCGACAGCTCTTGCCTTCCTGATCGCAATCGGTGCGCTGACGGCGTTTGTGTGCTGGCAGCGTCGAGGCAGCAGTCCGATGCTCGATCCGGCATTGTTCCGATCCCTGAAATTCGACGGCGTCCTCGTCGCTGCTTTCGGGTACTACCTCGCGGCCTACGGCCCGCTCGTAGTCCTTTCACTGTGGCTGCAGAACGGGCTGGAACTGTCGGCATCGGCGGCCGCACTCGTGCTCTCGATTCAACCGCTCGCTTTTGTCTTCGTATCGGCCTTGTGTGGATCACGGCTTCAGCGCGTCGACCTTCGACTGTCGCTCGGATTCGGGACGATCCTTTGCGGAATCGGTTGCGTGGCCATGCTGTACGTTCTCGCCGAGCCGGTCTGGCCCGCACTGATCGCCGGGCTGATTCTGACCGGTGTCGGTTCGGCGATGGTGTCGCCGGTGCTGCCGGGTGCCGCGATGTCGGACGCCCCGGCAGAGCGCGCCGGGACGGCTTCGGCAACAGCCAACTCGTCGCGTCAATTCGGGCTTGCCGTCGGAATTGCGTTGTGCGGCTCGCTCTTCGTCGGTCCGGACGAGTTCGCCTTGCTGTGGCCGTTGGTCTTCTGTGCCGGCGTCGGAATGCTCACGGGTTTGGTGTCGATCCTTCTCTTTTCTCGTTCGTCAACTCCTGAAACAGTTCAACCAATCGCCGAAAGGGCACACACATGACCACGCTGTTCACTCCACGACCGCACCGGCGTATCGAGATGGACTGGAATCGCCGCAGGTTCCTCGGCGCTGCAGCAGGATTGGCTGCTGCGCTGGCAGCGGCCGGTTGCTCGCGTTCGGACGCAGACGCCGGGGGCGAAGGCGACGCAGGCTGGTCCTTCACCGATGATCGCGACAATCTGATCGAATTGGATTCACCACCAAGGACATTTGTCACCTACACCGGTATCGCGGGTGCTCTGTGGGATTACGGACTGGTGCCTGTCGGAGTTTTCGGGGCACTGACACGATCGCCGGGATCAACGGACACCAGCATCTCCGGCAATTTGGATTTCGCGAAGACCGACATGGTCGGGCAGCTCTGGGGACAAGTGGAACTCGAGAAGATCGCTTCGCTGGAGCCGGACGTCGTCATAGTCCCTCAGCTGCGTGGTTCGGCACTACTCGACGAGGCGAACTTGGATGCGGTGAAAGGCTTGTCGACAGTACTGTTCGTGGAAACGGCAGCAGGAACCATCGACCGAACCGTGCAAGAGATCGTGGAACTCGCCGTGGAACTCGGGGCGGACCAGGATATGGAGGCTCAGCGAAAAGACTACGACGCTGCGCGTGCACGGATCTCCGAAGTTGCTTCTTCGCTGAATAATTCACAGGTTTTGTTCGCGTCCGCAGATCCGGACACGATTCGTGTCAGTCGTTCGGGATTCCCGATCCTTGCAGATCTGGCGGGATTGGGCCTTGCCGTCGTCGATCCGGCCGCGGGATCGTCGGTCTACGTCGAGAAACTGGCTTGGGAGATGGCGGACCACTATCCGGCCGACATGATCTTCCTCGACGATCGCCCGTCCAGTTTGCAACTGGATACGCTCGGAACCAATCCTGCGTGGTCCAACTTGCCCGCGGTGAAGGCGGGGAAGATCGGGACCTGGAATCCGGAACCCGTGCTCAGTTATGCCGGGATCGCCCGTACGTACAACGATCTGGCTGACCAGCTGCTGGCATTCTCACATTCCTGACCGCCGCGTCGTCTACGACGTATGGACCTCTTCACCGCTCTGTCTGCTCGTGTTGAATCCCTCGATTGGCCTGCGCTGATCGAGGGAATCGACTCCAGTGGGTGTGCCCAGACGGCGCCGATACTCGACGAGTCGGAGTGTCGCGAAATTGCTTCCTGGTACTCGGAGGTCGACCGGTTCCGGAGCACCGTCGACATGGCTCGATACCGCTTCGGTCAAGGGGAGTACCGGTACTTCGGTGATCCCGTACCGGAGCCGATCACGGCTATGCGATCCGCCTTCTACCGACACCTCCTGCCCGTGGCGCGGGAGTGGGCGTTCAAGCTGGGCGAGGGTGCACCGTGGCCGGATTCTTTCGAAGAATGGATCGATCAGTGTCACGACGCCGGTCAGAATCGCCCTACCCCGATCCTTCTGTCCTACGGACCTGGTGACTGGAATGCATTGCATCGGGACTTGTACGGAGAGTTGGTGTTTCCCTTGCAAGTCGTGATCGGGCTCGACAGACCTCGCATCGACCACGCCGGCGGCGAGTTCTTGCTCGTGGAACAGCGGCCGCGCGCCCAGTCGAAAGGGACGGTGACAGTTCTCGGGCAAGGTCACGCGTTGATCTTCACCACGCGGGATCGACCGGTGCAGAGTTCTCGTGGGTGGTCGAGAACCCCTGTGCGACATGGTGTCAGCGTGGTGCACTCGGGTACGCGTCGAACATTGGGATTGGTGCTTCACGATGCCGAGTAAGACGTACATTCTCCGCGACGCTCGCAACAAACCCTACGAGAGTTCGACGCCCGGTGTGCTTGGCGGGCACCGGAAAACGAAGATCTACGGGCGACTCGACTGTCGAGGGGCTGCGCAGGCAATCGCGCGTGGCGGGTATGTCGCCAGTCGGGTGTTCTTCGCGGACGAGCCGACCGCGATTGCGGCCGGCTATCGCCCCTGTGCCGTCTGCATGCCCGAAGGTTACGCAGCCTGGAAGGTAGTTGCTACGCGCCGAAGCGGTCGCGGTACTCCTTCGGAATGAGCGGCTTGTCGCCGCGGACCTTCAGCTGCTGGACAGCCCAGGTATTGCCGTCCGGGTCGGCGAATCCGAAGAAGGTGCCCCCGTCACGCTCGTCGAAGACGGTGACTTCACTGGCATCGACGCCGCGGCCGATGAGCTCTTGGCGAGCCGCTGCAGCGTCGGCCACGACCAACTGCAATCCCTTCAACGAACCAGGGGTCATCTCGGTCTGCGACGGCAGGTTCCCGATGACGATCGAGCAGCCCGAACCACGCGGAGTGAGCTGGGCGACCGTCATGTGTTCGTTGACGGTGTGGTGGTCGAGATCGAAACCGACCTTGTCACGGTAGAACTCGATGGAGCGGTCGAGGTCACTGACGGGAACGATGACTACTTCGAGGGTCCAGTCCATGAAACTGCCTTTCGCTGAGGAGGTTCGGGCAAACAGGTGGTCAGAGTTGCGCGACGATCTTGTCCAGGCGTTCGTAACCTTCGGTGACGCCGAGCTCCATATTGCTCTCGATCATTCCGTCTCGCGCTTCGAGGCTCGGATATACGGAATGGCCGGAGAGGCGGGTGCGTCCGTTGCCCAGATCCTCGAACGTGATCGATTCGATGCTGACGACGTCGGGAAATCCCTCGTATTCGAAGGTCTGGATGGCAAAGTCGTTCTCGCGAACGACGTGAAATACACCGTTGAACCGGAACTCTTCGCCCTCGGGGTTGCGATGGACGTACTTGTATCGACCGCCGCTCACGAACTCGTATTCGTCGATCTCCATCTCGTATCCGTTGGGGCCGAGCCACTGCTTGACCAGATCGGGATTCGAATGAGCTGCGAAGACGGCACTGACGGGTGCGTCGAATTCGCGGGTGATGTCGATGTACGGCACGCCCTCAGGAGCCGTGATGGTGACGGGATTGGTGGTAGCCATGGCTAAGTCTCCTTCTGTGTGGTGCTGAGTAGGTGATCGAGCTTGCGGAACTGTTGTTCGTGGATCAGTCGATAGCGGTCGATCCAGGCGGTCAAAGCCTCGAGAGTTGCGGCGTTGAGATGTACCGGCCGCCTCTGGGCTTCGCGGCTGCGAGTGACCAAACCCGCGGCTTCGAGTACCTGAATATGTTTGGAGATGGCCTGTTTCGTGATCTCGAACGGCTCGGCCAACTCGTTGACCGTTTGGGGGCCGGTGCTCAGGCGGGCGATGATCCGCCGTCGTACCGGGTCGGCAAGCGCCATGAACGCTTTGTCGAGACGCTCGTCTGCCCCTGGATCCACGATCACTTGTCAACCATCTCCTTTATCAACCAACCTGTTGATTACGATACGAGCCCATGCCGAGGGTGTCAATGCTTCGAAACCGATTAGCGTGGAAACCATGAACGCTCTGATTCCTCGGCCACGATTGGAAGTGGCGCCGGGGGCGATCCTCGTTCCGGATTGGCTCAGCGTCGAACAGCAACGCTTCTTGGTGGCCGAGTGCCGACGGTGGGCGACCGCACCCGTACCGATGCGCTCCGCTGTTGTCCCTGGTGGGCACAAGATGTCGGTGCAAACAGTCTGTCTCGGTTGGCATTGGCAGCCGTACAAGTACACGCGCATCGCCGACGACGTGAACGGTGCGCCTGTCGCAGCGGTGCCTGACTGGCTCGTCGATCTCGGCCGGGCCGCAGTTGCCGCTGCCTATGATGATCCGACTGCGGGGGAGCGGTACACGCCGGACACCGCGCTGATCAATTTCTACGACGAGGGCGCTCGGATGGGAATGCACCAGGACAAGGACGAGCGCTGCGACGCTCCCGTCGTCTCACTGAGTGTCGGGCAGAGTTGTGTCTTTCGATTCGGGAATTCCGAGAACCGGAACAAGCCGTACACCGACGTCGAACTCCATTCGGGTGATCTCTTCGTCTTCGGTGGAGAGTCTCGGTTCGCATATCACGGAGTGCCGAAAGTTATTGCGGGAAGTGCAAGTCCCGACATAGGTCTGCCGTCCGGGCGGCTGAACATCACCCTGCGGGATACCGGAATGTCGTGACTGTCTCACCCCTGCTGTGCCACTGGTGCAGCAAGGTCGAAGTCTGCGCTCGAAGGTCCGTCCCCGACCATCTCGATCAACTCGGTCGACGGTGGAGTTGGCAGCGTGCGCCAGCGCTCTCGTTCGAGGTTGTGGGGTTGTGTCTCGTTCATGCCCTCATTATCGACTTCCGGCTCCGATCCACCAGTCGGGGATGGGCCGGGTGCAATTCGGTAGGCCGTTGAGCGCCCCGCTGTCTCGTCGACATCCTCGGACCTCAGCACGTCGACGACAGTTCGGGTCGCGGCACGGGTCTGGGGAGGTTGGTGGGTGGATTCGAGGCGACCGTGGTTCGCTTATCCCAGTGTCTTGTTGCGGCCGGCGAGGGAGCCGAAGACGAGTTGCACGGCCAGCAGCACCAGCAACGCGATCAGCGGAGTCGTCCAGGAATCGACGGCGTCGTGCAGTGCACCGAAAACGAGAGGACCGGTGGCGGCCAGAAGGTATCCGACGGACTGTGCCATACCCGAGAGTGCCGCTGCTTGACCGTGATTGACAGTGCGTATTGCGAAGAAGGACAAGGCAATGACAATCGATCCGCCGATGCCGATGCCGAGGAATGCATTCCACAGCAGGGCCCAGGAGGGGAGGAGGAGTTGGCCGAGAACTGCCACTGCGGCGACCGACACCAGCCCGAGGACGGCTCCTCTCTGATCCTTGGGCAGTTTGTGCAGGAGCACTGCTGTGAGGAGGCTGCCGACGATCGAGAATATTTGCATGATGCCTTGATGCAGTCCGGCGGTAGCCGCGGTAGTGCCGTGTGATTCTTCAATGGTGGGCCACCATGTCAGAACGGTGTAGAAGAAGAGAGATTGGACGCCCATGAATATTGTGATCTGCCACCCGAGTGCTGAGCGCCAGGGGGAGCGATGGCCGCCTGGATGGGAATCCAAAGCCGCAGCATGATCGTGTTTCGGAAGCGTGCGTCGGCGAAGTTGGGGAAGGAACACCCCAAATCCTATGAGAGCCATAGCAGCCCAGATTCCGAATGCGATCCGCCAACCGTGATCGGTGAGACCGGCGATCGGCACGGCAAGTCCGGATGCGGTTGCGGCGACGGCTGCAGAGACCGCCGAGAAGATGCCGGTCAAACGGCCGGCTTCGGTCGGGAAGTCTCGTTTGAGGAGCGCCGGCAGTAGAACGTTCATTGTTGCGATGGACATGCCGAGCGATACGGTACCGATCCACAGCGCAGGCATCCACGGAACAGAGCGGATCACGATCGCTAAGGCGAGCATGCCGAGTGCTGCTGCGAGTGTCCGTTCCATTCCCCATCGAGCTGCGATGACCGGGGCAACGGGGGAGAACACTGCGAAGCACAGCAGTGGAAGGCTGATCAGCGCTGATGCTGTTGTCGACGAGATATCGAGATCGGTGCGTACCTCACCGAGTAGCGGGCCGACGACTGTGATTGAGGCTCGAAGATTGGCTGCGATGAGAAGAATGCCAGCGATAACGAGTCCTCGGCGCATTATCGGTATCGCGCTCGGGGCAGACGCCACGTTTTCGGTGTCGGAGATGACGTTAGCCATAGGTGTGCCCTTCTGAGATTGTCTGTGCGCTGAACCTCTTGTGTGTCAGCTACTTCGGCATGTTTTGCAGAAAGAGGGATCGGCTGTGGTCCATCAGTCGGACCACTGCGGCGGCTGCGCCGTCCGGATCGCGGTCACGGATGGCCGCAAGCAGCTGCCGGTGTGGGTCGTCGTCGGTCCAAGGTCCGATGAACAGCTGTCGAGTCTCCTTGTCGGACTTACCTTGTGGGATGCTCATGGTGTCAGAGCGATCGAGACTGCGGTAGATGTCCGTGATCAGTTGGTTCCCGCTCGCTGCGAACATCTCCAGGTGGAAGTCGAGGTCGTACTCGACGGATTTGGCGACGTCGGGCTCAGCGTCTCGGCCATCCAAAGCCCGAGTCATTCGGTCGATGTCTTCGGGCAGGGCTCGTTCGGCTGCGAGTCGGGCGGCGTAGAGCTCCAAAGCTTCACGGGCTTCGAAGATTTCGAGCACGTTCTCCGCCGCTGCACGTCTTTGAAGTGCAATTTCGAGTTCTGAGCTCGCGCAGACGTAGGTTCCGTCTCCCGGGCGTGCTTCGAGGAGGCCGGCATGGACGAGGCCGCGAATGGCCTCCCGGACCGTATTGCGGCTCGCGCCGGTCATTTCGACAAGTTGATGCTCGCCGGGGATCTTCTCCCCTAATTCCCAGTTGCCAGAAGTGATCTGGGACCGCAGTTGTTCCGCGATCTGCACTGAAAGTGGGATGTTGCGTGCGGTGGGTGCGATACGGGAATCCGGCATGAGTCAAATGTAGGACATTTGGCGATTTGTGGATAGGTTTACCTTTGTGATCTAGGGCACTCGGGTTCGGATCGGCCTGGGCGGGGTACCGCCCTTCCGCATGTCTGCGTGCACGTGAGTGCTCCTGCCGACCGCGCACGGGGCAGTTGACTCGACTCGAAGGGCAACTGCGATCGATTCCTCACGGAACCTCATGCCTAGCAGACCCTCACGTGCGGGTCATTGCTGCGATTCCAGCGTCCATGCGGGCTGGTCGGTCACTTCCGGGCCGTCGTGCAGCACCCAAGCACACGGCTCGGAAATGTAGGTGGCAGCATCGGTGAACCAGTATGTTTCGTCGGGTGCCCAGCCCGCGATGACGCTCGCCGTCTCGGTATCGACCTCGATCGCGGTTCCTGCTGCCGCGAGGTATCCCGTCACGGTAAGGTGCACTCCCTCAAATCTTTCCGCGACCTGCACCCAGTCGGGGATGACCCACCTGCCTGATCGGCCGGTAGTCCGATACCAAACCTGCCGCGTTTCTGCGGTGACCTCGAGCGGGAACCGTCTGCACAGCTCCGACCAGGCTTGCGCGCTGTCGATCTCGTAGATGCGTGCGCCAGTCGGTGGCCGCAATGCTCGGACGACGACCCGTTCCCATCCCATGCTGTCTTCGACGAACCACAAGCCCGCCGGAGTCCCGTCGAACAGCGCCCTCGTCGAACCCTGAGTGGGTGGATTCGACCACCAATAACCTGACCAGTTCGCCGCGGGGTCCACCGGGCGGTCACGTTCAGCTCTCGCTTCCGATTCCAGGGTGCTCGTGCGCCACTCGCTGAGGAGTTGTTGCGCAGCAGGCACTTCGTCTGTGTCCGGAGATTCCTCACCTCTGCTCAGAATCGACCATTGGTCGGATGAGGCGAGCGAGGTTGACCACCACCGCGCGCATTCGGAGCCGGCGATGTGCTCGGCGACGCGTCGAAGCTCATCTCGCATAACTTCGGTGGCGACGAGGACGTCTTCTCCGTCGGGATCCTGCCAGTAACGCGCCGCATCGACCGCTTCTGCGAGGGCGGAGCGTAGATCGACGGCGGTGACGTCGGGGAGCGATATTTCCGTGAGGCTGCGCGCCACGCCCTCCGCGGTGACTATGGTCTGCCGGGCCTCTTCGGCGCCCGGGCCGAACAACACTTGGGAGGTTCCTTGTCCGATGTCGAGGTGATACGCCGCCCGGTGAGCGTTGATGCGGAACATGTCGTCGCCTGGCTCGGGACGCAGGGCGCGTTCGGCGTCGATCGCATACGCGAGCAGCATCCGGCGTCCGCGCGGGCCCGACAGCAAAATATCCGCAGTGAGCATCTGTTCTCCCGTTTTCTGGTTCAGATGACGGTAGCCGAGGTCGTTGAGACGGAGAACTTTCTCCTTTGATGTCGGAAATCCCGACGGTCCCGTCGCGCACGACATGATCGCCACACACTGCATTCGGCGGCGAAGGCGGACGGAAGGGAGCCCCAGGCTGCTGCCAGTCGCGTGAACGCCGCTTCTTTGGTGTGCGCGATCACTGCCGTCTTTGTGTAGCCGTGGTTTTCGTCGATCAGAGCTCTCTGTTTGCCTGTAGTGACTGCGAAATAGGTCGTATTGATTGCTGAGGCTGAACAATGGAGAGGGCTGAAAAGGTTGGGAGACAGGTGTTTTGGCGAGAGTGATCCGTGTGCCATCAGTACAGTCTCGACCGGAACCAGTGATCGAGGCTGATCATGTCGATCTGGTGCATGTCGAGACTCAGCTGGGCAGCAGCTTTCACCGCGTCGGCGCGGGGGATAGAGTTCTGGGGCAGAGTCCAGTTGGTCTCCCGCGCATGTTGCTCGAGAAGGTCGATGACTGTCCGCGGGACAGGCTCGTTGACGTGAAGTGTTGAGCCGTAGCGAAATTGCTGTTCTATCGACAACTCGTAGATGGATCGGGCGAGTAGGTCTACGTCGACTACCGACAGGACAGCGCTACCGCCGTCGATGATCGAGTCGAGGCGAGAGACAATTCGCGTCAGTGTCGGAAGAAACCATCTGTCGCCGGGTCCGTACACGAGATGCGGCCGGACGACCAGGCCTCCGGCGTCGCGCACGAACTTCTCGGCGAGAGCGCGCGTGCGACTGGCAGGTGAGAAGGGGCTGAGAGGTGCGCCGTTGACCGGCAAGTCTCGAAACGGTCCCGGCCCGTACACGGCCGCGGTACTGACGTAGAGCAAGCGTTCGACGCCGACGGTGGCGGCCATCGACGCAACGTTCTGTACGCCGTGTTGGTTGACGTGAACGCACCGTTGTTCGTCGTCGCCCACGTACGACACGCAACAGATGACGGTCGACGCCTGACTCATTGCAACTCGTAGAGAAGCACTTTCGTTGATGTCGCCGATCACGGTGGCGATTCCTTCACGGCCGAACTGTTTGGCTGCGGTGGCCGTGCGAACGAAACCGATTGCAGCGTTTCCGTGGCGGGAAACCAGCTGTTTCATCACTGCCGAGCCGATGAAACCAGTGGCCCCGAGTACCAGAGTCGTCACGGTGTGTCCGTGTCGAGAGCGTTGCTGCGGGCTCTTTCGACGTATCGTTGAGATTCATTCCGTCGGCAACGAGAGCTGGGTAGATCATGCAGGAGCGTGCTGTCCTGACGCGCCAGGCCGTCATTTTGGGTGCTGCGAAGAGCTTCGAGAAGTTCGGGTACTCCGCCAGTTTGGGCACGATCTTGCAGCACGGGGGTGTGTCGAAGGGGGCGATGTATTTTCATTTCGCGTCCAAGGAGGAGCTTGCGCACGCGGTCATCGCAGCGCAGCACGGTATGGCGATGGAGGGTACCCGGCGGGTTGCTGCGCACTCCGACATCGCGGTCGAAACCCTGGTGCTCGTTTCGCAGGAGATGGCTCGGCAGCTTGTGACCGAGCCCATCGCGCGAGGTGGCATGCGGTTGACGATGGAGATCGGCAGTATTCAAGGCCCCATCGAACAGCCGTACCTCGATTGGATCGAGGCTATCAAGCAGGTGGCAACCCAAGCGGCCGAAGCCGGCGATATCGTCCCGGGCACCGATATAGACGCGTTGGCTCGATTTGTGGTGGGGTCGTTCACCGGAGTGCAGATTCTCTCGGAAATGCTGACGGGCAGAACCGATCTGTACGAGCGGTTGAGTCAGATGTGGAACCTGGTGCTGCCAACGATCGTCCGCGAGGACAAGTTGGCGCACGTCATGCAACTGGCGGCGCTTGCACCGAGAGAGTGGGAAGCACCGAGCGCTTGACGTGGTAGACGCGACGAGAAGAACGTGTTCGTTCCCTCTCATGATTGGTCCGCAACTGTAATTTCGAGTTCCGCGGTGGTTTCCAGTTCTTGAGTGAACCGAACTCGGTGCACATGGCCCGACGCGTCAAGGGGGATCGTTGACACCTCGCACGGCGTTTCCCATTCAGTGAACCTCGGAAAGACCGCCGAGAGTGAGGCGATCTTTGTTGCTGGGTTGCCGATGTGAAATCGGAGCGCTTGTCGGGCGGCCTCGAAAAGTATCATTCCTGGGATGTGGTCGACGGGGTGGTCGAAAAGGGAGTGGTTGCGCGGATCGGGAGCGCAGAACATCGCGTGCCGAGCAGGATCAGTGCTGATGAGCACATCTCCATCGGTTAGGCGTCCGACTCGCTCCGATCCGACCACCGCGGCTCCGGAAGGAAGGATGCGTCGGCTCGGGCGGTGGTCTTCTCGTCCTTGCCGAATTCGACGGTATCCCTCGGGGCTGACTCCTCGCGCAACAGCGTTGCATCTGGCGACGTGCCGGTTGCCCTCGCTGAGGATCCCCGATACTTCGACCCCCGAAACCGCTCCGTCGCGATGAGTGAGGTTGTCCACTGTCATCGAGAAACTCAACGGCTCCGCGACTGATTGCACGTCGAGCGCGTCCAGCATCTCGAAGCTGAACGTTTCCATGAGGAACTTGTAGTGCAGTGGAATCTCGTATCGGGTGTGGCACAGAAGCACCACTGCCTGTCGAAATGCTTCTGCCACCCCGAGCGGATCGTGTTGCTCGCTCGATACGTCGAATATCCGGTGCGAGACCGGGAGTTGCACAGCAACCTGGTACGCCGAGTCCGATTCGATCCGGTAGTCCGTCAAGAAAACCTCGGCAACAGCATGTCTGTGGACGAGATGCCGCGGCACTGTGCGTGTGTATTCCATTGATTGAATGCACCTTTCGATGTTCACTCGTGTCTTCGGTGTCGTGTAGGACCTAATATTCGACGTCCGGGCGCGTCATCGAATCGTCAAAATTGACGATCTTTTCGAAGGTCGAGTTCGATCAGGGGCGGCACCCCATCTCGGCGAGTGTGTCTGGGGCACTTCCTGCTAGAAGCGTCCGATCCGAAGTTCCAGTGGGTGTCTGCGTGCGTCGTGACCAGAGCGGCGGAGCATCGCGCATGCCTCCAGCTGGGAATGCACCCCCAGTTTTTGCAGGATGCTTCGGATGTGGGCGCGAACCGTGGTCGGTGCGATGTGGGCGGTTCGAGCAATCGAGTCGACATTCGAGCCTCCGTAGAGAAGGCCCACGATCTCGAACTCGCGATCGGTGAGACTGCTGATTCGTGCGAATTCTTCGGTGCGCAACCGGATGCGTTGTACGAGCGAGGACTTGTCGTGTGCAGACCGAGCGGAGTTGGGGATGATCGCGGCCTGCAGTTCATCGAGCAGGGATGCGAATGGCAGTTGAGAGTTGAGCACGGCGTGGGCGCCCGCTGCGAGCCCCCGAATCATGGAGTTGCCGCTACTGAGATCGCCGACCAGGACCGATCCCTCGAGCGCGGAGAGCTCCTTCACCTGCCAATCGACGCCCCCGAGTGGTAGGAGAACGAGCGCTCTACCGTGATCGCTGGTGTGATGCCTTAACAGGCTCATGTCTGCGGTTTGTGGCTCGGAATAAGCCCTGGCGCTGATTCCGGCAGCGATTGCATTGGCGAACTCTCGATCGCTATGAGTGGTGTACAGGGTGACTGTGCTGGAGAGTGTCATAGCGACTACATCTCCGGTGGAGGTCCACTCCGCCCGCTCTCTTCGCTGCGGAACCAAAACCGTTGCTTTCAGCGTGGTTTCGTCAGCAGGTTAGCTATCGCAGTGACCTTTCCGCTGATGCGCACGAAGGTTACGGCGATATCGCAGTTGCCCGTCCTCCCATGGAAACTCGCGCGTTCGACACCTGATCGTGGACCTTCGAATTATGCTGGGGCGCTGAATATTTGGGCGATGAGTATCCCGCGTAGACGAGCCATTAGGCGTTCCGTCGACGACGTGAACGACTCCCCAATGGCTCGAGGCATTCAGGCGTCTCGATCGAGTTTCCGCGAGGCCGGTGCGTCGCGCCTCAATGTTCCGTACGCGGCCGGGTCGAGATATTGACTGTTACCGTCAGTTGCACATACCCTGTTCATTGGCGCTGACCTTAGGGAACCCGGCCTGAGCCGGCCGATCGTTCTCGGTCACTGCCGACGCCAGAAGTAGCTTCGCGACGACCGACGAAACGAGTTTCCTCATGACACAGCATGTCGACGTACTGATCATCGGCGCTGGCTTGTCCGGAATCGGCGCGGCTTGCCACCTCATTCGTGAGCAGACCGGAAGTACTTACGCGATCCTCGAACGCCGCGAGAACATCGGTGGCACCTGGGACCTGTTCAAGTATCCCGGCATCCGATCGGATTCCGACATGCTCACCTTCGGATTCGGTTTCCGTCCGTGGATCGGAACCAAAGTGCTCGCAGACGGCGCCAGTATCCGTGACTACGTCGAGGAAACCGCCAAGGAATACGGCGTCACCGACCACATCAACTTCGGCCGCAAGGTCGTGGCAATGGACTTCGATCGCGCGACTGCTCAGTGGTCCGTGACCGTCCTGGTCGAGGCGACGGGGGAGACCGAGACGTGGACCGCGAACGTCCTCGTCGGCGCCTGTGGTTACTACAACTACGACAAGGGATACCGCCCCGCCTTCCCCGGTGAGGACGACTTCCGTGGTCAGATCGTGCACCCGCAGCACTGGCCGGAGGATCTCGATTACACCGGAAAGAAGGTAGTGGTCATCGGTTCCGGTGCCACCGCGATCACCCTGATCCCGTCGATGGCCCCCACTGCCGGTCACGTCACCATGCTGCAGCGCTCGCCCACGTGGATCCAGGCGCTTCCGTCCGAGGACCCTGTTGCCAAGGGTCTCAAACTTGCACGCGTTCCCGACCAGATCGCTTACAAGATCGGTCGAGCCCGCAATATCGCACTGCAACGCGCCAGCTTTCAGCTCTCACGTACCAATCCGAAGCTGGCGAAGAAGCTGTTCCTCACC
Organism: Rhodococcus sp. SB1D; assembly: GCF_048573875.1. Taxonomy (NCBI): domain Bacteria; kingdom Bacillati; phylum Actinomycetota; class Actinomycetes; order Mycobacteriales; family Nocardiaceae; genus Rhodococcus; species Rhodococcus sp. SB1D. The sequence continues at coordinate 49,472 of NZ_JBMAIQ010000002.1, forward strand.
CAGATCCGCTTGCAACTCGGCAAGAACGTGGACCTGCGTCACTTCACCCCCAACTACAACCCGTGGGATCAGCGCCTGTGCGTGGTTCCCAACGGGGACCTGTTCAAGGTGCTCAAGAGCGGCAAGGCCGACATCGTCACCGACCGTATCGCCACGTTCACCGAGAAGGGCATCGTGACCGAGTCGGGCCGCGAAATCGAGGCCGACGTCATCGTCACGGCGACCGGCTTGAACGTACAGATCCTGGGCGGGGCGACCATGAGCATCGACGGCGAGCCCGTCAAGCTCAACGAGACGGTCGCCTACAAGAGCGTGCTCTACTCCGACATCCCGAACTTCCTGATGATCCTCGGCTACACCAACGCATCCTGGACGCTCAAGGCAGACCTGGCCGCGTCCTATCTGTGTCGCGTACTCAAGATCATGCGTAAGCGCGACTACACGACTTTCGAGGTTCACGCCGAACCTGAGGACTTCGCCGAAGAATCTCTCATGGGCGGAGCCCTGACCTCGGGCTACATCCAGCGCGGCGACGGAGAGATGCCGCGTCAGGGTGCCCGCGGTGCGTGGAAAGTGGTCAACAATTACTACCGCGACCGCAAGCTGATGCACGACGCCGAGATCGAAGACGGTGTGCTGCAGTTCAGCAAGGTAGACATTCCTGTCGTGCCTGATAGCAAGGTCGCCAGCGCCTGAGCCGGCTCCACCGGGGGATGGACCGGTCGCACCACCCAGACGTCGGTCCGACGTCTGGGAAGGCTGAACGTGACGCTGCAAGATGTCGGTATGGCGTGACTGCTCAGGCTGATTCTGTCCGCTTGACCCGCGCGTTATGCACAACCATCGGGACAGTTATTGCCAGGACCATCGCTATCACGAACACCGATATGAAGACCCAGGGGCGCGCTGCTTCGGACGCTCGGACGGTCAACACAGCTCCACTCGTAAGCAGGGGCATCCCTGCTGCCGCGAGTAGATCGACGTGCCGCGGGGCGACAGGAGGTCCGGCGAAGTATGGAACTCGAACCCCGGAGTTCTCCCGAAGCATCCGTCGCTCCGACATCGCGTAAGTGGTCGCGCCGACTACGAAAATGGCCAGTCCGAGTACGACAAGACCAATTCCCGTTCGGGTGGTGAGCGCGGCAAACATGAACACCGATGTCACTGCCGGATAGAGCACCACCATCTTCCAGAGTGGAGTCTTGGTCCGCGTGTCGACTGCAACACTGATCGGGCGCATCGGTTCGAGAGGCTCCATCAGCTCAGCGTGCCATGCGCCGCTCGGGAAACAAACTGCCTGTGCCGTTTCTGGCAGACTCCGGCTGCCTGGCCTGGATGTCGGGACCCCTCACTACGATTCTCGTCGTGACCGATTACGACGATCTCGACATGTTCGGTGGCCTCGACGCCTCCTCCCTGCCGCTCCGCCAGCAGCAGATTCTGATGACCATCCGGGATCTCGTGGCTGCCAACGGGTGCACGCCGAGCACACGGCAGATCGGAGACGCGGTTGGTCTGCGCTCGACGTCGACGGTGTCCAAGCACCTCAAGAGTCTCGAAGAGAAGGGCTTCCTCCGTAGGGGAGCGGCCATGGCTCGGCAGTTGGACGTGCGGCCGTTCCTCGTAGGCGCGAAGGAACGGTCGTCGTCGAACACCGTGACGGTTCCGGTCGTCGGTGACATCGCGGCCGGCGCGCCGATCCTCGCGGAGGAGCACGCCGACGAGGTGCTTGCGCTTCCTCGCGAGCTCGTCGGCTCCGGCACGGTGTTCGGACTCCGGGTGCGTGGTGAGTCGATGGTCGACGCAGCGATCTGTGACGGTGACGTCGTCGTGGTGCGCCGCCAGGACGAAGCTCATTCCGGTGAGATCGTCGCCGCGATGATCGACGGCGAGGCCACGGTGAAGGTGCTCCGGCGTCGCGACGGTCACGTGTACCTCGAGCCTCGTAATCCCGCATACAGCGTCATCGACGGCGATCGCGCGGTCATCCTGGGCAAAGTTGTTTCCGTGATGCGACGTATCTGAGAGGTGTCCGGTCTCAGCGATGGTTGGCGCGGGGACCGCCGTATTCCTCATCGGTGACTTTGTCGCCCCATGTAGTTTCGGTGCCTCCGTCGCCGGGTCCTTCCCACAGTGCGAGGTGGCTCATGAAACGGTCGGGTGCCGCGCCGTGCCAGTGTTCCTCTCCCGCTGGGGTGTAGACGGTCTCACCCGGGTGGACTTCGACGATCTCGCCGCCGCGAGCTTGAACCAGCGCGGTCCCGGAGACGATGTGGAGGGTCTGTCCGAGGGCGTGGGAATGCCAGTCGGTTCGCGCGCACGGTGCAAAGCGAACCATGTTGGCGCGCATCTTCGACGGCTCCTGGCCGGCGTAGATGACGTCCCACCAGACGTCGCCGGTGAACCAGTCGCTGGGTGCTTTGCTGGTGGGCTGGGGCTTCAAGATTTCCATGAGGTCTCCTCGGAATCGAAAGGGGCGGTTCAGTTCTGCGTCAGCGGAACAAGTCGAATGGTGTTGGGTGCGGCGGCGCGGCCGGTAACGGAGCCGACGATCTGCGGGCCGTAGCGGTCGTACTTGGTGTGATAGGCGGAGTCGATCGACGAGTGGGCATCCGGTGCGGCGGACTCGAACGCCACGTCCCGCTCGATTCCTCCTGCTCGGATTCGGCCCGTTCCACTTGCCGTTGCTCGGACGAACCACGGGTTGTCGGTTCCGTAGGCCGAGCGAACGTACAGTTGGTTGTCGGTACGGACAACCCAAATCGTGACGTACGGCCTTGCGGTTCCGTCTCGGCGGTACGAGGAGACCTGCAACTCCTCGGCGTCGCCGATCTTGGTCAGTTCAGCCTCGGTCCACGAGTGCGACATCTCGGCTTCCTTTCTCCTGGTCGAATTGCTTTGCGGTACTTCGCGTTCTCGTAGCCGGGACGATCAGTGCGAGGACGATGACGAGACAAGCGGCGAGCAGGGCGGTGCCTGCGGTGAGAGCCGTTGATACGTGATCGGTGAGTGCCGTTGTAGCGTCGTCGGCAGAGGATCCGGCGCCCGCGGAGACTGCGACGAGGATGCCGAGTCCGAGAGCACTGCCCAGTTGATGTGCAGTGTTGACCAATCCTGATGCGGCACCGGCATCTTCGGCCTGTACCCCGGAGATGCCAGCAGAAGTCAGTGGGGCGAAAGCCAACCCCTGTCCGGCGCCGATCAAGATCATCGGAAGTGCTATCGCAGTGAGGTACGTGCTGCCGGGATGGACCAGACTGAGCCACGCCATCCCGGCTAGGGTGACGGCAATGCCAACCGACAGAATTGCGGAATTTCCGAATCGCGGTGTCAGTCGCGGAATAAGCATCGCCACAGCAAAATTGACGATCGTCATCGGGAAGAAGGCGATGCCTGCTTGGAACGCGCTGAAGCCCATGACGCCTTGGAGTAGCTGAGTCGTGAAGTAGAAGAATCCGATCATGGCACCCAGATAGAGCATTCGGGCGGCGTACGCCCCGGATCGCTCCCGGCTACGGAACAACCTCAGTGGCATGATCGGCTGCTCCGCTCTCGCTTCGTTGAGGAAGAGCAAGGTCAGTAGTATCGCCCCGGCCGCCAGTGTCGCAACGGTGATCGGTGAGGTCCACCCCGCTTCGGCCGAGTTGACGGTGCCGAAGACGAGCGCGGTCATCCCGAGTGTGGCGAGAACAGCGCCGGCCACATCGAAACGTCCGGAGTTGGGCTCGGTTTCCGGAATGAACCGGGGAGCGAGAGCGATCATCGCGATACCGATCGGAACGTTGATGAAAAAGCCTGCGCGCCAAGACACCCAGTCGGCAAGGGCGCCGCCGATCACGAGTGCGAGGCTGGCGCCTATTCCCGCAGCAGCGCCGTACCAGGCAACAGCGCGCGTTCGCTCCGGGCCGGGCGGGAAACTGGCGGTCAGCAGTGACAGCGACGCCGGGGCGACCACTGCTGCTCCGACGCCTTGGAGAGCGCGCGCTGCGATGAGCCACCAACCGTTCGGCGCGACCCCGACGAGAAACGACGCAATCGCGAAAATCGCGAGACCGGCCACGAATACGCGACGACGGCCGAAGATGTCCCCGAGACGAGCACCCAGCAGGAGAAGGCCGCCGAACACCAGGGTGTAGGCGTCCTGGACCCAGGACAACCCGGTTGCCGAGTAACCCATGCTGCTTTGGATGCTGGGTAGCCCGGTGAAGATGATCGAATTGTCGAGCAGGATCATGAAATAGCTGATCAGAATGATCGCCAGGATCGCGGTGGAATTGATGCGACCGGCAACGGGACGGTTGGCAGTGTGCGTCACGCGCTTCTTCTTCGCAAGTGGTGGACTTTCGCAAGTGGTGGACTACGGGCGGACGAGGACCTTCAACGATTCACGGGAGTCCATGGCTCGGTAGCCTTCCGCTACGTCGTCGAGTCCGACGGTGTGGTCGAAGACCTTGCCCGGCTCGATCTTTCCATCGAGCACATCCGGCATCAGCTCTTCGATGTACGCGCGCACCGGGGCCGGTCCACCGGTGAGTGTGATGTTGGGTCCGAAGAGTGTCCCGAATCCGATTGGAGCTTCTTCGTATTGGGGTACTCCGACTCGGCTGATGATGCCGCCCGGTCGGACAACTCCGAGCGACTGCTCATAGGCAGGCATGTGACCTACCGCTTCGAGGACGACATGAGTGCCGTCGCCTCCGGTCAGTTCGCGGACTTTCTCAATGCCCTCGTCTCCACGTTCGGCAACCACGTCGGTGGCTCCGAACTCGAGACCGAGATCCGTGCGGGTCTTGTGGCGCCCCATGAGGATGATGCGCTCGGCGCCGAGGCGTTTGGCGGAGAGCACTGCCATCAGCCCCACGGCTCCATCGCCGATGACCGTGACCGTCGTGCGTTGGTTGACGCCACCCTTGACCGCCGCGTGATAGCCGGTGCCGAAGACGTCGGAGAGTGTGAGCAGTGACGGTAGGAGTTCGGAATTCTCACCGACCGGCGCCTTGACCAGGGTGCCGTCTGCCAACGGCACTCGGATGGCCTCTGCCTGACCGCCTCCGATCCCGTTTCCGGCCCAGAATCCACCGTGTCGGCAAGACGTCTGCAAGCCTTCGCGGCAGAAGTCGCACGTCCCGTCGGACCAGGCGAAGGGGGCGATGACGAAGTCGCCCTTCTTCAACGTGGACACCTCGCGACCGGTCTCTTCCACCACTCCGACGAATTCGTGGCCCATCGGGGAACCACCGGGCGTGGCCGGCATGTTGTGGTAAGGGTGCAGGTCAGAGCCGCAAACGCACGCCCTGACGACCCGCACGATCGCGTCCGTCGGCTGCTGCAGTGCCGGATCGGGCACGGTCTCGACTCGAACGTCTCCGGCGCCGTACATGATGGTTGCTCGCATGGTGTCCCCTCTTGCTTCTGGTGTCGCGTGCTTCGAAGTCGACGTTTCGGCGTGGACCGGTCGACTGCAATCAGTCAACGCCGCGCCTCGCGGGCGCGGGAGTGTCTGTTGTTCCAGGTAACGGCAGTACCTCCCTCGGTCTTCTCCGCTCGAGTAACGTGAACTGCATGGACAACCGAGCCGAGATCCGCGAATTCCTCAGCTCCCGTCGTGCTCGCATCACACCCGAGCAGGCAGGGCTGCCGGCCTACGGCGGGAACCGTCGCGTCAAGGGGTTGCGCCGTGAGGAAGTCGCTCTGCTCGCCGGTGTGAGCATCGACTACTACGTGCGCATGGAACGCGGAAATCTGGCGGGAGCGTCGGACTCGGTGCTCGAAAGCCTTTCCCGAGCACTGCAACTCGACGAAGCCGAAACTGCCCATTTGTACGACCTCGCGAAGGCCGCCAGTGCAGGCGCACCGAGTAGAAAGCGGCCCGCCCCCAAGGGCGTGAGCCCGGCGATTCAGCAGATACTCGACGCCATCACCGACGCGCCGGCGTGGGTACGTAATGCCAGGCACGACATGCTGGCGGCCAATCGTATGGCGCGCGCGTTGTATTCGCCGGTGTTGGCCGATCCACGTAGGCCGGCGAACAACGCCCGGTTCGTGTACCTGGACCCGGCATCGCAGGACTTCTTCGTGGATTGGGAGCGCGCGGCAGACGACATCGCCGCGATGCTCCGCTCGGAAGCGGGGCGCAATCCCCATGACAAGGCGCTGACCGAGCTCATCGGTGAACTTGCCACTCGCAGTGAGGTATTCCGCACCCGGTGGGCGAAACACAATGTGCGCTTTCATCGGACGGGATTCAAGAAGGTTCGTCACCCCGTCGTCGGAGACCTGGAGCTGAACTTCGAGGCGATGGAACTGCCGTCCAATCCCGGGCTGACACTGCTGGTCTACACCGCGGCGCCCGGGACGCCCACGGCTGACGCACTCAAACTCTTGGCGAGTTGGGCGGCAACCCAGGATCAGCTGGATCCGGCGAACGACAGCGAAGCGGCGCTCTGAATTCGATCGACAGGTAATCGTGTCGATTCAGCTCAGATGCGTTACTGCCCAAGCTACCTGGTCTCCACCTCGTCGTTTCGCCCGATACATCGCGTTGTCGGCATCGGCAAGAATCCGATCGATGGTTCCCGAAGCGTCCGGGATTGTCGAGGACAGCCACACGCTGGCTCCGACGCTCACGGAAATCGACTGCCGGCCGGCGGGCCGCGATATCGAATTGTGAATGTCCACCACGGTTTGTTCGATGCGACGTGGCTCCACGGGCATGAGAATCACGAACTCGTCGCCGCCAGTCCGCGCAACCAGCCCGACCTCTCCGACCACCGAGTTCAGGCGCCGGCCGACTGTCACCAGCATCCGATCGCCTTCCGCGTGACCCAGTTTGTCGTTGACGCTCTTGAACGAATCGACATCGATCACCACCGCAAGGACTACGTGTCCTTGGAGTTCGCCGACACCGAACAACTGTTGCCAGACATTGTGCAGCCCACGTCGATTCAGTGCAGCGGTGAGTGGATCGCGCCAAGAGTGTCGTGCGTCGTCGGTCAAATACAGGACGAGGAAATGCACGGTCATCGAAGCTGAAGCGATAACACACCCGATGACGAATCCAGTGGACACCGACAGCGAAGAGTCGGTATCCGGATCGGTTACAGCACGAATTGTCAGTAGCGCAACGACGAACAGCGCGCCGGTGATCTGTGCTGTGACTATTCGAGGGCTGTGGAATACCGACGAATAGTTCGCGACGACCACGAACAGGACGGTGCCGGTCAATGCCAGGAAGCTCGAATGGATTCCGGCGAGAAGTATCAAGGACAAGCAGATATTGGTGAGCGAAACGAAACGAACGGATTGATGGTGACTCGGCCAAGACCGTCCGAGTGACCAGCGAATCATGCAGTAGAGCGCGATCATGCATGCTGCGCCCGCCGCGAGCCGTTCAGGGAGCTCGGTTGCGCCACCCTTCACGAATTGAGCCAGTACGGCGAGTGCCACGAACACAGCACACCAAAAGGTGACGACCACCCTGGCTGTCCCCAACATCGATCGAGCAGCCAGGAACCTCGGGAACCATTCGCCGTCGTACGCAAGAGACCACCAGCGACTCAACAGTCCAGTTGTTTGACGAATGTTCTGCCCCAACCCCGCAGCGCCACTGACTCCCATGAAACCCCCTCCGAGATCTTGCGAAAATTCCCGGAAGATTCTTCGTCAAGATTTGATCCCCGAACAAGGTACCCGATAGTTGAACGATGGATTGCCGTCTCGTGGGGTGTGGGCTGCTCTAGGGTGTGATCGGTGTGGTCAGGATCTTTCTGAGTGCCGGAAGGTCCAGGGTTGCAGCAAGATCTGCAATAGTGACCCCCGACAGCGATGCGCGCCAGGCTTTTTCGGCGTCGGCCATGACCTTGGCGATTCCGCAGGCGGAACGGCACTGCTCCGGTGGAGCGGCGAGGATTCCTTGCTGTCGAATCTCCGTGCACCGGAACGCAGGTTCGGTGCCGTCAACGGCCTGTACGACGTCGAGAACGGTGATCTTCTCGGGAGCCCGGGTGAGAACGTACCCGCCGTCTCGGCCCTCGGTCGGATTGACCAGACCGGCGTGCGCGAGCGCTCGCAGATGCTTCGCCAGGTATGTCTTCGACACCCCGTGAAGTTCGGCGAGTCTGGCTGTGGGTACCGGCCCTTCGGACTGGCTCAGAACCACGCAGCAGTGGAGTGACCACTCCACGCCTCCGGAAAGCTTCATGATTGGACTCTATCGACGCCGCGGAAAGCGGTGCGGGCCGGACGTCGCTCGAGTTGTCGACGTCAGGCCTTCTCGGCAAGCCACGCGTCGTATGTTGTCGGCGCGATCCATGCATCTGCACCGGGTGTCGGGGTCAGTGCCGAGTTGTCGAGTTTCGCGCCGAAGTAGCCGGCTTCGGGATCGGAGATAACCGAACGCTTGTCGCCGGTGACGAGGAACAAGCGCCGGACCAGTTCGTCGATGCCCAGCGGTTCGGGTCCGGCAATCTCGACCGTGCCGTTTTGCGGCGCGCCGGTCACTACCTCGGCGACGTGGGACACGACGTCTCGAGACGCGATGGGTTGCAGATGTCCCGGCGTTGCGTGGACGGCGCCGTCGGTGGTTCCCGCGTCGGCGATTCCGGCGACGAACTCGAAGAATTGGGTCGATCGGACGATCGTGTAGGGGGTCGGGCCCGCTTTGACCAGGTCTTCCTGGGCGACCTTGGCTCGCATGTACCCGGAATCGGGCAGTCGATCGGCACCCACGATGGACAGGATGACGTGGTGCCCGACGCCTGCCTTCTCCTCCGCGGCGAGGATGTGGCCGGTTCCGTCGCGGAAGAAGGCCAAGACGTCGTCGTCCGACCACGACGGAGAATTGGTCAGATCCACGACGACGTCGGCACCCTCGACTGCCTCGGCGATACCTGCGCCGGTGGTGATGTCGATCCCGTCTGCCCGACCGAGCGCCTTCACGTCGTGCCCGGCGTCAGCGAGCTTTGCGGCGACCTGGCTTCCGATGAGTCCGCTTCCGAAAATGACGATCTTCATGTTTTTCTCCTTTACTCGGATAAGTAGTGTCCAAGTATACTTGGACACTACTTATCCAAGTCAAGGGTTGCCCGGTCAGTCGAAGAGTTCGGCGGCCAGTGCTTCGTAGGTCGCGATCGGATCACCTTCGGCGGGAAGTGCTTGGATCGCAACGTGATCGGCACCCGCCGCGACATGCTCGCGAAGTCGATCCGCGATGGACTTCGCGGTACCGCGTGCAACCAGGGCGTCGATGACGCGATCGTTCCCCTCGTTGGCCAACTCTTCGGGCGCAAAACCGAGGCGCTCGAGATTGCTCGTGTAGTTGCGCAGATACAGATACGGGTTGGCGACGGCGGGGCGACCGATTGCTCTGGCCTTCTCCGGATCGGTTTCCAGGACAACCTTGTGCTCGGGGGCCAGGATCTTCGAAGGGCCGAGGATTTCGCGAGCTTCGGCCGTGTGTTCGGGGGTGGTCAGGTACGGATGCGCGCCGGCGGCGCGAGCGGCGGACAGTTTCAACACCTTCGGCCCCAGTGCGGCGAGGACGCGCCGCGCTTCCGGGACCTGGGCCGCGTCGAGTTCGTCGAGGTACGACACGAGCGAGGCGTACGGCTTGGTGTAGTCGCCGGTAGCCTCCGGATGTCCGACGCCTACGCCGAGCAGGAATCGACCCGGGTGCGCGGCTTCGAGTCGGTGATAGGACTCCGCCACCTCAGCCGCAGGTGAGGACCAGATGTTGACGATTCCGGTTGCCACGGTGATGTGCTCGGTCGCGTCGAGAAGTTTCTCGGCGATCCGTAGATCGGCGCGTGGGGAGCCGCCGATCCAGATGGTGCCGAAACCGAGTTTCTCGATCGCAGTTCCCAGCTCGGGCGGCAAACCAGCCGCTCCTCGCCAGATTCCGTAGGTGCCCAGGTCAGGTGTTTTCGTAGTCTCCGTCACAGCGGGTGCAACTCGGCTGCTGCCGGGATCTATTCCTTCCGTCGTCATTTGCCCGGCGCGCGGTAGTCGGTCGGTCGCTTGACTGCCTCGTCGATCTGCTCCGGCGTGAGCAGTGTGATCGACTCCGAGCGTGCTGCACCTGCCGCAGCCGTGCGAATGCTCAATGCGGCTGCCGCGACGTCGTCCGGCAGGTTGCCGATCACGAACATGTCGTGACCGCCCAGTGCGAAGTGGCAGGATTCGACAGTGCCACCGATGCTTTCGACCATTCGCGTTATCGCGTCGCGCCGCGCAGTGCCTCCCTCCTGCTGCAGACCGGCGGCGCCGGAGGGTGAGTACGTCACTTGCCAGAGGTATTTCGGCATTTCCACTCCTAGCTCGGGATGGGTACTTCGATCGTGTACCCGTAGGGCGCTCGGTGGCAATGGGTAGGGGACAATCACGGCATGGTTGGAACTCCGGTGATCGTGACTATCGTGTCCGTGTGTGTAGGTTTTGTGATCTTCATGCTCGCTGCCAGTGGTGCACGCGGAAAGTGGGACCGTCGCCTCGTGATCGCGTTGTTCATCGGTGCGGTGGTGTGCCTGACCGTCGTACCGGTATCCGTCGCGCTCAGCGCCGGAGTTTGAAACACGGAGTGCCAAAACGCTCGAGTGCGGCTTAGTCTGAATCGATGGCAGATATTCGGGTAGGTATCTCCGGGTGGACGTATCCCGCGTGGCGCGGAGATTTCTATCCGAAAGGTCTTGCTCACCGCAAAGAATTGTCTTATGCCGCAGAGAGATTGACGTCGATTGAGATCAACGGCTCGTTCTACGCGCTGCAGAAGCCGGAAAGCTACACCAAATGGCGCAGCGAAACTCCCGAAGATTTTGTGTTCGCGATCAAGGGCGGCCGGTACATCACACACATGAAACGGCTGCTCGACGCCCGTGACGGACTCGCCAACTTCTTTGCCGCCGGAACGCTCGCCCTCGGCCCCAAGCTCGGGCCGATTCTGTGGCAACTACCTCCGACGCTGCAGTTCGAATCGCAGCGATTGGCCGACTTCTTCGACGGTCTTCCCCGTACCACGCAGGCTGCAGCCGATCTGGCAGCACAGCACGACGACAAACTCACCGAAGACCGAGTGTTCGCCCAGACCGAGAGGGACGTGCCGATTCGCTACGCGGTGGAAGCGCGGCACGCCAGCTTCGAGACCGACGAAGCCGTGGACCTGATGCGCGAGCACTCCATCGGTTTTGTCGTCGCAGACACAGCCGGCAGGTATCCCCGCATCACCACTCCTACTACCGATTTTGTCTATGTGCGGATGCACGGGGACAAGGAACTGTATGCGAGTGGGTACACCGACGAAGCTCTGGACAAGTGGTCCAAGCGCTTTCGGGATTGGATGGACGAGGGCCTCGACGTGTACGTCTACTTCGACAACGACATGAAAGGCTTTGCGCCGCACAACGCAATGTCCTTGTTGGAGCGGCTGCGCTGACGGATCGCCTGGCCTGTCGGTGGGATGTGGAAGGCTTCCGCATGAACACGAGGACCGAGGAGATACCACGATGACGCCAGAACAGCGGACGCCAGAACAGAGCTGGCCGACGCATTGGCCGAAGGTCGCCCGTGACATCGCCGATGCCACGGCCGACGCACTCGCCGCGGTGCGGGCGGCAAATCGTGACGGACTACTCGTGGCTGTCGAGGAACTGCGCGGGCTCTCTTTCGAGCAGGTCAGCTCGGTTCACGCGGCGATCGTGCGCGAATTGCTCGAGGACACGCATCCGGACGGCTTGTCCAGCGAGGACGTGCAGGATGCGCTCACCGCCTGCGCCAAGTCCACGATCGTGTGGCTGCCGGATCTGGACGTGCAGGCGCTCGCTGCGGTCTACACCGGGGCGCTCGGGATCTCGGATCTGGAAGACGATTCGTTCCGTATCGGGCACGGCGCGTACCTGCGTTCGGCGGTTCTGGTCATCGGGAGTTTGTCGACCGGAGTGAAGAAAGCTCAGAGCGCGTACATCATTCGTGCAATCGGCGAAATCGCACGTGCTCAGACCATCGAGATGCCCTGAGCGTCAGTTCGTAAATCGAATTAGGCTGAGGTCATGTCCAAGATCGCCAGCGCAGATCGTGTGTCGTTTGCCGAGCTCCTCGAATTCGTCAGGCCGCGCCATCGGGCCACGTTCGTCACGGTGAAGAAATCCGGCGAGTTGCAGATCTCTCCGGTGACGTGCGGGGTCGACGACGAGGGTCGGATCGTCATCTCCACGTACCCGGAACGGGCCAAGGCCGCGAATGTCCGCCGCACCCCGGCGGTGTCTCTGTGTATCCACTCCGACGAGTGGAACGGCCCGTACGTCCAGGTGAACGGAACCGCGGAGTTGATCGACCTCCCGGACTCGGTGGAACCGTTGGTCGACTACTACCGATCCATCGCCGGTGATCATCCCGACTGGGACGAGTACCGCGAAGCCATGCGCAAGCAGGGTAAGAGCCTGATCCGCGTCACCGTCGACTCCTGGGGTCCGATCGCAACAGGCGGGTTTCCGCCCGGACGCTGACGCTATCGAGCAGGCGGCGAGAGTTCGACTACATGCGCGTCTTTGGCGGCCAGCGGCTCTTTGCAGTGCGCGCACACAACTTGGGCGTGCAGGATCTCACCGCAACGGTGTTCGACGACGGTTGGCGGTGGACCCGTCGTCGCAAAGGCGTCCCCCCATTCCATGAGCGCCATCAGAATGGGATAGAGCGCCTTCCCTGATTCGGTGGCGACGTATTCGTAGCGCGGTGGATGGTCTTCGTAGCGTCGCTTCGCGAGGACGTCGGCGTCGACAAGGGTGCGTAGACGCGCGGCGAGGATGTCGCGGCTCGCACCCGTGCCCGCGGCGATCTCGTCGAACCGTCGTTGCCCGAGGACGATTTCTCGGAGCACCAACAGTGACCACTTCTCGCCGACGACCTCCAAGGCGTTGGCGATGGAGCAGTTGCGTCCTTTTGTCGCCGTCATCTCTGGGCCCCTGTTAGTTGGAAATGTTAGTTGGGAATTCCAACTTAGCACTTGACGGCATGTATTCGAGGGCGGAAGGTAGGTCGAGAAATCCAACGGAGCAGATGAGGGGTCGTCATGACGGAATTGAATCTCGAGGCAGCAAGCGGATTCGTCAGCGCTGCCGGATTGCAACTGGACGAGGTGTCCGGCACGAAGGTTGTCGGGCACATCGATCTGTCCGAGGCACACCACACTCCGTGGGGCGTTGTCCACGGCGGCGTTTACACGACTGCCGTCGAGTCGGCCGCGAGCATCGGGGCGAGTACCGCAGTGGCGGACCGTGGCGAATTTGCCGTCGGAGTGCACAACGGAACGGATTTCCTGCGGGCGCGTACGGGTGGGCGCGTGGACGTCGTGGCTGTGCCGATACAGCAGGGACGCGTTCAGCAGTTGTGGTCGGTGGTCATCACCGATCCGGAATCGGGGAAAGAGGTGGCGCGCGGTCAGGTGCGCTTGCAGAACGTGCCGCTGCCGAAGTAGGTCAGTCCCAGATCCCCGAGTCGATGTTGAGTGAGATGCGTTTGAGCAGTGCCGTCAGTTGGGCACGTTCGTCCTCGTCGAGTCCGGTGAGTACTTGACGGTCTCGCTCGACGCGTCGGGGAAACTCTGCCTCGACCAATGCGCGACCGGCATCGGTGAGTTGAAGCAGAACCACCCGCCCGTCGTGTTCGAAGCGCTGACGCTCGACAAAGCCCAGCTTGGCCAGGCGGTCTGCGTGTTTTGTGGTGGCGGCGCCGCTGACCATCGTGACGGCGGTGACTTCGCTCGCCCGCAGGGGACGGTCACTGCGAGCGAGTGCACTCATCACGTCGAATTCGGCGCGAGAGACCCCGCTGGACGCCAGTGCGCGGTCGAGCTGGTGAAGAGACTGCGCGTTGATGCGGGCGATCCGGCCCATCACTTCGACGGGGGCGGTGTCGAACTCCGGGTAGGCGCGCTTCCATTCGCGACGGACTTTGTCGATGAAGTCGTCTTCGGATCTGTTCGCCGCGCCCATGGCCCCATCTTAGCGACAGATTTCACATTACTTCACAAGTAATTTACTAGTGAAATAAATGTATGCTGGGTGGGTGACCCGAACCGAAACCGCAGCCAGGACGCCCAGCCGTCTCACTCATTCGAGTGAAGCCATTGCACATACCGTCTCCGGGGCGACGTGGCGAGCGGCCTTTCGCGTCGGATCTGCCGACGCGACCATCGCCCCCGCGATCAGGGTCGGGCTCGCCACCGCCGTAGTCCTCGTGGTCGGCGGACTGCTCGGGCATCGGGAATTGGCCGGCTTCGCGGCCTTGGGCGCGCTGTGCGCCGCGTTCGGCAGGTACGAGCCGTATCCACGGTTGGCCGGCAAGCTGGCAATGGTGGGTGCTGCACTGGTGGTTTCGATTGCCTTCGGCGGCGCCATGGGTGTCGCGGGCGTTCCGATGTGGTTGCAGATCGGCATCCTCTCTTTGCTTGCGGGTGCGTCGTACTGCTTCATGTCGGGCTTCCGGATCACCGGACCAGGGCCCGTCATCCTCGTCTTCGCGGCGACCGGTGCAGCCGGATATGCCTCCAGCGTTGATGATTTGGCGCGGTTGGTCACTGCCGGTGCGCTCGGAGTTCTGGTCGGTTGGGCGGCCGCGATGCTCCCAGCACTCGTACTGCCGATGGGACCCGCCCGCCTGGCAGTTGCCCGTGCAGTCTCTGCGGTGGGGCGTCTCGAACAGTCCGGAGCAGGCGGAGTGGAACCGGCGCTCGGATCGATTGCCAACGCCCGCTTGGTTATTGCGTCGAGTGGCCGGATCAAGTCGACCGTCGATCACGGACGCGAACTGGTGGCGGTGCTCGACGAAGCAGAAGCGGCAGTTCAGGAGTGGCAGTTGCACGGCGACGCCACCCTGATTCGCAGCATTGCTCGGCACGAGAAGGAGCTTCGGAAGCTCAAGCGTTCCAGCATGATCGAACACGATCTCGCACCGGCAAAGAACCTGGCCGCGCCCGAAGGCTATTTTCTCGAAGGATTGAATCGGCTGTATTCGCGCCCGGTGCGGATGAATGCTCTCCGCATCGTGGCAGCGTCGGCTCTGGCCGGTTGGCTCGCGGCGGGAGCCGGGTTGGAGCATCCGCTCTGGGCGTCGATGGGTGCCATCGCCGCGATGCAGGGGCTGAACTACAAGCAGACCGTCCAGCGTGGGATTCAGCGGTTGGTGGGAAATGTCGGTGGCGCCGTCGTCGCTGCTGCTCTCATCGCATTGACGCTCGGCTACTGGCAAGCGGTTGCCGTGGTCGTGATTCTGCAGACTGCTGCTGAGCTGCTCGTGATCAAGAACTATGCACTGACATCACTGGCCGTCACCCCGATGGCACTGCTCCTCATCGGTTTCAGTGCTCCGATCGGGACCGAAGCGGCAGTGGCTCGCGTCGCGGACACTCTCATCGGCGTGGTGATCGGAGTTGTCGTCGCCGCTGTGACGATCAGTCGATCGGATCGCCACCACGTCACCGTGTAACCGGTACTGCCGTGTTTCCGGTACTGCTGTGTTTCCGGTACTGCTGTGTTTCCGGTACTGCGTAGGCTCCTGCAGGTGGAGGACAGCACGCCGGTCGACGGCCGGAAACTGCGTTACCAGCATCGCCGTGCCGAATTGCTCGAGCAGGTAACCGCGTACGTCACGGCGAACGGCGTCGGTGAACTGTCCATGCGGCCATTGGCCAAGGATCTGGGGATCAGTCATGCGACACTCATCCATCATTTCGGTTCGAAGGAACAACTGCTCACTGAAGTAGTTGCCACCCTGCGAGACAGCTCTTCTCTCGACATCTCTTCCGGGACCGACATCGTCGAGATGTTGACGAGTTACTGGAATGGGCGCACATCAGCGGAATCGTTGCCGAACTTTCGCTTGATGTTCGAGATCTACGGACAGGCGTTGTTGCATCCGGAGCGGTATCGCGAGTTTCTCGACCATGTGGTGGGGGACTGGTTGGGTGGTTTGGCGGAAGCTGCGCTCGCGCACGGATGTCCACCCGATCGCGCTGATCGCTACGCGACGATCGTGTTGGCGCAGATTCGCGGGTTGACGCTCGATCTGGTGACCACCGGTGACCGCGTCAGAATCAACGCGGCGTTCGCCGAATTCGCGGCTGCGATGGGCGCTCTGGCCAGCTCCTGGAAGGCGATCTGACGCTCCGAATGCCGTGACGCTTCAGGCGATCTGCTCGAACAGGGACACGATGATCCCTTCAGGCCCCCGGACGTAGGCCATGCGCACGCTGTTCTCGTACTCGCCGATCCCGCCGATGAGTCCGTAACCGTCCGCAGCCACCGCGTCGACCGCAACCTGGAGATCGCCCACCTCGAAAGACACGTTGCGTATCCCGATCTCGTTGGCCATCGGAGCAGGCGATCCGGGTACGTGCTCGGGCGTGACGAAGGACGAGAGCTCGAGCCGTGATCCTTCGCCCGGCGGGCGCAGCATGGCGATTTCGCACTTGGCTCCAGGGATACCGCAGACGGTTTCCACGAACTCACCCTCCACGGATCCGGTGCCCTCCACCTCGAGACCCAGACCGACGAAGAATGCCGTCGCTGATTCGAGGTCCGCGACGGTGATGCCGATGTGGTCGAAACGCTGTACGTGTGCCATGGACACATCCTCCTACTGTTTTTTCGTGCGGTTCGATGCTAGGTCGGAGTTGGGGCCGGAATCTCGACATATACGTTTCACGAAGCTGCAAGATTTTGCTTGACCGATCGGTTAAACAAAATCTACGATAACGTCCAACGAGGTCGCCCACCGCACGAACCGGAGTCGTCAGACGTGAAATTCCAGTCGAAGTCGTTTGCCCGCATATCCATCGCAGCCCTCTGTGCTGCAACGATCGGCTCCGCCGTTGCTGCGCCCATCGCGTCCGCACAGGCACCGAGCGCGTCGCAAGCCACTGGCACTGTGGTGTCGAGTGAGCCGCTACCGAAAGATCTGTGGATTCCGGGTACCGCCGACGCCAAGCGATTCACGTACTGGACCATCGGTTCCAACGGCGGGCCTGCGCTGAGCAGTGGCGCGTACTACGTCCCGGCCGGTCCGGCACCGGAAGGCGGGTGGCCCGTCATCGCCTGGGCGCACGGCACCACGGGACTCGACGATTCCTGTGCCCCTTCGCTGGTCGGTCCTGGCCTGCCCGAGCGTGACTACCCCTACCTGGGGCGTTGGCTCTCCGAGGGCTACGCCGTCGTCGCCACCGACTACGTCGGTCTGGGTACACCAGGGCTGATGCCGTACCTCGACGGAAAGGTGGAGGCGCACAGCGTAGTCGACTCGGTCAAGGCGGCACGGGTCATCGACTCCTCGATCTCGAATCGTTGGGCAGTGGTCGGGCAGTCGCAGGGCGGCGGTGCGGCCATCACGACGGCCCGCTACGCAACCGAGTATGGAGGGGATTCGCTCGACTACCGCGGTGGCGTGGGTACCGGAGTGCCGGCCAACATCGAGTTGACCCTCCTGCCTGCCGGTCCGGGCTTCCCTCCCATCGCCCTCGGCGGCGGGTTGACGTCGTACGCGCTCTACATCCTCGCGGGCTTGCGGGAAGCGCACCCCGAGATCGACTTGAATTCCTACCTGAACGACTTGGGAAGGGAAAAGGTCGACTCGGCCGAAAAGCTCTGCGCCGCAGACCTGGACGAGGCATCCAAGGATCTGGTCCTCGGTGACATCTTTTCCCGCCCGCTCAGTCAGATCCCGAACTTCCAGGGTCTGCTGAACGATTACATGGGTGTACCGACCAGTGGATACGACCGCCCTATCTTCATCGGCCAGGGCCTGCTTGACGTGGATGTCCCTGCACCGTCTGCACTTTCGCTGGTTGCAGCGTTGGTCGCCAACGGTGAACCGGTCACGTTCAAGACCTACAACACCGATCACAGCGGCGCTTTGGTCGAATCACAGGCCGACACGATTCCGTTCGTCGCGAACCTGTTCCGCTAGGCATACCGAGAATCCAGATCATCCGCGGGGTCGCTGTCGCACAACTGCGACAGCGACCCTCGGTCATTTCTGTGACTCCTTGATTGCGTTCAGCCGCGCCTCGAGGCCGTCGAGGACACGGTCGAGTGTGTAGCGATAGTGTTCTGCCCGTGTTGCTTCCGCAGCATCCGGTGGACCGGCGAACTTCCCGATCAGTGTCTCCATCGATGAACGAGGATCTGAGGGTCTGTCGTTACTCAGTCGTTCCAGCATCGCGCTGTGATCGGGTGAAGGCTGTCCGCTGGGAATGCGCCTGGCGTCGTTCATGGCGATCAGTGTGGTTGTCGAGGTGAAGGCGACGGTGTAAGCCTGAGCGGCTTCTTCCCCGAACCCGGCGTCGATCAGCGATGCCAATCCGGCCTCCATGAGTTCCCGGCTGCGCTGGGTGGCAACTCCGTTCATCAGCAGCCACTGTGCCGCGCCTGGACACTCGATCAAGGCCTCTCGCATCTGCAAGAGCAGATGCGTCAGCCATTGACGCCAATCTTCTTGTGCGGATGGCACGTTCACGGCCGACACCGCACTGTCGACCACCGCAGCCGAGAGTGCGTCCCGATCTCCGACGAGTCGATAGACGACGGAGAACGACGTATCGAGTTCGCCGAGCAGCTGCCGCAGCGACCAGCCCTCGACTCCGTGCTCGCGACTGAGCCCGAACGCCACGGTCAGCACCGCGTCCGCAGTGATCCCGGTGTTGTAACTCCGGCGGCGCTGTGATTTCGCGGCGGACTTCTTGTCAGGTGATGGCGCAGTCATGGTCCGACCGAGCTTAGTGGCGTCGGATCGCGTCGCGTAGTCGACGCAACCGATTGACGGATGAACTTAGGTGAGGTTTACTTGCCAAATCCGAGCAGTGCTCCGATTTGTATCGAACCCCCGATTTTTCGAAGCTGAAGGACATTATGAAGTTGAAAACGCGACCCGGTTACCTATCGAGGCTGGGAGCTTCGCTGCTGGTCAGTGTCGTTGCCCTGACTGCGGCCGCCTGTAGCTCGAGTGAGGCGGGACCGACGACGGAACCTGCCGAGGGAACGCGTGTTGTGTCCCACGAATTCGGTGAGACGTCGGTTCCGGGCGACCTCGGGCGAGTTGTTTCCCTCGACGAATACGCCGCACTCGGTCTCCTTGCCGTCGGCATCACCCCTGATGTGGTCTTCACGTCGTGGGGATCGGAGATCGGCCAGGACATCTTGGCGTCAGCTGGTACCGAGGTGGTCACGGTGCCGCCGCTCGGTGCACCCCCGATCGAGCAGGTACTCGCACAGGATCCCGGACTGGTCATCTTCACGTCGATGGGCGATCGGAGCTACTACGACTCCCTTGCGTCGACCGTCCCCACAGTGCCGGTCCCGGCCGTCACCACTCCGTGGCGTGAGAATCTTGCCTTCTTCGGACGCGCTTTTGATCGTCAGTCGGTTGCCGACAAGCTGACTGTCGCTTTGGAGGGCAAGATCGCTGACGTCTCTGCTCGGTCCGGTGGTGAAGCGAACACCGTGTCGGTGCTGATGAGCAGTTCTGGAATCCTTGCCACCACCACCGAGCAGGCGCCGCCGTCCTTGTTGTTGGCGGAGAGCGGCTTCGGGCGTCCGGAATCCCAGCGATCGAATGCCGCTGGAGGACTGCCGTATGCGCCCCTGTCCGACGAGGCGATCCCGGCGCAGGATGCTCGGATCGTGGCCGTGTTCGACGAGGGCGTGTACGAGTTCGGCAAGGTTGCCGGTGTTCCCGGGTTCTCGAGTCTTTCAGCGGTGCAGGAGAACCGAGTGGCCAAGGTCAACGGAGACATGTGGCTCGCCACTCATCCCTTCGCCACTTTCTGGATGATCGAGGACATGGATGCCATGGCTGCCGGCAATCTGACCGGCACCGGAACCGAAGCTGTTGCCGCGACGCGCTATCAGGAATTCACGGCGCTGACGGCATGAGTTCGAGTGCGTTGAGTCGGCGCCTGGCTCTGCGATGGGGAGCGGTGACGCTCGGCTCTGCGGCTGTGGGTTCTGCGGCTTTGGGTTCTGTGGCATTGAGTGCGTGCAGCCGTGGCTCGGCGAACGAATCCAGTTCTGAGATTTCACCGTTCGACGACGAAGTTCGTGCTGCCGAACAGGCGAGATTTCATAGCGGGCGCACAGTCGAACGGAATCTGACAGCTGCACCGGCTCGGGTGAGTCTGGGCGCCAGAGAGGTCGACACATGGTCGTACGGTGCGGAAGCAGTTGGCCCGGAGCTTCGAATCTCCAAGGGAGACCGGCTCAACGTTCTTTTGCAGAACGACCTTCCGACGGAGACCTCGGTGCACTGGCACGGCATTACGATCCGCAACGACATGGACGGCGTCCCGCCGGTCACCCAGGAACGAATCCAACCAGGTGCCGAGTTCACCTACGACTTCGTGGCCCCGGATCACGGAACATATTGGTACCACTCCCATTCAGGATTGCAGGCCGATCGAGGGTTATTCGGTGCACTCGTGGTCGAGGACCCGAACGACCGGACCGGAGCCGACGAGGACGTCGTCATCGTGATCGACGACTGGCTCGACGGGCTGGGAACAACCCCGGATGCAGTGCTTCGCGCATTGTCACCGGACGTGCAGGGAGGACACCACGGGCACGGCGGAGCTCCACCGGAAGTCGATGATGCAGAGATTGATTCTGCCGCAGAACTTCTCGCCAGCGGTCACGGCAATTCCGAGGCGCTCGGTGGAATGGCAACGCACATCACGTATCCACTGCACCTGATCAACGGACGGCCTGTGGAAGATCCCTTCGTCGTCAGTGCGACGGCCGGAACTCGGCTTCGATTGCGGGTGATCAATGCCGGGGCGGAGACTCCGTACCGTTTCTCGGTCGCCGGGCACGAGATGACCGTTGTCAGTGCTGACGGGCAGGACGTTGCCTACACAGCCGGAGACGAGATTCTGATCGCACCCGCGCAGCGATACGACGTATTGGTGACGGTGCAGTCCGGCTCGTGGCCCATCGCCGCGAAGGTGGAAGGGAAGTCAGGTGGCGTCGCGTGCCTGCTTCGGACGCCGGATTCGGTAGCGGTCGTCGACCTGACTTCGCCTGCAGTGCTGTCAGGTTCCGGCGGTCGGCTCGTTCTGGAATCGGAGCTTCGCCCGTCAGGAGCGCTGGAGCAGAGGGCACCGGATCGTGCGTATTCGGTGGATCTCATTCAGGCCGGCGATCGATACCTCTGGGGAATGGCGGGCGCCGATGCCGGTCGGTTGAGAATGAAGCAGGGCGAGCGAATACGAATCGTCATGAACAACGACACCGACATGTGGCACCCGATGCACACCCATGGGCACACGTTCTCGGTTCCCTCCTACGGCGGGCTTCGCCGAGACACTGTGATCGTACTTCCGCGTACACAAATGGCGATCGACTTCGACGCCGACAATCCAGGACGGTGGATGTTTCACTGTCACAACGCGTACCACTTCGAGGCCGGGATGACTGCCGACCTCCACTACGTTCGATGAGGAGAGCAGAATGTCAGTTCGCACCGGATTGACCACATTGATCGCTGTTGCAGTGGTATTCACACTGACGTCGTGCGGCAACGATTCGACGGGATCTACCGAGCAAGCGCCGGTCGAGATCTCGGTGAAAAACCTTGCGTACACACCGAACTCCGTCACCGTGCACACAGGACAGACCGTCACGTGGATTTTCGAGGACCAGGGAATGCCGCACGATGTCGTGTTCGCCGAGTTGGGGATCAAGAGCGATCTCCAAGGAAGCGGAACCTACAGTCAGACCTTCGACAAAGCCGGAACGTTCACCTACACGTGCACACCACATCCGAACATGACCGGCACGATCATCGTCGAAGAGTGAGTGCGGCAATGAAAGTGAACGAGGCCGCAGCCCCGGAAGACTCGCCTGGACTCGTCGACCGCGACGCTTTGGGCAGGATGATCGCGCCGGTGAGAAATCAACTCCTCCTAGGGGCGGGTCTGTCGGCACTGTCGGTGCCGTTGCGATTCCTGCCCTACGTTGCGGTGGTCGAGATCGCGCGGGTGCTCCTGACCGACTCGTCGTTGAACCTGGTCTGGCTGTGGGCCGCAATCGGTGCAGCGGGCACAATTCTCGGTTTTGTCGTCTACAACGCAGCGCTGACCGTGTGCCACACCGCCGACGCGCATTTCAAATACTCGATCCGCTCGCGTATCGCTCGGCATCTGTCCCGAGTTCCTCTGGGGTGGTTTGTAAATGGTGGCACCGGTGAAGTGAAGCAGGCGATGACGGACGACGTGAAGCGGATGCATCTTCTCGTCGCTCACCTTCCCGCCGACGTGGTGCCCGCGATCCTGTCGCCGATAGTGGCCCTGATCTATCTGGTGGCGATGGACTGGAAGTTCAGCCTGGTCCTGGTCGGCTACATCGGAGTGTGTCTCGCTCTCGCCGCGCCGTCGATGCGCAGAGCCTATCGAACGAACGTCGACTCCTGGAATCTTGCAATGTCGACATTGACCTCTGCGACAGTAGAACTGGGCGACGGTATCGAGGTTGTCAAGACGTACGGGAGTGGGAGTCGCGCATTCGCGCGCTACTCGAGCGCTGTCGATTCGATGGTTGCGGTGTGCGTGCGATGGATGTCGGGGATGGGAAGGCCGGTGGTCGCGATGTCGATCCTCCTCTCACCGGCGGTACTCATCGTGGTCATCACGGCGACGGGAACTGCAATGTTGTCCGGGGGTTGGATTACCCCGGTAGCTCTTGTTGCCTTTCTGGTCGTCGGAATCGGTGTTCCGTCGTCGGTTCTGCACATGGGAACGATGGCCAACCTCTACCGCGAAGGCCAACTGGGAGCGACTCACGTCGAGAGCATCCTCGGCGAACCAGAGCTGGCCGAACCTCAGGATGCAGTGCCTGCTCGCAGCACTTTGGTCGAATTCGACAGCGTCGGCTTCGAATACACCACTGGGCAGCGCGTCCTCGAGAACATCTCCTTCGAGATGCAACCGGGCACCGTGACCGCGATCGTTGGCCCCTCCGGCTCCGGAAAGACCACTTTGGCGCGTCTACTTCCGCGGTTCTGGGACGTGACGGATGGATCTATTCGCCTCGGTGGAAGCGATTTACGAGATCAGTCCAGTCGTGAAGTCTTGAAATCGATGGCGATCGTCTTCCAGGATGTCGTGCTCTTGCGGGACACCGTGCGCGAGAACATTCGGCTCGGCAGACCAGATGCAACGGATATGGAAGTGGAGACAGCGGCGAAGCGGGCGCAAATTCATGACGTGATCGTGCGACTGCCAGACGGGTACGACACCGAGATCGGTGGTGGTTCGGGCGGTGAGCTGTCGGGTGGGGAGAAGCAACGCCTGACGATCGCCCGCGCCATCCTTCAGAACCCGCCGATCGTCATCCTGGACGAGGCGACTTCGCAGGCCGATCCCCACAGTGAATCGGCCGTTCAACGCGCACTGGGCGAGATCAGTGCAGACGGCGGCACCATGATGGTGATCGCTCATCGACTGCACACCGTCCGATACGCAGATCAGATACTCGTTCTCGACGCCGGGCGGATCGTGGAAAAAGGTACGCACGAACAGTTGTCGGCGCTCGGCGGAACCTACGCGCGGATGTGGGCGCTCCAGAACCCCCTCGTCGAAGACATATCTCCGTGAAAGGCGCTGCAATGATTCAAGACCTGGACGAAATCCTCGGGCGCGGCAATGGGATGCGATGTCAGATAGCAGGTTTCACGCTCGCTGGGATACTCGAGGGTGTCGTCTTTGCACTGATTATTCCGATCCTGAAAGCGGTGGTTCGCGGCGATTACGACGCCGCAGTGCCGTGGGTTGTCACGGCTGCTCTCGTGGCGGTGGCCTGTGGCGCCGTACGGTGGATCGCCGAGAATCGGGCGTACCGCATCGGAATCGAGGGTTTTGCCGGTGGAATCATGCATCGCCTCGGTGAGCACGTGGTGCAGGTTCCGCTCGGGTGGTTCAGCAAGGCAAACCGTGGAGCGTTCACTCGCCTGGTCACCGAGGGCACGGCTATCTTGATGAGCATCCCGGGAATGATCATCGCGCAACTCGTCACCGTCACGGTGACTCCAGCGACAGTGGCGATCGCTGTGTTGTTTGTGGACTGGCGACTGTCCCTCGCGATGGTCGTCTTCGTTCCACTGGGGATTCGGGCTTACCGCAACGTGCAGCGTGCGGTTGTTCCCGAATACGAGGCGATCGGCAAGAGCGAATCCGAGTTGGCATCGCGCGTCGTCGAATATGCACAGGCGCAGCAAGTTCTACGTTCGGCCGGTAAGAGCGGCGAAGGCTGGACTCGGTTGGACGAAGCTCTTGTGTCCAACCGGGACGCACACCTGCAGGAAATCGGATCGGTCGACAAGTATCTGCTGCGGTTCATGATCGTCGTTCAGGTTGCCTTTCTCACCGTCCTGGTACTGGCGGCACTGCTGGTCACCACCGGGTCCATCGACACAGCAAGCGTGATCGTTGTTCTCGTGTTGGCCGTGAGGTTCGTGGAGCCGATGCAGATGCTCGCAGGATTCGGTGAAGGTATCTCACTGGCCCGGGTGTCGCTCGGATCTGTCCGAGAGATGATCGATGTACCGGTGCTGGCGGAGCCTGAGGTGCCGAAAGAGCCTACTTCGTATGATATTCGGTTCGATTCGGTTTCCTTCGGCTACGGCCCGGATCGCGTGATTCGTAACGTGAGCCTCGAGTTCCCGGACTGCTCGGTCACCGCTCTGGTCGGTCCTTCCGGTTCCGGAAAGACAACTCTGGTTCGGCTGATCTCCAGATTCTGGGACGTAGACGAAGGTGCGGTAACCATCGGGGGAGCCGATGTTCGCGAGATCGGAACGAGAGCATTGATGTCTCGGATATCGACTGTCTCACAGCAGGTTTACCTGTTCGACGGGACCATCCTGGAGAACGTTCGGTTGGCGAGACCGGATGCCACCGAGTCGGAGGTCCGTCAAGCAGTGGTGGATTCCAGACTAGGCGAAGTGATCGACCGTTTGCCGAGCGGCGAGGAGACCAGGGTAGGTGAAGGCGGATCACTGCTGTCCGGCGGTGAACGTCAGCGGGTCTCGATTGCGCGGGCATTCCTCAAGGACACTCCGATAGTTCTACTCGACGAAGCGACTTCCGCCCTCGACGGAGAGAACGAAGTCGCCATCACCGAGGCAATTCACCGATTGGCCCGTGGTCGAACGGTGGTGATCATCGCTCATCGCCTGTCGACTATTCAGGGAGCAGATCGCATCGTCTACCTCGAAGCCGGAGGGGTCGAGGAGGTCGGCTCCCACGAAGACCTGATCGCGCGAGGTGGAAAGTACTCGGATCTGTGGGCCGAGCGCAGTGGCGCGGAGGGATGGAGGATCGACCGAGCGCCTAAGCGGTGAAGAAACCGTGTGGTTTGATCGACGAATGGACGAAGCCGCTGCAGATCCAGTGAAACCGCCGCGCAAGCGCCGGTGGCCTCGTTGGGTCGCAGGCATTGCGGTGCTCGGAGCAGTTGTCTACGTGGGCTCGATCGTGTGGATCTCCGTGGCGTCGGCCGGCCACACGTCGGACGCCGCCGATGCTCCCGATGCTCCAGTAGTGATCGTGCTGGGCGCGCAGATCAAGGACGGTAAGCCGATGGCTTTCCTGAAAGGGCGGCTGGACGCAGCAGTCGAACTGGTGGAAGCGGGAAAGGCTAAAGCGGTCCTGGTCTCCGGCGACGCGAACGGCGGCTCGGGTGACGAGATCGCCGCGATGACGAACTACCTGGTGGAGCAGGGAATCGATGCGCGTCGCATCGTGGGGGATCCGTACGGCCTCGACACCTATGACACCTGCTTCCGGGCCATACATACGTATGGGGTGACCAAGGCGTTGATCGTCACTCAGGGGTATCACGTGCCACGCGCCGTGGCATTGTGCCGAGACGTCGGCATCGACGCAGACGGGGTGAACAGCGATTGCGGGTGCGCAACTCCGACGCTGATCAAGAACGCCGCGCGGGAGTGGGTCCTTGCCAAGCCCAAGGCGGCGCTCGACATGCTGTGGAGCCGGGACGCAAAGGTGACGTCGCCGTCGGAGGACTCGGTCCAGGTGGCGCTGTCGATTCCCTGACGCGGGGTGAGTGCGCACGGTTTCTGTCGAGTGAACACACGCTCCGGAGAGTCGGAGCGTGTGTTCACTCGAGGTGAAGGGTGCTCGGTCGAGAGTCAGATCAGTGCTGCGGCGGCGAATGCTCCCAGTGCGATCAATGCCGCGCCGGTGACGCTCTGCACGCGACGGTCCACGACGCACATGATCGAGAGGAATCCCGGCATCGAGCCACCGCGCTTGGTGTGCACGATTGCCGCGAGGCTGGGCATGCAGCGGCCAAGGGATACGACTGTGAACAGCGCCGCCCCGAGAGCCGGTGAACCCGAAGCCATGACGCCGAGTGCCAGGAGGTAGTACGCACTCGAGCGGATGAAGATCAGAAATCCCGGACCGATGATCGCGCCGAAGATCAGCGAGACCTTCCAGGGCGCCATCGTGCGGCGCAGATGGCGCGGAAGCTGTTGGCGCCGCATCGGAGTCGGCATGCTCACCGCACCCAACTCGTGCAGCCCGTATGCAACCGCGACGACGGCCCAGACGCCCAGCGCCCAGCCGACCGGCACGTACCCGGACATCGCCGCACCGAGAGCGCCGATCAATGCCCCGGTGACGGCTCCCGTCGTGACCGAACCCAGAGCGTGCCAGCCGAGTCGGCGGACGGGAGTCGAGGATCCCTTCCGATCGACTTGCTTCGGCGCCGCAACAACTCCGGCGACGGACATTCCGCAGGTCGACCAGTTCGCGGCCAGCGACGTAACCAGCCCGGCGCCGATAACAGCTGTGGTCAAAGCTGTTGTCGCAGATGGCGTGGCCACGAGTGCGAGGCCGGCGCCCGCAGCGGCGCCCGCCGCGACGAGGCTGACACGGGTCGCGGTGCCGACCGATCCTTGAAGGGTCGGCCGGATGTCAGGGACGTCGGTTTGCAGTGGGCCGTGTGAGAGAACAGTAGTCATCAGATCCTCCGAAGTGTTTGTGGTTCAGGAAAAGTGTCGAGCCGAAGTCGCAGCGAAAAGTGATGAGCCAGAGTTCACAGCACTGTGATGACTCCGATCATGTACGGGTGCACGGAGCACGAATATTCGTAGACTCCGACGCTCTCGAACGTGTGCCGGAACGTTCCGTCTCCGGTGATACCGCTGTCGAACAGGCCGGGTGATTCCACGTGATGCAGGAGTCCGCCGTCGTCGAAGCGCCACTCGACGGTGCCGCCGTGCTCCACGGTGACGTCCATCGGGCTGAACTGAACATTGCTGATCTCGACCACCACATCGGGGACGGGATCTTCTGTGCCGCAAGCTGGGACACACGTCGCCGCGACAGCGAGGCCGAAGCCGACGATCCACCTCCTCACTATTGAACGATCACGGTGCCCACCATCATCGGATGGGGCGTGCAGTGGTAGGTGAAGGTGCCGGCGTCGTCGAACGTGTACGAGAAGGTTCCCTCGGTGAGCAACTCGCTCTTCAGTTTCCCGTCGAGATCACCGTTGCCGACCACGTCGTGGGGGAGTCCGCTGTCGTCGAACTTCCATTCGACGGTCTGTCCCTTCTCGATGGTGACCGATGCCGGTGTGTACGCCATGTTCTTCACCTCGATCACGACTGCAGGTTCGTCCGACGACGCACCGGCATCACTACTGCAGGCGGTGAGGCTCAGGGCAGCGCACGCGACCAGGAAAGCGGGAACGAGTTTCTTCATGAGGTGTTCTCTCCATTCTTCGACTTGTCAGCGGACGTAACGCAGATTTGCCGTCATGCCGGCCTCGAAGTGGTAGGCGTTGTGGCAGTGGAACATCCACTCGCCGGGATTGTCGGCGTCGAACTCGATGGCAAGCTCGGTGCCGGGTAGGACGTTGACGGTGTCGCGGCGAAGTCCGCCGTAATCCGGTACCGCAAACGTGTGGCCGTGGGTGTGCATCGGGTGCCACATCGTGGACGTGTTCTTCATCGTGATCCGGACCCGTTCGCCCTGTTTCATGACGAGCTTGCCCGCATCGGCTCCCGCCATTCCCCAGACGTACCGATCGCCGGCCTGGATCAATTCGATGTGGTAGTCGCGATCAGGCGACTTCGTCTCGAGCCGTGCGGATTCCGTGGGCCGGAGTTCGCTTTCGGTGACCAGTCGGCCGGCCAGTTCCGAGAGGTTTCCGCCCACATCCGGGTTCGCCAGGGCCAACGCGTCGGTGCTGCGTAGGACGGTCGACGCATAACCATCTCGGCCCTCGACCTTCGCCACCACCGGCCATGTTCCCGACTTCACCGTCACCAGCACGTCGTAGCGCTGCGCCATTCCGACGATGATGGTGTCGGCAGGAGTTGGTTCCACGTCGTAGCCATCGGTAGCGACAATTGTCATCTCGTGACCGGCCACAGCGAACCGATACGGAGTTTCGGCCGCTGCGTTGATGATTCGCAGTCGCAGGGTCGAACCGGGCGCTGCAGTGACGACAGCAGGATCGTTGGGTGGCCGCCCGTTGATCAAGTGCAGTGGATACGCGATGTGTTGAGTCATCCCGCCGAGTGGTTCGGAAGAACCGTGTCCGCCGCTCACCAACTGTTGCGCGACGGACATGTCGGCTTCCGAGTGTTCCGCCGGAGTTGTTGCCCCACCGCCGTGTCCGCCGTGCCCGCCCGAAATTGCCGGGTTCAGGGCCATCAGGACGGAATCCGGTGTGGTACCCAATCCGTCGAGCCAGTCGTCGAGCACCAGAACGGCATCGACGTCGGCCCCGGTGATGTCGTTCGGGTTCTCGACGATCAAGGCGCCGAACAGCCCCCGATCGGCTTGTAATCCGCTGTGCGAGTGGTACCAGTACGTTCCCGGATCCGTTGCGATGAAGTTGTACTCGAAACTCGAACCGGCACCGATGGGAGCCTGCGTGGTGGGTGCCGCGCCATCCATGTCGTTGCGGACTCGAATTCCGTGCCAATGCAGTGTTGTTTCGGCGTCGAGGCCGTTCTGGACGCTGACGTTCACCCGGTCACCGGACTTCAGGCGAAGTTCCGGAGCCACCGCAGCGCCTCCGTACGTCCACGTGTCCACGAGGCGTCCGCCAAGATCTACCGTCGAGAATCCGGCGGCAAGGGCAAACGCAGCGGTGGTCCCGTTCCAGGCTCGCGCCGATTCTGCGGCGGCAACTTCGGGGTCGGTGGGCAGGATGTAGTCGAGATCGGTTGTGGGCGTCGGAGATGCTGCAGTGGAACTGCATCCGGCAATCGTCCCCGTTGCGCCGAGCCCGAGTGCTCCGGCGCCGAGTGCTCCCAAACTCAGGAAGCGGCGCCGGCCCATCACCACACCGGATCCGGGACGACTCATCGGAGTACTTCTGGTGTGATCAACCCGCTGACATCCCCGACGTTGCCCGAGACATCGACGGAACTGACCTGCTCGCCGGTGCTCGCGTTGTAACCCACGATCTTCTGCGGAGCGGAGCCTTCGACCTCAGGTCCGGTACCGAGCACGTAGAACGTGGCGCCGTCGACGGAAAAGGTCATGCTCTTGATGTCTGTCAAGCCGAGGTCTGCAAGCGTCAAGCTCTTCACTGGGGCGAAGGTCGTTGCGTCGGACAAGTCGATCTTGACCAGTGAGCCTCCCCGAGCAGAGTCCGGATGAATAGCCGTGTCCGTGTACGCGATTGCGAGCCGGGTTGCGTCGGCGTTGATGACGTTCTCCGAGAATCGACCGGAGTCCTGCCCGGCGTTTCCGATCGGCTTGACACCTTCCTGAGGTAGTCCGTTGGAGAAGTCGAAGACGTACACATCGCCGTTCTCACTGACCAGCAAGGCTTTATTCGCTTTCGATGCCCACGTGACCTTGCGGGTGGAGACAAAATCCTCGGGTAGGACCTTGCTTCGGGCGGTTTCCTTCGGAACACCGTCGTCACCGATCGTGACGTGCAGCAGTTCCCGGGTGTCCTCGCAGACGCTGTACAGCTCGTGATCGACCATCCACGTGAACGGACCGCAGCCGACTATCTGGAGTGCACCGGTCGCTTCCTTCTTCTCGAGGTCGACCACTCTGATGCCGTACAAACCGTCGTCCCACGTGACGAAGAACTTGCCGTCGGAGGTCACGGCGTTCGAGCCGGGACGGGAATGTACGCGTGCGACGTCCGGAAGCATGACCTCGGCTGGTTCCAGCAGGTTTCCGGAGTAGGTGCTGACCGTGAAATCTGCTGCGCCGCGGGAACCTCGGGGCCGCCACACCTCGGCAGCGAGCACCGCAGGATCCTCGGCGGAATCCCCGACGAATCCGTGAATGACCGGATCCCAGATACCCGGGCCGACGGTGATCCGGCTCTCGGCCACACCGGTTTTCGGATCGATGACGTTGACGCTGAGCTCGAGTTGGCCGAATCCACCTTCGACGCCCAGCAAGCGGTCAGCTGCGATCGGGGTGATCGAACCGACGTGCAACGGCTCGGGAATGGTGTCGCCGATTTCCTGGTCGTCGTGACCGAGGGAGATTCCCTCGCCCGGTGCAGTGAACGGAACTGTCGGATAGGTGACATCACCTGCGCTGGAAGGTTCGTCGTTGTCGGACGAACTGCAACCGGCCAGCGCGAGTACGACGGTGAGTGGGATGACGGCAACGGCGGGTCGCGCCAGTTTTCGGGTTCGCGGACTGCTCATGATCCGGCACCGACCTTGGGGCGCTCGGCCGGTCGAGTCTGGCAGTCCTCACCGATGATGGGCGCCATCGTGCAGGTGTATGCCTGGGACTCGTCGGAGACACACCAGATGATTTCCTGGTCGTAGCTTCCGGAGACCGGGTTGTACATCACGGCCTGCATGTCCGGTTCGCCGCAGAATGCGTTGGAACACGAAGGCGCACCGCAGCAGTCGTAGTAGGCGATCAGATAGGTCTTGCCGGTATCAGGGTTGGTGCAGCATCCGACCCAGAACTCTGCGCCGGGCTTGCTGCCGGGGGCGCAGGTGGTGACACCGCCGCCGTTGCATGCGGCACACGACGTTCCGTCCATGTTGCACCAGCGCCAGTACTCGCACTCGGCCGGATCTTTACCGTCGTAGACAGGGACAAGAGGTTCGGGGCCAGGTGCCGGCGCAGGAACCTCGGACTCTTGGGCGAAGGCACTACGTGTCACAGGAAGTGTGCTGATCAGTGCCACTCCTGACACACCCATGGTCCACTTGCCGATCCGGCTGATCATGGACCGCCGCGAAACGCGTTCGGAGAGTTTGCGTCCGGTTCGACTGGTGAGCGAACCGCCCTGGCCCGCCATCCATTCGGCCTGGGCCTGAACTGTCGCCTCGTCGACGGGATATCGGTTCTCCGTCATGTTGTGCTGCGGGAATTCATTGTCGTCCAACGATTTTCTCCTGATTCGTGAAGAGGATCGAACTGTGCAGGAAGATCAGGCCGCGCTGCCGGATTTCGCCTGGGCATGAAGGTGCTGGAGTGAGGGGGTGCCGGATTCGAGCGCATTGAGCAGGCTTTCCACCTGAGCCATGTGATTGCACAGGCCCTTTCCTCGGATCTTGCCGTGCTCGTCGAGAATCACGCCGTACGGAGTGGTGCCCACTTGGTACGCGATACCGACGTCTCGAGCGTCGATGTAACTGAGCTCGGAACCGATCCCGCTGCCGGCCAGGAACTCGCGATGCTCTTCGGGTGTTCCGTCCGAGATGATGATCACGTCGAGATCCGATTCGGCTCGGGCCATTGCCCTTACGCCGGGAAGAAGGCTCTTGCACGTCGAGCAACTCGGTGCTGTGAACAGCAGGAGTTGAGGTTTGTCGCGGTGACCACCGACTCCGACGGTCCGTCCTTCCTGATCGATGAGACCGGCAAACGACGGGCCGGCCTGTTCGACCTTGGGGCCGGTATCCATCATCCGGGCACCGAGAGGTCCGAGACGTACTTGTACGCGGCCGATTTCACGAGCCAGAGCAAGAACCATCAAGAACAGTACGGCTACGGCGATCACCAGGATCACTGTCGCGACAAGGAGGAAAGTGGTCATCGTGGTAGTCCTGCCTTCGAGTTTTCAGTGGTGGGGATGTGAGTTCACGAGCCGTACCGGGACGCGGTTTCGGCGGTTCGGAGGCGAATGGAGGCACTCGACAGGTAGTCGTCGACCGGGCGTCGTCCGAGGTGGACCACCGAACGAATCTGTGCGAGAGCAACTCCCGCCAGAACGAGGAGGAATCCGAAGGTCGCCGCCACGACCTGGACGCCGATCTCAGCCTGTCCGGCGGTGACCGACAGTGCCACAGCGATCACCGCGAGTGTTCCGGCGCGAACGGCGTGGAACCATCCGATACGCGGAATCTCGCCGACTCCGAATGCAAAACATCCGCAGTCCAGATCGCGTCGCCCACGCAGGAGGTTGATCGTGAGGCCCGTGAAGAACGACGCGAACATGACGGCAGCAACCAAGGCGGCGAGGCGATGGGCCACGCCGAGAACCAGAAGGATGCCTACGACGGTTTCCGTGACGGGAAGGATGCGAGCGATAGGTACTTCGAGTCGCACCGGCAACACTTTGTATCCGCGCACCGAACGAAGGACCCCGTCGTGGTCGTTCAGCTTGGGAATGCCGGCGAGCAGGAGAACAAATCCGATGATCGCCGAAGTGGTGGCGCTGACCAAGTCCATGCTTCCTCCGTTCCTCTCGGGTAGTGCCGGTGGTGTGTGGGACACATCCTGTACGGGCGATGCTGCGAACCCGCGTCGACCGCGCTACGCCTGGACGAGGTGCAACTGAGAGAGCAGTTGTCGTGTGAGAATCGGAGAACTCGCAGGTCAAGGTGCTCCCGGAGGGGACGGATACCGTCGGCCGCCCTTGATCCGGCATGACGCTGGGTGGGAAACAGAGTCGGATTCTCACTTGAAAGTTCTGTGCGCGCCATCGTGGAAACTGCGCGGAAACATAAGCGGACTAACTTGACCGAATTCTGACAATTCGCTCGTAGGTTCGGGCCTGGACGCGACGGACGGTGACACATGGCCGTGAGTGCGGCACTGCGTGCGGCGATCACGCGAGCGCAGAATGCGGATCAACACAGTGAGCCCGTGTTCTCCCCGCTCCGTGGTCTCGGACGAGGACGTCTGACCCCGATCGACCTGTTGGGGCAATCACTTTCCACGATCGCTCCGGCAACGGGAATGGTGTTCATCGCCCTGTGGATGATCACCTACAGTCCCGGCTACGTCGGGTTGGCTGCGATTGCTGCGACAACTTCGGCGGTGTTTCTCGTTGCGTTCTGCATCACTCAGTTCACGCGGAGACTGGCCGCAGCAGGATCGTTGTACAGCTTCGTCTTCCAAGGCTCCGGTATCCGGGCGACACTGACGGCGGGTGCCGCACTGGTACTCGGGTATCTCGGAATCTCGGTTTCGGTTTTCTCGCAGGCAGTTCCGAGTCTGCTCGATACCATCGCCATTGTCGGCCCCGACGTGCGAGGGCCTGCCGCGACGGTGATCACGACGGTGGCGATTGCCCTGGCCGTCGCGTGGATTGCAGTGCGAGGCGTCCGGTTCGCCACCCGAGCGATCCTGGTCGTCGAAGCGTGCTCGTTGATTCTCATCGTCGTGGTCATGCTGGCGACGCACAGTGACACGACAACTGCTGTTGCCCTGCCGAATCCGTCGCTGAGTGCAGTTCCGTTTCTCGCGATGCTGACGGTGCTCAGCATGGCGGGCTTCGAAAGCTCGGCCTTCTTCGGCCCGGAAGCGAAACGACCACTCATCAGCGTCACACGCACGGTTCTCATTTCGCCGATCATCTGCGGGGTCCTCTTCGTTTTTGCGGCCTGGGCGGCGATGACCGGCCACGGCGCAACGATCGTCGGAGCGTACTTCGAAGGAACGGCATCCGGAGCCAGCGCGGAAGTGGTTCTGGCAGTCAAGATCGGAATGACGTGTTCCTGGTTCGCATCCACTCTCGGTTGTGCGCAGGCGGGTTCGCGGTTGTTGTACTCGATGGGGATCGAACGGGTACTGCCTGCGCCGCTCGCTCGCGTACACAGACGGTTCCGCACCCCGTACGTTGCGGTACTTGCGTTCGTCGCGGTAAGTGCGGCGGGCGTATTCATCTATTCGGATACGGTTCGCGACGATTCGGGATCCTTCGACGGCGTGGTGGAGACCGCGTTGGTCTGCGCTTACACGCTGGTGGCCTTTGCTTCGTGGAAGTTCTTGCGCCGAATCGGGGAACATACGTCGCTGACCCGGATATGCACCCTGTCCGTGAGTACCGCCGGTGCTGGTCTACTGGTCTACATCGTTCTCGACGGTGCGGTTCACGGGATGTGGGCACTGCCGATCGCTGCTCTTGCTGTTGCGGTGTCGGGGACAGTGTGGAGTGCATTGCTCCGTAGAGCCAGACCTGAAAGCCTTCTGATGGTTGGCGCTTTCGACAGCGTCGAGACGGCGGACCTGTTGCCCGGTGCGGGCACTCTGCTGATCGACGGTGACGGGCGAAGGCGACTCGTTCCGGATCGTGGGACCGCCGAGGGTGACTCGCCGGAGCATGGGCGGTGACCGCGGACCGTGCAACCGCTGGTCCACGATCAGGCAAACAGATCGGCGACGAGACCCACTTCAGTGGACAACAACCGCGTGCGGTCCAGAAGGCGCTGGGGATGCTCGAGGCGGTGGCTCATCTGGGACCGGGAACAACCGCGAAGGAGATCGCCACTTTTGCAGGCGTTCCATCGGCCACGGCGTACCGGATGCTGAATCTGCTGGTGGCGGAGGGCTTTCTCGTGCGGGTGCCGGACCTGTCAGGGTTCGCGTTGGGGCGTCGGACTGCCGAGCTCTCGCATGCGGCGTCGTCGAGTGGTCCGGCGCCCACGCTGCACGAGCGCGTCGAGGACATGCGGACACACACGAGGTTCGGATTGCACGTCGCGTCATTCGCCGGTGGGCGCTTGAGGTTCGTCGACAAGGATCCGGACCACGAGATCATCGGAATAGCGGCACTGCCGAAGAACCTTCACGCGAATGCGCTGGGGAAGGTGTTGTTGGCGCACGACGAGCGGTTGCTGCCGGGCTTGGACCTACGCCGGGTCACGGAGTTCACGATCGGTGACTTCGATATTTTGTCTGAACAGCTGAGGTCTGTTCGCCGGCAGGGATTTGCGTTCGAGGATCAGGAGTGTCGCCTGGGTCGATCCGCGGTCGCAGTACCGGTTCGGGATCACGCGGACCAGGTGGCCGGCGGGTTGTGCGTCCAGGGCGCGAGCGGACGAGTGACTGAAGGCGATCGAGAGTTGGTCGGCTTTCTATTCGATTGTGCGCGCCAGCTCACCGGATTGCTCTGACGTCACCCGCGCAGGTGCTGGGGGAGTCCGGCGGTCATCAGAACCACCGACTCGGATGCAGCGGCGACGCGGCTGTTCAGCAGACCGAGCAGATCACGGAACAGTCTCCCGGACTTCGTGTCCGGGACCACACCGCTTCCGACCTCGTTGGTAACGGCGACAATCGGTACCGGACAGGCGGCCCAGGCGTCGGCCAAGACGTCGATATCTGCGTGGACGGCGCTGAGATCTTCTGTGGTCCATGCCTGATGTCGGTCCAGGCGCGCGGTCAACCACGTGCCGAGGCAGTCGATCAGGATCGGTGTTGTTGCGCCTGAAAGAATTTCGGCCACCTCGGAGGTCTCTACCGTCGTCCACGTCGACGGCCTCCGCGCGCGATGCGACGCAATTCGTTCGATCCAGTCGGGATCGTCGTCCAGCGGATCCCCGGTGGCGATGTACGTGACGTGCCGGTAGCCGGCAAGCAGGCCCTCCGCGTAAGTGGACTTGCCCGAGCGGGCGCCACCGGTGACCAGAGTTCGATGGCTCTGTCCTACCCCGATCTCGAGCACAGCTCCATCCGGAACCGCTCGCGCCCCTGACACACGAAGTGCTTCCGAGAGTTCGTTTTCGACGGGGTTGTGGTGCCCGAGGTGTACGGCGACCACATCGGTTCGATCGGTGATCGCGTCGCAGTTGCGGAGCCGCAACACCGTCTCCGCGAAACTCGACAGATCGTGGTGCCCGGTGCCGTGGTCGGTCTTGTGGCCGAAGGTCTCTTCGAGAAAGACGGCGTCGAAACGCGCGTCGGCAAGGGCGTCGACAGTGGATTCGGGCAGAGGCCCGGTGTCGGTGGCCCAGAAGATTCGGGTTCCGGATGCGTCGGTGATGTCGTAGAGAAGGGTGGGTACTTCGTGTTCGGCTTCGAGTGCGCGAACACGATAGGTGCCCAACATGATCGACTGGCCGGTCTCGAGCGGTGTGAAGGTCACCGGGTCATCCGGGCCTACCCAGTCTCGGCAGAGATCGAGCGCGTCGGGTGGTCCGAGAACCTGTAGTGGTTCGGTGCGCGAGGCCCAGGACCGGAACAGCAATGCCATCGGGCCGAGGTGATCGGGATGAGAATGCGTCAACAGGATGTGTTCGACGTGTGCCAGCGTGCGACCGAATCGCGACGCGGCACGCGGTACTTCGGGTCCACAGTCCAACAGGATTCTGTTGTCCACCAGGGCGGCAGTGTGCCCGCGGATGGTTTCACTCGACAGGGCGGCCAGGCAGGAAGGGCAGGTACAGAACGGGTTCGGCCAACCGTCGGCAGCACCGGTGCCGAGCATCACCAATTCCATCAGCGGGTGCCTTCCTGCCGAATCGGAACAACTATGGGACCGCTGGGCCGGTCCAGGATTTCGACCCGAGCGCCGTACACGCGGCCGAGGAGGTCTGCCTCCAGCACCGATGAGGGAGTGCCGTCGGCAACGACGCTGCCCTTGTCCAGCAACACGATTCGTCGACCGTACTGACCCGCGAGAGTGAGGTCGTGCATCGCGGCGATGACCGTGATGTTGTCGGCTTCACGCAGTTCCTCCACCAAGTCGAGAACCTGCTGCTGGTGACCGATGTCGAGGGCGCTGGTGGGTTCGTCCAGGAGCAGTACCTGCGGCTCTTGAGCCAGTGCCCGAGCCAGGACCACGCGTTGCAATTCGCCGCCGGAAAGTTCGGTGGCTCGTCGATCTGCGAACTCGGTGAGGTCGAGCCTTTCGATCACCGAAGTGATCACCGAACGATCTGTGGCGGTTTCGGTTCCGAATCGTCGTAGATACGGAGTACGGCCGAGCGCTACCAGTTCCTTGACCGTTGAGCCCTCGGGTACTACCGGACGCTGAGGCATCAACGCGACGACGGCGGACATCGCCTAGCGGCTGGAATTGCGAGGACTCAGTCCCCCGACCGAGAGCTCACCGGTAGACGAAATCAATCCAGCGAGGGCATGCATCAAGGTTGTCTTGCCGGCGCCGTTCGGCCCGACCACGGCAACCCAATCGCCTGGTGTCACATCGAGATCGATGCCGTCGACGACGTCCTTGCCGCCGAGGTTGACTCGGAGGTCGCGGCACCGCACTGCGCTGTCGGTCATGCCGAGACCCGGCTGCGGCGCAGAACCAGAAGGAAGAACGGAGCGCCGATCATCGCGGTTACAACTCCGATGGGGAGTTCGGCCGGTGCCATGACCGTGCGGGCGGCAACGTCGGTGAGGACGAGAAACGCCGCTCCGAGCATGAGTGACAGGGGGAGAAGCAGCCGATGAGACGGGCCGACGACCAGTCGAACCGCATGGGGAACAACGATTCCGACAAAGCCGATGAGTCCACTTGCACTCACGACCGCGGCCGTTCCCAGAGTTGCGGCGAGCACCAGCACCAGGCGTGATCTGGCCGGGTCGACGCCGAGGCTGGCGGCTTCGACGTCACCTACGGCCATCACGTCGAGTACACGCCGGTGTACCAGGATGACGGCTGAGGCCAGCGCAACGTACGGCAGGACAACCAGAACTTCCGACCAACCGTCGGTGGACAGTCCGCCGAGTAGCCAGGAATAGACCTCGCGCAGTGAATCGTCGAACCGCTGCTGAACAAAAGTCTGCGCTGCATTCGTGAACGCTGCGACTGCGACACCGGCGAGGATGATGACTACCGCGTTCTGCGGCCCGCCAATGCTTCGACCGAGCGAATAAGTTGCGAACACTGCCAGCACACCACCGACGAAGGCGGCCATGGGAATTCCGAACATGCCCAGCGCTCCACCCGAAACGATGGCGAGGGTTGCGCCCAGTCCGGCTCCGCTGGAAACTCCGAGGAGATACGGATCCGCCAAGGGATTTCGGAACACGCCCTGGTAGGCGGCGCCGGCTACCGCCAACATTGCTCCGACCAACGCGCCCAGGACTACTCGCGGAAGCCGGATCTGCCAGAGAATCGCCTGCTGTGTTGCGGTGAGGCCGGAATCGAGGTGGATGCCGGGTATTCCGTCCAGAAGTTCGAGAATGGTCCGATCAGGCGTCAATCCGGCCGGCCCCACCAGAACACCGATCAGCAAGGCAGCGCACAGAATGAGCGCGGCGCCGAGCAGAACGGCGGTCCGATGTTGGGAGATACCGGCTTTGATCATCGAGTGCTCAGGCCGCGGGAACTTGGGCAACGATGGCCGCGACGGCCTTCACCTGGTCGGCGACACGAGGTCCCCAGCGGCTGGAGAGGTCTTCGTCGAGCACATGGATCTGGTTGCCGGTAACCGCTTTCATGCCGCTCCACCCGGGTCGAGCGGCGACGGATTCTGCTGTCACTCCACAGCATTGGGAGTCTGCGAGAAAGATGAGATCGGGATTGGCCTGTACCACGAATTCGGCGGACAACTGCGGATAGTCACCCTGCCCCGCGGCGTCGGCGATGCTCTTCATTCCGAACAGCGAGTAGATCTGCCCGACGAAGCTCGAACTCGTGACGGTGTAGAGCGAGGAGTCGAGTTCGTGGAAGTACGTCAGCGGCTGTTGGCGCGCAGGAACACTGGCGACAGCGGCGTCGATGTCCGAGCGCATGGTGTCGACAACTTCGGTGCCCTTGTCTTCGTGGCCGGTGGCCTTCGCGACGCGCTCGATTTGGGCGTAGACGTCGTCGATGCTCGTCGCTGCCGGTAGTAGGAGTGTCGGCACCTTCGCCTTTTGCAGTCCGGAGACAAGATCGTTCATGTCATCCGATGCGATCACCAGATCCGGTGCGTAGCCGAGGATGGCTTCGACGTTCGGTTGAAAGCCCGAGAGATCGGTGACCGGGATACCGGCCGGGTAGTCGGACTGATTGTCGACGGCCTTCACCTGATCGCCCGCGCCGACGGCCCACAGGGTCTCGGTGGCGCTGGGACTGAGTGACACGATCGACTGCGGACGTGACTCGATGGTGATGTCCGTGCCGGAATCCGTGGGACCGGAAACAACAGTCACCGGGAACGAGCCGTCCGAGGCCGCTGTGGTTGCGGGTGCATCGGACGTCGAGCTACTGCAGGCACCGGCAAGCAGTGCGGTGCTCACCGTCAGTGCTGCAAGTACAGATCTGAATTTACGTGTCGGCCGAGTACTCACAGCCACCCCTCCGCTAGTGGTGAAGGGTCGCGAGCAGCGCGGCCGCGAGGCGAAGCGCCACGAGCGGTCCTTCGTCCGAGAACCATCGTGTCGCCACGAGGCCGGTGACCTGACTCGTTCGCCTCGAGTAGTGACGGGCGAATTCACAGTTGCGTCGACAGTGCCGGGGTTTCACCGAACTTCACACGAGCAGCGTGGCACCCCGGTGAACCGGGGCATCTGCACTTTACAGGGGTCGTCTGGCTTGACCCGGGAGGTCAAGGCAGGGTAAATATCTATTCCACTAATGAACTAGTGAAAGGGTTCGGATGATCGACTTCCGTATCGACCGCCGATCCGGCATTCCCACTTACGTGCAATTGGTCCTTCAGGTGAAGCAGGCGCTCAGGCTCGGTGATCTCCAAGTCGGGGATCGGCTGCCCACAGCCAAGGACGTCGTGGGAGCGCTCGCGATCAACCCGAACACAGTCTTGAAGGCCTACAAGGAACTCGAGCGCGACGGGCTTGTTGCCCCGAGGCCCGGATTGGGCACGTTCGTCGTGAAGTCCCTGGCCAAGCCCGGTATGGCGGAAAGCTCTGCGCTACGGCGCGAGTTGGCCCGCTGGGTGGCAGATGCCGTGGCTGCTGGACTCGAGCGCACGGACATCGAAGCACTGGTGAGTTTGGAACTCGAGAAGACGTTCATCGAAACGGATCCGTCCGGAAAGCAGGGGGAGACATCATGACTGCGCAAGAATCGGCACTGACGATGCAGGACGTGGACAAGCGCTTCGGCAAGAAGAAGGTGCTCGACGCCTGCACTTTCGAGGTCGCGACAGGAAGCATCACTGCCCTGGTCGGGGTGAACGGAGCGGGCAAGTCCACACTGATGTCCTTGGCGGTCGGGTTGACGATGCCTGACCATGGTTCGATCTCCGTCCTGGGCAGCACGCCGGATCAGGACGGCATCTGTCCAGGCCTGTCGTACCTCGCTCA
Organism: Rhodococcus sp. SB1D; assembly: GCF_048573875.1. Classification (NCBI taxonomy): domain Bacteria; kingdom Bacillati; phylum Actinomycetota; class Actinomycetes; order Mycobacteriales; family Nocardiaceae; genus Rhodococcus; species Rhodococcus sp. SB1D. The sequence continues at coordinate 89,907 of NZ_JBMAIQ010000002.1, forward strand.
GCACAAGCCGCTGTATCCCAAATTCACTGTTGCAGAACTTCTTCGATTCGGCGCATATACCAACGACGAGTGGGATGCGAAGTACGCTCTGGATCTGGTGGAGCGCGCTGGAATTGCTCTCGATGCGAAGGCGAAAGCCCTGTCGCCAGGTCAACGAACCAGGGTTGCACTGGCTTTGGCACTCGGGCGCAGGCCGCAGTTGCTTCTACTCGACGAGCCTCTGGCAGATCTCGATCCGGTGGCACGGCGGTCTGTCGCGACCACTCTGCTCGAAGACGTTGCCGAGTACGGCACCACGGTTCTGTTGTCTTCACACATCGTCTCCGAATTGGCAGACGTCTCGGATCGACTTCTTCTGCTGGGCGGCGGAAACGCGAGATTGTCCGGTCCGTTGGATGAATTGATCTCTGCCCATTACGTATTGATCGGGGACGGCGACCCCTCGGACGTGGTCGGCGCCGGTGCGGTCATTCATACCGAGAAGGGGGTGCGGTCGAATTCTCACGTGGTGGAGGGAATCCGTCCGAGCCCTCGGGCCGGCTGGGTGATCGACGACGCAACTCTCGACGACGTGGTGCTCGGGCACCTGAGCGCAGAAACGATGGTGGCGGCATGATCTGGGTTACGTGGCGGCACCACCGGACATCGCTCGTTGTGTCATTGGGATTCATCGCAGCTTTGGCTATATCAGCGATAGTCGGCGGAATCGGAACTCGAAGTAGCTTGGGGGCAGAGGGCCGAGGAACGTACTTCGGGTGTGTCGGGGTCGGATGGGACTGCTGGGCGGATACCGCCGTTACCGGCGTGAACACGATCGCCGCCGCCTTACCGGTACTACTCGGGGCGCTGGTGGGCGCGACGGTATTCTCCCGCGACATCGATCAGCAAACACATGTTCTCGGTCTGACGCAGTCGGTGAGTCGAGCACGATGGTTCTGGATGCGAGTCGTTGTTGTCTTTCTTCCGCTCACTGCCGCAGCCGCGATCCTCGGTTTCATTCTCGAAGCCGCTCGGGTTGGATTCGAGAGTTGGAGTTATGTGGTCAACGTCGGACCCGTTCAGTCGTACGGAATGAGTTCGATGCTCTTCCCTCTGTTCAATTCCAGCGGAATTGTCTTGGGTGCATACACTTTCATGGCATTGGTCGCCGGAGCTGCGGTATCACTGCTGGTGCGATCACCCATCGCCGCGGTGGCCGTCACCTTGGTCGCCGTCGCAGGTTTGATGGTGGGATTTCAGAATCTGGCACGGCCGCACTATGCCGAGCCGACTGTGCTGACGCAAGGTATCGACCACGACACTTTCTACGCAACTTACGTCATGGACTCCTCGATGGCGTGGGTAATACGGAGTGGATACACCGATGCCAACGGGAAGCCGGTCGAGATCGACTATCAGGCGTGCACTACCGATACAGCCGGCAATGAATACGATCAGCGATCCGACGAGAGTGACGTGGATTTCTACGTTCGCCAGAAGGCATTCTTGGCCCAACTCGACGCCGAGTATCGTGCGTGTGTGCTCGCGCAGGGAGTGGACCACTACGAAACGTGGTACCACTCAGTCGACCAGGTCCGACGATTCCAGTTCACGGAAGCTGCACTCGTCCTGATCCTTTCAGGCCTGTTCCTCCTGCCGGCGCTCTGGGGTCTACGACGCCTCAAGCCGTGAATCAGCGGGCGACCGGCGCGACCGTCAGCTGGTTGATGTTCGCGCCGGTCATCGAGCAACCCTTGGTGGGATAGGCAAGGAAGACCGAATCGTAGCTGTTGGGCGGGTAAACCCTCAGTCCCGCAACGTCGGTCACGCCGCACTGATCTGCCGGGTAGTTCTCGACGTTCGTAGCTCGCACCAAAGACGTTGCGGCAGAGCCAGGGGCAAGGGAGACGAGTGAACCGGATCCGGAGCGGCCGGCTGCAGCACCCACTTCGCTTCCGGACGCTCCCGTGACATACGAGACGCCGGGGAAACCGTCGAGCGTGCACGTGCGGCCGCCCGTGTTGGTGAAGACCACCGGAAGCTCCACAGAACCGGCGGCGCCACTCGACTCGCCGAGGGTGACGTTCAGTTCCCCGATCGTGCAACCCTCGGGATTGGGTGCCGTCGAGGTTGTCGTTTGGGTGTGGTCGGTATGGGTCGTCGAAGGTGAAGCGGTGCCGGTCTGGGTCGTCGGCGCAGAGGCGGTCGTGGTTGAGGCGGGTGCCGGTGAACTCTCGGCCGTTCCCGTTTCATCCGAGCCGCAACCGCTGAGAAGAGCGAGAGCAGCAAGTGGAGCCGCCAACAAGCCGACGTTGCGCATGCGGTTGGGATTCATCGCTCTGTACTCCTCAAGTTGGTCGACAACTGGCCCCGGAACATCCGTGTCCGGTATATCCGAGTTTGAAGCCGGATGTGCAGAAACGAATCAGGCTCGCCGGTGATCAGGACCTACTTCCCGGATGGATTGCCGCTGCGGATCTAGCATGAGAAATGACCTGTCCGGATCGCGACCACCGGGAGTAGCGCATGTTCACCTTCACCAGCGACGACGGAGTGGTCATTCATGTCCACGAATGGCCCACCGAGCAGGAACCTCGAGGGGTTGTTCAACTCGCGCACGGTATGGGTGAGCACGCAAAACGCTACGCACACGTTGCCGAAGCCCTGAATGCTCGCGGTTTCCAGGTCTACGCGGCGGACCACCGCGGCCACGGTGAGAGCATGCACGCCGGCCCAGGCAACATCGGCGACGATGGCTGGAACCGCTTGGTGGCAGACATGGTGACCCTCACGGGCATCATCCGCGACAAACACCCCGGCCTGCCCGTCGTACTGCTCAGCCACAGCCTCGGTTCGTTCGCTTCGCAGCAGTACATCCTCGATCATTCGCACCTGATCGACGCCGTCGCACTGTCGGGGACCACCGCGGTCGATCAACTGATCGAGAGCCTCGTCAACGACGGCCCGGACGTCCTCGCCCAGTTCAATGCGGAATTCGAACCGGCCCGTACTCCGCACGACTGGCTCAGCCGTGACGAAGCGCAGGTGGATTTGTACATCAACGATCCGCTGTGCGGTTTCAGCCTGGACGACGCCGGCATGGGTGGACTTATCGCAGCGGGACCGAGGTTCGTCGACGTCGAGGGCGTGCGACAAGACCTTCCGATCCTGGTCTTCGTCGGCACCTCGGATCCTCTCAACGCCGCGCTGAGCCGTACCGACGTCGCAGTCGAACGGTACAACTCGGCGGGGATCGAAGACGTCACCTACTACACCTATCCGGGTGCCAGACACGAGATCTTCAACGAGACCAACCGCGACGACGTCATCAATGATCTGACGACGTGGATGGACCGCGTACTAGAAGCGTGACCGCCTCACCGGAAAGGGGAACACGATGTCCACAGTTCCGGCCGCACGACCCGATCCAGACCCGCGAGATGTCAAGCGCTGGAGACGATACCTCGCCGACGAACAAGCCGAGGCCGCCGTCTACCGAGACCTCGCGAGTAGGCGCAGCGGCGAGGAGCGCGAAATCCTTCTCGCACTGGCCGACGCGGAGGGGCGACACGAGGCGCACTGGCGAGCGCTACTCGGCGATCACGTCGGCAAACCACTTCGCGGCGATATCCGCACTCGGATACTGGGCTTTCTGGCCAGGCGCTTTGGCTCCGTCTTCGTGCTCGCTCTTGCACAGCGCGCGGAGACGCGATCCCCGTATCCCAACGACGCCGACGCGACTGCATCGATGGGCGCGGACGAGAAGATCCACGAAGAAGTGGTGCGGGCCTTGGCCACTCGGGGTCGGAACAGACTTTCGGGGACGTTTCGTGCCGCCGTCTTCGGAGCCAACGACGGCCTCGTCAGCAATCTCGCTCTCGTGCTCGGCATCAGCGGTAGCGGCGTCTCCAATCAGATCGTTCTGATCACCGGCATGGCCGGGCTTCTGGCCGGCGCCCTGTCGATGGGCGCCGGCGAGTACGTTTCAGTCCGCTCGCAGCGAGAGTTGTTGGAAGCGTCCAATCCTGGTCCGGCTGCCAGCGAAGCTGTCGGACTGCTCGACGTCGACGCGAACGAATTGGCCCTGGTCTACCGGGCCCGCGGCATGTCCGCCGAGGAAGCGGACCAGCGCGCCGCCGAGGTCCTCGCGAACAGCACCTTCGGCGCCGCCGACGTTGTCGACGACCATGAAGCTGTCGGAACCGGGTTGGGCGCAGCGGCGGCAAGTTTCTGCTTCTTCGCCTCGGGCGCAATCATTCCGGTGCTGCCGTATCTGTTCGGCCTGGAAGGCATGACGGCTCTGATCGTCGCATCTGTTCTCGTGGGGATCGCGTTGCTGACGACGGGCGTTGTGGTCGGGTTACTCTCGGGCGGGCCGCCATTCAAGCGGGCGCTACGCCAACTTGCGATCGGCTACGGCGCTGCCGGCGCGACGTATCTGCTCGGCATGTTGTTCGGGACTTCGCTCTGAGCGTCTGCTTACGCGCGTAGGGCGGGATCGCGGTGAGCCGAATCGATCCGAACCGGAATCAAGACCTCGCTCCGATACACCGTCGCTGCCGATAGACGACGGCACCGACCAGCTCGACCGAGCGAGGGCTGAGTGGGACCGCACCTCAATGCCTTTAACACACAACAGGGCGAACTACGCACAAACGGACCAGGGCCCCGGCAAAGTCATGAGTGATACCCGCTGGACTGGGACTTCAGGGCGAGATAGCAACCCCGATAAGACACGTCGATCGGGCGGGCACGGCCGTCTCGGTGATCATTCAAGTTCCTACACAACCGTCACAACCAGGAACGAGTCGTGCCCGCAGCCCCATCCATGCCCGAGTGCTCGACACCGGGATACTCGACGCACTCGCCGAGGAAAGTTACGAGGCGCCACCGGGGTAGCTCCCCGGCGGCGAATGGCCATGCCCGCTTGACAGATTTTCCACATGTCAGCTGAGGCGGCTCATTCGTAGCGCAGTTCGGCGACGGACGGCGTCGTATCGGCGTCCCACACATGTTCGAAGGATTGTTCGACCAGCGGCCACAGGTGCTGTTCTCCGTCGTACACGGAGTTCACGACGTCAGCCCCGTCACCAAAGACCACGAACTCGTGGGGGATGACTCGTCCCGCTGCGTCTCGTCGCCCCTCCGGGTCCGGGAATCGCACTGCGACCACTTGTCCGTTTCGGCGCCACGCCGCGGGTTCGTCCGCGAGTTCGGCGAATGCACGCTCGTATTCTGGAAGCGGATCGCCCAGGCCTGCATCGAGCAAGAATCGAAAACCCCAGCTCCGGCCCCGAGTCGCCCAGATGAGGTGTGACCGAGACACTCCACTCACAGTCACTTCTGCTTCCTGAGCACGTTCTCGGTCACCGCTTGGTCGAGGTCAATCTTGAACTGCGTGAGCATGGCCCGCAGGTACAGATGCTTCGCGCGCGCGTCCTCGTTCATCTCCTTGAGTTTCGGGCCGACGATCTTGATCGCAGCAGCGAATGCTGCAGGGAGACCTTTGGCCACGAACGCGGCCTGCGCATCGTTCTTGGTGACCATTCGCAGGAGCTTCTCGAATCCTGTGAACTTGACACCAGCCATGGCTGCTGCGATCACGTCCGCCCCGTCAGCGAGCGTGTCAGCCACCTTCCACGGGAGCTTCATCCTCTCCTCCCACAGGACACGGCGCTCCAGCGGCAGAAGTGACGCGATGGGGAGCACCAGGTCAAGGCCGATGCGCTGTTTCAGGTCGATCTCGACCGGCTCTGCGCTGTCCGCCTTGAGTTCGAACTTGGCAGAGGAGAGGAGCATGAAATCTTCGCCGATGGATAGCGCTTCCGGCGTGACGATCATGCCCGCGATTGTCGAGCGAAGCTGCTCGATATCGTCAGCAGCCTTCAGGATGACGAGATCACGGAACGTATTCACGTCCCAGTCGGGTAACAGATCGGCCTTGGACAGCGACAGGATCCAGATTCGGGGGAACTCGATCAGCGGCCCGTCATCGCTAAGGAGAGGGCCCTTGAGCCGGACCAAGGTCTGGCGGAAGTTGTGAAAGAGGGACTTGAGGTATCGCTCTTCCTCGCCGCGGTGGTCAAGGAGTTTCTGCCCGTCCACGAGGAGGAGGGCAACATCCGAACGGAGAAGGGTCCTGAAGGTGTCGATCCGGCGCTGGCACTCTTCCTCGCTGCTGGGATCGTCCTCGAACCACTCACCTGGGTAGTCGTGCCATGCCAGACGCAACTCGTCGAATGGACGCTTCTCTTCCTCATCGCCTTCCCCCGCCTTGAGCTTGACTGAGAAGTCGTATGTGGTGTTTGCAAAATGGGTTTGCATGGGTGTCTGTGCGCTGTCTCGCATGCCGAGATAGTTCTTGTACAGGCGATTTCCCTGCCCGGCCTTGTCAGCGACGAGATCCCAGAGGTCGTTCTTGTGGGAGCCCGCCTGGGTGGGGCCGTAGAACGATGACACCAACACGGTCTTGCCCGACCCTGACTCACCAAAGACTGCGATGTTCTGTTGCCGAATTCGCGGATGCTTCGCCATGGCTGAAAACCTATCCCAGCCGTCCGACGCTTTCGGTAGAGACGGGTGTAACTCGGCCTGATGCCCAGGGACCAGGGCCCAGACAACGTGCATAGCCGCACGTCAAGCTGCATGAAGCAGGTCTACCGGCCGGTGCGGGTTGCGGCTGTGATGCCGTAGCGCGGCAGCGATGTTGTCGTGGCCGGCCAAGCGGGGGACGCTGACGATGGTGTTGCGGATCATGGCCATCAACTGCGGACCGGTGCCGGTGTGGACCGGATTGGTCCTCGTCGAACGTGACATCCCGAACCCAGTGCAGTCGGTTCTCGATTGCCGAATGACCCCGAACCCAGGCCGCGACCTGCAGCGGAGCGGCCGACACCATCGGCATCGAGGTGACCAGGTAGACCACCTCCAGGCTTCGCCGGCCGCCGCGGATGACGGTGCGACGGACCTGTAACACCTGCACCGCACGCGGGAAGCCGAGGCCGCCGGCGACTTCGGTGGCCTTGATCGTGCACCGTTCCCGCCGCCCGTGATCACGCCCGCCGATCGAAGACGAGACGGGAATTTCGTTCCAGGGCAACGCCTTCAACACATTTCGGAGAGCTTGTTGATTGTTCTTCACGGTGAACACGTAGTGCCCACTACTGCTCCGCCGTGGGCCAAGGACGCCCTAAACCACCCAGCGAGGGCCGGGAGGGGCCGGGAGGTCGACTTCGTCGGCGGTCTGGTGGTTACGAATATCCTCGAATGCCGGGTGTCTGAGCCCACCGCCGGTGTACCCTGCCGGTTTTCTCCATAACTCCGGATTTGAGCTTGCCCTTGCAGGTGTAGGGCTTGCCGGCTTTGGTGTTTTGCCGTGATCTCAATGACCTCACCAGCGACCACTGTGCCTACTTCGGCGTCGGTCCTCGTGGGTCGCGGTGCTGACCACCGGCGTTGTGGTCGGTCTGCCGCTTGGCGTGTTGTTCGGGACCTCGCTCTGAGCGTCGGCTCATGCGCGTAGGGCGGGATCGCGGTGAGCCGGATCGATCCGAACCGGAATCTGGCACACCACGGCCTCGGTGTGTTTGCGCAGTGCATGAGCGATCTCATCGGTCCGTTGGCTCGGGAGGAACCGGTGCCATCTGGTCGCCGGGTCGATGGTGGCGACGACAACAAAGGTCTCTCGGTGGGGGAAGTGTGTGCGGATGTATCGGGCGAGGGTGTTCCCCACGGAATTCTCGGTGTCCTCGATGACGATCAAACGTGAATTCGGGTGTCGGGCTTGCCATCGGCGGGTGAAGTCCGTCGTAGATTCGTGGGCCAGGCAGACTCGAATTGCGATGGGCTGCGAAGACATTGCCGTTGCCGCGGCCATCGCGCGGGTGGAGAGCGACGTAATTTCGGACACGGGTACTAGGACCGCTGGTTTGTATCCGATAGACAGAGAATCGTTCTCACCCTGAACGGTTAACCGCGTACCGATATGTGTGTACGCACCGCGGATGCGTTCCATGCCGAGGACGAGCGCAGGGAGCGCGAGAGCGATCAGCCAGGCGCCCTCGGTGAACTTCATGGCGGTAGTCACCACTGCTGCGATCGAAGTCAACGCAGCCCCGAAACCGTTGAGCGCTAGGCGCCACTTCCAGCCCGGCGTCTGTTCGGCGAGCCAGTGGCGCACCATGCCGAACTGCGCGAGCGTGAATCCGATGAACACACCGATGGCGAACAGCGGCACCAAGGTGTTCATGTTTCCGCCGGATCCGATGAGCAGGAGAGCACCGACGCCACCGAGCGACAAGACGCCGTAAGTGAAGACGTCACGCGTCGACTTCCGGCTGAAGCGGTGCGGGAGCACGTTGTCGTCGGCGAGGATCCGCATCAGGTTGGGAAGTCCGCCGTACGAGGTATTCGCGGCCAACGCCAACAGAATCACGGTGGAGAATTGGACGACGTAGTAGCCCACACCATTTCCGAGGGCAGCGGAAGTGAGTTGCGACAGGACCGTTGTTCCGGGGACTGGGGCCAGTGAGAACTTTTCGATCAACACCGCAAGGCCGATCAGCATGGTGCCCAACAGGATTCCCAGAGCTACTTCGGCACGCTGAGCGCTACGCACGCGAGGCTTCTTGAAACTGGGTACCGCATTGGCGATGGCTTCGACTCCGGTCAATGCGGCGCAACCACTCGAAAATGCCTTGAGCAGAAGGAGAATGCCGATCGTGTGTGCGTTGTCGGCGAGGAAGGGAGCCGTGGCGGCGGCAGGGTTTTCCCGAAGTAGTCCGGCACCGATCACCGTGAAGATGCTGACGACAAAAACCACGGTGGGCAACATGAATACCCGCGCGGAATCTGCGATGCCCCGCAGATTCAGTGCCGTGATGCCGCCGAGTATCGCCAGTGCGATCCAGACCGTGTAGGGAAGAAGCGCAGGGAAGGCGGAGGTCAGAGCCGCGACACCGGCTGCGATCGACACCGCGACGTTGAGGGTGTAGTCGACGATCAACGACGCGGCGGCGGTCAAACTTGCCCGCGGGCTCAGATGCTTCTTTGCGACGGCGTAGGCGCCACCGCCTTCGGGAAATGCGGCGATCACTTGGCGGTACGACGCCACCAGGACTGCAAGCAGCACTGCGATGGCGATCGTCACCGGCACGGTGAAGCCGATCCCCGCGCCGCCGGCGAGGGCCAACACCAACACGATGGCCTCTGGACCGTACGACACCGAGGCCATCGCGTCGAGCGACAGACCCGCCAGTCCGGTTGCGACGGAGAGCTTTTGCTTCTCAGGTTCGCCGCCGGCGCGGATGGTCGACGATATGACTCCACGGTGTCCGAGTATCACTGCATGTCTCACCGAGTCAGTATCGTCATTTCCCGTAGCTCTGAGACTGATCTTGACGATGCTTTGACGCGATGGCCCGCAAATCTGTACGGGTTCACAACGGGGGTTCGAGTCGCGGGAAGCCTTGTGACAGCTGATCAATCCAGCGAGCGCGCGTGGCGAGAATATCGCGGTTCCGAGACTCCGATTGGGCGGCGACGTGCGAAAGTAGGTCGCGAAGTCGGCCCAGAACGAGTGGCGAGTTCGATGCCGAGGCTATGACGTCGTCCAGTCCGGTTCTGACGAAGCTCGTGAAGTCGGGCAGTGGAATCACCACACGCAGATCACCATGCTCGTCGACGGCCCGGATCGAATCTGCGCGTACGGAGGCCACCAGAGAGAGGAGGTCCTCGATCTCGTCCAGAGCCTGCACGGCCGTCGCAGGATCGTTGATAGCGGGTGAGAGCGCTCTGAGCGCGATGTCAGCCAACAACCGAATCGCGAGTAGGGGGTCCTGGGTGAAGGTCCGCTCACTCCCACTGACCAAGGCGTCAAGGATCGTGTTGGCGGGCATGGGTCCGCCGTAGACGTCGGCGAGCGGCAATCCGTCTCGCAGCGTGCTACCCGGCGACACTCGGAGGACCACCATGGATCGGCAGTTCCGAGCGCTCTGCAGGAGATCTTCGACGAGGATCTGTTGCAGAACGGCCGGCGGTCGATGCCACTCGATTGTCGTGATCACCGGAAGTGTTGGTAGAGGAGGCAACTCCAGATCAGTGGTGGGGTACACGGCGGCGAAGACTGCTCGGCCACGACTCGAGATCGTGGTCAGTACAGGAGCCAACTGGATGGCCGAGAATGCGCGCAGCTGGAGCAGTCTGATCAGCGTCAGCGTGGCCAAGAGTGCCAGCACTGCGAGGCTGGGCACGATCACCGACACGTCCGTTTCGTTGCTGATGGCGAGCGCTGCCGTGATGTCGAAAACGGACTGGCCTATCGCGAAGGCAAACGTCCGCCACACGATGGGGTCGTCGCGGAACAACAACAAGCGAGGAGTGAAGGTGGTCGCGGCCCATTGGACGACGAGGAACAGCAGCGAGAAGATCACTGCCACTACACCTAATAGCCCCAGTCCGAGGGCAACGAGCATCTCGCTGACCTGACGGGCAGGAATCATCGGGCCGCTCCGGACGTACGGCATCCCCAGTCCGGCAGCCAGTCCCACGACGACGCACAGGATCTGGGTCAGGCCGGCACGTACACGGCGCCGGGGGACGAGGAAGGCATGCCCGATCGGGGTGGGAGCGAAACGTCCGGGCTGATCCACACTTCAAGCCTCCACGCTGCGGCAATGGTGCGCCTTCACCCGAAACGGATGATGTCGACGTCGTCGTGATCCTGAAACGCTTGAAAGAGCCATGTGAGAGACAGAAGGCGAGACGTCATGACGGATCCGACAGACCAGAGCCGCGCCGTACTACCGATTCCGGATCGACAACATCTTGGTCTGGTGACGTACGACGCGAAGGATCCGGACACCGAGTTTCCGCCGATCACTCCGCTACTACCGCCGGCCGGCGCACCCAATGTTCTGGTGGTCCTGTTGGACGACGTGGGATATGGCGCGAGCAGTGCCTTCGGAGGACCAGCGGACACACCGACTGCTGAGCGATTGCAAAGTAATGGGCTCACGTACACGCGGTTTCACACGACGGCACTGTGTGCTCCGACCCGCGCCGCTCTTCTGAGCGGGCGCAACCATCATTCGGTCGGCATGGGATCGATCACCGAAACCGCTACCTCGGCTCCTGGTCTTTCCGGCCTGCGGCCGAATACCAAAGCCGCACTGCCGATGACGTTGAAACTCAACGGATACTCGACGGCGCAGTTCGGCAAGTGTCACGAGGTTCCGCCGTGGCAAACATCCCCGGTGGGTCCGTTCACGTCGTGGCCGACGGGAGAAGGCGGATTCGAGCATTTCTACGGATTCATCGGCGGGGAGAACAACCAGTATTACCCGGCGCTGTACGAGGGCGTCGCGCCTGTCGAGCCGGACAAGACACCGGAGGAGGGTTACCACCTCACTGAGGACCTTGCCGATCACGCGATCGACTGGGTTCGGATGCAGAAGTCATTGGCTCCGGACAAGCCGTTCTTCGTCTACTTTGCACCCGGCGCCACACATGCACCGCACCATGTTCCGAAGGAGTGGGCAGACAAGTACGAGGGCCGGTTCGCAGGAGGTTGGGACGCTCAACGCGAATCGATTCTCGAGCAGCAGAAGCAGCGGGGAGTCGTTCCCGCGGATGCGGTCCTCACCCCGCGCCCCGACGCCATTCCGGCGTGGGAGGACATGAGTGAGGAGATGAAGCCCGTCCTCGAACGCCAAATGGAAGTCTATGCAGGATTTCTCGAACACACCGATTTCCATGTCGGCCGGCTTGTCGATGCGATCGAAGAACTCGGAGCTCTCGACAACACCCTCGTGTACTACATCATCGGAGACAACGGAGCGTCCGCAGAGGGGACGATCAACGGCGCTTTCAACGAGATGGCCAACTTCAACGGACTCGCCGCCATCGAGACGCCCGAGTTCATGGCGGAAGTGAAAGACAAATTCGGTACCAAGGACGCATACAACCACTATTCCGTGGGGTGGGCGTGGGCAATGTGTACCCCGTACCAGTGGACGAAACAGGTTGCGTCGCATTGGGGTGGCACTCGCAACGGGACGATCGTGCACTGGCCTGCAGGGATTCGGACCAAGGGGGAGACGCGGTCGCAATTCACCCACGTCATCGACGTCGCACCGACGATCCTCGAGGTCGCGAAACTGCCGGAACCGACCTTCGTCAACGGCGTCCAGCAATCACCCATCGAGGGGACCAGCATGGTCTACACCTTCGACGACGCCGAAGTCGCCGAACGTCACGATCTGCAGTACTTCGAGATGGCCGGCAACCGTGGAATCTATTACAAGGGTTGGAGTGCGGTCACCAGACACAGCACTCCGTGGCTGTTCGCGGAGGCACTCCCCGCACTCGACGACGACGTGTGGGAGCTCTACGACGGGTCTCAGGATTGGACGCAGTCCAAAGACTTGGCGGCCGAGATGCCGGAGAAACTCGCTGCACTGCAACGCTTGTGGTTGATCGAAGCGGTCAAGTACAACGTGCTTCCGATCGACGACCGAAGATTCGAGAGGTTCAACCCTCACATCGCGGGGCGTCCGCAGTTGGTGTCCGGGAATCGACAGGTTCTGTTTCCCGGAATGAAACGGCTGAGCGAGCACAGCGTGCTGAGTATCAAGAACCGATCATTCAGTGTCACAGCAGCAGTCGACGTCGCGGATGGCATTACTGCCAACGGTGTGATGATCGCGCAGGGAGGCAGATTTGGTGGCTGGGCACTTTACGCGCGGGAAGGCCGCGCCAAATTCGTCTACAACCTATTGGGCATGACCGAGTTCGTCATCGCTTCCGACGTTGACATTCCGGCAGGATCACACCAGATCAGAGCTGAGTTCACTTACGACGGAGGTGGTCTCGCGAGAGGCGGTGGGGTCACGATCTATCACGACGGTCGCGAAGTGGGCTCAGGTCGCGTCGAGCAGACGCAACCGATGGTCTTCTCCGCGGACGAGACCACCGACATCGGGGATGACTACGGCATGCCTGTCAGTGTCGATTACAGTGGCGCAACCACATTCAACGCACGTATCGACGTCGTGCAGATCGATGTCGGTGACGACGACCATACCCACCTCATCGATCCGGAGGAGGTGGCGCGAGTGGCGGTGTCCAGACAGTGATTCCACAGGCAAGAGCAGCAGTCACAATCTCCTGAGGGTCGCAATGCCGACCGTCATCCGAACTGTTCACGATCTGGTCCGCCACGCGCGCGGGCCGACGCACCATCACCACCATCAATCCGTGCACGAGGCGCGGCGAATACGTGCCCACCACATTCTGGTCACGCATTCGCTCGCCTGATTTCGGGGCTACAGGTCGCGCGCCAATGCTCGTCCGGCTGCGCGGCCCGAGAAGATGCAGCCGCCGAGGAAGGTCCCCTCGAGTGCGCTGTAACCGTGGACTCCGCCGCCGCCGAAGCCCGCGACTTCACCGGCTGCGTACAGGCCGTCGAAGACACTGCCGTCGGCCTTGATGACCTGCGAATCCAGGTTGGTTTCCAAGCCGCCGAGAGTCTTGCGTGTGAGCAGGTGCAACCGGACCGCGATCAGTGGGCCGTTCTTGGGGTCCAGGATCTTGTGCGGTGCAACGACGCGCACGATCTTGTCTGCCAACAGATTACGGGCACCGTGGATGGCGGTGACCTGGAAGTCCTTGCTGTACTTGTTGTCGACTTCGCGGTCGCGGGCGATCATCTCGCGCTCGATGTCCTCGTAGTCGAGGAGCGGTTCGTCGGTGAGGGCGTTCATGCCGTCGACCAGATCACGAAGGTTGTTGCGCACAACGAAGTCGGCGCCCTTCTGCTTGAACGCCTCGACCGGTCCCGGCGCGCCCTTCTTGATTCGTTCGAGGAGGAGCTTGAAGTCGCGGTTGGTGAAGTCCGGGTTCTGTTCCGATCCCGAGAGTGCGAACTCCTTCTCGATGATCTTCTGGTCGAGGATGAACCACGTGTACTCGTGGCCGCTGTCCAGGATGTACTTGAAAGTTCCCATCGTGTCGAAGCCCGGGAAGTTGGGGACCGGCAGACGCTTGCCGGTGGCGTCGAACCACATCGAGGACGGTCCGGGAATGATTCGGATTCCGTGGTTCGGCCAGATGGGATTCCAGTTCTGGATGCCTTCGGTGTAGTGCCACATGCGGTCGCGGTTCACGATGTTTCCGCCCGCGGATTCGGTGATTTCGAGCATGCGCCCGTCGACGTGCGCCGGTACTCCCGTCAGCATGTGCTTGGGTGCCTTGCCAAGTCGCTCGGGCCAGTTTTTCTTCACCAGTTCGTAGTTGCCGCCGATTCCACCGGATGTGACCACGACGGCCTGTGCGGCGAACTCGAATTCGCCGATGGGGGTGCGCGAGCTCTTCACGCCGCGCAGATCACTGGAAGGTTCGAGGACGGTTCCGCGTACACCAGTGACCGCACCATCGGTGACGACGAGTTGATCGACTTGGTGGCGGTGCTTGAACGTGACCAGTCCACGCTTCTGAGCGGCGATCACTTTGGTCAGAAAGACATCGACGACGCCAGGTCCGGTGCCCCAGGTGAGGTGGAAGCGCGGCACCGAATTTCCGTGTCCGAGAGCCATTCCGCGGCCGCGTTCGGCCCAGCCGACATTCGGCATCAGGCGAAGCCCCAGATCGTGCAGGTACTGACGCTTGTCGCCGGCCGCGAACTCGACGTACGCCTTGGCCCACTGACGCGGCCAGTGATCTTCGCGGTCGCGGTCGAATCCCGCTGTGCCCATCCAGTCCTGCATCGCCAACTCGAGGGAGTCCTTGATGCCGAGTCGGCGTTGTTCGGGGCTGTTCACGAGGAAGAGTCCGCCGAGAGACCAAAATGCCTGCGCGCCGAGGTTGGCAGCGTTCTCCTGTTCCACGACAAGGACTTTGCGGCCCGCGCGCGTCAGTTCGTAGGTGGCGACCAGTCCCGCCAGCCCTGCCCCGACAACGATGACGTCAGCTTGTTCGCTCACGACAACTCCTCTTCCGATTGGTTGTTCTGGATTATTTCGCTGTAGGACAGCAGAATTCGAGTGAAGATATCGCGGCGCAGTGCAAAGGCGGCGTTGGTGTCGGTATCGACGAGGCACTGCACGCTGGTGCCGTCGTGCACTGCAACCAATGCCCGTCCCAACGCCGTCGGGTCGCCGACGATTGTTCGCCCGACGTCGCTGAGTGCGGACTCCACGATGGGCAACAGGGTGCGAAGGATCGCGTCTTCACGGTCGGCAAGGGCTTTGCGAAGTGCCGGGTTGCGGAGCGCGTGGGCTGTGAATTCCGCGTTGATCCGGTACCACTGCGGGTCGACCGGAACCACCGCCACGATCCGGGCGACAGCGGCATGGATGTCGACGGTGTTACCGGCGGTGATCGACTCCGTCGCCAACCGCAGATCGGCGAGCATTGCTGCGGATCGCTGCTCCCACATCGCGAAGAACAATTCGTCGAGTGAATCGAAGTTGGAGTAGAACGCGCCTCGGGAGTATCCGGCGCGTTCGCAGATCTGCTCGACCGTGGCGTGCCCGAACCCGGCTTCGGAGAAGACATCTGCAGCCGCGTCGAGCAGGCGCTGCCGGGTCTGACCACGGCGTTTGGTGACACGCTTGGCCGGCGAGTTGTCCGTTCCAGTCGTCATCGGCGCCTCCGTCAGGGTGGGACCCCAAACGATACACCGATGTATCCGATGCGTAGGCGTATCTCGATCTGTTCTTCTTCGCAGGTATTTCTATGCGTATCTAGTAAATGTCCAAGAGAAGTGAATATTCAGGTGTGATCGCTACAGATGCAGATCACGCTTCCTGATCGCCGCAGTGGCGGCGACGCTGATCGCCGAGGTGGCCACCAGATATCCACAAGCCAGCCACGGTGAACCGCCGCTGGCGCCGATCAGTGCCGTCAGAATCAGAGGTGTGACGCCGGAGGCGTAGATACCCGAGAACTGGTAGACGACCGACAACCCGGTGTACCGGATTTCTGTAGGGTAAAGGCTCGCATACAGGGTTCCCTGGGCACCGTAGAACAAGGCATGAATCACTCCGAAGACCACGACCATCGCGACTCCGAAGAGCAGGAGATTCTCGGTACCGAACAGTGCGAAGGCGGGGAAGATCGCGAGGCCGTACGCGGCGATGCCCACGATGTAGACCCGTTGCGGGCCGAACCGATCGGTGAGTAAACCGGAAAACGGCAGCAAGATCGCCATCACTACTGCGGCCACGGTGACCACAAGAAGTACGGGAACCTTTTCGAAATGCAGCGTCTTGGTTGCATACGTGATTGCAAAGACGCCCCAGGTGTTGAACGCGGCGCCCTCGCCCCAGCGAGACAACATGCCCAGTACGGTGTTTCGCGCGGCTTTTCCTTGAAAGACTTCCCTGAGCGGGGCGGACGAGCGCTGTTCGAGGTCGCGAACGGCCTGAAAGGCGGGCGTCTCGTCCACCTTCAAGCGGACCACCAACCCCACGATCACGAGCACCAGGCTCAGGACGAAGGCGATGCGCCAGCCGAAACGGAGAAACTGGTCGTCGTCGAAGACTGTTTGAAGCAGCGCGAACATTCCTGTGCCCAATGCCAACCCGAGAGCCAATCCGATCTGCGGGATGCTGCCGAACAGTCCACGCTTCTTCTCCGGACTGTGTTCGACCGCCAAGAGAACAGCTCCGGCCCACTCACCACCGAGAGCAAATCCCTGCAGGATACGAAGCAGCAGAAGCAGAATCGGCGCAACGACTCCGATCTGAGCGGCGGTCGGAAGAACGCCCATCATCGCCGTCGCGATACCCATGATGAACATCGTGAGAGCAAGCGTCTTCTTGCGCCCGATGCGATCGCCGATGTGACCGAACACCACTCCACCGATGGGGCGAACGAGAAAGCCGACCGCGAAGGTCGCAAAAGAGAGCATGGTCCCGACAAACGAACTCTGGTTCGGGAAGAACAGTTGGTTGAAGACGAGGCTCGCGGCCGTCGCATAGAGGAAGAAGTCGTACCACTCGACCGTCGTGCCGAGCAGGCTCGCGGCGACGACGGTTCTCAGTCTGGATCGCCGCTCGTCGTCGGTCTCGTTCGAGAACGGTGAATTGTGCTCGACTTCGGCAAACGTGGTCATGGGAGCCCCCGGGTCGCGGTGCAAATTCACGAAGGTATCGCCGGAGCCGAAAGTGGGCACCCGTAGCGATCAGGGTGATTTCAACCCTGTTCTTCGAGGTGGACTGTGGTTGTAATGACAGAAGAGTTCTGCCTGTTCGTCGACGAAAGGAATCACCGTGTCACTGCGCTTCCACTGGTTCTTGCCTACTTACGGTGATTCCCGGAATCTGATGGCGGGTGGGCACGGCAGCTCGATGTCCGGTGATCGTCCGGCGACGCTGAAATACCTCAATCAGATCGGCGCGGCCGCCGAGACGAACGGCTTCGAGGCCGTCCTCACGCCGACCGGCGCGTGGTGCGAAGACGCATGGCTGACGACTGCGATGATGCTCGAGACCACCGAGACGCTCAAGTTTCTGGTTGCTCTGCGACCGGGATTGCTCAGCCCGACGCTGGCCGCCCAGATGGCCGCAACCTTCCAATGGCAGTCGGGCGGTCGTCTGCTGCTCAACGTCGTGACCGGCGGGGAGGACCACGAGCAGCGCACGTTCGGTGACTTCCTCGACAAGAACCAACGGTACGCACGATGCGGCGAGTTCCTAGACGTGATCCGCCAGTTGTGGTCCGGTAACGGTCCGGTTGATTTCTCCGGCGAGTACGTCAACGTGGAAAAGGCTATGCTGCAGCGTATTCCGGACCCGGTACCGCCCATCTTCTTCGGTGGATCGTCGCCGGCGGCCGGAACCGTCGCATCGCGTTACGCGGATACGTATCTCACCTGGGGTGAGACGCCGTCCGCTGTTGCCGCCAAGATCGCCTGGATTCGCGACCTCGCGGAAGTTCAAGGTCGTCACCTCGACTACGGAATCCGTCTGCATGTCATCAGCCGGGACACCTCGGAACAGGCATGGGCAGAAGCGGATCGGCTGCTCAGTGCGCTCGATCCGGCGACCGTCGAGCAGGCTCAGGCGAGTCTTGCGCGATCCGGCTCCGAAGGTCAGCGTCGGATGCTCGAATTGCACGGCGGCGGTTCGGCTTACAAGGAGGGCGTCGGAGCGAGGTCGCTGGAGATTGCGCCGAACCTGTGGACCGGCGTCGGATTGGTGCGAGGGGGTGCAGGCACCGCATTGGTCGGTTCGCACCAAGAAGTGGCTGATCGGATTGCCGAGTACGCGGCGATCGGTCTGGATCACTTCGTATTGTCGGGCTATCCCCATCTCGAAGAGGCGTATCAGTTCGGTGAGGGCGTGCGTCCGATCCTCGAAAAGCGTGGATTGGTAGCACCGCACGGTTCGGTCGGCGGACCGGTGCGAACGCCCTTCGTCTCCAGTGGGAACTGAGTCGAACAGCGAGCTCTTCGAGAAGGGGACGTTTGTCCCGATCTTTCGGGCACGGCCTCCCTCCGGGACTATTCACGCAATTCGGTCAGTAGATCCGTTCTAGGCTGCGCACTGTTGCCGAACTCAAGGCGCAGTACGAAAGGATCCTCGATGAAGCTGGGCACGAGTGGAGTACGTCGCGTCGTGGGAACCGTGGCAGTCGCCGCTGCAACCGCGGCAGGCGTCGCGATGGTCAATCCTGCAACTGCGTCGGCCGAGGTGGTCCCGCCGGTCGTCTCGTACAAGGTGACCGGAAACGATCTGGCACTGACGATCACGAACAACAACACGGGCATTGCCCCGTTGTGCCAGGCGTTTGTCGTCAACGCCGCGGATTCTGCTGCTGTGCTTGATGATCCGCTCAAGCTGCTCGATCCGAACCTTGTGGTGTACCCCAAGATCACCGACCCGTCCTCACTGTTCGCCGTCGGTAAGGGGCAGACGGTCACCAACACCGTGACCGATGTTCCGGACGGAACCTACGCCGTGCTCGGTGCCTGCTCCGATCTTCTCGATCTGGAGACGTTGGGTAAGCCTGTTCCTGGCGTGCCGAGCCTCGTTGTCATCGGTGGACCGTTCAGCGGCATCAATACCGGAAGCCTGAGCGACCTGTTCGGCAGCGGCAGCCTCGAAGGACTTTTCGGGTAGCTCACCGTCTGTCTCCCCAATTTTCCGACTGAGCGGTCTATTCTTCAGGCATCTGGTGATCTGACCGACTTGTCTGGAGGTTCGGAAATGCGAAGTCGTGGATTCAAACGCGCTCTGGGAAGCATTGTCGCGGCGTCGGCCGCCGTCGTGGGACTTGTTGTCATGACTCCGGCGACGGCGTCGGCAGCACCGGCGATTCTCCCGCCTCCGGTGTCGGTGAGCGCAGCGGACAATGCGATCACCTTCACCATCACCAACCCGAACCCGCGGTTCAGCTTCATCAACTGCACAGTGGCGATCCTCAACGCCAGGGACGTCCCCGACGTGATCCGCGATCCGACAAAGCTGCTCCAGCCCGGCGTGTTGGTGTATCCGACCGTCAGCAACATCCTCGATCTGTTTGCTGTTTCGCCTGGGCAGACGATCACGCGGACCGTCGGGAATCTGCCGGCCGGGGTGTACGCCGTTGCGGGAGCGTGCGTTCGACTGCTCGATCCGACCAACCCCACTATCGCGATTCCGCAGGCCGTTGTGGTCGGCGGCTGGTTCGAGGGCGCCGGAACCGGAAGTCTCTCAGGTTCTTTGGAGGACCTGGGATACAACACGGTCCAGGACTTGATCGACGCGTGGAATCGGATCAGCTCGGGAAGCAGCGGCGGCAGTTTCCAGTTCGACTACCAAGGTGGCTCGGATTTCGAGGTAGTGGGTCCCACGTCGTAGTCGGTCCGGCTCACTTGCGCGCGCGGTGGCGTCGCACCGCGTCGCGATTCGCACACGTGGGGGAGCAGTACCGCTGATTGCCGTTGCGTGAGGTGTCCGCATAGATGTTGGTGCACTCGTCCAGGGTGCACCGACCTAATCTGTGCATTCCGCGGCCGACGAGGTGCAGCGCCGTGCCTACCGAGAAGAGGGCCTTGAGGACCTCGGCGAGCGACTGTTGCGGATCGCGGTAGTGCAGATGCCACCCGTCGTTTGCATGGTTGGTCATGCGCGGATACGCCGACGCTTGCTCGAGCATGACGTTCACCAACTCGGCGCGGGCTGCCTCCTCCGTGACGTCGACGATTTTCGACCACTCGATCAGAAGGTCGAGGGTCTCGTCGAGGTCCTTCTCGGCGATGGGGAAATCGAGAATGATGCCTGCATCGACGCAGCGTTCGACGAGTTCGGCCAAGGTCTCGGGATTTCGATTGGCCAGGTCGGCGGCCAGCGTCACCGCATATTCGCCGTAAGGGTTGAGATGCACAATGCCATTACATCATGCTCGTCGTATGAAGAAAACAGATTTCGCGCCGATAAGTTGCATCCACCGCTGGGAGATCGAATCTCGGCATCGGACCAGCGAGGGGACGGTCACCTACCTGCGCTGCCATTGCGGGTCGTGGCAGACCTTGCTCGCCGAATGGGTGTCGGGCGGTGCGGGCTCGGCCGTCGCTGCGCCGATCAAGGTCAGGTCCAGGTAACGGTCAGCTAATCGCTCCGTTTTGCCTCGGGTGACATGGAACGTGTTCTAGATTCAGGGTTGTATGCCTCGGTATCGCGGCGCAGACTCTGAAAGGGAAGACGATGCAGTTCAACCTCGCTGATGTATTCGAAACCGTCGCCAGCTCGGTGCCTGATCGCGTCGCCTTGACTTACGAGGGAGAGAACTTCTCCTACGCTGAGCTGGACGCGGAAGCCAACCGAACGGCCAACCTGCTCGCGCAAGCCGGCATCTCGCGCGGCGATCATGTAGCCCTGTTCCTGAAGAACAGCGTCGAACATGTCACGTCGATCCTCGGGTTGATCAAGATCCGTGCGGTCCCGATCAACGTGAACTACCGGTACACACCCGCCGAGCTCGAGTACATCTTCACCAACTCCGACTCGGTCGCAGTGGTCGTGGAACTCCCCGAGCATCAGCGTGTCCTTGCTTCCCTTTTCGGTGCATGCCCGAAGGTGAAGACGGTGATCGTGATCGGCGAGGTCGAGGCCGACCTGGTCGCCGCAGCGAAAGCGCATGAAGTTTCCGTGGTTTCCTTCGACGACGCTCGCGAGATGTCACCGGTAGGGGAGTTCGATTCTCGTTCGGGCGACGACGTGTACCTGCTCTACACCGGCGGGACCACCGGATACCCGAAGGGCGTCATGTGGCGTCACGACGACTTCTTTCGTAAGCCGCTCTCCGGCGGAAATCCGTACGGCGAGGAAGCTCGACAGGACCTCGCCGAGATAGCCAGCGCTGCAAAGGAATTTCCGGAACTCTCGTTCCTCATTGCCGCCCCCCTCATGCACGGCGCAGCGTTGTATTCGCTGTTCACGTTCCTCACCCTCGGCGCGCGCGTGGTTCTACGACGAGAATTCGTTGCGGAGAAAGTCGTCGAAGCGATCGAGAAGGATTCGGTACAGGTGATCCTGATCGTCGGTGACGGCATGGGACTGCCGTTGGTCGACGAGATGGAACGACGCAAAGACGAGGTCGATTTCAGCAGTCTCTTCTCGATCACGTCAGGTGGTGCGATCTGGTCCACCAGCGTTCGAGACCGCATGCTGGCGGTGAAGCCGGACCTGCTGTTGCGGGACAACTTCGGAGCCTCGGAGTCCGGTAATGACGGCGCCTTCTCCATCGATGAGGCGGGAAATCTGCGAATGCCGCCCTCGCCGAACATGATCCTGGTCGACGAGCGGCTCGAAGAGATCCCCGCCGGCTCCGACGACGTGGGCTACATCGCGCGTATCGGAAACGTCCCGCTCGGGTACTACAAGGACGAAGAGAAGACCGCCCGCACGTTCCCGACCCGCGCTGACGGCACCCGTCTTTCGGTGCTCGGCGACATGGGCAAGGTTGAAGCGGACGGCACGATTGTCTTCCTGGGCCGCGGCTCACAGTGCATTAACACCGGCGGCGAGAAGGTTTTCGCCGAAGAGGTCGAGGCTGCCCTTCACGCGCATCCGGCGATCTCCGACGCGCTTGTCGTCCCCGCACCCGACGCGCGCATGGGGCAGCAGGTTGCCGCGGTGATCGCGACCTATCCCGAGTCCGACGAGCTGACTCTCGAAGCGGTTCAGGAACATTGCCGTAAGACGTTGGCCGGTTACAAGGTGCCGCGCACGATCGTGCTGGTCGATGAAGTCAAGAGGACCCCGGCCGGTAAGGCGGACTACCGCTGGGCGACGACACTGGCGTCGTCCTAGCAGTGTGGAGTGGGTGGCGACAACCTTTCACACGGATTTCACCACGACATAAGAGACATACCGGAAAGATGGCGCAGAGTAAGTCGTTCGCGCCTTGCGTCGTCACTCCACGAAAGGGTCTCAGCTCATGCTCATCATCGGAATACTCCTGTTCGGGATCGTCATCGGAGCGGGAGCCCAGCTGATTCTGGGGAAAACGACCGCACGAGTGGACTGGACCTTCGCGTTCATCGCGGGAATCGGTGGTTCGCTGGTCGGCGGATTGCTCGTGAGTTTGATTGCAGGCGACGGATTATCATTGCGCCCGAGCGGCATCCTCGGGTCCCTTGCCGGCGCTGTCATCATCACCGCGGGGTGGCAGTGGTACCGCGGGAGGAACGCAACTACAACTACGCGTCCGTCTGATCGCTGATTTCCACAGTTCCGTCAGGGGACGGAGAGCGTCGACATATGACCGAACTACTCGATGAAGTCCTCACCGCACATGGCGGAGTCGAACGTTGGCAGTCTGTTTCAGCGATCACGGCACGGGGACGTTTGGGCGGTCTGCTGCCTCAGCGCTTCCCCGGCAACAAGCTGGCGAAGTTCACGGTCGAGGTTGAAGTCGCCGAGCAACGCACTGTCCTCCAAGACTTTCCGCGTGTCGGCGAGTGCGCTGTGTTCGACAAGGGCGTCGTGCGGATCGAAACTCGTGACGGCGAAGAACTCGGGAGGCGAACCGACCCACGTCCAGAGTTTTTCGGGTTGAGTGGAGTCCGGCGCAACCTCCACTGGGACGCGCTCGACACCGCTTACTTTGCCGGCTACGCCTTTTGGAACTATCTGAACGCACCGCTGCTGCTCGCCCGCGACGACATCACTGTCACCGAAGCCGAACCTTGGCAGGAATCCGGGCAGCAATGGCGACGACTACAAGCAACATTTTCGCCAGAAATCGACACCCATTGCCGGCAGCAGACCTTCTATGTCGACAACGGTGGCCTCATCCGCCGTCACGACTTCGTCGCCGAACCGGTAGGCAGCTGGGCGAAAGCTGCTCTCTACTGTGACCATCACCGTCAGTTCGACGGTCTCACCTTTCCCACTCGACGGCGCGTTCTCCCGCGGGGCCCAGGCAGTCGCGTTCTCTCGCGGCCGACCCTCCTGGCGCTCGACTTCGACGACATCGAGATCAAGCGATGAAAATCAGTTCTCGGTTACCTGTTGTCGAGTGTGAACAAACGGAACACGGTCCGCATGCACAGAACGACGCCGACGAACCCCAGTACCGCACTCGCGAGTGCATAGCCCGACAGCTGAGGTGTGAGTTGTGGTCCGCCAGGTACGAACAGAAGGATCGCCGCGACAATCAGCGCGGTCACTCCCGCCGCCATACCCAGGGCGTTGTTCGCCGACCGTCGTAGCCATCGCCTGTCGTCGGGGTGTGCGACCGAGCGAGTGCGAAGTGTGAAGCTTCCCGAGGCGATCGAGGTCGCGATCTGATCGAGCTGACCAGGCAGGCGCCTGACCACCGCGGTTGTGACCGCCGTCGTCGACAGGATGGCCTGCGCGGCTGCAGTCGGGCTGGCGACATGGGTCAACAGTCGGGGTACTTCGGCCCGAACAGCAGCGACGAGGTCGATCTGCGGATCCAGGAGCCGCAGGGCGCGCTCCAAAGACGCGAGCGAACGGAAAGCGGCGGCGACGTCTCCCGGCACTCCGATTCGGTGTTCGCGAAGCACAGTGAACATTCGCGCGAACGATGCCATGGAAACATTGGGTTGGACACTGAGCAGGGTGATCTCTCGGCCCACCTGGTGACGTAGTGCTCCGCGATCAACTTCGGGCGGCACGTCGAATGCCATCAGCATCGCGTCGACTGTCGCCACCGGATCACCTGCGAGGGCAGCGTTG
This sequence comes from Rhodococcus sp. SB1D, assembly GCF_048573875.1. Classification (NCBI taxonomy): domain Bacteria; kingdom Bacillati; phylum Actinomycetota; class Actinomycetes; order Mycobacteriales; family Nocardiaceae; genus Rhodococcus; species Rhodococcus sp. SB1D. The sequence goes on from NZ_JBMAIQ010000002.1 coordinate 114,074, forward strand.
AGGAGCACGGCGAACAAGATCCGTGTCTCGCCGTCCAGAACCCCTACTGCGCCGAAGTCGAGGAGCCCGACCCGGCCGTCATCGAGGATCATGATGTTGCCGGGGTGCAGGTCCGCGTGAAACACGCCGTGGACAAAGATCCCGTCGAGCAACGACGCAAGAAGTTCGTTGGCGATGCTGCTGCGGGTGTCGCGGTCGAGGCCGGTGAGCGCCGACTCACCGTCGGAGAGCGGTGTGCCGTGAAGACGTTCCATCACGAACACCCGTCCGCTACTGAGGTTGGGGTAGATGTGCGGAACGACGATATCCGGGCGGTTCGACATGGTGGAAGCAATCGCGCCGGTATTCGCTGCTTCGGTGCGGTAGTCGAGTTCCTCGAGCAGTGACGTGACGAGGCCCCCGGCGAGTCGGTGAACGCCGATATCGCGTGCCCAGGGAAAACGGGTCTCCGCGCGGGATGACACGCGAAGGAAGATATCGCAATCCACGCTCACTTGTGCGCTCGCCTCGGGGCGTTGAACCTTCACCACAACGTCGACGCCTTCAACGGTGCGCGTGGAATGTACCTGTGCGACAGAGGCGGCGGCGAACGGCTCCACATCGAACCATGCGAACACCGACTCTGGTGCGTCGCCGAGTTCCGATGCCAGTAGCTTCGCAATGCGGACTGGATCAGCCGGTCGTGCCGAACTTTGCAGAGACGAGAGAGTGCGAGCCAACTCGGGTGGTATGAGGTCGTCTCGCGTGCCGAGGATCTGTCCCAGCTTGACGAAAGTGACACCGCACCGGTTGATTACTTCCACCAGCGCGTCCCCGAACTGAGGCGCTGATGGCCCAGCACGGAGAGCGGGCCCGCCTCCCGCTCGCACGACGATGCCCATGATCTGGACGTATCGCTTGGTTCGTCGCCACGATTTGCGGCTGCGCTGCAATGCTTCTGGCGGTCCGGGGATGGACCCTGTTGGAAGGACAACTTCGAGGAAAACCAATGCGGCCAGGCATGCTGCGAACACCCAGAGCGCGACAACTCCGAAGAATATGAGCGCTGTTCCTACGCTCACCAGAAGTTGATCGTCCTGGCTGGCAATTCCTGCGAATGTCGCGGCGTAGCCCGAGAGTGGGACACCCACCGAGAGCGCTATCACCGCGATCACAAGTGTCCGTGGCCAACCGACCCTCGTCCCCAGCGTTCGTCGCATCACGCCCGCCAGTGCTGCTGCAAGAAATGGCGTCGTGACGATCCAGACCATCAAGTCCATTGCGATAGCGTACGGGTTTGCAATCTGCGATTCATCCAGGAAAACCCTGAGCCCACCCCGACTGACGGGTAACAAAGTCCGACAGTGCCCAAGCGTCGAACGTGCTCGGGCACTTTGGAGTTCATTCGCTCCGATGTCGACCCGTCCTGATCGAACGTCCAAAAAGAAGATAGTGCACCGCAGCAAAGAAACAATCACAGCGCACGGTGCGCTCAACCCTCGATCGCAGTGGATTATCGTCGAGGAGTTGCGCGATCGGCAGCCCTGAAATCGAACCAGTCGGGCGACCGTTGCGGTACACGATGCGGTTTCGCTGGTACCGTCGATGTCATGACTCTGCAGAAAGGCGCATGAGCGCCCACCTCCGGCGTAGGTTCCTGCGCCCTCGATATGTCTTCTTCGCCGCTGCTCACCTGTGGGTGGTCGACGAGCGTCAACCCGTTGCGGCACTGATTGATCCGCACACAGAATCGTTGGCGGGGTTGGTGGCGTGGACCGATCTTCCTCCGACCCCTCCGGGATTCGGCCCAGCACAGATCTCTGCCGACGAGTCCGGTTTGTGGATACAGAATCACCGCGACGGCCCTTTGGTTCACGTCGGTACCGACGGCATCGACCGGTCCGAATACACCGAAGGGCACCATCTGATCGGCGCGGGACGCGCCGGCGCCTGGTGTATGACGACTACACGCAGGCACAACGACATCTCACCCTCGCCGGATATTCCGCCACGGACGCTGAGGCGCAAACCGGCGCTGCTGGTGAGCAAGCCGGGTGGTGGGATGCGTCTGGTCGAAGTGGATGCCGCGGCGATCGTGTCGGCCGAGTTCGACGAATCCTCGCTCTATCTCGGTGTCGAGCACGATCCGTGGGAACGGGTGCCGCGCGTGGACGGCACGGGAGGAAAGCGGGCCGGGTTCGAGTTGCGTTACAGCTCATCGGTATTGCAGATACCTCTGCATGATCCGGCCCCGCTGCGCATCGACCGCAACACCTACCTGTGCGCGGAAAATCGGCAGGTCGGGTACGCCAGCGAGTATGCGGATGTGTCGTACAACGAAAACCATCGCCGCAAGCGCGCATTCGATGGCAACGTGCGCTGGTACTGGGGCAAAGACCCCATTGCGCGTGGCGCCACAACTGTACGGGCCTACCGTGGTGAGGTTCCGTCGCCGGTGACGACTTTGATGCTGCCCGGGATGGATGTCGCCCACGGGGTCGCAGGGGCCAGGAGGCTGTGGTTGGTCGCGAGGACCGCTACCCGTCCTGCCGGCGGTCGGTCGGTACTTTCCACCGGGGTCGATGGCGGCATCCATTCGCTGATCACCGGCGGCATCGACATCACCGATCGGTGCTGGCCTGTCGGGCCTGAGCCACTCGATCATCACGGGTACGTGCAGTACTGCCTGCGCGGTCTCGACCGAATGCGGTTCTCGGACAAAGTCGATCAGGTGAGCGCCACGTACGTCGGCCACTGGCCGAGCGGCCGGATCCATGTCCGATTCCGGCATCGTGACTACCCGGGACTGATGTTGACAGCTCGGCTGAATCTGTACGACGAGCTTGGTGTTCGTCTCGACAATCTCCTGTCCTACGCCTCGGCAGAGTTGAGGGAACAAGCCGACACCCGCGCCTACCCCGCGGCTTCCGAAGCGATCGCGGGAGTCCTGCATGTCTGAGCTGAGCGGCGCAGGCGATCGGGCCGGAAAGCTCACCGAAACCAGTGGGAGGCGCGTTGACCTAGGCCGCAGACGACCGATACCCGAATGCATAACGGAGGCAGTGATGACCGAATGGGTGCAGATGTTGGTGACCTTGGCCGACGGACCGCGGCAACCGGTCCACGGGGTCGTGGTCCCGTACCGCAATTCCGACGAACCGTTTCACTATTACTTCGGCAGCTACGGTGAAGAACCTGTGTTTCTTCCCGTTCGCCTCCCCGGCGTGCATCTGTATCGGTGGGGGCGCCGATCGAGGATCGAGTCACTCGACGGGCAGGTGATGTTCGTCAGCGACGGCACCACCGCTTGGGACTTCACCGCCGACCCAGACCAACCGCGCTGCACCGAACTCCATCACGTGCACTCGCCCGGCGCGGGCCGATACCTTGCGATCACCCCGCGCGTTGAGCATTGGGTCGGCAACGATCATTCACGCCCGACAGGGCCGGTGACAGACGTCGAGTTCCTCGGCCGTCGATGCTGGTCGGTGGATCTCGCCCCACGCGAGAGCCGGAATCTGCCGAAGCCGTCGCTGCGGCTTGTCGTCGACGCCGAAACCGGTGCGGTACTTGCCCAACACTCCGGCGACGGTATCGACGGCGCCGCATACACCGACCTCAGAGTGGGGGAGCACCTCGAACTCTCCCTGTTCACCTGGGACGGTCCGGTCACCACCGATGCAGAATCGAGGAGCCTCACCGGTCGCGGCGGGCCACCAGTAACGCCGGCGCAGGAGTCGATGAGCTGGTTTCATGAGGAGATCGCCGCCGAACCCATCAGGGTGCCCATGCTGACGGACCTGACCCCACGCTTCGTTCACTCGATCGAACCCGAAACCGGCGCATTCGCCGCAGAACTCGGTGATAAAGCGGGATGGATCGCCCGGAGGCCACGATCGAACCAGCCGTGGAAAACCAAGACTTACGGATATCAGATCGCCTGGTCTACAGAAGATTTCGACTGGGTCTGCCAGATTCACCACGGAACACTCGACACCGCCGGGATCGAGTCCCTACAGCAGCAACTACACCCCGGCCTATCGGTAGTGGGCACGCCTGAACTTGTATTCGGCGGTTCGAACGGCGACTGAGACTGAGGGCGATAGGCACTCTTCAAGGAGAACGGGCATCTGGCAGCGTCATCGAACATGGCCGGAAACTTGCTGCACTGCCCACCGCGGCGACGAACGCACCTCCGCCGGTCCCGGTGTTCGACAACGATTCGGTGTGGATCGGCCCTGATTCAGTGTGAATTGTGATGGTGCCGAACGGTATACCCTTGATCGCTGCCCGAACGATTGCCGATTCACCATTGGTGGTCAACTTGCAGCCAATCTGCGCGCACTGTTTGTCAGCGGTTGCCGCCAGTGACAGTTCGATTGCGGGTGCCGCATCTGAGCTTTGCGAAGTCTCGACTGCCGCCAAAAATGCCGGGGACAGCGACCCCAGCTTGCTCGAGCCGGTCGCCGGGTGGGCGTAAACTCAGCCACTTTTCGCCCACTGCGTGTGGCTCTACCACCGGTTTCCCTCTCGTTCCCCGATGTTGCCTGACTGGCGAGACAATGAGAGCCTATACGTACTTGGGGGAGTCGGATCCAGGAGTATCGTATGCAGATCCACGCTTTGCTTCCGGCCATGATCCCGCCGGACGATGGCCGTTTCGTCGAACTATCCGATGTCCACGTGCGCGCTTCTGCTGCAATGAGAGTCCTGCGGGATTCGATTCCATGGGATGGATACGCATTGACGGCATGGGATGCGGGTTCAGGAAGTCATAGGCACGTCACGTTGGCGAGCGAAGGCTACACGCGGGAGCTCGACGAACATATGAACGACGCGTTCGTCGACGGGAATCCGGGCTTTCATTTGTTGCATACCCAGGTTCCGCACGCCCTCCGTTGGCTGGACTTGCAGAGGGATTGGCACATCCCGTTCGCGCAGACGCAGTCCGCCGAGGGATTCTTGATTCCCGCTGGGTTCAAGGAGGGCGCGACCATGTGTCTGAGGTTGCCTGGTGGGCGATATACCGGTGCTCTGCACGTGAGTTGGGCGCGCCCCAAAGACGCCAGTAACGAGGCTCTTAGCGTGATCGAGAGGTTCCGTCCTGTACTCGCTGACGTCTGTGATCTCTTCCGGAGCGCTCATGGTGCCGTGCAACGGGCTGGGGTGGCAGCGCACGCCGTCATAGTCACCGATACAGGCGCAATTTCGGAGCTGCCAGGTCATACGGCGGGTCCGGTTCTTGGGGAGTCTGCGCGCAGGTGGTTGGCGTCAGCGATCCGGGATTGGGCTGGCCGACCGGCGCAGTATTTGTGGGCCGAGTCGGATGGTTCGTGCCATCGAATCGAGTTGTCGGCGGGTCCCGGAACGTCCCTCGTGGTCGTTGAACGTCGGATTCCGTGGCCGTTCGGGTTGAGCTGCCGGGAAGTGCAAATTCTTCATTGGGTCACCCGAGGCTGTTCCAATCCCCAGATCGCGAAGAAGCTGTTCATCAGTCCTAGAACCGTTTCGACCCACGTCGAGCATCTTCTCGTCAAACTCGGGAGCCAATCTCGTGTGCAGCTCGCCGCGCTTGCTGTGGAAGCAGGACTGTTGCTCGCGAGCGAGATGTGAGTACCCGGAGTGCGACCGTCGTCAGGGTGACCGCAACGACCAGCGAGTCGGGGGAGTCGGAACGGGCGTAAACCAAAGCCCTACGGTAGCGCCAAAGGCGCTGTGAGGGGAGATGTATCTCCGTTGATGATGCAGCAGCCGCGTCTTTAGTGGCGGATTCTCACCCGTTCAGTTCCGGTTATGAAATTCTCGATGCCCCAGTACATTTCGCCCGTTCGGTTTGTCGTGTCCGCATGTGATGTCCGACCGGAGGTATGCGGAAAATACGTCAACTGACCGATGGTCGAGGAATGTGATTGTTCATACGCTTTTCATCTGGCTATACGCCGCCCAGCCGGCCCTGTTGACGGCCTGCAGAGACGAAAAGAGTATCAATGAAACGCACTGGCTTATTCAGTCGTTCCCCAGCGAGGAACATCGCCTTCGGCGCACTATTCGCGCTGATCAATATGATCGCGCTCTGGCCACCTTTGTACATCGCAATGTCCCACCAGCACGGTCTGGTCATCGGCGTACCGATTTCGGTCTGGTACCTGATACTCGTGTCCGCAGCTGCGATCGCAGCAGTCACCGGTCTCTGGGTCACCGAGTGTCGTCAGGGAGCGGTGGACTGATGATCGTCACTTTTGGCGCCTTAGGCGTCTTCTTCGTCGTCATCGTTGTTGTCCTTCACATCTCCAAGAACCGGCAAAGCGTCGCGACGTTCAGCAACTACGCCGTCGGCGAGCGCTCGTTTTCGAGCTGGTTCGTGTCGATGGCGTACACGAATTCGTGGTGGCCCGGTTCGACTTTTACCGCGGTTTTCGGTCTGACCGTTGCTAGTGGCGTGATCGGGTTGTACTTTCTCGTCTACTCCGTCCTTGGTGTTCTCGCGATGTATTTCATCGCCCGGCCAGTATGGAAGTGGGGTAAGAAGTTCGACCTGCGGACCCAGGCGGATCTACTGGACCTGCGGTACAACAGCCGCGGCCTGAAGTTGATCGGAAGCGCCATCAGTGTCGTCGCCCTCGTGCCCTGGCTCGTTCTCGGGCTCATTGCAATGGGCGCGGTAGTTCAGTGGGCATCGCTGGGTAAACTCTCTGACGCCGACTCCATCCTGATCGGGATTGCAGTATTGGTCGTGCGTCAGTTCTGGACCGTCCAGATGGGTATGAGGGGTCTCATCCTCACCGATATGGTCCAGGGGATTGTTGCCTACATCGGATCGGCCATTTTGTGCCTGGGCCTGTTGTTCTTCTACTTCGGTGGCATCTCGAACATGAGCAAGCTTACCGACGCTCAACTGAGCCTGCCCGGCTTCGGATCCGATGAAGGCGGACTCTACTACTTCGGCATCGTTGCCGCCGGAATCATTGGAAGTCTTTGCTGGCCTATGATATTCACGCGAATCTACACTGCGGCCAGCGTGCGTGAAGTGAAAAAGGGCTCGCTGCAAACAATGGCGATCGGCTTCGTGTTCTGCGTTCTACTCATGTTTGTCGCGCTGTGCGCGGCGCCGATCCCTTTCGCCGCTGCCAATCCAGTATCGTCGTTCTTCGCGATCGCGCAGGACGCCGGTGGTACCTGGTTGTTGGCGATCGCGCTTGTCATAGTTTTCGCGGCGGGAATGGGCTTCGTCGACGGCGTCACCCAAGCGATCGGCACTCAAGTTGCGAACGACATCGTTGCTGTCGTTCACCCACTGCGGGACAAGCAGGAGCTCTACCTCGCCAAGGCTGCGATGGCAGTTACCGCAATAGTTGCCGCGATCATCGCGTACCGCATCTACGATTCACCCAACTTGGCCGGCGTCACGCAGTTGGCGTATCAAGCCATCATCCAACTTGCCGTACCGATCTTCGGCGGACTCATGTGGCGCAAAGGTAACAGGGACGGCGCAATCGCCGGGCTGCTCGTCGGTGCGGTAATCGCTCTGGCGCTGACGGTTCCGTACATGGACCAAGGCGGGGCAGTGCCGTGGCTTGAGGGGTTAGGTTCCGGACTGGTCGGCCTCGTAGCCAATCTTGTCGTCTTCGTCGCGGTCAGCCTCCTTCGAGCCAGTGACCGGGAAGAGTTGGAACGAGTTGATCAGCTCTTCGAGTCGGCCCGAGAGCCGTCCCGCAGCCCAGGCCAGACAACACCCATACCGAGTGCCGGCCAGATAGCGCCCGCACCTTTACCGTGACCCGATCTCGGGACTGCCCCACAAAGAAGAGGAATTGAGTTCATGAGCACGTTCGATCAAACCATCACCATCCCCCACCTCGGCGGCTCGGTCATAGGGGCCACGTTCGGGCGACCTTACAACCCCGAATTGCCGACCCTGGTCATGATCAACTCGTACACCACCTCTGCGGAGTTGTACCGCGACCAGTTCGCGGATACTGCGCTGACCGACAGGGCCAACCTACTGGCCCTCGAGCCGTACGGTCATGGCCGAACCCGTTCGACATACAAGCATTTCACCTACTGGGACAGCGCAGTTGCGAACCTGCAGGCTCTTGCGGCACTGGACATTCCGAACGCATTCGTCTTGGGGACTTCGCAAGGGGGGTGGATTGCCACCCGAATGGGCTTGCTGGCACCAGAGGTAGTCAAAGGCCTGATTCCGTTGGGTACCTCGCTGGACGTCGAGAGTCAACGCAGCCGCGACCTCGGGTGCTGGGACGGGCCGGGATTCTGCACCCCCTACATCGAGGCCTTCGGCGAGCCGGTCGACGACGACTGGGTTGTTCCCGATGATTTCGTCGATGCCACCTTCGACGCTGCGCTGGGAGGCTTGAGCCCGGAAGACCGAGTGAGGTGGCTCGAGATCTACCGCACGAACTACTCCGGCGACGCGGGCCGGCACCGACTGCGGCTCGCCACGATCAATCTCCGTGATCGCGACGGGTTGTTCGGGCGATTGGACGAAGTGACGCAGCCGGTTCTGTGGCTCCACGGCACGGCAGACCAGGTTTATTCAGTGGCCAACGCCGAGGACGAAATCAAACTGTTCACCCGTGCGGCCGAAGTGCGCCTCGAGACGATCCCGAACGGGCATCACTTCCTGAGTGCGTCCAAACCCGCTGAAGTCAATGCTGCTGTGATCGATTTCCTCGGTCGGTGGGCATGACCGACACACAGCTCGAGCAAAAGGCAGATTCTATGCAAGACCTATTGTCGGACAGGCGAATTCATGCAAATATGGTCGCAGTGAATGCGATGCTGCAAGCAGACCCCGTCTTGATCGATGTCACCCCGGCACTCGATGCGCTGCCCGGCATGACCCGCCACACCATCCTCACCTCGGGAGCCCCGTTGCCCTGGCCTGCATACGAAGGAGGCCAGCGCCGAGCGATACTGGGAGCAGCACTCTTCGAGGGGCTCGCGAACTCGGTGGAAGAGGCCGACGCTCTCCTGCATGCGGGAGACATCCTCGTCCGGCCGTGCCATGACTACGGGTGCGTAGGCTCGCTGACCGGGGTGACGACGGCGTCGATGCCTGTCCTCGTTGTCGAAGATTCGATGTCGGGTTCGCGCGGACACTGCGTTCTCTACGAGGGAAGTGCCCGCGAACGCCTCACCTACGGGGTATGGAACGAGGCTGTACACCAACAATTGACCTGGATCAAGGACGTGCTCGGACCAGCCCTCTCAGCGGCACTACGACACAACGGCGGTCTACACACCAGTCCCATCATTCGGCGTGCCCTCGGCATGGGCGATGACTTGCACAGCCGTAATACAGCGGCAACAGCGGTGTTCTTCGAGCAGATCTACGAGTCTGTTCTCGAGGCCAACGGCTTCACCGCAGCAACCCGCGACGTTCTGAACTTCCTCAGTCAGAACGATCTGTTCTTTCTCCATGTCGCGATGGCGACGGGTAAGAGCATCGCGACAACCGCCAGCAATACACCGCACAGCAGCATCGTCACCGCTATGGCGTTGAGCGGGAAGGAGTTCGCGATTCGTACAGCTGGCACCGGCCAGCGATGGTTTCGCGCGCCGATTCCCACGTTGCAGGCGAAATATTTCGACGGGATCACCGCTGAGGATACTGCGTACATGGGCGGGGAGAGCCTGATCACCGAGACGGTGGGACTCGGCGGCCTTTCGGCGGCGGCTGCTTTTTCGCTTCAGGATTACAGCGGCGGATCGGCTCAGAACATGGTCGAAACGACGGAGGCAATGTACGGCATTACTCACACTGAGCACCCCCAGTGGAAGATTCCGTATCTAGAGTTTCGTGGCGTTCCGTTCGGAATCGACGCGGCACGTGTGGTTTCCACCGCGATCACTCCACGTATCCACATGGGTGCCGCCCTGCGTGAGGGCGGACACGCGGGCGCCGGTCTGCTCATCGCCCCGATCGAACCCTTCCGCGAGGCCATCGCGGCGCTCACCGTGTCGGCGGCATGACGGAGAATCCCCCTTCGGCCGTCCACGTATCCGCAACTGGCGGCTACTTCAGCCGAAGAACCATCACGGACCTGGCTGCGGACCTTCGGGCACGTCGGGTCACGTCAGCGGACTTGATCGGGATTGCCATCGAGGAGGCCGAGAGCTCGCAATCGACAATCAACGCGTTCGTCACCATCGACGTGGCCGGAGCTCGTGCCGCCGCAGCCGCCGCCGATCGAGAATTGGCCGCAGGTGCTGACCGGGGTCCGCTGCACGGGGTGCCGATAGCGGTGAAGGACATGATCGATGTACGAGGTCTGCCGACGACCGCTAGTTCGCGCCATTTCGTGAATCGGATCGCCACTCGCGATGCAGATTGCGTCGAGCGGCTCAGACGAGCAGGTGCGATAGTGATCGGGAAGACGACGACGCATGAATTCGCGAACGGTCCGACGGGGGATCGTGCTGCTACTGGACCCACTCGTAACCCACATGCATTAGGGCACATGTCCGGAGGGTCTAGTAGCGGTTCGGCGGCCGCCGTCGCTGCCGGCATCGTTCCAGTCGCACTCGGCACCGATACCGGTGGTTCCGTGCGAATCCCCGCAGCATGCTGCGGCGTCGTCGGCATTCGCCCCACACAAGGGGCGATCAGCACGCACGGAGTACTTCCTCTGGCCAGTTCGATGGACACCGTGGGTGTTCTGGCTCGCTGTGCGGCTGATGCACACGTCGTACTGTCAGCGTTGATCGACGATTTCTCACCACCGGCCGAGTGCACTTCCGTCGCCGGTGTGCGCGTTCGCTGGATATCGCCGAGATCAATTCATGCCACTCAACCATCGATTGCCCGTTCTGCCCGCGATCTGGTCGCACCGTTCCTCACCGACGAAATAGATATCCACGGCGCGGAGGCACTTCGCTTCTCCTATCGTGTCATCCAAGGGCGTGAAGCTCACGCGGTCCACGCCGAAAGGCTCAGTCTCGCACCCGATCTCTACGACCCAGAGGTGCGTGAGCGTCTCGAGATGGGCGGCACGTACACCGATTCGCAGTTCTTGCAGGCGATCGCGATTCGTGAACAGTTCCGTGTAGGTGTTGCTCAGCTACTGAGTGCGGTCGATTTCATTGCGCTGCCTACGATTCCCTTTTCGACACCGCCGCTGTTCAGCCGTCGGGTGAGTGTCGAGGATCAGCCGGTCGACGTTCCAAGTGGTCTGCTCTCACTCACCGCGCCGTGGAGTCTCATCGGACTGCCCGCAGTGTCCATTCCAGCAGCCGACGTCGACGGTCTACCTGTCGGTGTACAGCTCGTCGGACGCCCACACACCGAGGCTGGTCTTCTCTCGTTCGCAGCGAAGCTCGAGGCGCGGAAGCTGTTCGAGAGTTGACCGGGCCAGATCACGCTGCTCGCGCACCGATCAGCTGACCTCGCTGATTCGTAGTCCCAGTCTGCCGCCGCATGCAGGTAACCGATGTCACGCAAGGTGATCGGGGTTCTTCACGGACAATGTGATGAACAATGCTGACGCAATCAGCACGACTCCGAAAACCGAAAACACCGCCATGGCACCCCCGGCTCCGAACATCGCACCGCCTGCTGCGGCACCTGCAGCGATTCCGGACTGGACACCGACCACCACGATCCCGCCTGCACTTTCCGCCTTGTCGGGCACGGTCCTGGTCGCCCACGTCGACCACGCCACCGAAACTCCGCCGAATGCCAAGCCCCACAACACCACCAAGGCTGCGCTTACGCTCTGAGTTGCAGGCACCAGTGCCAGACCTAGAGCAGCTATCCCGATCAGTAAGGGCATCAGCGCCAATGTCAGACGCAGGCTGAGTTGGAGGAGCCATCCGGCGACAAGTGTGCCTGCCAAGTTCGCCACTCCGAAGGCAAACAATAGAACAGTCAAGGTGGAGGCGCCGACATCGACCATGGTTTCGAGCGCCGGCCGAATGTAGGTGAACAGTGCATAGTGCCCGATATGGACGAGCAACATGCCGACGATGCCGATCCCGAAGCGTGGATGTACCAACACCGACCACAAAGTTCTCAACCGTGCCTCGTGCCGCGGTGCCATCGGGGGCAACGCGAACAGTTGGAAGGCAAGCGTCACGACCCCGAGGGCTGCGGTGACCCAAAAGGCACTGCGCCAACCGGACAGTTCACCGAGGTAACTACCGAGCGGCACGGCCACGATGGTTGCTACGGCGATACCGCTGAAAATGATTGATACAGCGCGAGGTACCGACGATTCCGGTACCAGACGCATCGCCGTGGCAGCCGCCATGCTCCAGAAACCACCTAACGCAATGCCGAGCAGGATCCGCATCGCCAACAGCACCACCATGTTCGGGGCCAGGGCCACGAGCGAGTTCGACGCGATCATCAGCACAGTGAAGCTGAGCAGAACAATCCGCCGGTCCATCCGTCGTGTCAGGCTTGCCGTCAGTAGTCCAGAGAGGATTGCTGCTCCAGCCGTGACGGTGACTGCTTGGCCCACCAGTGCTTCCGGCACACCCAAATCATCGGCAATCGGAGTCAACAGACTGGCCGGAAGATACTCGGCCGTAAGCAGTCCGAATACGCCCAGAGCCAGTGACATCACCGCCATCCACTTCGGTGTTACCGGCAGCGGTGGCGGGTCGACAACTGCGGTTGCTCGGACGGGTCGGGTATCGGGCGCGGTGCTGCATACATCACTGGACAACGGTTGTACTTCTCCTGGATCGCATGAAAGGCTTTGAGTCAACACTAGATACGACTTTCAGGATGATCTATGACTGAGGATCCGGCCGTTTTGATCAAGAGTCCGGCCGAGTCGGCTGCCGGGACGTTCGCCTCGTCCTCCGACCTCATCAGCGAACTGTTGACGAGTATGCGGTTGCGTGGAGTGCAGTACCGTCGCGTTCATGCCGGTCCGCGATTCGGCATCGGCTTCGATGCGAAACCGGGCCGTGCCTATTTCCACTTTCTCGCAGTCGGTCACGCGTTCCTGCGTGCCGAGAACGGCACCGTCCACGAACTGTCAGCGGGTAACGCTGTGTTCATCCCGCACGGTCGACCCCATCAGTGGCTGTCCGGGCCGGGCGTAGTGGTTCAGGGCATCGACAGCTACGACTCCGAACCCCTCGGTGATGCGGTGGGGGACGTGAATGTCGGCCTCGCCGCCGACCTGTCTCCCAGCGCCGTATTGTTCACCGGTTACATGGAATTCGATCTCGGCGGGATGCAAGGCCTGAGTCGTATCATGCCCGAGATCATGATCGCCGACGCCCAGGGGGAGCGATATCCCGGACTTTTACCGATCCTTGCTGCGATGAGGCGTGAGACCTGTTCGGCGCGTGTCGGTTTTGCTGGTGTTTCAGCGCGTCTCGCTGAAGTCGTGGCTGCGATGATCGTGCGAGGGTGGGTTGAATGTGGCTGCGACAATGCCTCTGGACTGGTGGCGGCGCTGCGCGATCCGCGACTGGCGGGAGCCATCTTGGCTGTCCACCGGGATCCCGGACATCATTGGACGGTAGCGGAGTTGGCATCGCAGTGCCATGTTTCCCGATCGGTGTTCGCGGAGCGCTTCCATGCGATGATCGGCGTACCGCCTCTGCGGTACGCGACGGAACTGAGAATGCTTCTTGCCAGCCAGTGGCTGGCCCAGGACACGATGTCGGTGGAAGCCATGGCTCGAAATCTTGGTTACACCTCTCAAGCTGCGTTCAGCCGCGCTTTCAAACGCGTTACCGGGCAACCTCCCAGCGCACGCAGAACGACCTCGCCCATACAGTTCGTTGCGTGATGCCTCCGACAGCGATCGCCCCGAGAAGGTAAAAGGGGAAGGGGTTTCGAGTGCTTCTATGCCCAACCCACCACGAGCCTCGCCGATTGTTCAGGAATCGTGGGGTCCAAACCGGTGAGTTTCGCAAATCGATGAAGACGATTGGAAACGGTGTTGCGGTGACAGAACAGCTCGTTGGCCGATTCCCCGATACTGCCTGTTTTCATATAGCTGCGCACGCATTCTTCGAGACGGACCCGCTCCGCGTCTCCGCAGGTCACCAAAGCATCGTCGACATCGGTGAGTAACCCGCTAGCTGATTCTTGTAGGCCTAGTTTGGCCAGTCTTGCCCACCCTCGGTCCCAGGTGAGAGCAGCATGGTCTTCGCTGGTGATTGTTCGTGTGAGAGCTCGTGCGGTATTGGCCGCCGCGCGAAGGGCTGACAGACCGGTGTCGGCGTTGACAATTCCGACTCGGAGCTTGAGGAGGTTCCGGCCGACATCGGTGGCTTGCGATCCGTCGAGGTCGAATCTGCGCGTGAAGGCAATCAGGACGTCGCCGAGGTAGTGGGTGTACACCGTTCGTCCGGAGCGCTCGGTTTCGGAGATGAACACTCGTAGCGCCGGGATGTCGTCACCGGCCGCTCCGATGACCAGAAGGGGGGCGCGTTGTGGGATTCGGAGTTCGGCTGCGATCGCATCCAGTCGATCTGCGTCTGTGGATCGGGGATCCTGGAACAGGTTTGCGATGCGTCCTTGCAGCGCAGACGATTCCTCTCTCAGCATGCGTTCTCGTTCGGCCATGTAGGCCCCTTGTGTCTGTGCGGCGTACTCGTCGACGGTGCGAAGCACGATCCACGTGTGTCGGACCAACAGTTCGGCATCCCTCGGTGACGACGCGGAGGTGAGGGCCTCCCACAGCACGTTGTAGTCCAATCGGATCGCGGTCATCAATGAGGTGATGGGGATCCCTGCCCGTGCACGAGAGATGCCGACATCGTTCGCGACGGGGACGAAATCGGGCAGACCTCCCGCGCGCAGACCTTGGAGCATGGCGGAGAAGGCCATCCGGCCTGTGCGTTCGATCTCGGACGTCGGTAGCGGCGACGAGTCGTAGCCGGCGATCGAGGCGACACGTTTGACGAAGGTGTCGGTCAGTTCGGCGACGTCGAGGCTGTCGAGCAGCTCTTGCCATCTTCCTGAGTCGCGGGCGTCCGGCTCGTTGCCCGGTCGTGAGGGGGCGAAGTGGTTCACCAAGTCAGAATAGGGCATATGCACAAATTCGTCGCCGTAATCGGCGGGGAATGCCTAGGGACAGTGAGCGAATAACCTGAAATGCTTGCAACAGGCCGAAATCCCCTGGGGACAGAAGCAGACCGAATCCCTCATCCCTGATGGAGAGTTATGACGTACACACAATCGACGTCGATCGAATTCGGAGCCGTTCATGAGCTCGACAAGAAGAGCGCAAACAAGGTCGCACTCGGCGCTCTGGTCGGTTCCGTGCTCGAGTACTACGACTTCTTCCTGTTCAGTGCCGCGGCCGCTCTCGTGTTCAATGTTCAGTACTTCACCAGCGGCAACGCAACCTTGGCCGCACTTGCCTCGTTCGCCACTTTCGGAGTAGGGGTAGCGGCCCGACCGATCGGCGGCATTGTCTTCGGTGCAATGGGCGATCGGATCGGCCGCCGAAAGACGCTGATGATCACCATCGTCGGTATCGGCATCATTACCGCGTTGATCGGCATACTGCCCACCTACGCAGCGATCGGCATCGCGGCGCCGGTGCTGCTCGTGCTGCTGAGAATCGTGCAGGGACTTTTCGTAGGAGGGGAATGGTCAGGTGCCTTGACCTTGGTGGTGGAGAACGCGCCACTGCATATGCGGGCGCGATACGCAGTGATTCCCCTCATCGGATCTCCGATCGGAACAATTCTGTCTTCTGGTGGATTTTTTCTGGTCACCATTGCAATTTCGCAGCAGAACTTCGAAACCTGGGGTTGGCGCATTCCCTTCCTCCTCTCGTTACCGTTACTTCTTGTCGCGGTTTATATTCGGCGCAAACTCGAAGAATCCCCTGTCTTCCGTCAGCTTGAGGAAGCTGGGGAGTTGGCGACCAATCCCGTGAGCACAGCCTTCAAACACAGCTGGCGTCAGATTCTGATCGGAATGGCGGCTTCACTTCTCGGAATGGGCGGGTTCTACCTCGTCACGACATTCTGTGTGTGGTACGGAGTGAACGTACTCGGATACAGCCGATCGTTGATGCTGCTCGGAACTATCGTCGCGGCCATAGTCGAGATCTTCGTGATCTTGTTGAGCGGGCGGTTGGGCGCGCGGTTCGGTTCGAGTCGAGTGATCGTGTGGGGCGGGATCGCCTCTGCCGTAGTCGCTCTGCCGGCCTTTCTGCTACTGACTTCGGGCGTTCCCGTGCTCATCGTTCTGTCGATGACGTTGGCAGTGGCGACGTTGTCGTTTCCCTACGCAGGTACAGGAGCTGTTCTGACCGGACTCTTTCCGGCGCGAACCCGATTCACAGGTGTTGCCGTCGCGAACAACACCGCCGCGATGATTGCAGGATTCGTTCCACTTCTGGTTACCAGCCTCGTAGCTGCAGCTCATGATCACTGGTGGCCAGCTGCGTTGGTTCTCGCGCTGATCTCGTTGATCACCGCATCGGCAGGAGCGATCGCGCCGAAATTCAGCGTGGACCTTCCCGGCTTCAAGCACTGAGAAACGTAGCGCGGCTGGTGTGCGAAACATCGCACCTCGTACCCCTGGATCAGACGCGGCTCGATTACTGGACAAGGACATTTCTCTTATGCAACTCGATCTCATTGTGCGGGCGCGCGAAATCATCACCATGGATCCTCATCGGCCGATCGCTTCGGTTGTCGGGGTAATCGGTGACCGTATCGTCGGGTTCGACGACGAGGTCGCCGGTATCGAGGCGATACGAACCCTGGACTTCGCAGACGCCTGTGTGACGCCCGGTCTGATCGACGCTCACTGTCACACCGTCTGGTGGGGACTCGGATTGGCGTCGATAGACCTCAGCCGCGCCGCCAGTCTCGAGGATCTCTACAGGCTGATCGAGACCGAAGTAGAGCGTATCGGTGATGACGCCGATGCCTGGGTCCACGGCACAGGTTTCAACCAGGGGCACTATGGCGGCGAATTCCCTGCTATCGATCGGCTCGACGCCGTGACGGGAGACCGCCCACTGTACTTACGGCACACCTCTGGTCACGCTGCGATTGCGAACACCGCTACGTTGCGTCTCATCGGTGCGCTTGACGACAGGTTCGAAGTTCCCGTCGGAGGTGTCGTCGTGCGGGATGACGAGGGCCGCCCTACCGGTGTCGTCGAAGAGTCGGCGCAAGGTTTGGTGCAGGCGTTGCTTTTGCCCTACTCCACCGAGCGGCTCGCCGAGGCAATCGACGGAGCAACCAAACGCTTTGCTGCGCAGGGGATAACAAGCTTCACAGAAGCTGGTGTCGGTGGCGGTTGGATCGGCCACAGCTCCATCGAAATCGCGGCCTATCAATTGGCCGCAGATCGCAATCATCTGCACGCCCGTGCACAGTTGATGCCGGCAATCGACGCCCTTCATCCCCTTGCTGCGAACGCTTCGGACTTCTGCGGCGAGGGGACAGGAGTTGGCTTGGACCTCGGGATTCGTTACGGCTTCGGCGATTCCCACCTTCAGTTGGGGCACGTCAAGGTTTTCCTCGACGGTTCTTTGCTTGGGGCGACCGCCGCTGTGACAGAGGACTTCTGCGGCCATGAACACAACCGGGGCTACCTCCTCGACACGCCGGAACTATATCGAGAGCGTGCACTCGCGGCATATCGATCGGGGTGGCCGCTTGCGTTGCATGCAATCGGAGACGCAGCAATAGACCTGGCCCTGGACCTGATCGAGGAGGCGCAGAAGAGTTACGGCCGCCACACAGCTCCGTGCCGTATCGAACATTTCGGCATCGCTCGACCGGATCAAGTGCGGCGTGCCGGCGATCTTGCCATTGCTGTGACCCCCCAGGCAGGTTTCATCGGGCCGCTCGGCGATCAGATTGCCGATCTTGTCGGCACCGACCGTGAACCGTGGCTCTACCGTGGGCGATCGGTCATCGATGCGGGAGCAATACTCGCAGGCTCATCAGACCTTCCTGTCGCCGACAACAATCTTCGTAGAGGTATGCAGTCGGCCGTCGATCGTCGTACCGACACCGGATTCGTCCTGGGCTCGAACGAGGCGATCACACCGGAGGAAGCCCTTCGAACGCACACGGAGTGGGCTGCGCGCGCGACCGGTCAGATCGACGACAAAGGCACCCTCGAACGGGGAAAACTTGCGGACTTTGCCGTGTTCTCGTCGTCGCCGCTCACGGCGCCGAACATATCGGAGATCGACGTCGTCGCAACAATACTCGGAGGAAACCTCACCCATGATGCCCGACCGACTCGCTGAAGAATTACTCGTAATCTTGTGAAGGAGAATGCCGTGAACGTGATGCGAGAGCCGGCTGACGAACTCGCCGTCGATCTCGGCTACGTGAAAGCCGGACAAATGCACTTCGACCGGACGTTGCGCGAACTCGGTGACGACGAACTGCGTGGACCCTCGTTGCTTCCAGGATGGACTCGCGCGCACGTGATCGCGCACGTCGGTTTCAACGCCCGCGCCCTCGGCCGTCTGGTGGATTGGGCGACGACAGGCATCGAGAAACCGATGTACGAGTCTGCCCATGCGCGGAGCCGGGAAATCGACAGTGCAGCACCACTGTCGAATGTCGAACTCCGTGAACTCGGCGACAGGGAGGCGAGAGCGCTCGAAATCGCCTGGAGCGCAGTCCCCGACAATCGTTGGTCTACCGAGGTGAGCAACGCTCAAGGTGTGCGGATACCGGTCGTCGATACAGTGTGGATGCGATCTCGCGAATTGTGGTTACACGCAATCGATCTCAACTATTC
The DNA here is from genome assembly GCF_048573875.1 of Rhodococcus sp. SB1D. NCBI lineage: Bacteria > Bacillati > Actinomycetota > Actinomycetes > Mycobacteriales > Nocardiaceae > Rhodococcus > Rhodococcus sp. SB1D. The sequence continues at coordinate 132,777 of NZ_JBMAIQ010000002.1, forward strand.
GGCGAGTGCAGCGGACATACCGCCAGCGGTGCAGCGACGAATAATTCACAATGTCCTGGATACTTGGGCCACCCGAGACGACTATCGCGTGCACATGACAGTCGCGGACACCGGTGAAGAGTTCGAACCGGTATCGAGTCACATCACCACCGCCGATTCGACCACGGCACGCACGGCGGTGTCCGGGTCGCTTCCGAATCTGCTGATGTGGATGACCGGCCGCAGAAACATCGCAGTGTCCGCGGTCGACACGTCGGGCCGCGAGATCGGCACAGCCCCGACAGCTCCGCGCTGGCTCTGACGCTCACTATCGACAACACGAAAATGAGGAACGAATTGTCAGTCTCGTCAGTAACGGGCGGCCCGCTGGTGTCGCAACATAGAGAACTCGTAACCGCAATTCCAGGACCGCAATCGCAGGTGCTTATGCGTCGAAAAGAGGCGGCCGTTGCGGCCGGTGTAGGGCACGTTGTACCCATATCGATCGTCGCAGCCGGAGGCGGCATCTTGATCGACGTCGACGGCAATTCTCTGATCGATCTCGGTTCGGGCATTGCCGTCACCGGCGTCGGCAATTCAGCTCCAGCCGTTGTCGAAGCCATAACTCGCCAAGCGAAACTGTTCACTCACACCTGCTTCACCGTCACCCCATACGACGGCTACGTTGCGGTCGCTGAGAAACTCAACTCGATCACCCCCGGTGACCACGAGAAGCGCACAGCACTGTTCAACACCGGTTCCGAAGCCGTCGAGAACGCGATCAAGATCGCACGCTCCTTCACCAACAAACATGCGGTTGTGGTCTTCGATCACGCGTTCCACGGCAGAACCAACCTCACCTTGGGCATGACTGCGAAGAACACCCCTTACAAAAACGGCTTCGGTCCGTTCACGCCCGAGATCTACCGTGTTCCAACCTCGTACCCATATCGCGATGGGCTGAGCGGAGTGGCGGCGGCAGAAATTGCGCTCCTGCAGATCGAAAGACAGGTCGGCGCTTCCAATCTCGCAGCAATCGTCATCGAGCCCATCCAGGGCGAGGGTGGATTCATCGAACCCGCGACCGGTTTTCTGCCTGCTCTATCCGAATGGGCAACTGCCAACGGCGTCGTATTCATCCTCGACGAAGTCCAAACCGGGTTCGCCCGTACCGGTGATCTCTTCGCTGCGAACCACGAGCGAGTCGTACCTGATCTCATCGCAACAGGAAAAGGTATCGCGGGTGGATTGCCACTGGCCGCGGTCACTGGCCGCGCAGAGATCATGGACTCGCCACAATCCGGCGCTCTCGGGGGCACCTACGCCGGAAACCCAATCTCCTGCGCCGCGGCGCTCGCCACAATCGAAACGTACGAAAAGAACGACCTGGTTGTTCGTGCACGTGAAATCGCGGCGATCATCGATGAGGTCTTCACCGAACTGGGCGCCTCGGACGACCGTATTGGTGACATCCGCGGCCGCGGCGCGATGAAGGCCATCGAAGTAGTACACCCCGACAGCACAGATCCGAACCCGGCGCTGACCGCTTCCGTCGCAAAATTCGCCGCGGATCATGGCGTAGTGGTTCTTACGTGCGGCACCTACGGAAACGTCATCCGATTTCTCCCTCCGCTCGCAATTTCGGACGAACTGCTACGCGAAGGTCTACGCGTCGTGGCCGACGGATTCCGTGCGCACGCCCCGACCTCAGCCACAAAGGAAAGCCAGTCATGACATTGAAGCCACATGAACAGGACCTACTCAACCGTGTCGAGACCGGTATCGGCGTCGGCGGAACATGGGCGACGTCGAGTTCGGGTGCGACCTTCACCGTCGAAGACCCCGCAACCGGGCTTGTGATCAAGACGATTGCCGACGCAACGGTCGACGACGCCATTCGCGCCCTCGATTCAGCCGTTGCAGCACAACAAGAGTGGGCCGAAACACCTAGCCGCCTACGTTCGGACATCCTCCGCAGAGCATTCGACTTGCTAATGGATCGCAAAGAAGAGTTTGCTCTGCTCATCGCCCTGGAAATGGGGAAGCCGATCGCCGAAGCGCGCGGTGAGGTCGTTTACGGTGGAGAGTTCCTTCGGTGGTACTCCGAGGAAGCCGTACGCGTCAGCGGAGACTATCGCCGAAACCCCGAAGGGACAGGCAACATCACAGTGTCGCACCTCCCTGTGGGGCCCTGCTACTTCATCACACCGTGGAACTTCCCACTCGCGATGGCAACCCGCAAGATTGCTCCGGCACTCGCCGCCGGTTGCACCACCATCATCAAGCCGGCGGAACTCACTCCGCTGACCACGATCTACCTGGTGCAGCTGCTGGAAGAGGCAGGACTTCCGCCGGGTGTGGTGAACGTAGTACCCACGTCGAATCCCAGCGCTCAGTCCAGTGCCCTGCTATCGGATCCACGCCTTCGCAAGCTGAGCTTCACAGGCTCGACGGCGGTTGGCGTCAAACTCCTCGAAGCTGCTGCGCAGAACGTATTACGTACTTCGATGGAGCTCGGCGGCAACGCACCCTTCGTGGTTTGCGAGGATGCAGATATCGACCGAGCGGTTGATGGCGTGATGCTCGCGAAATTCCGCAACATCGGTCAGGCATGTACCGCCGCAAACCGCATATTGGTACACGATTCCGTGGCCGACGAATTCGTTCGTCGAGTAAGTGAAAGGGTTGCTGCGTTGAAAATTGGTCGTGGGGCCGACGAAGGTTACGACATCGGTGCACTGGTCGACAAGAAAGCCATTGCGAAGACAGAAGGTCTCGTCGCTGACGCGGTGGACACCGGCGCGGAGATTGTCACCGGCGGTCAGGCTATCGTCGGCCCGGGCAACTTCTTTCAACCGACTGTGATCGACAAGATCGGGCCTGAAGCTCGGATGGTGAACGAGGAGATCTTCGGACCAGTGCTGGCTATAACTCGCTTTTCGTCCGAGGACGAGGCCGTGCACATTGCCAACAACACCGAGTACGGGTTGGTCAGCTATGTCTACACAGAGAACGTCGGCCGAAGCCAGCGAATGATAGAAAAACTTCAAACCGGGATGATGGGCCTCAACACCGGTCTCGTCTCGAATGCAGCAGCGCCTTTCGGCGGCATCAAGCATTCGGGGATCGGAAGAGAAGGTGGCTTCGAAGGAATTCGCGAGTTTTTGTCCACGAAGTACACGTTGACACCCCGATGACACTTGAATCGACCGCGCGAAAAGCGTCAGTAGGCGTCAGGACTCGTACCGCACGTGGTCGTCGTTGAGTTGCAGTCAGGCACTGTCTTTTGCTCGTAATCTACTACTAGAGAGTAATTTTCGTGACTGAGAACGCACGGCCCGCTACGTCGAACTTTCGGGTAATCGCCGAATACCGGCTGGACGAGGAAACCGCGAACGAGGTGCTCGGCCATCTGGCCCAACTCGCTGAGGCAAGCCGGAACGAGCCCGCCAATCTCGGCTACGAGTACTTCCGCAACGTCGAGAATCCGCTACACGTAACCATCCTCGAGATGTACATCGACGAAGCCGGCTTCGAAGCGCACCGAACTTCGCCGCACTTTGCATCTATCGGCACGGACAAGATCCTTCCACTTCTCACCGATCGCATTGTGCGCACGTACTCAGACGAGAGTGGTCGCTGATGGCCTAAGGCCACCGAGCCGCGTCCCAGCATTCTTAGAGTGATCGGCCTGGCTGGTGGCATGATGGAGGACCGAATTTTCTCGCCAAGAGATCCCGACGAGTAGACGTGTCCTCCGACGACGCTCACGCGATGTTCGGCAAGAGCATTGCTGCAGCCGACTGGCACTCGAACCGGCGGAAGGCGTCGGGTTCAACGGAGCCGAAATCAGACGAGTCACGTACGTTCCGAACGAAAAGTTCGCCGCTGGCGCAAGCTTCGTCGGCAGTTTGCCGACACGCGTTCCACCACCAACCAGATGCAGGGTGGCCTCCGATACGGTTCGACGGCAATGCTTCTCAGGTTCGCTGCCGTGCCCGTGGTGTTCGGAACCGGCAGCCTGTTTGCAGGATCGCCCAGGATCGTCACTGGGTGTAGATGACGGGCGCTGGGTACAACGCGCAACAGTGCTCGCCCGCCACGTGGGACGGACCTACGGGCTCGCCGAGATGGCCGATGACGGTGGGTGGTCCTCTTTCGTCGGACGCGGTGACTATCCGATCTCAAGCTGGATATCGTCTGCAGCCTTGCAAGGCCTTGGCGATGCTGTACGTCGATGTCTTTCGGCGTCACGGCTTCGGGTTCACGAAGTGGTGTTTTCTGTGGCAGTCCGTGCATCCGTGTCGGTCCGTCGGGAGGTGCAGGATCGGCGGATGTTCCATGCAAATCCGAGGTCGGCATTCGTGTTGCGTGCCGGCAGTTCAAGAGTGGGTGCCCGGTCGCCGTATCCAGCAGTGCTACCTCGGGATTGCATTTGAACTACGTTGCACAACTGCTGAAATGGAGGATGGAACCGATGCGAGCAGTCGTTGTGTGTATTGGTGATTTGGTGCGTCGAGCACGGCCTCTGTCTCGCCGGCTTCTACGATTTCACCCCGGTAGAGAACCACTGTTCGATCGGTCATCTGCCTCACGACTGCTAAGTCGTGAGTGATGAAGAGCATGCTCATCCCGTTTTCCGCTCTGATAGAGCGAAGCAGCTCGAGAATTTGGGCCTGCACGGACACGTCCAGGGCGGCAACAGGTTCGTCGCAGATGAGCAGCCTGGGTCGAACGGCAATTGCCCGGGCAATCACGGCGCGCTGACGTTCGCCACCCGAGAGCGCAGCCGGACGGAGAGCGGCGTAGCTGCCTGGTAGTCCCACCTTGCCGAGTAACTCCGAGACTTCCGAGGCTACGGAATCGCTATCGCGTTTGTCCGCTCCGGTTCGTACGGCTATAGCTTCTCGCAAGGCTGCACCGATGGTTCGGGATGGATTGAGCGCTGCGTACGGATCCTGAAACACTACTTGGATCTCCCGGGCCAACTCGACTCTGGTTTTTCGCGCAGTGGATCCAGTGGGCGCGAGCTCTCTGCCGAATGCCGATATCCGGCCGGAGGTGACGTGCTCCAGACCTAGGAGAGCACGAGCGATAGTTGTCTTCCCTGAGCCGGATTCACCTACCAGTCCCACTGATTCGCCGGCGCGGATCGAGAAAGTCACGCCGCGGAGGGCGTGCGAGTCCTTGGGCTTGCCGAACATCGCTTTGGCGCGATATACCTTGTGTACGTTCGCAACCTCGACTATCGGTGGGCCGATGGTGTCGAAAGATCGTGACTCGGATTGTTGAGGTAGAGGTGGTTCGAACTCGGAACCGCGGGGAAACTCGTCGTGAATCCGATCGATCCGGATGCAAGCCGAAGCGTGTTCGATCGTGATGGGAGTAAGAGCTGGTCGGGCTGAAAAGCATTCGCCGACAGACCATTCGCATCGGTCAGCGAATGCGCAGATCGCCTCGACGGCTGCGGCTCTGGGTACACTGCCGGGAATCGACGTCAACCGTTCGACTCGACGATCGACAGGGGGACTGGCCGACATCAGCCCACGTGTGTAGGGATGCGTCGGGGTGCGGGCAAGATCGGCGACCGTAGCCTCCTCCACCACGCGTCCGGCGTACATGACCTGGATCCGATCGCAGACGTCCATCGCCACGTGCAGATCATGAGTGATCAAGATGAGCGCCATGTTTCGTGACTTCTGTAGACCGGCGAGAAGTCGGAGGACTTCGTCCTGGGTGGTCACGTCCAGTGCAGTTGTCGGTTCGTCGGCGATCAGCAACTCCGGATCGCCGGCAAGCGCGGCCGCCATGGCAACTCGTTGCCGCATCCCCCCGGAGAGCTGAAAGGGGTACTTTTGTGCGACGGCGGGATCCAAGCCAACCTCCGCGAGACGCGCAGCAACTTCGGCCCGAACTTGTTGGCGTCCGCCTTTTCTGACATTTGGCGGGAGTGTCTCCCGCACGTGCTCGCCTACCGTGTGGATGGGGTTGAGCATGCTGAACGGGTCCTGCATCAAAAGACTGATTCGGGAGCCCCGTAACGATCGCAGTTCACGTTCGCGTGTGCCGATCAACGGGATTCCGTCGAAATCTGCTGCTCCTCGTGCATAGATTCCCGGCGGTAGCAAACCGACAAGCGAACGAACTGCCATCGATTTTCCACTGCCAGACTCGCCGACTATCCCGAGAGTCTCGCCTCGGGGGACCGTGATGTTGACATCGCTGACGAGCACCTGCGACCTGTTCGCGTACACCGATAGCCCGGAAACTTTCAGGAGGGGGCCATTCGCATCGGCCGTTTCCGATTGTACTGTCACATCTTCCACAGTCATCTACTTCCGTTCTCCTGAGTCTGACAGCCGTTTGAAGAACCAGTCGCCGAAGATAGTTGCGGCGCTGCCGGTCAGGATGAGACAGGCTGCGGGGGCAACTGCGACCCAGGGGTTCTCGGAGATCATCGATTGCCCCTGGGAGAGCATCGATCCCCAATCTGCAGCCCCGGGGGCGATACCGATACCGAGAAATGACAACGACGAGAAGGCGACCAACGCTCCGACGAAATCCAGCAGGAAGACGGCGAGCACGGTGGGCGCGATGTTGGGCAGCACATGGCGGATCATGATCCGTGAGTCGGTCAATCCGAGGGTCTTCGCAGAGTCGATGTACGGCAGACGAACCTGGACGCGCGTCACACTGCCGACTATTCTGATGGCGCTCGGTACTGACAGGAAAACCAGAATCGCCACAGTCAGCCAGTAGCTCCCGCCGAGAATCCCCAGGAGCACGATGGCGACGAGGAGCGCGGGCAGGGCATACACGAGGTCTGCGAATCGGTTGAGGACGTTGTCGAGTGCACCGCCGTTATATCCGGCGACCAGCCCCGCGGATGCGCCGGCTATCACTGTTCCCATCGCTACGCACAGCGGTCCGAGCACGGAGCGGCCGGTACCGTCGATCAAACGGGAGAGGACATCGCGTCCCATATCGTCGGTGCCTAACCAGTGTGTGCGATCGGAACCGGTCACACCGCGGAGAAGATCCTGAGTGTAAGGGTCGTAAGGGCTTATGAGCCGACCGGCGACAGCCGCGAATACCATCACACCGAGGATCACCAGTGCAATCACAACGGTGATGGGAATTCGCGATCCCTGCCTGCTCTTTTCGCGATCGGTGAGTGCAGTCATGTCATCCCTTTCCTGCGTACCGCATGCGCGGGTCGACGAGGAGAGCTACCACGTCCACCGCCAGGTTGACGACAATCACGAAGGCGCCGAGACACACGGCCAACCCTTGTACGACGGGTAGGTCCTTTTCGGTGACCGACTGCACCATCAGCGAACCGACTCCCGGTACGGAGAACACGGTCTCGACGAGTACGGCGCCGGACAGCGCAGCGATCAGTATCAGACCGGCCGCAGTCACCACCGGCATTGCGGAGTTCCGTAACGCATATCGGAAGAAGACCCGTGAGGGGTCGAGACCACGAGCTTTCGCGAATGTCATGTAGTCCTGCCGGAGCACGTTGAGCGCTCCGGCGCGTGTCTGCCGGATCAGCAGTGCGATGAGCGCGATGCCGAGTGCTGTTGCTGGCAGGGTGAGGTGCACCAAGCGATCGAAGAATCCATTGCCCACGCCGTAAACGGGGAACAGTCCGAGCTCGAGTCCGAATACGAAAATCAGCAACATTCCGACTGCGAAACCTGGTGCACTCATACCTATTACGGAAGCCATCGAGATACCTCTGTCCACCCATTTATCGCGCTGATACGCCGCTGACATTCCGCAGGGGACCCCGATCCCGACCACCAAAACAAGTGTGTACACCGCCAGTTGGATCGAGACCGGTAGGTGATCGGTGATGATGCCGGTCACCGGCGCACCTGATCTGGTCGACGTCCCGAAATCGAGCTGCAGTGCATCGACCAACCAGTGCCAATACTGAACAAGGAAAGGATCGTTGAGGTGATGTCGTGCCTCCAGGGCCGCGATCAGTTCGGGTGTGCTCGGACGAGAGCCGACAAGGACGGCAATTGCAGAGCCTGGCGTCACCGACAGCAGACTGAACACCAGAAAACTGATTACCAGAAGCAGCGCGGCCGACACCACGAGTCGCTTGCCGATGAACGCCGCTACTGCCATCTCAATCGAACCTCGTTGTGTGGGAGAGATAGTCGTTCACGACGTTGCCTTCACCGCGGTAACCCACGAACCGTTGACGAAGTCGTAGAAGGACATGTCGCGATCGAAGGCGAACCCGTCGGCAATTGCGTAGACCAGATTCGGATTGAACAGCGGGACGTACGGAAGTTGTTCGTGGATGCCGGTCAAGATGGTCTGGGCGGCAGTCCATCGGTCCAGGGGTGAGGTCGATCCGTTCAGGACGGGCAGCGCCTGTTCGACGGAATCGGTAGACCAATTCGAGGCGTTGAATTTCGGTGCGACAGCGTTCTCCTTTCCGACGACGGAGCCGATCAATTTGGGGTCGGGCGTCGATGCGGTAATCGACAGGAATCCGATTCCGGGAACCTTGTGGGCGTACAGGTCGGAAATCCATTGGGTCTGGGTGATGGGCTTTGGAACAACGGTCACACCGAGTGGCGCCAGGTTTTGTTGCAGGTTGAGTACCGTCAGTTCCGTCCAGTTCACGTTGTCGGTGTAGGGGACCTCCACCGTGAATCCCTGGGGGTGCGACGAGGCGGCAAGTTCTTGCGCCGCAAGGTTACTGTCGAACTCGATTCCGCCGATTCCGTCCAGGAAGGATTGTGCGTTCCCAGGGGAACCGGCGACACCGGTCAACATTTCCGGAGTTGCCAAACCCTTCAATATCGCGGAGTCGTTGCCGAATGCCGCCTCTGCGATTCCTTTTCGATCGATCGAGTGCGCGACGGCCTTCCGCACGTGGACATCGTCGAACGGACTCGTACTGGTATCGAACGTCAAATACGTGAGCTTGGTCAGAGGGACCTCGATCGTGTCGATTCCACCGATCTGCTTCCACTGTGACTGCTTCTTGATGTCGGCCACATTCGCAGCTTGGATGTCGCCGGATCGCATTGCCAACTGAGCGGTGTTGCCGTCCGGAATCACGTCGAACTTCAGCGTTTCCGGTGCAGGTTGCTCCGACCAGTAGTCATTGTTACGGACAAGTTGCACACCGGAACTTGAATATTCTTGGACCCGGTACGGGCCAGTGCCCACCGGAACCGCTTGCGCAGTACCCAATTCGGCAGCATGTTCTTCAGCGAACCTTGCCTGTTGGATCAGTCCGAATAGCGCGATGCTCTGCCTGGCAACCGGATCGGGATGCGACAACTTCACAGTCACCCGCATCGGTCCGGTTTGTTCGATGCTTTCGAGACTTTCCAGCTCGCCGGCAGTTTGCGCCCCGGCTGCGGAATCAGAGACGTGCCGAAGGCTCCAGATCACGTCCTCCGGGGTCAGTAGAGTTCCGTCGGAGAATCGCACGTCGGACCGGATGACGTAGTCGATGGTCGTCGGGTCAGGAACCGATACGGCTTCGGCGAGATGAGGTCGCAACTCTCCTTCACCGGAAAGCCGTTCCAGCGGTTCGGTGAACAGGGTCTGAACCTGCATGGAAGGACCGAAATCCTTAGTGATATCTAAGGAGATCGGAGCCGCTGCAAGAGCGAAGGTGAAGGCGGGTATCGGATCGTCGGTGATCGTTCGAGTCTGTGTGGCGCCCGGTGCGGAGCCACACGCGGAAACCACGAGGACGAGTGCTGTTGCCGATACCGCGTACGTGGCGGTTCGCGTGTAAGCGCGCATCGCGCGATGTAGAACTGGCTTCTTCAAGCGTCAACTCCCTGTTCACGAAAACCCAACCGGATATGACGGGTAACGCTACGGAGATGTAGGTCACATATCGTTAGACGATTGTCGAATCCAGCGCGGATATTTTTCGACGATCGGAAGAGTGCTTTGGAAAGTCCCGAGATACAGAGTCAGAGCAAAGATTGCACGCCAACGCGTTCAGACGGAAGCCGGGATTTCAGTATCGGTGTTCTGGGGGTGATGCGACCTGAAGTCGGGATCGGTTGTTGGAGGGCTTCTTTAGGGCCTCGGCCACGACTGGGCGTTCACCAGTGCGACCCGTCGCCAATGTCGACAGCCTCAAAGCATCAGCGCGCGGATGACCTCGGGTTACCTGATCGGCGACTTGGCGACAAGACTGGGCGGGCTTTACGCCCGGTCTGGCGGGCCTGTCGGTGCCCACGGGCGGTTGTTGTTCTCTTTTGGGAACTGCTGCGTGTACTCCGATGACTGGTGACCGCAGGTTCACCGCGTGGGGAGTGGCTCGAGTTTAGGGTGCTCGGCGTGCAGTGCTCGTCCATACCTTCGAACGGGCGGTCGCTCTCGCCGCCGAGCGGGAACAGGCCTAGTTCTCCATTAACCGCCGAAGTCCTCGCATCCAAATTGAGTGGATCCACGTTGCGGCTCGCAGATATGGTCCACTGGTGACGCATCCGAATGGTCGAAACGACAGTCCGATCCTGGTGATTGGTGCCGGCATCGTCGGCGCGTCGATCGCGTATCACCTGGCGCGCGTTGGTCTCCGAGTCACCGTGCTGGAGCACGGCTCGGTGGCGGGAGGGGTGACCGGCAACTCCTTTGCCTGGGTCGGCCTCTCGAAGAGTGCAGCAGAAACCTACTCCGATCCGTTCCGACATGGCGCCGCACTCGAGCTCGACCGACTGGAGCGCGAACTCGTCGAGCCATTCGGTCTGCGCCGCAGAGGCGCGATCACCTGGGAAGAGACGGATGCGGAGACCCGAGCGTTCATAGATGCTCATCGAGCACTCGGCCATCCCGTCGACCTCATCGGTAAAGAGGAAATCCTTGCTCGTGAGCCGGGATTACGGACGGCCCCGTTAGTGGCAGCCTGCGCGCCTGATGACGGTGGCGTTGATCCGGTTGCGTTCGCTCGATCGCTCCTGCGAGGTGCCGAAGAGTACGGTGCCACAGTGTATTCCGATGTCAGTGCGCTCGGGGTGCTCACGGAGGGCATGAGAGTGTGCGGAGTAATGACTGCCGACGGTCCCGTCTACGGGTCGGCCACCGTGCTCGCTGCGGGTACCGCGATTCCTGGACTCGCGGCGTCGGCGGGAGTCGACGTCGAGGTCGACGCCTCCCCGTGTTGCCTCATCAGATTCTCGACGCCCCACCCATTGGTGAACGGAATACTCTCCTCTCCGGATTTCGAGATCCGGCAATTGGACGACACGACACTGATTGCGGCTGAAGATGTTCCGGTCGGGTTCTCCGGAGATGCTCGTGAGCTTGCGGGGCCGACGCTGCACGCGATCCGCAGTCAGCTCGAGGACGGTGACCAAGTGGAACTGATCGAGGCGGTAGTCGCTGACCGTCCCATCCCGCGTGGTGGCCGCCCGCTGCTGGGCTTCGCCGAAGGCGTGTCGGGGCTCTATCTGGCCGCGACGCATCCGGCGATCATTCTGGCCGGAGCAATTGGAGCCCATGCGGCCGGGGACTTCGCCCGAGCGTCAACCCTGGACGGTTAGACGACGACGCCGGAGCCCGGTTCGACAAGGTCGAGCCGATATTGCGGTTCCTAGTTCTCTCTAGGACACGCGCTAGAGAGCGGGATATTCGTCCACTCGGCTTGTACCGTCGATGGGCATGGACCCCGTGCGCAATCCGTATGCCCCCGGTGCCGGTCAACGCCCGCCGGAACTCGCCGGGCGCGACAAGCAGATCGACGCCTTCGACGTCGTTCTCGAGCGAATTGCGCGTGGCCGCCCGGAACGAAGTGTTGTCCTCACCGGATTGCGTGGCGTCGGCAAGACCGTCCTGCTCAATCAGTTGCGTTCGGCCGCGATCTCCCGAAGTTGGGGGACCGGCAAGATCGAGGCGCGCCCCGATCAGGATTTACGACGCCCACTCTCGTCAGCGCTCCACATGGCAGTCCGAGAGATCGCGGTCTCCCATCGCGATCCGGAGCGAGTCGAGCAGTTCCTCGGAGTCCTCAAATCGTTTGCCCTACGCGCCACTGCGGACAAGGGAATGCGCGAGCGCTGGCAGCCAGGCATCGACGCACCCGCGATCAAAGGTCGGGCAGACAGCGGCGACATCGAGATCGACCTGGTCGAGTTGCTGCTCGACGCGTCGTCGCTGGCCAGAGATGTCGGCGTCGGGATCGCCATCTTCATCGACGAGATGCAGGACCTCGGAGCAGCGGATGTCTCGGCGATCTGCGGGGCCTGCCACGAGTTGAGTCAGGACGCGGCACCGCTGATCGTCGTCGGTGCAGGGCTTCCGCATCTGCCTGCTGTGCTGTCGGCGTCGAAAAGCTACTCGGAGCGCCTGTTCAGCTACCACCGGATCGACCGCCTCGAGCGTGAAGCTGCAGATCAGGCACTGATCGCACCTGCCGAGCGTGAGGACGTCGAGTTCACCGAATCCGCGCTCGACGCTCTGTACGAAGCGGCTGACGGGTACCCGTACTTCGTTCAGGCCTACGGAAAGGCCACGTGGGATGTGGCGGCGTCGAGTCCGATCACGGCAGAAGACGTGCGCGTCGGCGCGCCGACGGCTGAGGAAGAACTCGCTGTCGGTTTCTTCGGATCGCGATACGAGCGAGCAACGCCCGCGGAGCGTGAGTACATGCGCGCCATGGCCGATCTCGCCGGTGACGACGGACCCGTCGCAACCGCGAAGATCGCCGTCGAGTTGGGGCGCAAACCGGCTTCCCTGTCGCCGGCACGCGATGGACTGATCAAGAAGGGACTGATCTATTCGGCAGAACGTGGATCCATCGGATTCACGGTCCCGCACTTCGGCCGATACCTGCGCGGACAAGCGGAGTGAACGCGCTCGAAACCGCGTGGGATCGGGTGGCGGCGCTCAGTCCCAATCCGCCGGTGTGGGTAGTTCAACTGGCCGCGTTGATCGCCGTGATCATTGTTCTCGAACCACACCTGTGGCGGATCGCCCGTAACGTTGTCACCATCGCACACGAGGGTGCTCACCTGATCGTCGCCGTCCTGGTCGGTCGACGGTTGAAAGGTCTTCGCCTGCATTCGGATACGTCGGGTGTCGCGATTTCGTCGGGCAAACCGACCGGCTTCGGCGTCATTCTGATGACGTTCGCGGGGTACGTCGGACCGTCGATTCTCGGACTCGGCGCGGCCGGGTTGTTGGGCGCGCAGCGTGCGGTCTCGGTGCTGTGGATCGGCGTATTCGTCATCGCGGTGATGATGGTCCTGATCCGAAACCTCTACGGAGTCTTCTCACTTGCAGTCGTGGGAGCCGTGTTGTTCGGGCTCGTCTGGTGGGGGACCCAGGAGCAGCAAGTGGCCGCAGCGTACTTCCTGACGCTCTTCCTCCTCTTTGCCGGACCACGCCCGGTCGTGGAACTTCAACGGCAGCGAATGCGACGAGGCGGGGCACCGGACTCGGACGCCGACCAATTGGCCAGGCTCTCACCGATACCCGCGATCGTCTGGGTCGGGTTGTTCCTGCTCGTGAACGTCGCGGTGCTCGTGCTCGGCGGATGGTGGATTCTGCGCCCGGTGGGTGGCTGACCGGATTGATCCGTTGTCCCGTCAGGACAACGGACCAACGATTGTTGATGCTCTGCGGACGTAGTCATCGCGTGAAGGCGCTCATATCGTGGAAGTCGACGAGTGGTCGTGCCGGGACTTCCCGCGGCCACACCCGCAACGACGAAGACCGTCGACGATGACAAGGATTCGTTTTGGACGACAAGAACTTCCGGGGACGAACCGCGATCATGTCCGGGGGAAGCCGTGGCATCGGACTTGCCATCGCCCGTGCGATAGCGCGCCGCGGCGGAAATATCGTGTTGCTCGCCAAGACCGATACGCCGGATCCCAGGCTGCCCGGAACTATCCACACGGCTGTGGACGAGTTGAACGAGCTCGAGGGTCATGCCGTTCCGGTCGTCGGCGACGTGAGGAACGACGACGACATCGCGCGGGCCGTGGCTGCAGCGGTAGAGCACTTCGGTGGCATCGACATCGTGGTCAACAACGCGAGCGTCCTCGACATCTCGAAAACCGAAGATCTCGCGATGAAGCGATTCGATCTGATGCAGCAGGTCAATGTCCGTGGTACCTTCGCGCTCACCCGCGCGTGCCTTCCGTACCTTCGGGTTTCGGCCAATGCGCACGTGTTGACGCTGTCGCCGCCGCTCAACTTTTCGCCGCACTGGTTGGGTGCTCATCCGGGCTACATGTTGGCCAAATACGGAATGACATTGGCGGCCTTGGGTATCGCCGCAGAGTATTCAGGTGCACCGATTTCGAGTAATTGCCTGTGGCCGGAGACCATGATCGCCACGGCCGCTGTCGGAAACCTGCTCGGGGGAGACGACAGTATCGAGCACTCGCGTTCACCCGAGATCATGGCCGATGCGGCTGTCGAGATTCTCGGGCGTCCCGCCGGCACGGATACCGGTCGTACAGTGCTCGACGTCGAGATCTTGCGCGAGGCGGGGATCTCGGATTTCTCGCAGTACGGCGGTCAGTCACCGTTGGCGATCGACATCTTCGTCGACGCGCCAATTCCGTGATCTCGGGCGATCTACAGGTATCTAGCCAAATCGCTAGATACCTGTAGATCTTCCTCACGCCACCTCGTGCTCGCCGCCCGGGGCAACCTTCTGAAGTCCGCGATATGCGTCGCTGGCACTTTGGCGACCACCGATGACGGCCTCGACCTCCGCGGCAATCGGCATGTCGACGCCGTATTCACGGGCCAGATCCATGACAGTGGGGGCGGTCTTGACGCCCTCGGCGACCTGACCGAGCTTGGCGACCGCCTCCTCGACGGTCAATCCCTGCGCCAGAGCTTCGCCGACGCGACGATTGCGAGAAGTCGGAGCCATGCAGGTGGCAATCAGATCGCCGACGCCCGTCAAGCCGGCAAAAGTGCGCGGGTTGGCGCCCATCGCCTCACCGAGTCGGGTCATCTCGGCGAGACCGCGTGCGAGCACCATCGCACGAGTGTTGTCACCGACTCCCAGACCGTCGGCCATGCCCGAGGCGATGGCAACGATGTTCTTGAGGATGCCGCCGAGTTCACAGCCGAGTACGTCGGTGTTGCGGTAGACGCGGAAGACCGACGATGCGAACAGGGGTTGCAGCGCGGCGGCGACGCGATCGTCCTGGGTGGCCACGACCGATGCCGCGGCCATGCCGTCGACGATCTCCTTGGCGATGTTGGGGCCCGCGAGCAGTCCGACGGGATGGCCGGGCAGGCACTCGGCGATCACTTCGGTGGGGCGCTGCCGGGTGCCGGGCTCGAGACCCTTGGACAGTGACAACACCGGGACCCACGCCCGAACCTCGTTGGCGATCTCGGCGAGGGTGGAGCGAACGGCGTGCGAAGGCACCCCGCATACGAGTACGTCCGCTTCGCGGGCGGCTTCGACCAGATCCGAGGTTGCCTTGAGCCCCTTGGGAAGTTTGCGCTCACCAAGGTATTTGGAGTTGGTCCGTTGCGAATTGATCTCGTCGGCTGCTTCGGAATTGCGTGCCCACAACAGGGTCGGGGTGTTGCGGGCAGCGAGGCCGGCCACCGTGGTTCCCCACGATCCGGCACCGAGGACGACGACGCGTACCGGGCGGGCCATCAGAGTGCGCTGTTCTGGGTAGCGAGTGCTGTCATGGCGCCAAGCGTTCCACTTGCGGAGCAGTTGCGGGCCAATTCCGCCGAGTCTGTGGCTCGACTTACAGATGAGGCGGCGGTTCGGGGCTTTCGCGCATTGTTTCGACCGCTTCTGCGGATTCCGCGACGATCGAGCGCATGGCGGCTTCCGCGGCGTCGGCGTCTCCGGCCTGAATAGCCGATGCGACCACTCCGTGCAGGTGAATCGCTTCGGGGTCGGCCTCGTGGGGCATCAACGAGTGGCGGGTGCGGCCTTCGAGTATCTCGACGACGATCTGCGACATCGCCCGCAGCATCGGGTTGCCGGAAGCGGCGAGCAGTGTGCGGTGAAAGTCGGAATCATGGCCGAGATATGCGTCGGTATCGGCAGCGCGCGAGGTAGCTGACATGCCGATGACGGCTGCAGTGAGAGCGCCGCACTGCTCAGGTGTGGCGCGAGTTGCGGCCAGTCGCGCAGCCAGAGGTTCGATGCCGGAACGGAGTTCACTGAGGATCGAAAGTTGCTCGAACCGATCAGGACCGGCCAGTTGCCAGCGGATGACATTGGGGTCGAGCGAGTTCCAGTGTTCGGAGCCCAGGATGGTGATTCCGACGCGTCGACGAACCGAGGCGAGTCCGAGGGATTCGAGAACGCGGACAACTTCGCGGATGACGGTTCGCGACACGTCGTATCGCGTTGCCACCTCGTCGGCGGAGATCGTGGTTCCCGGAGCGAGCACACCACCGACTATGTCTTGGCCGAGCTGTTCCAGCATCGAGTCGTGTAACTGCTGAAACGGGACAGAAGGCATACGTAGATCGTCCCATGCGTATGGAGTAAGCCCGGTGGAAGCCGAATAAATACTACAAATTAGTGTCTGCTCTTGAAATTGTAGGTTAATTAAGGAACAGTGACCTCAATCACTCATCGGACTGGGAGTCCCTATGAACACCACAGCATTGCTGGCGGCCGAGGTCGTCCCCGCTGGTAGCGACGCACGATTGATCATCGCTGCAGTCGCCGGCGTCGCGGTCATCATCGCGTTGATCACCTGGCTGGACCTGCATCCGTTCCTCGCGCTGTCCATCGGCGCGGTGGGCGTCGGTCTGGCGGCCGGCCTCGGATCGGCCGAGTCGGTCGCGGCATTCGCGACAGGCTTCGGGTCGACCATGGGAAGCGTTGGAATCCTGATCGGTTTCGGCGCGATGTTCGGCAAACTCCTCGCCGATTCCGGCGGTGCCGACCGAGTGGTCGACACGCTGGTCGGCCGTTCCAGCACCAAGGCGCTTCCGTGGACCATGGCTCTGGTCGGCGCAGTGATCGGTCTGCCGATGTTCTTCGAAATCGGTCTCGTCCTGTTGATGCCGGTCATCATCCTCGTCGCGCGGCGTTCCGGCTTGTCCCTGATGCGCATCGCGATCCCCACCCTCGCCGGCCTCTCGGCCATGCACGGGTTGGTTCCCCCGCACCCAGGGCCGCTGGTTGCAGTCTCGGCTTTGAACGCAAACCTCGGCCTCACCCTCGCGCTCGGTGTCCTCGTCGCGATCCCCACTGTTGTTCTCGCCGGACCGGTCTTCAGTAAGTACGCCGCGCGGTGGGTCGACGTGAAGGTCCCGGAACTTTTTGTCACAGGCGAAGATCGAGGCGAGGAAGAGAAGAAGCAGCGTCCCTCGTTCGCGGCTACTCTCGCAGCGATCCTCCTGCCGGTTGTTCTCATGCTGGGCAAGGCATTTGCAGACGTGATCGCACCCGATTCCGAGGCACTCCCCAAGTCCGTCCTCGACTTCCTCGGAACACCCGTTGTGGCTTTGGGTCTCGCGGTTCTGGTCGGTATGGTGCTGCTGGGTCGCGGCGGCGGAATGGACCGCAAGGCCATCTCGAAGTCACTCGAGAGTTCCCTACCTCCCATCGCAGGCATCTTGTTGATCGTCGGCGCCGGTGGTGGTTTCAAGCAGGTCCTGATCGACACCGGTATCGCCGGAGTGATCGCCGACGCGATCAAGGGCAGCAGCCTCCCCGTGCTGTTCCTGGCCTGGCTGGTAGCGGTATTGATCCGCGTCGCAACAGGTTCGGCAACGGTGGCAACGGTGACGGCGTCGGGCATCCTCGCTCCGGTTGCGGCAGACCTCTCGTCCGCACATGTCTCGCTGATGGTCTTGGCGATCGGTGCGGGCTCGCTCTTCCTCTCGCACGTCAACGACGCCGGATTCTGGTTGGTGAAGGAGTATCTGGGCGTCAGCGTGGTACAGAACCTCAAGACCTGGACCGTGATGGAATGCATCATCTCGGTATCGGGCCTGGCCGGAGTGCTCGTGTTGAGCGCATTCATCTAGGTAGGCGAGCACATGAACACCGAAGCGGCACAGCAGAAGCAGTATCCCGTGCTCGTCCTGATGGGTGTCTCGGGTTCGGGAAAGTCGACGGTCGGCGGCATGCTCGCCGGAGCGATGGGTTGGGACCTTCAAGAAGGCGACGATCTCCACCCGCAGGCGAACATCGACAAGATGGCGACCGGGCATCCGTTGAACGACGAAGACCGCTGGCCCTGGCTCGACAAGATCGCCGTCTGGATCAAGAGCCATACCGACGCCGGTCAGCCGGGCATCGTCACGTGTTCGGCACTCAAGCGCAGCTACCGCGACGTGCTTCGCGGTGAGCACGTCGTGTTCGTGCACCTCGCCGGTTCGCGGGATCAGATCGGCCAGCGATTGACCGCTCGCCTCGATCACTACATGCCCGCCTCGCTGCTCGACTCCCAGATCTCGACACTCGAGGCCGTCGACCCGGACGAACAGGCCATCGTCGTCGACGTGGGCGGGAGTCCCGCCAAGATCGCGGAGGAGATCCTGCGACGGGTGGAGACATTCGAATACTGAGCAAGCCCGGCGTGTAGGCACCCGCGGTTCGGGTTACGGTGCTTGGGTGACTGCTGCTGCGCAGACGGACTGAACCGTGACCGACTTCGACTTCCACAGCGTCTGGACGCTTCCTGCCTCTGCTGACCGCGTCTACGAGGTTCTCGCGGATGCCGAACGGTATTCGCAGTGGTGGCCTCAGATACGCCGAGTCGGGACGATCGACGAGCATTCAGGCTCCATGTCCATCCGCAGCGCTGTCCCTCTGACGCTGCTGGTCTTCGGGCGACGCGAGGTGGAAGACTCAGTTGACCGCTTTCTGAAAGTGCGTCTCACCGGCGCAATGACCGGGTGGAGTAGCTGGGCGGTGCGCCCCGCTGGATCTGGTTGCACAGCCGAATTTCGGCAACAGGTAGCGGTGTCCGGAGCGCTTGGTCTGGCCGCGAAGGTCGCGAAGCCGCTGTTCGAGTGGAATCATGAAGCGATGATGCGTGGAGGGCACCGCGGACTGTGCGCATATCTCTCCCGGCCGTGATCGCGACCAGAACTTGCACACGCTCGAGCAATTGATCCATACCCGTCGTGTCATTTTGACGCAGCGTCAGTTATCGTTCACATCAGCAGCCGACAAGTATGTGTAACTCAAATGCACAAAACGGCTTGACCTGGGAGGACGCTATGCGGACGCGAGATTCGACGGTATGGCATTGGAACGTGAGTCCGCGAGCGCGGGTTATCTTCTGCCTGACCAGGACGTTCGTGAAGCCGATGTTCACCCTTTGGCCGACCACCGAACGTGGTATCCGCCAACTCGAGCGACTCGATGCGATGGCGGACAAACTGCCGAAGCCGAAGAACCTCGATATCGAGCCTTTCACGCTGGGGGGTGTGCCCAGCGAGAAGGTGCAGCATCCACGAAAA
The DNA here is from genome assembly GCF_048573875.1 of Rhodococcus sp. SB1D. Taxonomy (NCBI): domain Bacteria; kingdom Bacillati; phylum Actinomycetota; class Actinomycetes; order Mycobacteriales; family Nocardiaceae; genus Rhodococcus; species Rhodococcus sp. SB1D. The sequence continues at coordinate 152,178 of NZ_JBMAIQ010000002.1, forward strand.
GCGCAGGGCGAGTTGGCCGGCGCCACGATCCTCTACTTCCACGGAGGGGGATTCGTCTTCTGCGGTCTGGCAACGCACCGGGCACTGTGCGGTTTGCTCTCTGCGAAGGCCGGCGTACCGGTGATCTCCGTGCGCTACCGCCAGCTGCCGGAAGGTTCCATCGGCACCTCCGTCAAGGACGCAATGGCCGCGTACACCGCGTTGCTCGAGACAGCCGAAGACCCGAACAAGATTGTGGTTGCCGGTGACTCGGCGGGCGGATACCTGGCCATGAAGGTCGCCGAAATTACCGCACTGCGCGGAATCACGCGGCCCGCTGCCGTGGTGGGATATTCCCCTCTTCTCAACGTGAACCTCGAGGACCATGATCCCGATTTCATGAAACGTGATGCCTACCTACCGATGTCACAGGTGGAAAAGCTCAAGGACCGGTGGCTCGAGGGGCCGGACGAGATTCCTGGTGCGCAGTCGCCGATCAACGCCGACGCCAGTCTGATTCCGCCGTCGTTCCTGGTGTCCGCCGAATACGAACTGATGCGTCCGGACGTCGAGATCATGACCGAAAACTTGATCAAGGCAGGACAAGCCGTCGAAACGCACATCTGGAGTGGGCAGATCCATGCTTTCCCGGTGATCGGCAAAGCTCTTCGGGAGGGCAAGGCGATCGTCGATCTGACAGTCAAGTTCCTCGAGCGAACGATGGCCTCGCAGAACCAGATCAGCGCCTGACGCTTTTCAGCCGATCGATGTGAGTGTTGCGTAGTCGTCGTTGTCGAGAACGCCGTCGACGACTGCGCGAACTTCCGAGGCGTGCAACGTGATCGAACCGCCGTGATTGTCGAGGAAGGCTGTGTCTGCGGCATCTCGGCCGGTCGAGATGCGCACAAGATTGCTGCGCGGCGCCAATTGCGTTGCATCGACCACGCGCCAGACGTGGTCGATATTGGCTTCGACTACGGCGTGAAAATCCATCGGATCGCAGCCCGGCGCGTAGACGGCCACCAGTCGAGCGGGAATCCCCACGGCGCGCAGCAGTGAGATGGTCAGGTGCGAGTAGTCGCGGCACACTCCGGCGCCGGCGAGCAAGGTGTCGACCGCACTGTCGGTGCCGCGACTGGTGCCGGGAACATAACTCAAATGTGTACTCACCCAGCGAGTGACTTCGAGGAGGAGTTCGGCCGGGGGAGTGGCGAGATCGAATTGCCCGGCGACAAAACCGAAGAACTTGTCGGCCTCGGCATACCGGCTGGGGCGCAGATATTTCGACACGTCGTAGTCGCTGACCGACGCCGGTTCTGCGCGGCCGATGACGGTTGCGTCGTAGCTGACGATCAGTTTGCCTGGGGCACAGTCGAGTAGGTGAATCCGGGTACCGTGTTCGGCGGTGATCTCGCGGGGTTCGAGCGGATTGCCGTCATGGACGAACGACATCGTTTCCAGCAGTTCGACACCCGGCGCGCGCGTCACCGCGATCTTGAACTCCAGGTTGGTCGCCTCGTCGATCTCGATGTCGAGCAGGGCGGCGACGGTACGTTTCATCGGGCCATCTTTACACCGAATACGGACACCCACCACCTGGGAGGATTGTGACGTGCGATCAGGCTTCGGGGTAGTCGACGTCGACGCCGCTGCTGAGGTCGCTGCACTCCACCAACTCGACCCCGTGTTCGCGTAGGTAGGTGTTGGCGCCGCCGTCCCCGGTGAGTGACTTTGCAAGCGTCGGCCAGTGGTCGCGTCCGATCAGGACGGGATGGCCGGGACGGCCGTGAAAGACAGCTCTTCGCAGTATGTTTCGTGATGGGGAGCTGTGACCCACGATCCGCGTCACGGTGTCGGCGTTGAGGTCCGGGACGTCGACCAGAGAGATCGCTGCCGCATCTGCGTCGTCGATTCGCATGGCGGCCTCGAGTCCGCAGCGCAGTGACGCGCTCATTCCGTGTTGCCAATCCGATATCACCACAATGACATCGGTGGTGGGCAGTAGTTCGAGGGCGTCCTCTGCCTGCGCGCCGAGGACCACGATGACCGGTGAGAGGCCTGCGGACTGCAGTGTCGTCACCCCGTGGTGGAGCCAAGACTGACCCTCGGTGTTTGTGACGAGCGCTTTGGGTTTGCCCATGCGGGATCCGGCCCCGGCCGCCAGCAGGATCCCGCACGTAGACATGACTATGCTCCGGTGACCCGCGGACGCAGCCACTCGATCAGATCGTTCAGAACTTCTTCCTGCTCAGGCTCGTTGAAGATCTCGTGGTACAGGCCGTCGTACACCTTCAAGGTGACATCCGAAGAGCCGGCCAGATCTGCGACGAGCTTGCTGCCGGCCGGGTCCGTCAAACGGTCGTCCGAGCCGTGTTGAAGCAGTACGGGAATGGTGAGCGAGGGCAGGCGCGCCGGGAAGCCTTCCGCGGCGGTGATCATGCCGCGCGCGATACCGGCGGGAACCTTGCCGTGGTGAACCAGCGGGTCGGCGTTGTACTTGTCGACGACCTTCTGATCACGCGATACGGCAGCAGCTTCCAGGTTCTCGACGGGCACGTCCGGGAGGTATTTGCCGACGATCTTGCCCAACTGCATCACGATCTTCGGAGTGCCGGTTGCGATGATCACCGCAGGTCCGGACAGGGCGAGGGCTTTGAGATCGGCCTGATGGTCGAGGGCGTAGGAAAGGGCGATCGCGCCGCCCATGCTGTGCCCGAGCAGGAACTTGTCCTTGCCGGGATGTGCCGCCGTCACGATCGAGAACAACGTGTGGACGTCGTCGGTGAAGTCGGAGAATTCCTCGAGGTGAACGCGCTTGCCGCCAGAGCGTCCGTGCCCGCGATGGTCGGGTGCATACACGATGAGCCCGAGTTCCCCGAGCCGCGCAGCAACATGGTCGTAGCGCCTCGCGTGTTCGCCGAGTCCGTGGCACAGGACGAGAACCCCGGTGGGTTCGCGGTCCGGTGTCCACACGTCGTAGACGATCTTGGTACCGGCGACTCCGGTGAACGACGACTCTTCGTGCTGCATTGTTGCGCCCTCTCTGCGACCGGTTCCGGTACGCGGATTCTCACATGCTATTCGCCCGGTGGGCAGGGCGCGGGTGTTCAGGGTGTGAGGTCATCGAGGAAACTTCGACACTTGTTTGTTACGACTGGTTACATTAACTTAGGGGCGTGACCGGACAAACCGTTGATCGTTCCGACCCTGTTCCCGCCACCCGCTCGCGCCGATTGTGGAGACCCGCGGTTCGGGCCTTGCTGGACGGCGCGCTACCGCTGATCGACAAGCGAATGGCGGAATCGGTACGCCCGTTCGATCGGCCCGACATGATGCGTCCGCACCTGGCTTCGCGTAAGTTCGCGTGGACGCACTACGGGATCTTCGTTCCCCGGCTGCCAGGGCCTTTCCGTTACCTCAACACCATGACGTTGATCGGTGCAACCGGGACGGTGGTGTTCGACAACGACTATCTCGCTGCACCAGACGCGCGAAACACCGCAACCGTGCTGAGTTCCACCGCAGCGCCGGGCCATCACTTCTACCGGGCGTACGACGCTGCCGATGAGTGTGCGTTCGAAGAAGATGGTTCGCGAATCGCCTTCGGTGACAACCTGATCATCGAGAACAGCTATCCGAACTTCCGAGTCACCGGGCGATACGACTCATTCGACGTCGATCTCGAGATCGTGGCAACGGATCAAGCGTCGTGGTTCGTGCGTAATCCCGTCTACGACCACGTCAGTCTGCTGGCACAGTGCTCCGGAACAATTGCGAGTCCGGATGGACCGGTAAGTATTTCGGGTCTGTGCACCGTCGAGTACGCGCGGTGCATGACACCGCAATCGTTGACTCGCCGCGCGCTTCCCGAGTCGTGGAAGCTCCCGGCCGACTTTTTCACCTACCAGATCGTTCAACTGGACGACCGGCATCAGTTGTTGCTCACCGATGTTCGAGCGTCAGGCGTTACGGCGTGCAAGCTCGCCTACATTCGGACTGTCGACGGTAGTGCGAAGGTCTTCGACGACGTCGAGTTCGACGTGCTCGAGTACGCCGACGCATTGCACGTCGACCCACAGGGTCGCGAGATGCGTGTGCCGCGCGTACTGCGTTGGCAGGTACGCGATCACGGCAGGACGGTCGTGGAGTTCGAGGCCGAGATCGATTCGGAGTGGCGCTACGGTCACGGCAAGGGATACGTCGGCGCGTACACCTACCGGGGAAGCTTCGACGGTGCGTCGATCAACGGCACCGGTTACATCGAATGGGTGGACTGCGAAGTGTAAGGCCCCTAGGGTGTATCGGTGCCTTTCGTAGACCCCGCCGCGCTGACGATTCGTCCGCAGAAGATCCTTGTCGCGGGGACTTCCGGTGCCGGAAAGACGACTCTCGCCGGTCGAATCGGGCGGCTTCTCGAGATCGAACACACTGAGCTGGACTCGCTGTTCCACGGGCCCGGCTGGATTCCGCTCGACAGTTTCGAAACCGAAGTACGACGCTTTTCCAGCGAGCCGGCCTGGGTGACCGAGTGGCAGTACGGTGCGGTGCGTCGACTTCTGGCCGAGCGTGCGGACCTGATGCTGTGGTTGGATCTGCCTCGGCGGACGGTGATGCGCCAGGTGATCACACGAACCGTGCGTCGGCGATTGCAGCGAGAGGTGTTGTGGAATCGCAACATGGAGCCGCCACTGCACACCATTCTGTTCGATCCGGATCACGTGGTGCGCTGGGCCTGGCGAACCGACGGACGCAACGAGGAGCGAATGGCCACGGTCCTTGTCGATGTGCCGTCGTTGCCGATAGTTAGGCTTCGCAGTCGAGAAGAGATCGAGGCTGTGCTCGAAGTCCTCGGCCGTCTGCCCTCAGATCGTCTGAGCTAGGCGAAATCCCAAGTCGTCGATAGCAAACGTCGGGTGGCTTCGCCTCCTTACGGTAGCGCCGCAACCGCGCTCACTTTCGGCCCAACTGCCGCCGCGGAAGATCCGGTACGTGCCGTAAACCTCGGGGTCGTAGAGATCCCAGCACCATTCCCAGACATTGCCGATCATGTCGTACAGGCCCCAGTTGTTGGGTGTCTTGGTTCCGACGGGATGCGCTCTACCCTCTGAATTGTCGCTGTACCAGGAAATCTCGTCGATCTCGCCGTAGCGGTAGCCGGAGGTGCCGGCCTTGCATGCGTACTGCCACTCGGCCTCGGTGGCGAGCCGGTAGCCAGTTGCGCCCCGGTCCCACTGCGGAGAATCGGTGTCGACGTCTCGATATGCGGGTGTCAGACCGTCCGCGACCGAAAGTGTGTTGCAGGTTGCGATGGCGTCCTTCCATGAAAGGTCGACCGCTGGTTTGCTCGAATCGTCCGACGAATCTCCGTGAAGCAGTGCCCTGGTGGTGAGATGGCGTGCGAGGCGGAAGGATTCGACTTTCGAGGTCCACGCAGTACCTTTGCGGTCGTCCCGAAGGTGCACCTCGCCGGCAGGGATCTCGATCATCAACTCCGCTGCTCCGGTCATTCGTTCATCATCGCAGAGGTTGTCGCTCACCCGGGGAGACGCTCGAACGCAGCTTGTGGATCAAGGCCGGTGCGCATGCGCCATGCGGTCAGCGCAAGCCCGAGGCAGACCACCTGTGCCGGATCGTCGAGGGAAACACCCATCAGCTTCTCGATACGAGTGAGCCGTGCATAAAGCGACTGGCGCCGAATGCCGAGGAAATCCGCGGTTCTCGCCTTGCCGCCCCGATGTGCGAGGTACGCGTCGAGCGTTCGGACGAGGTCGGCGGAATGTGCTGTGTCGTAAGCGATCAGCGAACCGAGTTGCTCCGTGACGAACGAGGACAAGGAAGCGGGCGTCGTGCCGGCGGCGAGCAGTCGTTGGACGCCGACGGCCCTGGCGAGGATCACTCCGGTCCGGGTGCCGAAACGCCGTGCGATCTGGACGACTTCGCGAGCTTGCGCGACCGCAGCCCCGACGCCCGACAGATCCGCGACCGGCGTCGCCACTCCGAGCGTGCGTACCGCGGAACCGCCCGGCCCGCGGCGTAGCAGCTCGTCGGCTTCGGTGAACGCAGTCCGCACTCGAGCGGGGGATGCGGACGCCCACCCGTGCGCGAGCACGATGACGTGATTGGCCGCAGTCCCGACGACACAGGAGCCGAGCACGGCCCGCACGGCGTCGCGTACTTGGTCAGCGAGCTCTCGAACCGGGGTTTGCCGATCGATGTCGACAGCGGCGACGAGGACGTGGTGCCCCTCCGACAACGGCGTCCACCCGGCCGCTGTCAGTCGCTCGGACAAGTCGCCGTGCGATGTGAGCACACCGCCCACCACGTCGGTGATCACCGATTGGGCGAGTGACTGTCTTGGGCCGAGATCGCCGTGACGGCCGAGTTCCAGAGCTACCGCGACGGCGGCGCAGTTTGCGACGGCGGTTCGGCGTGTGGTTGCCGGCCCGCACAGGACAAGTCGACCGAGTGAGTTCGTCGGGCCGCGTACGTCGTGGATAGTGCGTTCGGTCTCGGATCGCTCTGCGCCGGTTGTGCTGCGCTCGACGGTTCTGCCATCCGCGTCGAGCAGATCGACGCCGCACCCCGCGAGTCGTGACACCTTGTCGAGCAGCGCGGTCATGCCCTGGCCTGCAACCACGAGACTCAGAAGTTCTTGCCAGACAGGCTCGCCCGCTTGCGCCGAACCGAGAGTGCGGCGGAGCATGAGGTCGTGAAAGTCTTCGACCATCCGCTCGAAGGGCACTACTGCGTGCAGGGCCAAGAACGCGAGTCCCCGTCGGCGCGAAGCTTCGACGAGTTCGGGAGGGGCCGTGAGGAACGAGCGCCCGACTTCCATCGCGAGTGCGACGCATCCCGCGTCCGCCAATTGGTCGATGTAGGCGGTGAGCTGCTCGGGAGATCGCCCGTGCAGACCGAGGCCCGTGGTCAGAAGGACCTCACCTCCGGACAGCAGCCCACCCATTTCGTACACCTCGGACGAATGGACCCAGCGGACCACCGCGGTATCGACGTCGCCCGCGAGCACCTCGATTGCGGCGGCCTTGAACGAGGGCATCGCAAGAACTTGTCGCAGAGTCGGGAGCATTTCTATATCGTCCGCCGAGGGGGCACTTCGTCATAGAGCTAGTTCTGCCGAACTGACAGGTTGTCCCTTGTCGGGCTGTTACCACCGTGGTCGGATTGTGACACGAGCCACAATCGACGATTTTGGTCAGACTCCAGGAGCGCACATGAATCATCCGGCACACACCGATGAGTATTTTCTCGGACTTGCGATCGAACAGGCGAAGATCGGTTGGGAGGAGGGCGGCGTGCCGATCGGCGCGGCGCTGATTCACCGGGGCGAGGTTCTCGCAGTCGGACGTAACCGTCGGGTCCAGATGAACAGCGCCATCCGTCATGGCGAGACCGACTGCATCGAGCGCGCCGGACGACTGCCGGCCTCGGTGTATCGCGAGTGTGTCCTCTACACGACTTTGTCGCCGTGCTTCATGTGCGCCGGAACGGCTCGCCTGTACGAGATCCCTCGAATCGTGGTCGGCGAAAATCGTTCCTTCGAGGCATCGGAGGAATGGTTGCGCAGCAGCGGAATTCAGGTCGACGTCGTCGACGACGCGGAGTGTGTGGCACTGATGGACCGCATGCTGGCCGAGCGCCCGAGCCTGTGGCTCGAAGACATCGGCGAAGTTGTATGAGCAGCGCCGTCAAACCTGCCACGGTCGCAGGCGATTCGGAGAGCGCAGGCCACCCGATCGATCCAGACTATCCCGTCACTCCGGTTCCGCTTCATGCACGTAAGCCGTTCTTCTCGCTCGCGGTCGTGTTGTTGGGGTTCACCATCTTCACGCCGACGATGTTGGCCGGAGCAGCACTCGGTACCGCGTTCTCGTTCTGGAAACTGATGGTGGTGATCGCCGCCGGATCCGCCATCTTGGGGGTCTACGTCGCCATGATGGGGTTCGTCGGAGCCCGAACCGGACTGACTACAGTTGTGATGGCGCGCTACAGTTTCGGCACTCGCGGGTCCAAGCTCGCTTCGATCCTGCTGGGCGGTACTCAGATCGGCTGGTACGGCGTCATCATCGGCACGATCGGCGATCTCACCGCCCAGGCGCTGGGCTGGGATTCCTACCTCGCCAGGGCGTCGGTGATGATCGCGGCGAGCATCTTGATGTGCGTCACCGCCTGCTACGGCTACCGCGGAATGTATTGGGTCTCGCTCGTCTCGACGCCCTTGATCCTGGCGTTGGCCTGCTGGGTCGTGTTCAGGTCCCTCGAAGAGGTCGGTGGATTCTCCGGCCTGGTCTCGGTTCAACCGCAGACGACCATGACGATCGCGCTCGCAATCACCACTGTCGTCGGCACGTTCGTATCGGCGGGAACGCAAGCGCCCAACTGGACCAGGTTTGCCCGTTCCGGATCACAAGCGGTGTGGGCCTGCGTTATCGGGTTCCTCCTCGGAAACGGATTGATGATCCTGTTCGGCGCCATCGGAGCCATCACGTTCCACGAGGGTGACTTCGTGTTGATCCTCTACAACCTCGGGCTTGTCGGCTGGGGCCTGGTCTTGCTGTTCGGAAACCTCTGGAAGAGCAACGCAGACACCGCATACGCATTCGGAGTGGCCGGTGCCGAACTGTTCAGAAAGCCCCGCAAGACCCCGTTCGTCATCGGTGGATGTGTGATCGGCACGGCGCTCGCTCTGACCGGTGTGCACAACCATCTGGTCGACTACCTGAGCCTGCTCGGAACTTTCATCCCGCCATTGGGCGGCGTGATCATCGCTGACTTCCTGTGCCGGTGGCGGCGAGGCATACCCGAGGGGTACACCCCGCAGCCGGTCCACTGGCGAAACCTGGCCGTCTATGCCGTCGCAGCGTTCCTCGCTTGGCTTTCCGGTGAGTTCGAGGTGGGAATCCCGCCGCTGATCGGAATCGTGGTAGCCATTGCACTGACGATGTTCCTGCACAAGGCGTTTGGCAACAGATCGGCAGATCGGGAGGTCTCGACCTCCACCGTCTGAATCATGCTTCAGGCACCAGCGAGCCCCCGGCGGTATCGACCGCGCCGGGGGCTCGCGCACTTGATGGAAAGGGCAGACGCTTCCGTCTCAACCGTCATCGCAGAACAGGCAGGTACGGTGCCTCGATACCCTGCTCTTCGAACGCAGTCAGAGCCGAGCGCGCAAATGCGCGCTGGACTGCCCATTGGCGCCCAGGCTTGACCTGCGCCGTCACTCGAATGGTAATTGCCTCGGCAGTAACCGAATTGACTCCCAGCATCTCCGGCTTGTCGATCATGTCCGCCCTGATCGGTTCGGACTCTGCCGCCTCGAGGACAGCTCGCGTCGCCACCTCACACGCTTTGTGCACGTTCGCATTGTGGGCGATCGGGAGATCGAGAACTGCAGTGGCGTAACCCTGACTCATGTTGCCCACTCGCAGGATTTCGCCGTTGCGGCAGTACCACAAGGTGCCGTTCACATCTCGAATCGTGGTGACGCGCAGGCCCACTGTTTCGACGGTGCCGACCGCGTCGCCGAGATCGACGACGTCGCCGACACCGTACTGATCCTCGAGCAACATGAAGATGCCGGAGAGGAAGTCACGCACCAGGTTTTGTGCACCGAAACCGATGGCAAGGCCGATGACTCCGGCGGATGCGATGAACGGCGCGACGTTGATCCCGAGGATGCCGAGAATCTGCAGCACACACCAGACCAGGATGACGATGGACACCGTCGATTTGAGTACCGAACCGATGGTCCGGGCTCGCTGCGATCTGCGCTCGTTCACCTTGGCGTTCGGAGACTTGCGAGGCTTCGACATTCGATCGATCCCGCGGTGCAGTGCGAAGCGCAGAACGACTGCGAGCGCCACGTAGATCGCGATCTCGACGGGTCGGTGAATCAACCAGTCTCGGTTGGTATCGGTCAGTTCCCATGCTTGTATTTCGGAAATCATCCCCATGCAGTCTACGGATTCGGGCCGATCCGGGCATCGGTGCAGGGCAGCACCTCGTTGATGCCAGAGATACGCGGTTCACTCAGTTGTGCTCTATAGCTGTGAGTGCCAGCCTGCGGGTGGTGCTGGTGGAGGGCTCTGTGAAGCTTGCACTGAGCCGTGTTGCTGAGCCGCGGCGGATCGCGGTGTGGGCGTGGCGCGCATGCGAGCCGAAAGTGCCACAGCAAGTGCTGCTATCGCAGTCACCAACGCGATGACGGCGATGATGAGAACGGGAATGTTCAATGGGGCTTCCACGACTACCGGGGTTGGTTGGAAGACTTCCTGGGCCAGTAGATCCGTGAATGCCGACAGTCTCGGTGTCATGTATTCCCCCCCCTGTGAGTAATTGTTGTTCCACCTGGCCATATTTCGGGCAATTCGCGGGCACGGCAAGAGTCCATTCGGATGACACGTCGGTGGTGCTTGTCAGCCCGGGCTAGGCTTACGCCATGGCTGCGTTCACTGGCATACCCGTTGCTGCACTCGACTTCTACGAAGACTTGGAGGCCGACAACAGCAAGACCTGGTGGGCAGCGCACAAGGAGACGTACGACGAAGTGGTTCGTCGTCCGATGGCGTCGTTGACCGCGGCGTTGGAGGACGAATTCGGCACGGCCAAGCTCTTTCGGCCGTATCGTGACGTTCGATTCTCGAAGGACAAGATCCCGTACAAGACGCACCAGGGAGCGTTCGTCGGTCTCGCCGAGAGCTGTGGCTACTACGTGCAGATCGACGCGGCAGGGTTGATGGTGGCCGGTGGATTCTACGCCAGCAGTTCGGAGACCATCGCGCGTTATCGTGCGGCTGTCGACGACGACGTTCGAGGCCCGGAGCTCGAGAAGATCCTGGCCTCCGTCGAGAAGGCCGGATTCACGATCGGCGGCGACAAGCTCAAGACGGCGCCTCGCGGATACACGGTCGATCACCCGCGGATCGAATTGCTGCGTCACAAGTCGCTGACTGCTGGTCGTAGTTACCCAAGCCCGTCGTGGCTGGACAGCGCCAGGACATTGAAGGAAGTTCGCACAGCGTGGCGCGCACTGACGCCTTTGGTCGAATGGTCCGGACAGGTGCTCGGACCGAACTGACCGTCCGACAGAAAAGTGTGACGTAGCCGTAGGAGAGTTCACCTCGAGTTCATCAAAACTCGAGACGCCTGGGGCTAGCGTGGTGTGTGTAACCGAAAGTTTCGGCCCCGCTTCGAGTCGCAGCGCCGCAGTTCGAAGCCATTTTCTCTCGATCGACATCGTGAACAACCCGTGTCAGTGGAGACCATCATGGCTATGTTTCTCGCTCTCGTCCTGATCATCTCGGTCCTCGGAATCGTCGGCACCTACCTCGCGTTCAGTGCGGTCTACTTCGTCGAGATGCGCAAACTCGACAAGTAAGGGGTGCGAATTGGCCTGATTCGACTATTTCTGGGCCGATCGCGACGACCCTCCCTGCGTACGCTGTTAGGGCATCCTTATCCGCTCGCAACAGTGGATGATTCATTTCTTTTGGAGGTTCGACACGCATGCCCGCTCAATCCACGCTCTTGCTTCCCGAGGGCTACTCCGACAACCGCCTCGTTTCGGACCTCACACGTCGGCAGTTCGGCTTCGGTGCCGGGATCGCCGGGCTGGGCGCGTTCCTGGCGGCCTGCGGTGACAGCGGGAGCAGTTCGGGTGAAACCGAAATGCGTTCTGTGACGACACCTCTCGGAACGTACGACATTCCTGTCAATCCGAAGAGGGTTGTCGCGATCGACTCGCGGCTCGATCTGGAACCTGCTGTAGCTCTGGAACTTCCGCTCGTCGGCTACACGTACGCCCAGGCGACACCGTGGGTGCCTATCGATTCGTCGGTACCGTTCCTGTCGGAGATCCCCAACCGCGAGCAGATCTTGGCGCTCGAGCCCGACCTGATCGTGTGCCTGAACTACGAGAGCGAGTGGTGGCCGGTGGCCGAGATGTCCACCATCGCACCGGTTCTGACGACAGAGTTCACCGACGACTGGCGCACAAACCTCTCGCGGTTGTCGGGCTGGCTCGGTCGAACGGCCACACTCGATCGATTGACGCTCGACTACGACAATCTGATTTCCGACATCCGCAGTCGTCATGCCGAGAAGATTGCGTCCAAGACCGTCGCCAGTGTCTCGTTCATGCCGGACACGAACACGCTGTACGTCACGAGCATCCGTACCTCCGAGAAGGGCGACAAGCCCAGCGACATGACGCTCGGCGACATCGGTGGCAAAACCGCCACCTCGGAGGGGCTCGATCCCGAGGGCGGCGTCAGCCTCGAAGGCCTCGACGTGCTGGCCGGCGTCGACGGCTTCATGATCACCGAGAACGAGGACAGTGCGGCGTACCAGGCATTGGTGGCGAGCAAGCTGTGGCAGCGACTCCCGGCAGTGCAGGCGGGCAACGTCACCAGTCTGGGTGGCTCTACGTTCTACGGTTCGATCTACACGATTTCGTACGTGGCACAGGGTTGGGATGCCCTGTACAACAAGATCAGCTGAAGCCACTGCCGACCGGACCGATGAGTTTAGGTAACGCGGGCGGTCTAATCAGGTAGGCATTGACCAGACCTGAGGAGATCGACGTGCAAACAGAGCAATCCCCAGCGGTAGTGCAATCCCGCGACGGTACGACCATCGCATACGAACGCTCCGGTGCCGGACCAGCAGTGGTCCTGGTCGCCGGAGCGTTCTGCGACCGCGGATGGTTCGAATCCCTGGCTGCAGAGTTGGCGGCGGACTTCACGGTGTACTCGTACGACAGGCGCGGACGCGGGGACAGCGGTGACAGTCGCGCGTTCTCGATCGACGCCGAGGCGGAGGACTTGCGGGCGGTCGTCGCTGCCACCGGTGAAACACCGCTCGTTTACGGATTGTCGTCGGGTGCCGCGCTGGCTTTGGAGGCCGCTGCGCAGGCCGTTCCGATGCGTAAGCTCGCCGTCTACGAGGCGCCGTACATGGACGACGACCAGCGTGACGAGACTGCCCAAAGTGACCTGGAGCGATTGATTGCGGGCGGCGACAGGGAAGGTGCTGTGACGCGTTTTCTGGATCTGACCGGTGCATCCGCGGAGATGGTCGACGAGATCAAGCGGAGTGCCGATTGGCCCGACATGTGCGCCATCGCGCACACCTTGCCTTACGACGTCGCTGTGTGTGATCACGGCTGTCAGTCGCTCGACTGGCTTGCCTCCATTACCGTCCCCACGTTGGTCATGTACGGCGGTGACAGTGGTCAATGGGCACCTGCCTCGGCGACGAGAATCGCTGCAAAAGTCTCGGGGACAAAGACTTTGGAGATCCCCGGTCAGGGCCACGGCGTCGCCGACGACGCTATTGTCCCGGCTCTGCGTGAATTCTTTTCCGGCTGAGCACTGGGCGGCGAAGACGATCGTCAACCTAGGGTTGACGTTTTCGATTGCGTCAACCTATGGTTGACGCATGAGCAAACCAGTGGAAATGACCAACAAGGTTCGACTCGACGACCTCATCGACGCGATCAAGAAGGTTCACACCGATGCTCTCGACCAACTTTCCGACGCCGTGATTGCCGCTGATCATCTCGGTGAAGTTGCAGATCACCTGATCGGTCACTTCGTCGACCAGGCGCGCAGGTCGGGAGCGTCGTGGACGGAGATCGGCGCGAGCATGGGTGTCTCGAAGCAGGCTGCGCAGAAGCGTTTTGTTCCCAAGGCGCCGAGTGATCAGAAGCCGATGGATCCGAACGAAGGGTTCAACCGGTTCACTCCCCGGGCGAAGAACGTCGTCATGGCCTCGCAGAACGAAGCCCGCGCCGCCGGTAACGCAGAGATCCAGCCGGAGCACCTGCTCCTGGGGCTCGTCGAGGAGCCTGCCGGGTTGGCTGCGAAGGCGATAGTGGCGCAAGGGGTGGAGCTCGGATCCGTCCGAGCTGCAGTGGCCGGTGTACTACCGACTCCGACTTCCGAACTACCAGAACTCATTCCGTACGACGCTCGTGCGCGCAAGGTCCTGGAACTGACGTTCCGTGAGGCTCTTCGCCTGGGCCACAACTACATCGGAACCGAGCACATCCTGCTCGCGCTGCTCGAACTCGAAGACGGATCAGGTGTTCTGGCTGATCTCGGAATCTCGAAGTCGGTGGCGGAGTCGAACATCGTTGGAGCACTGGCCGTCATTCAGGATCAGTGATCGGTGTCAGTGCCGGCATCAATTCCTTAAGTGCCGGCATCCATTGCTCGATGTGGCTCGGAAAGCACTTGGCGAGTACGTCCGTCATCACAGATGGTGCAACCGAAGCTCCCGGCGATGCACCCAGGAGACCGGCAATCGATCCCTCTGCGCTGGTGATTACCTCTGTGCCGAATGTCAGCATCCCGACCTTTCTCGGGTGAGGCTTCACCAATTGGGCGCGCTGCCCGGCCTGAATCAGCTTCCAGTCTGCGGGATCGGCCTCGGGATAGAAGCGTTGCAGTGCGGCAAACTTGCGCCGTTTCGATGACAGTAATTGGCTGAACAGGTATCGGACGAGCGAGATGTTCTGTATTCCGACAGCAAGCAATACTGCGACGTTTCGGAATCGGATCGTAGCGAACAAGTCAGTTAGCTTGCCATGCTTGAGGAGTCGTGTGCTGAAGGTGGCATACGGTCCGAACATCAATGACGGGCAGCCGTCGACCACACGCCTGTCGAGATGGGGGACCGACATCGGTGGTGCTCCGATCGCGGCCTGGCTGTACACCTTCGCGTTGTGGGAGTCGACGACGGTGCGTTTTTCGGTATGCAGGAACTGGGCTCCGAGAGGGAACACCGCATAGCCTCGAACCTCGGGAACTCGCGCCTTCTGAAGAAGCCTGAGCGCGTACCCGCCTGCGCCGACGAAGACGAATCTAGATCTCAATTGGAACTGAATGCCAGAGATAGTGTTTCGCCCACAGATGAGCCACGTGCCGTCTGTCATGCGCTGGAGTGATGTTACGTCGTGGCTCGTGCGGATGCGTGCACCACGATTTGTCATGGTGTGAAGCAGTTCTCGGGTCAGAGCACCGAAGTCCACGTCTGTACCTGCTGCGTATCGAGTCGCAGCTATCGGTTCGGAATCCATTCGGCCGCGCATCATCAGCGGCGCCCAATTATTGACCGTCTGAGGATCTTCTGTGTACTCCATGGCTGAGAATTCGGGTAATCCATGTAGCGTGGCGTGGCGCTGACGTAGATATTCGATGTCTCGTTTGCCGAAAACGACGTCCATGTGAGGGGTTGGGTTGACGAACGATGGGGTTTGTTTCAGCTCGCCGGTTTCCGCGAGTGATCCCCAGAATTGGCGAGACAGGTGGAATTGGTGGCTGATCTCTACAGCTTTCGCGGGGTCGCTGGGGTCGGGCATGTAGTTCAGTTCGCATAGGCCCGAATGGCCGGTTCCTGCGTTGTTCCACGCGTTGGAGCTTTCGCCGGCGGGTTCGCCGAGCCGTTCGAGTACCTCGATGGACCAATCGGGTTGGAGTCTTGCGATCAATGTACCCAGCGTTGCCGACATGATCCCGGCGCCGATGAGTATTGCGTCGAGTGGGGGCTCTTCGGAACCAGGTTTCAATCCCGACGGTGGCGACGTGAACATGGGCGGCCTTTCCTCAGAGGTTGGGGTGTATGTGCATCGTGGCCCCAAACAGACTCATCCGTCCAATGAAGAAACCATCGGTTTATGATCCGAATATGGATGAGTTTCGATCGGCTGAAGTAGAAGGGCTGGCGCCGCTTCTGGCGGCCTTCGATGTGGCCGCGGAGGAAGGCCACATCACGAGAGCTTCCGACCTGCTCGGGATTCCTCAGTCCTCGCTCAGCCGGAGATTGAAGACGCTCGAAAAGACGCTGGGATTTCAGCTTTTTCAGCCGGTTGGGCGCCGGGTTGCACTGACCTCGGCAGGGCGCGAATTACACGAACTAACTAGCCGCCTCGTCAAGGAGCTGGACAACGCAGTAGGTCTGGTCCGTAGTAACGCGGATCCGGAGGGTGGCCTCGTACGATTCGGGTTTCCACTGACATTGGGCCCGATCAGCGTCCCGTCGCTGCTCGCAGAGTTTCACGAGGCGGCGCCGCGGGTGCGATTGAACCTTGTGCAAGCGCATGGGGAATCACTCGCGCAAATGGTCCGAGACGGGCGTCTGGATCTTGCCGTGATGATTCCAGCGCCGGAGGACTTGCCTACAACGCTGTTGGGGCATCAGCAAATACTTCTGCATGTGGGTACTGGACATCGATTAGCGGCGAGAGATGGTGTCGACCTCGCGGAACTGGTCGACGAGACATTCATCGCGAGTCCGCCCACCTATCACCTTCGGATGTTGCTCGACTCTTGCTGTATGCAAACCGGATTCGAGCCGAGGGTTGCATTCGAGATCACGGAGTTCGAAACGATTCGTGCCCTGGTCTCGCGTGGTCTCGGTATCGCGTTGCTCCCCGTCGCCGAGGTCGATCACCCGGATCTCGTCGCTGTTCCGGTAACGGGCGTTCGCGATCGAACCATCGCGTTGGCCGTCGGCAATTACCGCCTGACGCCCGCCGTAATTCGACTGCGTGATCACCTGATTGCTCGTGCAACAGCGCTTCTCGGGTCGCCGTAAGGACAATGCAGAAGAGGGCCGCACCCTTGCGGGTGCGGCCCTCTTCTTGTGTCACTGATTAGACAGCGCGCACATTGGTGGCCTGAGGACCCTTCTGGCCCTGGCCAACCTCGAACTCCACACGCTGGTTCTCGTCGAGCGACTTGTAGCCGTTGCCCGAGATTTCAGAGTAATGAACGAACACGTCCGGTGTTCCGTCGTCGGGAGCGATGAAACCAAAGCCCTTTTCGCCGTTGAACCACTTCACGATGCCCTGTGCCATACCGATACTCCCTACAAACTCGATCCGGGCCCTCACATCGAAGTCCCGATCTCGATATGTCTATCCTCCCACGCCGCGCAAGTCGAACGGTGGGCGACGTGCAAAAGACGGTAATTCGGAAGCTTTCGAGGAGGGAATGGCAACTGATCTTCGACTGATTTTCGACGCTGGAGCGACCCGATCGCCGAAGGCAGGGACTGGTGGCTCGCCCAACTGCCTGCGGTGATAGATCAGCGGGAATGTACTTGTCCGCTCGAGAACGGTCCATCTTTATCGCTCCGATCTCTCGGAATCGCAAACGTAGGAACCCTATGGAAGATGAGGGTGGGCTAACCTCTCTTTCGCTGTGCCCTCGGCGCGCGCAGCAGTCGCCGAGAAGGAGAGTGCATACATGTACGGAACGATTTGTGAATCCACGACGTCTGAACTTGTGGACCAGCTCAGTCGCCGTGGGTTCTTCGGGGTCGGCGCAGTGGCAGCGGCCGCCATCCTTGCGGGGTGTTCGACTACATCAGATGCTTCTGATGCCGGCGAACAACGTGAGGTGATCAATGCGCTCGGAACCACCACGATCTCGGGAAAGCCGGAAAGGATCGTTGTTGCCAGCGACTTCACGGATCTGGAATTCCTGCTCTCGCTCGGCGTTCACCCAGTCGCCTACGGCAACACAGGATCGTGGGACCGCGGTTCACTGCCTTGGCAGAGCACCGCGGGAATAGCCGACCTCGAAAGCTTCGGCACCACAGGCGAAATCAACCCGGAAATCATCGCGCGCTACTCGCCGGACCTCATCATCGGAATGAAGACTTATCTCGAACCTGCAGCCGAGAGGCTCAGTCAGATCGCTCCGGTCATCGCGCTGGACTGGACCACCTCGTGGCGTGACGGCGTCGCCACGGTCGGGCAGGCCGCTTTTGTCGACGAGGCTGCTGCTGCAGCGATCGCCCGGACCGACGCTCTGATCTCCGACACCGCAGCTTCCCTGAACGGCTTCGGTGGCAAGACGATCATGATCGGCTCGATGTACGGCGATCAGTTGTATGTGCAGGGGGATGCCAGTGCGCCCGGGGTTCTGCTGCGCGAACTCGGACTCGACTATCGCGGATACAACGCCGAGCAGATGACTGCGCTGTCGATGGAGCAGGCGGAGGTACTCGCACCCGCAGACATTTTGCTCAGCCTCGCTTCTGATCAGGAAGCGACGACGAGGTTGGAGAACTTCGCAGTTTTCCAGAACCTCCCCGCGGTGAAGGCGCGAGCCTATGCGCCGGTCGAACTTCTGCTCTCGAATGCCTTTGTCGACAATTTCGGTCCACTGAGCGCACCGTACGCCTTGCCGCAGCTCGCCGAGGTCTTGACCGGGCTTGCGGCGGGCCAGGGAAAACAACTCCCCTGACCTCGCTTCCGAGCGTACGGACCCTGCGTCGGCCTAGCATCGAAACATGGTGGACATAGATCTGACGGGCCGCGCCGCAGTAGTCGGCGGATCACAACCGCTGCGAGCGATACTCGAAACCCCCACTACCCCCGGCCCGTGGCCGGGGGTAGTGATGATTCACGAGGCCTTCGGGCTCGAGGAGGTGATGCAGCGGCAAGCCAAGCGGCTGGCCGCTGCGGGATTCCTGACGCTCGCTGTCGACCTCTACAGCGCGGGCGGGGCGAAGCGGTGCCTAGTGCCCACCATGACGTCGATGCTTCGAGGACACGGCAAGGCGTTCACCGACATCGAAGTCGCTCGCAGTTGGCTGGTGGAATCCCCGGACTGCACCGGAAAGATCGGTGTCATCGGATTCTGCATGGGCGGCGGCTTCGCGATGGTCAGCGCCGGAGATTTCGACGCTGCCTCGGTGAACTACGGTCAGCTTCCACGCAAACTCGATGAGGCCGTGGTGGATGCGTGCCCGATCGTCGGGAGTTTCGGAGGCAAGGACTTTTCGCTCCGGGGCGCGGCAGCGAAGCTGGAGACGGCGCTCAGCAATGCCGGTATCGAGAACGACGTCAAGGAGTACCCCACCGCCGGCCACGCGTTCCTCAACGACGCGGAGGCCGGACCCAAGGTGCTTCGTCCTTTGGAGCGCATCCTCGGAATCGGTCCCGATCCTGTTGCAGCGCAGGATGCCTGGAAGCGAATCGACTCGTTCTTCGAGCGCCACCTGGCGTGATCAGCGACTGGTTCTCTCACCGCCGTTGACTGCCAATACCTGACCGGTGATCTGCCGGGCACCCGGTGAGGCCAAGAAATGGACGGCTGATGCGATGTCGTCCGGGGTTCCGGCGCGCTTGGTGCTGGTGGATTCGATCAGCATCGCGCGACGCTCGTCCGTCAGAAAGTCCCGGAAGAACTCGGTGTCGGCGATGTAACCGGGGGAGACGATGTTCGCCGTGATGCCTTCTGGGCCCAGTTCGGCGGCCAGATCGACATTCCACGTCGCAACTGCTGCTTTGGCAGCGCCGTACGCTCCAGCTCCCTTGTCGGCGGCAATCGATCCGATGGTGATGACGGCACCGCCACTGGGGATTCGATCTCGAACTGCTGCTGTGGTCAACACTGCCGAGATCAGATTGGAGTCCAGATTGGCCCGCCACCCGGCGGCCAGGGATTCCAGATCTGACGGCGCTTCACGATCGAAGTCCGTGTTACCGCCGGCGCAGTGCGCCACGACGTCGATGGTTCCCGGAAGCGAATCCTGCAGCCGCTTCAGGTCTTTCGGGTCGGAGTTGTCACAAGTAAAGGCGTGAACATTATCGCCCAACTCCTCCGCGGTCTTTTCGAGTGGTTCCGTGCGTCGGCCGGTGACAAAAACGGTGTCTCCGTCCCGGGCGAACGCCGCTGCAACTGCGCGCCCGATCCCTGTTCCGCCGCCGGTTACCAGAACTGTGCGTGTCATGCCTACCTCCGTGAGCTACGTTTAGACCTATACGAAGAACGTATCATTTAGAGCTAAACGAGGTGTGCAGTGGTGGGCGACTACAACCCGGACGACGCGGTGGACGCGGTTGCCTTGGCGTGGCTTCGCGAAAGGCCGGGCACGCCCGTGGAGGGTATCGGCATCGTCACCAGGCTGTGGATGTGCGCCAAGCTGCTCGGTGAGGATCGCCGACGGGTACTCGCCTCGGCCGGTGCGGACACAGCCACGCTGGACCTACTCAGTGTCCTGCGGCGATCCGGCGAGCCGTATCAGTTGACGACTCGCCAGATCACCGAGCAGACCGGAGTCACGGCCGGTGCGATCTCGCAGCGACTCGCACGCGCGGAGAACGCGGGTCTGGTGGAGAGGTCCTCCGCCGCGCAAGGGTCACGAATAGTGCTCGTGACCCTCACTGCCGCCGGTCACGAGCTGGTGGAGCAATTGGTGGACCGAGTTCTCGGCCGTGAAGCCGAACTGACGTCGATTCTCACCGAGCAGCAGCAGGCCGAACTCACCGAACTGCTGCGTGTCTTTCTCGACGGCCTACGCGGCGAACTCGGTGACTCCGGCGTCGCGCACGTCGGGGCTTGATCAGGACAGGCGCTCGAAGACCGCAGCCAGGCCCTGCCCGCCGCCGATGCACATCGTCTCGAGGCCGTAACGCGCTTCGCGACGGTCCATCTCGCGCAACAGGGTGGCCAGGATTCGTCCACCCGTAGCTCCGACCGGATGTCCGAGGGAGATGCCGGAGCCGTTGGGGTTGATGCGTGGGTCGTCGGCCTCGAGATTCCAACTCTGCAGGACTGCAAGTGCTTGTGCCGCAAAGGCTTCGTTGAGTTCGATGACGTCCATGTCCGCCAGGGACAGCCCGAGGCGGCCGAGTGCCTTCTCCGACGCCGGTACGGGGCCGATGCCCATGGTGCGCGGCGGAACGCCCGCAACGCTCCAACTCGCGAGGCGTGCGAGCGGTCGCAGTCCGAGGGTACGAGCTTTGTCGGCGGTGGTGACGATCGCCAGTGCTGCGCCGTCGTTCTGACCGCTGGCATTACCTGCAGTCACGGTGGAGTCGGGGTCGATCTTTGCGCGCATGGGACGAAGGCGCGCAAGCGATTCCATCGAGGTGTCGGCGCGTGGATGCTCGTCGGTGTCGACGAGCAGGGCCTCGCCCTTGCGCTGCGGAACGGATACCGGAACGATTTCTTCGGCGAAGACGCCGTTCTTCTGTGCTGCGACGGCACGCTGATGGGATTGAACCGCGAGTGCATCTTGATCCTCGCGGCTGATGGAGAACTCGGCGCGCAGGTTCTCTGCCGTTTCGATCATTCCGCCGGGAACCGGGAAGTCACGTCCGCCGGCTGTGACGCGGGCCCGCGCGAGACGATCGCTGAGCGCAACTCCTTCACCCTTGACGCCCCAACGCATTCCGGTTGCGTAGAACTCGGCCTGGCTCATCGACTCGGCACCGCCCGCGAGGACCAGGTCACTGCCACCGGACTGAACCTGCATGACGGCCTGGATGACTGCCTGTAATCCCGACCCGCACCGGCGATCCACCTGCATGCCGGGAACATCGATGCCCAGACCCGCGTTGAGCGCCGCGATGCGTCCGATCGCCGGAGCCTCACCGTTCGGCGAAGCCTGGCCGAGAATGACGTCGTCGATCTCCGCGCCGGAAATGCCGGTACGCGTGACGAGTTCGGTGATCAGCGTCGAGGCGAGATCTTCCGGGGCTACGTCACGGAAGACACCGCCGAAGCGGCCGACAGGGGTACGGAGCGGTTCACAGATGACAACGTCAGGCATTGGTTCTTCCTTGGGTCTGCTCGGTCAGCGGGTGGCAGCCGAGTGATTGTTGGACGACTGAGTACGTCCGAGATCGACGGAGATGGCGTCCGCAGTGGCGACTGCGGCCGGAACCAGTTCACCGCGAACAGCTTCGGCGCTGTAGCGGGCGGCTTGGGTGGAGATGTTGACGGCCGCGACCACGTCACCGGTCGCGTCCCGGATGGGTGCGGCGAGCGAGCGCAGACCCTCTTCGAGTTCCTGATCGACTATCGCGAACCCGTCGGTGCGAATCTTCTCGAGTTCGGCGCGTAGTCCGTCGGCGGTGGAGATGGTCTTGCCGGTCAGGCGGGCGAAGGACACTCGGGCGAGGTAGGCGTCCAGGGCGTCGTCCGGCAAGCCGGCGAGCAGAACTCGACCCATGGATGTGGCGTACGCGGGAAAGCGCGTGCCGATGGTGATGGAAACCGTCATGATGCGGCTGACCGGAACACGAGCCACGTACACGACGTCGTCACCGTCGAGGATCGACACGGACGTGGATTCACGGACCTTGGCGGACAAGGCTTCCAGATGCGGCCCGGCGATCTCGGGAAGGGACAGACTGGAGAGGTAGCTGTAGCCGAGTTCGAGGACACGGGGCGTCAACCAGAACACCGAACCGTCAGTACGTACGTATTCGAGTTCGACGAGCGTGAGTAGGAAGCGGCGAGCAGTCGCACGCGTGAGGTCGGTGTGCCGGGCAACCTCGCTGAGGGTGCGACGCGGGTGCTCACCATCGAAAGCCTTGATGACGGAAAGCCCACGGGCCAGCGACTGCACGTAGTCCGGGGACGGTCCCGGCGCTTGCTCGCTGCTGTTCTCACTCATGTTGTCTCGTTCTCCTCAGGTTCGGCCGAGAGGTCCGCGAGTGCTTGCTTTCCCAGCGCAAAAGCCAAGTTGCTGTTCGGCACACCCGCATAGACCGCGGTATGGAGAAATACTTCCACGAGTTCGTCGGGATCGATCCCGGCACGCAGCGCAGCGCGAATGTGCATGTCGAGTTCGTGTTCGTTGCCGACGGCAGTGAGGATCGCGAGAGTGAGGAGCCTGCGGGTGTGGTGATCGAGGCCGGGGCGCGACCAGATGTCACCCCACGCCGTGCGAGTGATGAAGTCCTGGAAAGGGGCGGTGAACTCGGTGGCACCGGCAATGGAACGGTCGACGTGGGCGTCGCCGAGCACCTGGCGTCGTACGGTCATGCCGGCCGACACGGCGGCGCTACGTTGGGCGAGCGCAGATGTGTGCGAGGCAATATGCGTTGCAAGTAGTTTGGTGACGTGCCCGGCTTGTTCGACGTTGGCCAGGTGTGCGCCCGGATCGACCACGTGCAGTACCGCATCGGCGATGCCGTCGGCGATCGCACCCAACGTCGACGGAGGCGTCGCCGGATCCTGCTCGCCCGCGACGAGGAGCGTCGGAGCGACGATGCGGGCCAGGTCGTTGCGGCCGTCCCACGTCGAAAGCGCCTCGCAGCAGGCGGCATAGCCCTCGTCGGGTGTGGCTTCGACCATCGCGACGTGACGGGCGACAAGCTCCGGATCATTCTCGGCCAGTCCCGGCGTGAACCAGCGTCCGACGACGGCGGCCGCGATTGACGCGATACCGTCCGCACGGACAGCCCGAGCACGATCGATCCACGGCTGAGCCGGGGCGAACTGCGAGGACGTGCACATCAAGGTCAACGTCTCGACGCGAGTGGGGTGGTGTGCGGCGATCCACTGGCTGACAGCGCCGCCGAGGGAGAGCCCGACGAGATGTACGGACTCGAGTTCGAGCGAATCGAGGAGAGCGATGACATCGCCGGCGAGATCGGCAATTGAGTAGGGGCCCGCAGGCACCGGTGACTTGCCGTGGCCGCGATGGTCGACGGCGATGACGCGGTAGCGATTCGACAGCGCGTGAATCTGCGGCTGCCACATGGACAGATCGGATCCGAGTGAACCCAGGAGAACCACTGCCGGGGCATCGAGATTGCCGGTCTGTTGAAAGTTGAGCGCGACGCTCATCGAGATCCTCCTGTGGGGCGTTCGGCGAGGGCGCGGTCGACCAGATCGGTGGCGTGGCCCAGATAGTGTGCGGGGTCGAGTAGTTCGGCGATCTCGGTTTCGCTCAGGTGCTCTGCGATGGCGGGATCACGATCCAATCTGGTTCCGGAAGTGGCTGCCGCGGTGACGATGTCGCGCGCTCGATCAGTGTGTGCGGACAGGGCCTTGGTGACACGCTCGGCGAGAATCAGGCCACCGGTGATGTCGAGATTGCGAGCCATCGACTCGGTGTGTACTTGCAGGCCGGTGAGGCTCACGGAAAGCTGGTGCGCCGCTCCGCCTGCCAGACGCAGGAGATCGGTGACGGTTTCCCACTCGGCGTGCCAGGGGCCTGCGGCGCGAGCGAATTCGTGATCCATGTTCGACAGGGCTGTGGCGACCAGTGCGGGAGCACGTCGCGCTGCTGCGCGGGCGGTGATGGCCGCGACGGGATTCTGCTTGTGCGGCATGGCCGATGAGCCGCCCGGAGCGCTTTCGGCGACCTCGGAGAGTTCGGTGGACGCCATGACGGTGATGTCGGTGGCGGGCTTGGAAACAGCGCCGGCGACGATACCGAGCGTGGTCGCGAGTTCTGCGATAGTCACGCGGTCGGTGTGCCAGGGAGTGACCTGCCTGGCCAGGCCGAGTTCGTCGGCCAGCGCGTCGGCGATCCTGAGCCCGTCGGGATACAACGCAGCGAGTGTGCCTGCGGCGCCGCCGAATTGAACCGGCAACGTGGACAGCACGATCTCGAGGCGAATCGCTGCGGCGTCGAGTGCGGTGAACCAACTCGATGCCAGTAGCCCGAAGGTGGTCGGAAGTGCTTGTTGTCCCAGGGTTCTCGCGACCATCGGAGTAGAGCGATGGAGGCGGGCGAGGTGTGCGGCGGAATCGGCGGCGCGGGTCAGGTCGGCCAGAACCACCGCGCCCGCGCGTCGCGTCAACAGCATCAGCGCACAGTCCATGATGTCCTGACTCGTGGCGCCCGGGTGCACCACGGAGGCAGGCACACCTTCCTGTCCGACCCTTTCGCGCAGCATCTTCACCAGCGGAATGACGGGATTTCCGCCGGCGGCCGACGCGCGGCCGAGCGCCACGATGTCCAGACCGCCCGGTTGTGAGAGTTCGGCCGCGGCAGCAGCCACCGCGGCGCAATGTTCCCCGTCCGCCAACCCGACTGTGGCCATCGCACAACTCAGTGCGGCCTCCACGTCGAGCAACGCGGTGACCCACGCCTGGTCGGACAGGTGCTCCGATACGCGGGTGGCCCCGAACACCGGGTCGAACAGTGCGCCGCGAGTGGGCATGTGTACTCCTCTTACAGCTCGAAGAAGGGCGTCTCGACGCCGTTCGCGTCCTCGTCCTGAACATAGACCGTCCAGGAGTACCCACCGTCGACCTTGGTTGCAACCAGCTTCGCGCGTTCGGTTTCGCTCAGTGAGGACAGCACCGGATCTGTTGCGTGTGCGTCGGCGTCTTCGGGGAAGTACAAGCGGGTGACCAGGCGGTCGAGCATGCCGCGAGCGAAGACCGACACGTTCACGTGTGGGGCCTCGTCCGCATCCGTTTCAGTGGGCTGCGCACCGGGCTTGACAGTGTGGACCAATGCAGTGCCCGTGGGATCCGCTGCGCTGCGGGCGAATCCGCGAAAACCAGCCGGAGTGAGCTCCACTGCGCCACGGGGATCGTCCGGATGGTTGAAGCGTCCGAGCGTATCGGCCTGCCATGTTTCGATCATCGCGTCGGCGACGGGTGTACGGGCGCCGTCGATCACCGTGATGGCCAGCGTGATTCGTCCGGGGGCATCGGCGGGAGCGGCGTCGGGGCCGTCCGTCCAGGGGAGGCCGATGTGCCAGTACGGCCCGACGGTCTGAGAGGGCGTGACACCGAAGGGGGCGGTGGTGAAGTCGCCGGGGACTACCGGATAAGTGGGTGCGGGCTTCGCGGTGTGATCAGTCATCGTGGTCTTCCTCGTTCTCGAATACGGAGGCGTTACGGCCGCGCAGGACGATGTCGAAGCGGAACCCGAGAGCCCAGTTGGGGACTGTGGCGTCGTAGTCGAAGACGCTGACCATGCGGTGACGTGCTGCTTCGGGTACCGCGTTGTAGATCGGGTCCTGGAAGAACATCGGATCGTCGGGGAAGTACATCTGCGTCACGAGGCGCTGCGTGAATGCCGTGCCGAACAGCGAGAAATGGATGTGTGCCGGTCGCCAGGCGTTGTCGTGGTTCATCCACGGGTAGGCGCCCGGCTTGATCGTGGTGAAGCTGTAGTGGCCGTTCGCGTCGGTGACGCAGCGACCCAGGCCGTTGAAGAACGGATCCAGCGGCGCGGGCCAGTTGTCGCCGGTGTGGCGGTAGCGTCCACCGGCGTTGGCCTGCCATACCTCGAGCAGTGTGTGGGGGACGGGTTTTCCGTCGCCGTCGAGTACGCGGCCGTGAACGACGATGCGCTGTCCCTGTGCTTCGCCGCCGTTGGCAATGGTCAGGTCGTTTTCGCCGGCGCCGACGCGATCCTCGCCGAATACCGGCCCGGTGAGCTCCGTGAGCCGCTGGGGGAGCAGCTTCAGCGGCTGCTTCGGGTGGCGAAGGGAAGTCGTCTTGTAGTCCGCGAAATCGGCCGGGGCGTTGACGCCAGTCGGCCGCTGGTACCTCGGCGGTAGATGCAGCATAGGGAACCTCGTCGTTCGGTTACGTGAAGTTGTTCGCAATGTGTACATGTGTTGCGCTCTGCGAACAGAATAGTTCGTAGATGTGACCCAGGCAATGCCGGGGGCGAAAAATGTTCGTTATGCGGACGGGGGTTCACAATACGTACGGGTCGCGCTACTGTGATCGACATGATGGACAAAGTCATTCCCACTGCTGCCGAGGCCGTCGCCGACGTGCCGGACGGCGTCACGATCGCTGTCGGAGGTTTCGGGCTCGTCGGAGTGCCGGAAATCCTCATCGATGCGCTCCTCGAGCAGGGCGCGACATCACTCGAAACGGTGAGCAACAACTGCGGCACCGACGGGTTCGGGCTCGGAGTGCTTCTGGAGAAGGGGCGTATCCGTCGTACTGTCAGCTCGTACGTCGGCTCCAACAAGGAGTTCGCGCGTCAGTACCTTTCCGGTGAGCTGGAAGTCGAACTCACGCCGCAGGGCACGCTCGCCGAGCGCATGCGCGCCGGGGGAGCGGGCATCCCCGCGTTCTTCACCCCGGCCGGCGTCGGCACCCAGGTCGCCGACGGCGGCCTGCCACTGCGTTACGACGGCAGCGGCGGCATCGCAGTTGCCAGTCCGCCCAAGGAAACTCGTGACTTCGACGGCGTCACCTATGTGATGGAGCGCGGCATCGTCGCCGACTATGCACTGGTCCATGCCTGGAAAGGTGACCGGCACGGCAACCTCGTCTACCGCGCGAGTACCCAGAACTTCAATCCGGCTGCAGCAACGTCGGGGCGCATCACCATTGCGCAGGTCGAGCACCTCGTAGAGCCGGGTGAGCTCGACCCCGCCGAGATCCACACGCCGGGCATTCACGTTCAGCGTGTTGTCCACGTCGGCCCCGTGACGGTCGGCATCGAGAATCGGACGGTACGAGCATGACTTCTGTACTACCCACCAAACTCACCCGCGAAGAGATGGCGGCCCGCGTCGCGCGCGAACTCGAGGACGGGCAGTACGTGAACCTCGGCATCGGTATGCCGACGCTGGTTCCGAACTACCTCCCGACCGACATCACCGTTGTATTGCACTCGGAGAACGGCGTTCTGGGCGTGGGGCCGTACCCGACCGAGGACGAACTCGATCCCGAGCTGATCAATGCGGGCAAGGAGACCATCACCGTTCTCCCCGGTGCGTCGTTCTTCGACTCCTCAGCGTCGTTCGGCATGATCCGCGGCGGCCAGGTCGACGTTGCCGTGCTCGGTGCCATGCAGGTCAGTGCCACCGGAGACCTCGCGAACTGGATGATCCCTGGCCACATGGTCAAAGGCATGGGCGGCGCGATGGATCTGGTCCACGGCGCAAAGCGCGTCATCGTGATGATGGAGCACGTCTCGAAGAAGGGTGAGCACAAGATCGTCGAGAAGTGCTCGCTTCCGCTGACCGGTAAGGGCTGCGTCCAGCGAATCATCACCGACATGGCCGTGATCGACGCGACTGACGACGGTCTCCGCCTGGTGGAGACGGCGCCGGGCATCAGCGTCGAGGACGTGGTTGCTGCTACCGGAGCGAAACTGATTCTTTGACAGTCTGTTTCATCTGATGGCTCAGCCGCCGGGTCGTGACTTCCATCCGACCTGGCGGCTGTTTTACGCCCCGACGTCGCTCAGCTCGCTCTCGACCGGAATCCAGAGCTCGAACCGTGCGACGGTGAAATCGTCGTTGTATTCGGTACGCATGATCTCGGGACCAGGTACGGAGCGAAAAGGGTTGGCAGGAAACCATTCCGTGTAGATATCTCGCCACAAATACTGCACAGATTCGATTTCCGACCCGTCGGCGGTGAAGACGGCCCACGTGTGTGCGTCGACCGTCAGCAGATCGAAACCCGTGGGTGAAGGTTTGCCGGTGACCACTCCCAGGTAGTAATCCAGTTCTGTGCCTTCGGTTCTGGGATGCGCCAAATTGTCGACGACACTGACGATTCCCGCCGGGTCCTGATCGGAGAGCTCGCGCAACCCTCGCAACGCAACCTTGTCCACGGAGCGGGTGAAATCTTCGATCGCAGAATTGGGACCTTCGTGAACCAATGGAACCCGGGTCTTGAACCCGACTACCGTCAGGGCAGGTTTGTCCACAAGCATGTAGTCCATCGGTGTGGCTCCTTCCAGTGTCACGTGAATGACAAGTTTCTGTTGGGATTTGAGAACGGCGGGAGCGCGTTTGACCGCGCCGGGGCTCACGCCGTGAAATGCGGTGAACGCTCGTGTGAAGGCTTCCGCGGACGAGTAGCCGTACTTCACGGCGGTCTCCAACACTCCTGATCTGCTGACGGACAACTCGGCACCAGCCAGGGTGAGTCGACGTCGACGGATGTATTCGGATACGGGAATGCCGGCCAGGGCCGAGAACATCCTCCGAAAGTGATACTCCGAGGTGGTTGCCAGCCTTGCCATCTCGGCTGTCTCGATCTCGCCGCTCAGATTGCTTTCGATGTAGTCGAGCGCGCGGTTCAGTCCGTCGATCATCGTGTCTTCCTGTTCACGGGTTTCACGCTACGCAGATCACTTGGGCCGTACCCGACTATCCGTGCCCGAAAAAGTAGGGCAGGAAATGGATCTGGACAACTCAGTTAATCATCATTATCTTGAATCGAACATCGATGGCTGACCAGGAGGCACAGTGAGCACCCGTTTTCCGCAGGCTGAATTGACCGAGGTGCCCGAGGACATCGCCGCCAAGATTCTCGAGATCCAGGAGAAGTCGGGGTTCGTGCCCAACGTCTTCCTGATGTTCGCTCGGCGCCCAGCCGAGTTCCGGGCATTCTTCGCATACCACGACGCGATCATGCTCAAGGAAGATTCCGCACTCACCAAGGGTGATCGAGAAATGATCGTCACCACGATCTCTGCGGCCAACAAATGTACGTACTGCGTTGTCGCGCACGGCGCAATTCTGCGTATCTACGAGAAGAAGCCGCTGGTTGCCGACCAGGTTGCGGTCAACTATCGCACCGCAGAAATCTCCGATCGTCAGCGCGCGATGCTCGACTTCGCCACCAAGGTGAACTCCGCCTCGCACGAAATCGCCGACGCCGACTTCGACGCCCTTCGTGTGCACGGCTTCGGCGACGAGGACGCGTGGGACATCGCCGCGATCACTGCATTCTTCGGGCTCAGCAATCGCATGGCGAGTTTCTCCGGCATGCTGCCCAATCCGGAGTTCTACCTGATGGGGCGCGTTCCGCGGTCCTGATTCTTGCGGGTAGAGCAGCAGCTCTCAATTTTTCGGACCGACCGGTCGTAACGTCTGGAAGTCAGCCGACGAAGTAAAGGCTGTCCACGCCGGAATTGCCGTCTTCGTAAAGAAGGCCGAAAGGTTGAGCGCTATGTCGGAGAAGTCCATCGCCCATTCTCGGAGGGTCCGCTCTGCGGCCGCCGGTGCCGTACTAGCTCTCGGATTGGCGGTGGGCGGCACGGGAATTGCATCGGCAGAGCCGGAAACCGTGTGTACCCCGAGCGCTGATCCGCTGGTGACCTGCGCCGAGGAAGAGGCAGCTGCCACCACCGACGCCGACGCGGCGACGAGCACCGAGACCACGCCGGAGAAGGTTGAAGCCGGGGTCGCGGGCACGGGCAGTGCCGAAACCGCTGGTACGGACGCTGCAGCACTGGCGGAAGCCGAAGCAAAAGCCAAGGCAGCTGCCGACGCGGCAGCGAAGGCCGCCGAAGCAGCCGCGACGGCAGGGGTCGACTCGTCCGCAGCGACAGACACTTCGGTGAAGGCGACCGAGGCAATGACCCAGGCGAGCGTCGAGGCAACCAAGGCGGCGGTCGAATCGACCAAGGCCAAGGCGGAGGCCGGGGCCGCGGAACAGTCTGCCAAGGAAGCCGAAGAGGCGGCCAAGGTTGCGGAGTCCGCGGCGGCCGATGCCAAGGAGGTAGCAAAAACAGCTCAGGCAGAAGCCGACGCGGCCGCTGCCAAGGCTGCGGAACTCGAGGAGGCTGCGAAGGCCGCCGGTTCGGGGCCCAAGACCGAAGAGGCAGCAAAGGCGCGCGCCGAGGCTAATGCTCTGCAGGCCAAGGCCGATGAGGCGAAGGCTGCCGCGGATGCAAACGCCAAGCTGGTTGCGGACAAGAACAAGGAAGCCGAGGAAGCCTTCAAGAACTGGGATTTCGCGAAGGCAGCCGTCGCTAAGGCTCAGGCGCTGGCCGCGGCTTGGAACGCCAAGCAGCTCGCGATCACCGTCAAGGAAACTCAGAAGGTGGCCACCGCCGCTGAAACCACGGCCAAGGCAGCCGAGTCCGCAGCTGCCACCGAGGTAGAAGCTGCTACCGCCGCCCGTAAGGCCGCAGATGAAGCGGCGGCTACTGCGGCTTCCGCGCAGAAGGATGCCGACGCTGCGCAGAAGGCCGCGGAGACGGCCCAGGCCGAAGCCGATGCTGCGGGCGAGGCTGCCACCGACAAGCGAGCCATCGCCGACGAAAAGGCTGCCGAAGCCGCCAAGAAGGCCGAAGCTGCCGAAGCGGCGAGCAAGAAGGCGCAGGATCTCTACCTGGCCGCCGAAGACGCGAAGGCCGCAGCCGACGCCGCGGCAGCAAAGGCCAAGGAAGCTCAGGCCGCTGCAGCCGCCGCAAAGGCCGAAGCGGATGCAGCGCAGAAGATCGTCGACGAGCTCAAGGCAAAGGGCGAGAAAGAGATCGACAACGGAACAGGCGTCGGCGGTGAAGTGATCATCGGTGAGCACACTGACGACGGCTCCGGGGTCACGAAGGTCGACGAGACCACCGCTGTAGTGAACAAGACCGGCGTCAAGCTGGTCGGCTACTACAACAATAAGGGAGCCTTCGACGTCGTCGACTACTACGTCACCGATGCCGACGGCGATCCGGCGCTCGCCGGAAGCCTGCCCCCGGTCGACCTTGCTCTCGGTGACACCGCAAGCAGCAGCACCAGCGGTAGCAGCAACTCCAACCTGCCGGCTGTATTGATCGGCGTCGGAGTCGTGGGCGCTGCCGCCGCAGCAGCTACGACGGTGGTTGTTCGTCGCAAGCGTCATGACGGCCCGGGCAACACGTCTGCGTAGCCTCGGTCTCTCGGCGGTAGCGATCCTCGCCCTCCTCGTATCCGGATGTTCGGGCGAGAACGCGGGATCGCTACCTGACCGCTCGCCGGTGCAGTCGCATATCGCGGCTGCACCGGCTTCGGTGACCGTCGATCCGGCAGAACCCGAGAGGATCGAGTTGAGGTCTGCGTCCGGGGTCACGTACCTGAGCAGTCCGTTGCACTCGGAGAAACTGATGCGCGGCGGCGAGAGTGGGCAGCAACTGAATCCCGTCGACGAACTGCCGGTGTGGTGGGGTGAAAGCGGAATGCCGGGAACGTCGACCACACAAACAGTTGTCGTGGTCGGCCACAACTACACCACTCGCGAAGCACCGTTCCGGGCGCTCCGGGTAGTGGAGCCGCATGATCGAATTCTCCTGGGTACACCGAACGGCACACTCGAGTACGACGTCGAAACAGTCGGGCCGCTGCACAAAGGTTCGCTGCTGGGAACTCACGAGTTGCGTGAATCAGTTCCCGGGCGGTTGATCCTCGCCAATTGTGATGTCGTCGAAGGAGAGTCGACCGACGACAATTACGTTGTCATCGCCCAGCTGGCAGCGCACTGAATCCGTGGCAGTGCAAGAATAGGGACATGGATTCCCTCGGACTTCTCTCGGAACTGGTAGCTCTCGACACGGTCTCGGGGGAGGCCGCTCCTCAACGGCGGGTGATGGATTCGATTGTCTCGTTGGTTCTCTCACGTGCGCCACAGGCGAAGGTGGAGTCAGACCTGACCGGCAATCATCCCTGGGCCTTGATCACCAACGAAGCTGCACCCTCGGCAGCCAGACTACTGTTCGCCTGCCACGTGGACACGGTGCCGGTGGGCACTGTCTCCGACTGGGAGTTCGACCCGTACGCCGCACAGGTCGACGGCGAATTGTTCCTCGGCAGAGGGACATCGGATATGAAGGCCGGCCTTGTTGCCGCTACTGCCGCGGTTGTCGACGCTTTCGAACGTGGAGTCCCGGTCGCACTACTGCTGACGAGCGACGAGGAAATCGGATCGCTCGGAGCTGTTCGTTCGGCCGACGCCGTGGCGAATCTCGAGGTCGGGGCTGTCATCGTTCCCGAGGCGACGGGCAATCGCATCAACCTGGGGCACCGCGGCGCACTGTGGCTCGAAGTGTCCGTCAAAGGAAAAGCCGCGCACGGGAGTACACCGCAGCGAGGAACTAACGCCGTCCTCAAACTGCTTGACGTCGTCGACCGAGCCCGGCGTGAGCTTCCGCTGTCGTCCGACGCGTTTCTGGGTGCCGAAACCTGGAACCTCGGCTTGGTCGGCGGGGGTTCGGCTCCGAACATCGTGCCGGACAGTGCACGTGCGGTGATCGATCACCGCACGGTGGGAGACGGCGCCGACCTGCTCGCGTGGTGGCGAGCCCAACCAGAAGTCGACTCGGTGGAGACGTCGATTCATCTGGGAGGTGTGCGTACCGACGCGTCGGATCCGTGGTTGGCTACCTTGCCTATCCCTGTTGCAACCGAACCGGTTTCGTACTTCACCGACGCTTCGGTACTGGCCGCCGCCGCCCCTGGTGCTCCCGTCGTG
The DNA here is from genome assembly GCF_048573875.1 of Rhodococcus sp. SB1D. NCBI lineage: Bacteria > Bacillati > Actinomycetota > Actinomycetes > Mycobacteriales > Nocardiaceae > Rhodococcus > Rhodococcus sp. SB1D. The sequence continues at coordinate 185,096 of NZ_JBMAIQ010000002.1, forward strand.
ATCTGGGGCCCTGGCACTCCCTCGCTGATGCATGCGGCCAACGAAAGCGTCAAGGTCTCCGAACTGGACGATGCGATCGCTGCTTATGGTGCGGTTGCCGCCGCTTGGCCGACGGTGGACTGACGGACAATCAGTTCAGGAGCAAGCGCGATGTGGGCTGTCGACTCGGAAGAGTTGTTCATCGCCTGATCCAGAAGTCGCACAGCTTCTTCCGCGATTCTTTCCTGCGGCTGCCCGACGGTGGTCAACGGCGGGTTGCACAATTCGGAGAACGGGATGTTGTCGAAACCGGTGACCAGAACGTCGCCGGGAACGTCGATGCCCAATGCGTGACAGGTCTGCAACACGCCAAGTGCGATCAAGTCGTCGGCGCAGACCAGGGCGTCGGGGCGAGTTTTGCCGGTCAGGATGATGTTGGATGCCGTGCGCCCCCACTCGATCGAGTACTCGCCGAGTTGTGTCCACTCGTCACGAGTTTCGATGCCCATTCGATCCGCGTGGCGGAAGAAGCCGGCCCGGCGAAGTTCTGTTGACGAATTGGTCAGCTCGGAACTGATGAAGGCGGCTGATTGCGCGCCACGCTCGGACAGATGCTCCATCACCAGGGATTGAGCGGCGTCGTCGTCGACGCCGACCCAGTCCGTCTGGGTATCCATTGCAAACCGGTCCAGTTGAACGACCGGAAGCGTTGCCGCGCTGGCTCGGACGGCTTCTGCACTCAGTTCGCCGTGGCACGGGCTGATGATGATTCCGTCCACTTGCCGGGAGACGAGCGACTTGAGTCGCTGCGCTTCCACGTCGGGATCGGAACGAGAATCGCACAGGAACAGTTGTAGTCCGCGCCGAGCGAGGACGTGTTCGACGTTGACCACCAGCGAAGTGAAGAAGGGGTTCGCGATACTCGGAACCACCATTCCGACAGTGTCCGTCCGATTACGACGCAGCGAGCTGGCGATGATGTTTCCCGAGTATCCGAGAGAATCCGCGGCTCGTTTGATCGTCGCTGCAAGCTCGTCCGAGACAGGGCGGGATCCGGACAGTGCCCGCGACACGGTGGCCGTCGACACCCCGGCCAGTTCCGCGACATCGCGAATGGTCGCCTTGCGCATGCGTCCCCCGTTTTCTGCTCGATTCGGGTCCGAGGTTATCGAACCGCACGGTCCAGTGTCCCGCATGTAACGCGATTGAGGCAATCGTTTACAAATTCGAATTGTGAAATCCTTGACACAACCCGGTGTTGATCGCATAACCTGCTAATTCATCAAGGCAATCGATTACATCGTGTGCAGATCTTGTGCATGGACATACAGCGCAAATCTTGCGCATGGAATGGGGTAGCTGAAGTGACCGCATCACCGCTCGGAGTCTTTCCGCCCAAGCCCTCGGCGCTGGCAGAGATGTTCACCGGCACGCCATCTCTCATCGGGGCCATTCACCTCCCGGCCCTGCCGGGCAGCCCGCACTACACCGGGCAGCCGGTTTCGGAAATTGCTCGCTTCGCCGTCGAGGAAGCACACGCGTATGTCGACAACGGTTTCGACGGTGTGATCGTCGAAAATCACTGGGACATACCGTTCCTCAAGCCCGGCGAACACGGATACGAAACCGCCGCGAGCATGGGAGTCATCACGGCAGCGGTGGTCGGCGAGTTCGGCAAGGCCGTCGGCGTCAGCATCCTGTCCAACGCCGGCGAGTGCGGAGTGGCCGCAGCGTGGGCGGCAGGCGCGAGTTTTGTGCGCGTCAATCAGTGGGCAAATGCCTACATTGCCAATGAGGGCTTCATCGAGGGCCAGGCCGCCAAGACGACGCGCTTCCGCCATCGCATCGGCGCCGACCCGGTCCGGATCTTCGCTGACGTGCACGTCAAACACGGTGCGCATGCCATTGTCGCGGACCGCACTGTCGCGGAACAGACCGAAGACGCCGAGTTCTTCGACGCAGATGTTCTGATCGCGACGGGTTCGCGCACCGGTGACGCCGCTTCGGTCGACGAGGTTTCCGTGATCCGAGACAACACCGTTCTTCCGGTGATCATCGGCTCCGGCATCACGGCTGCCAATGTCGCAGCGCTGATGAAGGAATGCGACGGCGCGATAGTTGCATCCTCGGTGAAGGACAATGGACGCTGGTGGGGACGGGTCGCAGGCGAGAAGGTCCGCGAACTGTCCCGGGCCGCAGGAAAGTAACCATGATTGTCTTTTGTGGATACGCCAACAACGATGTGACGGTACATGTCCCACACGTACCGGTACTCGGTGAGCGCGTTCAGGCAACGGCCATCAGTCAGATCGACGGTGGAATGAATGCAAATGCTGCGGTATCCGCGGCCAGAATGGGCGCGCAAGTGATCTTTGCCGGTGCCGTGGGCCCGGACGCGCGGTCCACCGAGTTTCTCGAAGCCCTCGAGGCAGATGGCGTCGACACCAGTTGGTCGCCGCGAGATGCGTTCCTGTCGACGGCAGTTGTTCTCATCGCGCAGGACGGCGATCGCTCCATCATCAGCCAGGACGACCCGAACGATGCCGAACGCATCGGAGTTGTCGTCACCCGATTGGCGGCTGCCGGCGGTGGACGACTGTTCCTCGACGGATACCGTGCGGTCTTCCTCCCGGATGAATTACCGGGAAGCGTAAGTCTGGTAATCGATCTGGACGGTTGTGAAAACAAAGCCGCGGCACTGCGCGCGTTCGCTCTGGCCGACCACGTCGTCGTAGGGCGTGCCCTGTGGGAAGGCGAGTTCGGGATCGGTTTCGACCAGTGGCAGACTCTGGCCGCCGAGCACAACACACACCTGCTGGTGACCGACGGCTCGCGAGGTTGGACACTGGCCACACCGGACGGCGAGGTGACGAGCGAACCGGCAGTAGTGGTCGACGTCGTCGACGCCGTCGGGGCCGGTGATTGCTTCGGCGGTACGTACATCGCTTTTGTCGACGCCGGGCGATCACCGGTGGACGCCGCACGACTCGCCGGGGCATCGGCTGCATTGGCTTGCGCCACCGCAGGCCCCCGCGGATGCCCCACCCGAGATGAATTGAACCGCTTCACAGCAACATTGACCCCTCACACCCTTTTGGAGACTCGATGATGAAACGTGCATTGCCTCTGGCGCTGGGAGCTGCAGTCGCGCTCACGCTCACCGCTTGTGACTCGGCTTCGTCGAGTGACTCGAAGGACGCATCGGGGGGCTCGTCCATCCCGCAGCCGACCCGGGTCGCCGAAAGCTGTGACGGGACGAACGGCAAGCTCAAGGTCGGTCTGGTGACCATCAACCTCCAGGCGCTGTACTTCAACCAGATCAACAATGCCGCGAAGAACGTCGCGGACAAGGCAGGCGTCGACCTGCAGATCATCAGCGGCAACGACGATTCCGTCGCGCAGGCCAACGCCTTCGACAATCTGATCGCCGCCGGAGTCGACGCGATCATCGTCGATGCAATCGACACGGACGGAATCAAGCCGTCGGTGGTCAAGGCCAAGAACGCGGGCATCCCCGTCGTCGCGGTCGACGCGACCATCGACGATCCGGCACTGTCGACTCAGGTCGGTACAGCCAACGCCGAGGGCGGTGCCAAGATCGGAAACACCTTGGCCGACGTCGCGAACAACACCGGAACGGTCGGTATCGTCGGCGCGCTCAACAGCACTGTTCAGTTGGAGCGGCAGAAGGGCTTCACGGAGACCGTGACCGGCCGCGGAATGACCGTCGGCACCGTCGTGGACGGACGTAACATTCAGGAGAACGCACAGACCGCAGCGGAGAACCTGCTGACCGGCGGTGGCGACATGAAGTACGTCTACGCAACCGGTGAGCCGGCACTGATCGGTCTCGTCGCGGCGGTCAACAGTCAGAAGGCGCAGGATCGCATCGAAGCAGTCGGTTGGGATCTTTCGGATCAGGCGGTAGGCGGACTCAAAGCCGGTTGGCTTAAAGGCGTGGTCCAGCAGAACACCTTCGAATTCGGCCATGAGGCAATGAATTCGGCAATCGACCTGGGTTGCGGACGCGGCGCTCCGGCAAACATCCCGGTTCCCACCCAGATCGTGACCCCGGAGAACGTGGCCGACTACATGTACTACTTGGAGAAGTAATCATGGCACCTCCACTGATCGAACTCTCGGGCATCACCAAGTCGTACGGACCGGTGAAGTCCCTTCAAGGAGTGGACCTTCGGCTGGCGAAGGGTGAAGTACTCGGAGTGGTCGGCGACAACGGCGCCGGTAAGTCCACTCTGATGAAGATTCTCGCCGGTGCGGTTCAGCACGACGGCGGCGAAATGCGCGTCAACGGTGAACCAGTGCGCTTTTCGACGCCTCTCGACGCGCAGCAGAAGAAGATCGGAATCGTCTACCAGGATCTGGCTCTGTGCGACACGCTGGATGTCGCCAGCAACCTGTTCCTCGGCAGAGAACCGCGAAAAGGCCCCTTCCTCGACCGGCATGCCATGCACGAGAAGGCGGCTCACATTCTCGCCGACCTGCATGTCAAGGTGAAGTCGACCTACCAGGAGATCGGGCAACTGTCCGGCGGACAGCGGCAAACCGTCGCGATCGCCCGCGCAGTCTCCTTCCGCCCAGACGTACTGATCCTCGACGAGCCCACCGCAGCGCTTGCCGTCGCCGAGGTCGAGTCGGTGCTCAAGCTGATCACGGACGTCGCAGCGGCCGGCGTGGGCGTCATTCTCGTGACACACCGCCTGCAGGACCTGTTCCGCGTGTGTGACCGAATCACGGTCATGTACGAGGGGCAGAGTGTCGACGACGTTCCGATCGGCGACCTCAACATCGAGTCCCTCGTCGGACTCATCACTCGAACTCCGGTGCCGCAACGGACATCGGCAGCAACACAGGGAGCCACGGCATGACCACTCTCGAGAAGACTCAGGCGCCGATCGAGCGCAAGCTCGCCGCGAAACCCTCCTTGTGGGACAGCGTCAACAAGCCCACCCTCGCGATGCTGGCGGTGACAGTTGCTGTCGCAGCCGTCTTCTCGGCGACCACGTCGTCGTTCCTGACATTCACCAACCTGTCGAACCTGGCAACCCAGATCGCTCCGGTTCTGATCATCGCGGTGGCGATGACTTTCGTGATCACGGCAGGTCAGATCGACCTGTCCGTCGGTGCGATCGTCGCGTTCGTCGCGGCGATGAGTGCCGAGCTTATCCAGGCCGGCGTCGATTCGTCCCTGGTCTTCGTCGCCGCCCCGGTGATGGGTGCGGCCTGGGGCCTGGTCAACGGATGGCTCGCTGCCTATCAGGGCATTCCGCCGTTCATCGTGACTCTGGCGACGATGTCCGTCATTCGCGGTATCGCGCTGTATCGGACCGAAGGATTCTCCGTTCCGGTTCCGGCCGACACTTACTTCGCGAAGCTCGGAACTGCTGAGTTCCTCGGGTTCTCCGCCAGCGCCTGGATTGCTCTCGTCGTCGTGGTCATCGGAGCAATTGCGCTCAACCGCATGCGCTTCGGGCGCTACGTCACCGGTATCGGCTCCAACGTCGAATCCGTGCGACGGTCCGGCGTCAACACGCGTCGTGTGCTCATGATGACGCTCGTCTTCACCGGCTTGGCTGCCGGTATCGCGGGACTGCTGATCGCGGCTCGACTGGGCTCGGGTTCGGCCAACTCCGCAACGGGATTCGAGCTCACGGTGATCACCGCGGTGGTTCTCGGTGGCACCAATCTCTTCGGCGGTCGCGGCACCGTGATCGGTACCGTCATCGGCGCCGTCCTGACCGGAATCATCGCGAACGGACTGACCCTGCTCGGCGTGAGCCCGTTCCTGACACCGATCATCACCGGTGTCGTTCTGCTACTGGCCATCTGGATCAACATGCGCGGACATACACTGAGCGCGCTGTGGCGACACCTGCAGTCCGCACCGTCGGGGCCTGCACGCTCATGAGCAAGGTTCGTACTGTCACGGGAACTGTGGACAGCTCGGAACTCGGACTGGTTCTCCCACACGAACATCTGTACAACGACGTCACCGGTGCGTACAGCGAGGCCCCGGATCCGGTTGTGGCACAGCGGTTGGCCGGTCCGGTACGCGCCGAGGATGCCTGGCTTCTTCACGACAATCCGTACTACAGTCTCGACAATTGTCGAGTCGACGACGCAGCGGCCGTGGTGGAAGACCTTGCGGACTTCGCCCGCCTCGGTGGTCGGACGATCGTCGATCTGACACCGCCGGGACTGGGCCGGGCACCGGAGAAGCTGGCGGAGTTCTCGCGAAAGTCAGACGTGCGAGTGATCATGGGTTCAGGGTGGTACCTCGAGACGACCCATCCGGTCGAGGTCCACGAACTCGGTGTCGACGATCTGGCAGGTTCGCTCGTCGAGGAGTTCGATCCGGCAAAGGAATTGGCTCCTGGCGTGATCGGGGAGATCGGAGTCTCCCCGCTCTTCACTCAGAACGAGGCGAAAGCGTTGCGGGCGGCATGCATCGCCCAGCGCGAGGTGGACGTGCCCCTGTTCGTCCACCTTCCGGGCTGGCAGCGCGTGGGACATCACGTCGTCGACATCGTGGTCGACGAGATGGGCGTCGATCCGCAAGCAGTGGTCCTGTGCCACATGGACCCGTCCGGACACGACGCCGACTACCAACGATCGCTCGCCGACCGCGGTGTCTTTCTCGAGTTCGACATGATCGGGATGCCTTTCGATTTCCCCGGCGAGGGTCTTTCTCCGCATCCGGCGGAAACAGCCACTGCGGTAGCCGGATTGGTCACCTCCGGTCACGCATCACAGCTCCTGCTCAGTCACGACCTCTTCCTCAAATCAATGCTCAGAAAGCACGGCGGAAACGGATTCTCCTACGTACCACTCGCCTTCGCCGCCCGATTGGTGCGCGCAGGCGTAGATCCCCAGCAAGTGTCCGCATTGATGCGAGACAACCCGAGGTCGCTCTTCGAGCAGGCCGCGAAAGGAAACAGAAGCAGTCATGGGTAAACGAGTACTGATCGCCGGCGAGAGCTGGATGACGACGTCGACGCACGTCAAGGGCGTCGACGAGTTCAGTGTCCATTCCTACGTCGAGGGAGTCGGCCCGCTTCGGGATGCGCTCACCTCACGTGGCCACGACGTGACACACATGCCCGCACACCTGGTGCCGACGCAGTTCCCCGGTACCGCAGAAGCACTGTCGCAGTTCGACGTCGTCGTTCTCTCCGACATCGGAGCGAACTCGCTGCAGCTGGCTCCCGGCGTGTTCGACCAGTTCCGCGCCGGCGAGGATCGCCTTGTCGCGCTTCGTGACTGGGTGAACGCCGGCGGCTCACTGATGATGATCGGTGGCTACCTCTCGTTCTCCGGATTCCAGGCGCGAGCAGCTTTCCGCCAGACCGCGATCGCCGAGGTACTGCCCGTGACGATGCTGGCCGAGGACGATCGCGTCGAGACACCGGCTGGGATCGTTCCCACCGTCGTCGATGCTGCTCACCCGGCTCTCGGTAATGCCGGCGATTCCTGGCCCGCGCTCCTGGGATACAACCGCGTCGTCGCGAAGGACGGTGCCGTGGTTCCCGCCACCATCAACGGCGATCCGCTTGTCGCTGCCGGTGAATACGGCGCCGGACGGTCGATCGTCTTCACCTCGGACTGCTCGCCGCACTGGGCTCCGCCGGAGTTCTGTGAGCAGTGGCCCGGATACACCGACCTGTTCGACGGCTTGATCAGTTGGGTCGCCGGCGAATGAGTCGCTCCTCAGACCTGCTCGCGCGGCAGCAGAGTAATCTCGCTGCCGCGCGGGCGGTTCCATTCATCGAGGACACCATCGGCGGGACGTTGAGTGATGAGGGATTCCGCCGGTACCTCGTGATCGAAGAGGCATTCGTACTGACGGCCGTCAAGGTGTTGGGGTTGGTGGTCGCCGAATCCCCGACGCTCGACGACGCGCTCGACCACGTGACGTCGATGTCGAACCTGGTGGGCGAGCAGCGCGAGTATTTCGCGCACTTGCGTTCCCGCTTCCCGTACGAGGGTGACGCAGCGGCGCTGGTCGAGGAGTCGGCCGTGCTGTCCACGCACGCCTTGGCCCTCGCTCGCGAAGAGGGCAGGGCGGCGGCGCTGGTGGGCATGTACGCCGCGGAAACCCTGTATCTGTCGTGGTGCCGGGAGGCGGCGGCAGTGAAGGTAGATCGCGAACCAGCGTTGCAGGACTGGGTGGACATGCATGTCGCTCCGCCGTTCGTGTCCCAGGTGGCAGTGCTGGCGTGCGAAGTGGACGCCATGCCGAAGTCCGTGAGCGACGAGGACCTGGATCGGTGGTTCTCGGGCATGCTGGCCGCAGAGATCGATTTTCACAACGTGGCGGTGTGAGGTACTGCTGTGCGCCTTTATTAACCCCCGGCGGCTAATAAAGGCGCACAGCAAAAGGCCCGTAGGTCGCTTTCGCAACCTACGGGCCTCTTCTTTGTAGCGGGGACAGGATTTGAACCTGCGACCTCTGGGTTATGAGCCCAGCGAGCTACCGAGCTGCTCCACCCCGCGTCGGTGTGAAACCAACAGTACACGACTTCTGGAGGCGCAATTACCACCCCCTGTCACCGGCTGGAGTGCGCGCTTTCCGAGTAGTAACCGCGGATGTGGCCGACTATGCGCTGACGTGCGAGTTCGCCGTCACCCGCGTTGACCGCATCTACCAATCCTCGGTGTTCGTCACGCAGTCGCATGCAGGTGCTCGGCCAGCTGTCGATCTGGACGCCCGCGAGAACGTAGGCCTCGATGGACTCGCGCAGGCCGGTCATCATGGCTGCGATCACCTGATTGCCCGCCGCGTCGGCGAGCGCCACGTGGAACTGTGCGTCGAGTAGCAAGAATTCCTCGGCCGAGAGAGCTGCGTCCTCCATCGAGTCGAGCAGTTCGACGGCCGCGCGGAGGTCGGGCGTCGGGGTCCGCGATGCCAGGGACTGCATCACCTCGGATTCGAGCACGAGTCGTGTCTTCACTACGTCCGATACCGGAAAGCCCTGTGCTGCAACCTGCATCCGCATCAGCATGGTCATACCGCCGGTCGGTTTGGCAACAATCATCGCGCCGGATGTCGGGCCGGATCCAGTCTGCGCCTTGAGGAGGCCGAGTGCTTCCATGACCCGCAACGCTTCTCGGACCGATGACCGTCCGACGCCCAACTCTGCTGCCAGAATTCTCTCTCCCGGCAGGCGCTGGCCAGGAGACACCTCGCCTGAAACCAGCCGACGTTCGAGGTGGCTCAGTACTTGTTCCCACGCTCGCGGGCTCGGCTCGGTCGGCATGAGGCAAGAGCATAACCGGGTGGACGCCGTTTATGGGGTGGCCTGTACGGGGATGTATTACTGTGGTCAGACCACACCGACAGATTGCGGGGAACCACATGCGAGTAGCGCTGTTCGCCACCTGCATCGGGGACACGATGTTTCCCGACGCCGTCAAGGCCACCGCCCTCCTGCTCACCCGTCTCGGGCACGACGTCGTGTTTCCGTCCGGGCAGACCTGCTGCGGGCAGATGCACGTCAATACCGGCTATCAGCCGGGCGCACTACCGCTGGTCGCGAACTACGCCGATACCTTCGGTGATGCGTCGATCGACGCCGTTGTCGCACCATCGGGGTCGTGCGTCGGCTCGGTCCGTCATCAACACGAGATCGTCGCCGAGCGCTACGGCACCGCGTCGCTGTGTGGACAGGTGCAGACCGTGAAGGCAAAGACGTACGAGCTTTCCGAATTCCTCGTAGACGTTCTCGGGGTCACCGATGTGGGCGCGTACTTCCCGCACCGAGTCACCTATCACCCGACCTGTCACTCACTGCGGATGCTGAGGGTGGGGGACAAGCCACTTCAGTTGTTGCGCAACGTCCGCGACATCGATCTGGTCGAACTCCCCGAAGCAGATTCCTGCTGTGGATTCGGCGGCACCTTCGCCATCAAGAATGCGGAGACTTCGACGGCCATGCTGGCGGACAAGATTCGCCACGTTGCGGACACCGGCGCCGAATTCTGCAGCGCCGGAGACTCGTCCTGCCTCATGCACATCGGCGGCGGTATGTCACGACTGCAGATGGGCGCCAAGACCATTCACCTCGCGGAGATTCTGGCGTCGGTGGAAAGCCGGGTGCACGCATGAGCGCTATGACGCTGGGTCTGCCCAGCTTCCCGCCGAGGTCGCCCGAGGGTGCAGGGTTCCTGCGAGGTACTGAGAAATTCCCCGTCGCAGCACATCACGAGCTGGCCAACGCGCAACTGCGACGCAATATCGGCAAGGCGACGCACACCATCCGTGCCAAGCGCATCAACGTGACTGGAGAGCTGCCCGATTGGGAAGAGCTGCGTGACGCGGGTTCGGCGATCAAGGCCGACGTCATGGCGCGGTTGCCGGAACTGCTCGAACAGTTCGAGGCTGCAGTCATCGCGCGCGGTGGGCATGTGCATTGGGCGGCGGATGCCAACGAGGCCAACGCCATTGTGACCGAACTTGTCAAAGCCACCGGCTCCGACGAGGTCATCAAGGTCAAGTCGATGGCCACGCAGGAGATCGGTCTCAACGAGCATCTCGAAGCCCACGGAATCACCGCCTACGAGACCGATCTCGCGGAATTGATCGTCCAACTCGGCCATGACAAACCGTCGCACATCCTGGTTCCCGCGATCCATCGCAACAGGTCCGAGATTCGCGAGATATTTCTTCGAGAGATGCCAGATGTCGATCCGAACCTCGGGGAGAACCCGGCCGAACTTGCCGCTGCTGCACGAAAGTTTCTGCGCCACAAGTTCATGACGACGCCGGTCGCCGTCTCCGGCGCCAATTTCGGCATCGCGGACACGGGCACTCTGACCGTCGTGGAGTCGGAGGGCAACGGGCGAATGTGCCTGACGCTGCCGAAAACACTGATCACCGTGATGGGCATCGAGAAGATTCTGCCGACGTATCAGGATCTGGAGGTCTTCCTGCAACTGCTGCCGCGGTCCTCGACGGGGGAGCGGATGAACCCGTACACCTCCATGTGGACCGGCGTCACGCCCGACGACGGTCCACAGGAGTTCCACCTGGTCCTCCTCGACAACGGTCGGACTGCCGCGCTTGCCGACAAGATCGGGAGGGAAGCCCTGAGCTGCATACGGTGCTCGGCGTGTCTGAACGTGTGCCCGGTCTACGAGCGCACCGGCGGTCACGCCTACGGATCGACCTATCCGGGACCGATCGGCGCGGTGCTGACTCCGCAGCTCGCGGGCATGCATGGCAAAGACGATCCCAACTCGACGCTTCCCTTTGCCTCGAGTCTGTGCGGTGCGTGCTTCGACGCCTGCCCGGTCAAGATCGACATACCCTCGCTGCTCGTCGAATTGCGTCACCAAAAGGTCGAGCAATCCGGTGTCACAGCAGAGTCTTTGGCGATGAAAGCCGCCTCTCTGGCGATGTCGACCGAGGGCCGGTGGACGTTGGCTCAGAAAGCTGCCGGGCTCGGACGCGTCGTGGCCGGCAGGAAAGGGAAGATCTCTACGTTGCCACCTCCATTGAACGGTTGGACAGCTGCCAGAGACATTCCCGCACCGCCCAAGCAGACCTTCCGATCCTGGTGGGACTCCGACGAAGGCCGCGCGGCATTGGACGAGGCTCGTCGTGACGGGAAGGCGGACAGATGAATTCACGTGAAGTGGTGCTCGGACGCATTCGTGATGCCATCACCTTGGCGCCCGCCCGCGAAGGCGAGATACCGCGAAACTACCGGACTGGCAGAACCAAGTCCGACGGGGAACTCATCGATTTGTTCGTCGACCGTCTGGTGGACTACAAGGCGCACGTTCACCATTGCGCTGCAACAGAAATCGCCGAGGCCGTCGCCGGAATACTGAGAGAGCACGGACTACACACTCTGGGGATCCCCGCCGGCCTCGACCGATCATGGGTAGCCGGATTCGACGGAACGCTGGTGGTGGACAGCCCGGACGTACCGGCTCCTGAACTCGAGAACCTCGACGCCGTTGTCACCGGCTCGAAGGTATCGTGCGCCGAAACCGGCACCATCTTCCTCGACGCCGGTCCATCGCAGGGACGCCGTGCGTTGACGCTGGTACCGGACACACACATCTGCGTCGTGTATCGCAGCAGTGTGGAAGTGGGAGTGCCGGAGGCGATTGCGAAGCTGACACCGGAGCGCCCCACCACCATGATCAGCGGCCCGTCGGCGACCTCCGACATCGAACTCGAGCGCGTCGAAGGTGTCCATGGTCCGAGGAATCTTCACGTCGTCATCGTCGACGGTTGATTCCCGTCGAGCGGGAACTCGGAGGCAGCGGGCCACATCAGCGTCTAACGTCCCGGCCATGACACAACTGTTGGCAGGCAAGGTCGTTTTCATCACCGGTGCAGCGCGGGGTCAGGGACGCAATCACGCGATTCGACTCGCGCAGGAAGGTGCAGACGTCATCGCTGTCGACGTGTGCGCGTCGGTGTCCGAAGACGTGGGTTACGCGGCCGCGACTGAAGCCGACCTCGAAGAAACGGCTCGTCTCGTGCGAGCGGAGGGGCGCGAGATCGTCACCGCTGTAGCGGACGTCCGTGACCTCGAGGCACTGCGTGCGGCGGTGGCGTCGGGCGTCGACAAGTTCGGTCGCCTCGACGTCGTGATTGCCAATGCGGGCATCGCTACGTGGAACCGTTTCTGGGAGATGCCTGAAGAGCAGTGGTCGACGCTGGTGGACATCAATCTCAATGGTGTCTGGCGCGCGATGACAGCTGCGGTTCCTGCAATGATCGAAGCTGGCAACGGTGGTTCCATCGTGATTGTGAGCAGTGCTGCCGGCGTCGCCGAAGCGCCCGGCTGCGCGCACTACTCGGCGGCCAAGCACGGCCTCGTGGGTTTGGCTCGCACTGCTGCAACGGAATTGGGAAGCTTCGACATTCGAGTCAACACCATCCACCCTGGCGCGGTGGAGACCGAGATGGGCAACGATCCCAACGTCGGTAAGGTACTCACTACTCATCCGGAGTACATGAACTCGTACAAGTGGCCGCTCACGTCCGTCCCGCGCACCACCGTCGAGGACATCTCCAACGCCGTCGTCTACCTCGCGACGGACCTCTCCCGCGCGGTCACCGGGACGAAGATCGTCATCGACATGGGTCAGACGATGGCGTAGTTGCGCTCAGAGGAGATTGAACTGCGCGACCTCGATGGTGTTCTCGACTGCCTCCGAGAGTGTGCGAATACGTTCGTCGGCGCCTGGCGCGGTCAAAATCGCCAGGCGATCGGCGTCACCCATTGGAATGCTCCTGGCGAGGGCATACAGCCGAGAACCCAGCGGATCCAAGGGATCCGGTGGGACGGGCATTCGCGGAGTCTGTTCGCCGGCCCGAAGTGCGAGCTTTCCCAGCATTCCGTACATGAACTCGATGCGCTCGAGGAGCGAGTCGTATTCGTAAGCAGTGACTGGTGTTCCGTTGTTCTCGTCAGGCCACAATTCGACCTCGGCGAGTGGGTAGGGATCGTCCGGCAGCCATCGATTGACCCGGATGCGGTCTTCGGTCCGGCAATACAACTGATACCGCCCGGCACCCATGGCGACATGAGACTCGATCCGAGCCAGAGTGCCGACGTCGTGACGTGATTCGCCGCCACCGACCTCGTTGCCACGAGCGATGAGCACTACTCCGAACAGTGGGCCGTCGGCAGCTTCGAGAACGTTCTCGACCAGTGCGCGATACCGAGGTTCGAAGATGTTCAGGGGCAACACCTCACCCGGTAGCAAAGCGGAGCCGAGCGGAAACATGGGGAAGATGGGCATCAGGGGATTCTCAACCTCGGAATCGGAGGGGCGGGGAAATCGCCGGGGCGATCGATTTCGGCGAGCAGGTGCTCGGACCACGTCAGTAGACCGGGGATATCGAGGCCGTGCGGACTCTCGACCTCGTAGTGCCTGATGCGGTCGTGACCCTGGCCGAGGAGTGAGACGGCGCCGGTGTTGTTGCCCCGAAGCAGATGGGTGAGCCCGACGGCCAACTGAGCCAGTCCCTGCCACAGGTCACGTTCCTCGGGCGGCGCGCTTTTCCACGTTCCTTCGAGAATCTCGTGTGCGTGGAAAGGCATGCCGTGGTCGAGGAGGCGCTGCGCCTCGGTGATCGACTCGTCTGGTGGCAGGCGTACATCGTCCGGAATGCGCGGGACACCGCCCGCTGCGTCGCGTGGCAGTGGACGTCCGAGTCCGTCACGGGGCCGCGAATTGAGGGGTTTCCCAGCGGCGTCCCGGTCGCGTTCGGTCATACACTCAGCCTAACGGCAGCGCCTCGGCCGAACTCGCCAAAAGTTTTTTCGAGTCGCCTGTCGATTCCGGGGAGAACCGTTCGTCGTCATGTTGTAAGGCAAGAAAGCCGGAAGAGAAACAACAGACCAAGGAGTCAGTCATGAAGTACATGATGCTCATCTACACCGCACCCGGCGGAGACACCGAACCCCAGTGCACGTTCGAGGACTGGCAGCAATACGACAAGGAAATGAAGGATGCCGGGATCTGGGTGTCCGGCGATGCCCTCGCCGACCTGACGACTACGACGACGGTTCGGGTCTCGCAGTCCGGAGAAAAGACCGTCACCGACGGACCCTTCGCAGAAACCCGTGAAATCCTCGGCGGCTACGACGTCATCGACGTTCCCGATCTGGATGCGGCGCTTTCATGGGCCGCGCGGTGCCCCGGCGCGCGCGACGGCGGCAGCGTCGAGGTGCGTCCACTGGCCGGGTTCGGGGACTGATTCACCGTGGACGAGCAGGCCGAGAACTCCATCGAGTCAGTGTTCCGGGAGGAACGCGGACGACTCTTGGCCTCGCTCGTCCGCCGCTTCGGTGATCTGGATCTGGCCGAGGAAGTCACCTCCGAAGCCGTCGAGGCCGCGTTGGTGCACTGGCCCGTGGACGGAGTGCCGGCTAAACCCGGCGCCTGGCTGCTGACCACGGCGCGTCGTAAAGCCGTCGACAGGCTTCGTCGTGATCAGGCCTATGCGGCGCGATTGGCGGTGATGCAGGTGGACGCCGATCGTGCCGACCCGGCGCCGCCCACGGTCGACGGAGAACTTCCCGACGAGCGGTTGCAGCTGTTCTTCACCTGCTCGCACCCAGCGCTGGCCGAGGACGACCGAATCGCACTCACCTTGCGTTGCCTCGGCGGGTTGACGACGCCCGAAGTCGCTCGGGCCTTCCTCGTTCCTTCGGCGACGATGGCGCAGCGGATCGTGCGCGCGAAGAAGAAAATCCGTCAGGCTCGGATTCCCTTCCGCACTCCCAGCGCCGAAGAACTCCCGGAACGTTTGCCCGGTGTTCTGCAGGTGATCTACTCGGTGTTCACCGAGGGGTACGCAGCGAGTTCGGGTCCGGATCTGCAACGCGTCGACCTGGCGGTGGAGGCGATCAGGCTGGCGAGGATCTTGCGCGCATTGCTTCCCGATGAGCGCGAGATCGCCGGGTTGCTTGCATTGATGCTTCTCGTCCACGCGCGTCGGGATGCCCGTACCGACGCCGCCGGCGGGATCGTGCTCCTCGAAGACCAGGATCGCGGGTTTTGGGACCAGCCGATGATCGAGGAAGGCAGCGACCTCGTCGTAGTCGCGTTGACCGGGGGAGCGCCGGGGCCGTACGGGGTGCAGGCCGCCATCGCCGCATTGCACGACGAGTCCGCAGATGTGGAGAGCACCGACTGGCCACAGATCTGCGCGCTCTACGGAGTGCTTCTCACGTTGACGCCTTCGCCCGTCGTCGCAGTCAACAGGGCAGTGGCGCTGGCGATGCGCGACGGCGAGGAGGTTGGGCTGGCAGCTTTGGAAGAACTGGCAGCGGAGCCCAAACTTACCGACTACCACCCGTATCACCTTGCACGCGCCGAACTGCTCGCGCGGTTGGGACGCACCGACGCGGCAATGTCTGCATACCGACGTGCGCTGAATCTGGTTGGTACGGAACCGGAGCGGGCCTACCTGGAGCGTCGGTTGGGTGAGATCTCCGACTGATCGGCGCCTCAGACCAATTCGAGTCTTCGGGCCATGTCGGACACGAAAACACCTGTCGGATCGATATTTCTGCGTATCTGGATCCACTCGTCGATTCGCGGATACATCGAGTGGAAACTTGCTGCGGTAGTCCGAGAGTCCTTGGCGGTGTAGAGGCGACCGCCGAATTCGAGTACCCGTTTGTCGAGGGAGGCGACGAACTCACCCAGGCCGGACTTGATCGGGAAGTCGAAGGCGACGTTCCACCCGGACATCGGAAAGCTCAGTGGCGCTGCGTTTCCCTCGCCGAAAAGTTTGAAGACGTTGAGAGCTGAATAGTGTCCCGAACGCTGGATATCGCGGATGATGCTCTTGAATTCGTCCACCGCGTCGACGGGCACCACGAACTGGTATTGCAGGAATCCCTTGGACCCGTAGGCACGGTTCCACTCACCGATGAGGTCGAGCGGATGGTAGAACTGCGTCAGGTTCTGCACCTTCCCGACGTAGTTGCCGCCGGTGCGGTAGTAGAACTCGCCGATCGCTGACGCCGAAAGCTTGTTCATCAAGCCGTTGGGGAAAACATCCGGTGTCGTGAACAGTTGTGGCGCATCGAATTTCAACGGATTCTTCTGCAATTTCAGCGGAAGCTGGTCGACGGTCGCCAACGAACCACGCGTGATCGAGGCCCGGCCGAGCTTCGGCGGCGCACTGACTGCATCGAACCAGGCGCTCGAATACGTGTAGTCGGCTTCGCTGCCGTCGCTGTGAAAAGCGACGGTTTCATCAAGACTCGCGGTCAGAGCGCCGTCGTTGGCGAAATACGCCGTTTCGGTCGGCGTCATCTCGAGGGTGACGCGCAGGATGATCCCGGTCAGTCCGATCCCGCCGACGGTAGCCCAGAAGAGCTCGGATGTCGGGCCATGCGGCTCCAAGGTTCGGATACTGCCGTCAGCAGTGAGCAGATTCATCGAGCGGACATGATTTCCGAAGCTGCCCTCGGTGTGGTGGTTCTTGCCGTGAATATCGCAGGCGATCGCTCCGCCGATGGATACCTGGCGTGTTCCGGGGAGAACCGGGACCCAGAGGCCGAACGGTAGTGCCGCGCGCATCAGCTGATCGAGAGAGACTCCCGCGTCCATCTCCACGAGACGGGACTCGGCATCGATCTTGTGAATTCGACGGAAGGCGGTCATGTCGATGACCAACCCGCCGGTGTTCTGCGCGTTGTCTCCGTAAGACCGGCCCAGACCACGAGCGATGACTCCACGTCGGAGGTGCAACGGCTTGTCCGCGTTGTCGTCTGCGACGCGGGCGACGGCCTTCGCGATCGCCTCTACATCAGGAGTCGAAACGACATGCGAGGTAGTTCGGGCTGTGCGACCCCAACCGCCGAGGACGGTGGACGCAGCGGTTGGCAGATCGGTGGCGTAGTCGGGCACGAAATCCGAGGGTACCTGTTTGCGGACCACCCGGTCTGAAACCGATGGATGCTCGGTTCGCCTATCGCGGGACGTCGAGATCGAAGTACAGGGTCTCGGACCAGTAACCGAGGCCGAGCTCGCGTAGCGGTTCCTCGACGCTCTCCTGAGTCGGCGTGAACAGTCGCTCCCAGAAGCTTGGCTTGACGGGTGCGAGCGTGGCCAGCGCCGCCTCCATCTCGGCGTCGATGTCCGCCAGACCGGTCATCAGGGCCGCGCCCTGTTCGGCGAACGGTTCGTCGTCCATGTCGAAGATCTCGCCGCACTCGAGGACGAAGTAGTGGTCGGGTTCGGTGTGGCTGCGCAGGAAACGCAGCGCATCGCCGGCCATCGTGCCGAGTTCGGGGTGATCGATTCGGCCGAGGAAGTCTTCGAGCCGGGCGATACCAGGACCACAGGGCGCGGTGACCGCGATCAGGTCGGGGGTGTCGTCCCAGATGATCGACTGTTGGGCGAAGGGATTCACGGACACAAGGATCCTCGGGACCAGCGGTATCGCGTACGACCACTCGGAGATACCGGTGAGACCTCGGGCGCGAGCGGCAGCCGGATTCTCATGCGGAGCAACAGGAGTCGAGTAGAGATAGGTGCGGTTGGCCACTGGCCGAGTCCTTTCTGCGGTCGGTGTCACCTGATTCAGGCGGCGCCCACCATCCTCAATGCCAGGTCTCCGTAGAGTTTTCCGATGTCTTCCGGATTCGTGTAGTTGCCGGCCGGGAACCAGCGGCACACGTCGACGCACAGGGACATCAAGGCGAGGGTGACGCCTTCGGCATCAGGGATCGTGAAATCGCCCGACTGCACGCCGGCATCGACAACCTCCCGGACCACCCGCGTCGTGCTGCGGCGAAGCGCGACGACGGTTCGGTAGTGCTCTGGTGTGAGGGCAGTGAGTTCGTACTGGACAACGCGAGCGAGTGAATGGTGCCCGGCCTGCCAACTGGCGAAGGTGCTGATCAGTTCCTGCAAACGAACGGACGGTTCTTCACCAGGTCGGTCGGCGCCCTCGACCACCTTCAACGCTTCGGTGTGGCCTTCGAAGCTGATCGCGAAAAGCAGTTCTTCTTTCGAGCGGTAGTGCGGGTACATGGCGGCGGGACTCATGTCGAGTCGCGCGGCGATGTCACGGGTGGTGGTGCCGCCGTAGCCGGCAGAGGCAAAAGCGTCCACGGCTGCCGCGCGGATACGGGCCGCAGCTTTGGAGGGGCTGATCACCACGTCAGGTGAATCGCTCACGGTTTCCTCCAGGTGTGACGGATTTCGATGTTGACAATATCCCGCTCTCGATTCACTATAAGCAGGTGCTTAGATTCTAAGCGAATGCTTAGGAACATCGTTACGTGTGGCTTTGCCACGCCGAAAGGAAGCAACTCGTCATGCGTCGCACTCTGTACGGACCCGATCACGAGGCATTTCGCGAATCTGCTCGCGAATTCGTCAACCGGAACATCCTTCCGGTCGCAGAGAAGCTGATCGACCAGCGCTTCATCGATCGTGAAATCTGGCTCGAAGCGGGACGCAACGGCTTCCTCGGACTCGAGGTTCCGGAGGCGTACGGCGGAAGCGAAGCCGGCGACTACCGCTTCAACGCGGTTCTGGCCGAAGAGCTCTCGCGCGCCAGTGCAGCTGTTGCCTCGAGCTTCGGCATTCACGCCGACGTCGTTGCTCCCTACCTCGTTCAGCTCACCACCGAAGAGCAGAAGCAGCGTTGGCTGCCCAAGTTCTGCACCGGTGAGATGCTGACGGCCATCGGCATGACCGAGCCTTCCGGTGGATCCGACCTCGCCTCGCTCAAGACCACTGCGGTCAAGGACGGCGACGACTGGATCATCAACGGCTCCAAGACCTTCATCACCAACGGCTACAACGCCGACCTCGTGATCGTGGCGGCTCGGACCAGTCCCGAGAAGAAGTCCAAGGGCATCACCCTCTTTGCCGTCGAGACCGGCATGGAAGGCTTCGAGCGCGGACGCAAGCTCGACAAGGTCGGCCAGCACGAGTCCGATACCGCCGAACTGTTCTTCGAGAACGTTCGCGTGCCGTCCACCAACATCATCGGTGAGATCGACCGCGGCTTCATCCACATGATGGAAATGCTGCCGCAGGAGCGCGTCGGCGCTGCGGTGTCCAACATCGCGCACGCCGCTCCGATCCTCGAAGAGACGCTGCAATATGCCAAGGACCGCAAGGCTTTCGGTCAGCCGATCGGCTCGTTGCAGTGGAACAAATTCCTTCTCGCGGATCTCGTCACCCGCATCGAGGTCACCCAGGCCTACGTCGACAACTGCGTCGCGGCACACGCTGCCGGCGAGCTGACCGCCATCGACGCCGCCAAGGCTAAGTGGTGGACCGCGCAGGTGCAGAACGAGGTCCTCGATCACTGCGTTCAGTTGCACGGTGGCTACGGCTTCATGACCGAGTACCGCGCCGCTCGCGCGTGGATGGACGCCCGCGTCACCAAGATCTGGGCCGGATCCAACGAGATCATGAAGGAACTCATCGGCCGCGATCTCGGCCTGTAATTTCGCAACTGCAGTCGATACGTCACTGCAACCGCCACTTCCCGAACCCGACGACACAGGAGCATCACCGCGCATGTCTGTTCTCGACAAGTTCTCTCTGACCGATCGAGTGGTCATCGTGACCGGTGCGTCGTCGGGCCTCGGGGTGGCGTTCGCGAAAGCCGCAGCAGAGGCCGGCGCGGACGTCGTCCTCGCTGCTCGCCGCGTCGACAAGCTCGAAGACACGGCCAAGCTCGTGCGTGACGCAGGCCGCGAAGCATTGTGCGTGGCCACCGACATCGTCGATCCGGCTCAGGCTCAGAACATGGTCGACGCCGCGATGGAGAAGTTCGGCCGCGTGGACGTGCTGGTCAACAATGCCGGCGTCGGAACTGCCGTTCCGGCGACCCGCGAGACCCCGGACCAGTTCCGCGCCGTCATCGACATCAACCTCAATGGGTCCTACTGGGCAGCGCAGGCCTGCGGCCGCGTCATGCTCCCGGGCAGCTCCATCGTCAACATCTCGAGCATTCTCGGATTGACGACCGCCGGACTCCCGCAGGCCGCCTATGCGGCGAGCAAGGCAGGCGTCGTCGGATTGACCCGCGACCTCGCACAGCAGTGGGGAACGCGCAAGGGCATTCGCGTCAACGCGATCGCGCCCGGCTTCTTCAAGTCGGAAATGACAGACCAATACAACGACGGTTACTTGGACGCGATGGCTCCGCGCCTGATCCTCGGCCGCATGGGCGATCCGGAAGAGCTCGCGGCCACCATGGTGTGGCTCGCGTCCGAGGCCGGCGGATACGTCACCGGTCAGACCATCGCCGTCGACGGAGGAATCACCATCACCTGACGCCGATGCCGAGATGTCGCCGGCTTTGCCGTATAAGTAGCTGGTGACCTCTCGCGCCGAACCTCAGGAGAACTGGGAAGACCGTCCGCCACCATCCATGGCTGCGACGGAGCTTCTGCGTGACCTGCCGGTGACTGCCCGCGGCGTCCGGACCAGGGCTTCTTTGGTCGCAGCGGCTCGAACGGTGTTCGAGCGCGCAGGGTATCTCGACGCCCGTCTCACGGACATCACCAAGGAAGCGAACTGCTCCACCGGCACGTTCTACACCTACTTCGACAACAAAGAGCAGATCTTCGCCGCAGTTCTCGACGTCGCGCAGGAAGACATGCTGCACCCCGGCATGGGACGGGTCCGCGACGTCGACAATCCGTATGCGGTCCTCGAATCGAGCAACCGTGCCTACCTGACGGCTTTTCGCCGCAACGCCAAACTCATGGGCCTACTCGAGCAGGTATCGCACATCGATCCGGCCTTCGCGAAACTGCGTCGGGACCGAGCCGAGACCTTCATTTCTCGTAATGCCCGAGCCATCGAACGCTTGCAAGCGGCTGGCAAGGCAGATGCCTCGTTGGACCCGCTGTTGGCTTCCCGAGCACTGTCGGCGATGGTGAGCCGTCTTGCCTACAGTTCATTCGTCTCCGAGGAACCTGGCGCCGACGGCAACCCCGTCCCGTTCGAGGACGTCGTCAAGACGGCTACTCAGGTGTGGGCCAACGCGCTGGGACTCGAAGGCGACCGCGGGTAGTTTCAGCCTTCGCCGCGGGCCGCGAACTGCTCCTCGAGGCTGTGGCGCAGTGTTTCCTCGCTGTTCTTGACAGCGTTTTCGACGAACGGCCCGATCAATCGGCCGAGTGCCTTGCCGGCAATGCCGCCGGGCAGTTTGTAGGCGAAGTCGACGGAAAGCTCGGTCTTGGAATCGTCGATCGCGGCGAACTCCCACGTGGACGAGTTGGATACACCGCCGAGCGAAGACAGCTTGATGATTCGATTCTTCTCCCACTCGGTGACCTCGAGTTTGGAGCGCAACGTGCTCGGCCCGATCTGCATGGCCGCGTCGAACGTGGCGCCGAGTCCCTGATCGAACTCTCCGAACGGGGTGAACTCGGAAACACCGAACATCCACGTCGGGACATTGCGGTAGTTGTCGATGTAGTCGAAGGCGACATCAACCGGCACGGCAGCAACCGCGGTGTGGCGAACATGGATCATGACTGGTCCCTGTCTTTCGGTGAACACCGACTCTAACCAATGGCTCCGACGTGTTCGGCGGCGGCGCAAGAGCGATCTACGGTATCGGTATGACGAACGAGCTTCCGGTACGCGGGTCCTGGCGCGATTACGAAGACCTGGGACTACCGAAACCGCTCGCTGCGGCGCTGGAGGCGTTCGTCGAGCAGGGCTATCACGGGACTTCGATCCGTGACGTCGCGTCGCGGTCCGGGCTGTCGGTGCCGGGGCTCTACCACCACTACCCGTCCAAGCAGGCTCTGCTGATCGGTCTGGCGACCGTGGTGATGACGGAGTTGTTGGAGCGAAGCCGCGCCGCCGAACTCGATGCCGGGGACGATCCCTCCGATCGCTTCGACGCGGTGATCGAATCTCTGTTGCGGTTCCACATGTTTCGACGCGAGCAGTCGTTCGTCGCCTCCTCCGAGATCCGCAGCATGGAGCCCGACAGCCGGGCTGGTTACATCGCCCAGCGCGACGAACAGCAGAAGCAGGTGGACCGGATCGTCCTCGACGGCGTCGCTTCGGGAGTGTTCGAGGCCGACCATCCCGAGGACGCCAGCCGAGCCGTGGTGACGATGTGCGTCGCCGTCGCGGTCTGGTACCGACCGGACGGTGAGTTGTCTCCGGACGAGTTGGTGGAGAGGTATTTGGAGATAGCGAGGCGCATGGTGGGGGCGAAGCGGGTGGGGGAGTGACTGTGGGGGCGAAGCGGGTGGGGGAGTGACTGTGGGGGCGAAGCGGGTGGGGGAGTGACTGTGGGGGCGAAGCGGGTGGGGGAGTGATCTGTTGACGCAACTGCGCGAATCAGTCTGAATTTTTGAGCAATTCGAGCGCTGCGTTCCGGCCGGCGCCGAAGGGGTCGGTGCCGATACCGATCCCGTCTGCGACAAGGGCACCTTCGTGAAGCAGCATGATTGCCTCGACGAGACGTTCGTCGGCTAGTCCGTCCGTCGCCAGAATGCGCCGGAAAAGGTCTGACATCTCCCGCTTTTGTTCGGCGATGACAGCGAACACCGGATGTGAGTGATCGCTGAACTCGGCGTGCGCGTTGATCATGCTGCACCCCTTGCCTCCGCTCGCCTTGGACCAGGAGGCGGAAGCGTCGAATACCGCACTCAACTGTTCGGCGCGGCTAGCTCCGGCTGATGCGAGCTTCTCGTCGCGGAAGATTCGCCACCGCCAATCTCGAGCCCTCAGGTATTCAACGACGAGACCGTCTTTCGAGCCGAACCGTTCGTACAAAGTCTTCTTCGTGACCCCGGCGTCCAGTGCGACGGTATCCACGCCTACGGCATGAATCCCCTTTTCGTAGAACAGCTTCGACGCAGACTCCAGAATGCGACGCGCTTTCGGAGTCAATTCGGGTGTGGATTCCTCTGCCATGGACAAAAGTATACCGATCTGTATAGTCGGGCTCATGAGTAAACAGATCGGTATACCTCGGATCGTGACCTCGAGATCTGCCGTGACGGCTACCTTGTCGGTCCTGTTCGTCGCGTGCTGGAGTTCGGGATTCATCGGGGCCAAACTCGGCGCTGGCAGTGCCGAGGTCCCCACGCTGCTGATGTGGCGTTTTCTCCCGCTCGCGGTGGTACTGCCCCCGATTGTCTGGCTCTCCGCCCGGCGCCGGAACACGATGCCCGCACCGCGGGCTCTCGGCAGGCAGGTGGTGATCGGGATGCTCTCCCAGAGTGGCTACCTGTTGTCGGTGTACTGGGCAGTCGATCTCGGCGTGAACACCGGAACCACAGCGCTGATCGACGGTATTCAGCCGCTGGTGGCTGCCGCGCTGCTCGGTCCGGTCCTCGGTGTCGCAGTCCCGCGTATGCAGTGGATCGGGTTGGCGATCGGACTGGGCGGCGTCGCGATGGTCACGGCAGCCGATGCCGGGGCCGGTACATCGGCGCCGTGGTGGGCGTACGCGATTCCGTTCCTGGGGATGCTCAGCCTGGTTGCATCCACCTTCGTCCAGCAACGCGCTCCCACGTCCACACCGCCACTGCAAGCTTTGGCCATCCACTGCTCAACCAGCGCAATAGCTTTCACAACTCTGGCGATCGTCTCGGATGCTGCCGTACCGCCGAGTATCAGCACATTCTGGATCGCGTTGCTCTGGTTGATCGTGTTGTCCACCTTCGGTGGTTACGGGCTGTACTGGTTGTTGCTCCGCCGCATCGGCATTACGTCCGTCAACACCCTGATGTTCTTGATCGCCCCCGTCACCGCGGTCTGGGGCGCACTGATGTTCGGAGAATCCTTCACTCCGTTCACCGCACTCGGCTTGGCGGTGGGAATCGTCGCCGTCGTCGTGGTCACCCGGGTGGGCAATCGCCCGAAGAAGCAGGACGAGGGCACGGATTCCTGCCCGGCGAGAGCTTCGATCACGTCGCGCTGATGAAGGCCGATCGGGATGTGAACCGCTCGCGGAGCGCGGTGAGTTGCTCTGCGGTGAGCTTCAGTCCGTTGATTGCGTAGTCCTCGACGGTGCCGAAGTGCGTGCGCATTTCGTCGAGAGCTGCGTCGAAATAGCTGTCACGGACTCCGAGGAGGGGTCGTAGCACTTCTGCGTCAACGCCTTTGCTCGCGGCGAAGTCGAGGATCGGTTCTGTCATGGGAGCCAGATCGGTGTTCGTCTCCAGGTAGTCGGCGCGTACATCGGCTTCGTCGGCCCCGAGGAGGAGTAGGAAAGAGGTCGCGGCCCACCCGGTTCGATCCTTGCCGGTGGTGCAGTGGAAAAGTGCTGCCCCGGAGCGTTTTTCGTCGATGAGGTCGAGGTAGAACGTGCGATAGGCGTCGAGAGCGGACGGCAGGCTGACGAAGTTGCGGTTGGCTTCCTCCATCTGTGCGATCCCACGTCCGTCGCTGATGGTCTCGGCGTATGCGACCGGGTCCGTCATGAGTAGTCCAGTGGCCGCGGCGTTTTGGGCATTGTCGGCAAGTACGTCGAGCCAGACTGTGCGCGTCGAGTCAGGGAGATTGTCGAGTGCGCCGTCGCGCTCGGCGGCGGTCCTCAGGTCGTATACCGTCCGCACGTCCAAGTCGGCGACCGCGGCAAGGTCGTCGCCGTCGAGTTTCGCCAGAGTCGCCGAACGATAGAGCGCGCCCGCGCGGACGGTGCCGTCCGCAACAGGAATGCCACCGAGGTCCCGGAAGTTCGGAGCGGACTTCAGGAGAACGCGGCGATCGAGCGGGTGAGTTGGCATGGCTGACTCCTTGTGGGTTCCGTTTCCGAACTGATCATTCATGCCTTCTGCACACTGCGCACGAGCTTTTCGGCATTGCGTCTCTTGATCCACTTGTCGATGACGAGGGCCATGAAGATCCACCCTCCCAATGCCGTGATCACCCACACGATGATCGGGGCGAGGATCCAGGACCCGACGCCGCTGATCTCGATACCGTCGGGGACCAGGGTCGCAACCCAGAGCGCGAGCAGTGTGGCGACCAAGCCGACACCACCCGCCAGCGGAGCCGCGTAGTGCAGTGCCACGCTGAGCACGAATGGGCCGAGAATCATGTGTGCGAGGGTGAATACACCGATAGCGGCCAAGAAGCCGTTCACGCTCAGGCCGACCCCGGGAAGAGCAAAATGCACGACGATCAGCGCGATCGCGCCGAGAACACATTGCGAAATGAGCTGAAATAACAGACGCATGGCTTGTACCTCCGTGATCAGGTCGAGTCACCCGAGAGTGGTGTGTGCGTGGGGAACGCTTTGCTGCAGGGCTTCGGGACGAGGCGCCGTCCAGGTGCCGTCGAGCACGGAGGGACGGGGGCGGTACAGGCGCAGTACGTAGTTCCACCCGGGCATGATGGGCAGTGCGTTCGCGACGCCGTCGAGATGGACCCCGAAGCGAATGGTGGTGCTGCCGTCGGAGTCTGGGGTGGCCGTGAGGCTGTTGATGCTGTTGACGCCCAGAGCGTTCTCTTCGAAGTATCCGGCCGCGTTGTACAGCGAGACCGACCAGAACGCATCCACGGGAACATCGTTCAGGCGGAGACGGTATTCCCCGACCGGGAGACGTTCGTCGAAGTTGACGTAGGTGGCCTCGTACTCGGGAAGGCCACCCCAGCCGGATGCGGTACCGAGCAGGTGCCTGATCGGATCGACTTCCGCAGCGGTACCGAATGAATGGTCGTACGTGGTGATGCCACGCGCGAGTGCGAGGAGTGCGTCGCGGGTCGCGGTCTGCGATTGCTCGTCGTAGTCGGGCAACGGGAACTCTCCCGTTCCGCCGCCGTCGATGTTGAGGGCGTCTTGCAACCGGTTCACCTCGGCGACGTCTTCGGGGCTGTTCGGATCGACGAGGATGCGCACGATCAGTGCGGCGTAGTCGGTCCCGACCAATTCACGCGTGAGCAGGTGCTCTCCCGGGTCGCGCAGGATGACGGGACCGTAATGATCTTGACTGACCACCCACACGGAGATGTAGCGCTTGCCGGTATCGGGCACCGTGATCGTGACGTTCTCGCGCACGTCGATGATCGCGCTGCTGTACAGAGTGTCGCGGTTCTGGCGGATGATCGGCTGGTTGTCGAGTGACCCGAGATCACGAGTGTGGTTCCACGTGCCCAGGCCGACGCCCGCGGCCAGGCGAGCGAACATGAGATCGGATTCTGCCCGATTGAAGTTCAGGACGTTGACGGCGATCGTGGACATAGCGGGTTCCATTCGGTGTCGGGTATGGAAGCGAGAGCGGGAATCCCTCGCCTCTGTCGGGGTGAATCAGCCGAGCAGTCGCGCTTTGGCGGCTTGGAACTCGGCCTCACTCAGCAGGCCTTGTGATTTGAGGTCGCCGAGTTTCTGCAACTCGGTAACGAGATCGACCGGGGCCGCGGGTGCGGGTGTGGGCATCGGGAGTGCGGCATGCTGCTGGGCGAATTCGTACTGCGCCTGCTCGTAGTCGGCCTGAGCTCTCCTTTGCCGGCGGGTGGCCATACCGTCGCTGACGGCGGTCGCGGTACCGGTGACGACCGCGGTGCGGGCGGCGAGGCCCAGTAGTCCGGGGCGGCCTCGTCTCGGGATGTACGGCATGTCAGACCTCCAATTCCGGGATGATCGTGTCCATGAGGGCATTGACGACGGGTGCGGGTATCCGCTCATAACCCAGTAGCACCGCGCCTGACGCAGCGGTGCGGGCGGCGAGCTCACGCTGATAGACCAGCTCGAGCGCGACCAGCAGCGCTGCAGCGCCGGTGGGAATGGCTGCCGCGAGTTCGGTGATGTCCTCATGCCCGAGCAGACCGGACGCGCCGAGCATCTCGACGTTGATCTCGAAGCCGTTCGGCAACTCCTCGACTTCGATGAGGGTGAGTTCACCGTCCTCGGACTTGGAGATGACGATCAGATCGAGCAGCCGCACCAGGCCGGTATCCGTAAGGTCGGTCAAGGCGGAGAGCGCGGCCGGGTCGAGGCTCTGCCCAGGCAGGCCGAGAAGGTAGAAGTCGACGGGGCCGAAACGCGCGGCACTCACGAGAGGACCTTCAGCTTGAGTGCGGCGAACTCGTCCTCGCTGATCGCTCCGGCTTCGAGCAGTGCTGCGGCTGCGGCGATCTCCTCGCTGGGGCTCTTCCCCGCGACCTCGCGGATATACGATTCGGCGGCCTTCTCGGCGTCGCGTGCGGCCTTGTTGCTGCGTTCCGTCATCCCTTCGCCGCGGGCGACGAGATAGACGAGCGCGGTGAGGATGGGCAGGAAGAGTAGGAAGAACACCCAGACGGCCTTCAACCAACCGCTGAGCTTGTGGTCGCGGAACAGGTCGGCGATGATCGCGAACAGCGCGAAGAGATATCCGATGAAGGCGGTTGCCCACAGCATCCAGCCGAGGCTTTCCCAGAAGCTCATGTGTCTTATCCGTTTCGTGTCAGGCCTGCGCACCGGGATTCCGCCGACTAGCGCATTTCGGTTGATTCCGGCAATTCTCACTGGTTTCCGCAGGCTTCGATCGCGGTCTCATCCGAAGCGGATGAGACCGGATTTCCACGGACATCGAACGTCTCGAGTATCTTCGACACATGATCGAAGCCGTGCGTGACGCACTCGCCTCTGGTGAGGCGGAGCAGGCTCGACGAGTCCTGCGGAAAAACTGGCTTCGTTTGATTCTCGAATCTCACACCAGGGAACTCGAGCAGCTCTGCCTTGCTCATCCCGATCCCCACGATCCGCACATCCTGCTGATACGGGCGTGCTGCCGCGATCTCAGCGGTGATCCGTACGGCGCTGAGTTTCTCCGCGGGCAGGGTCTGCGGGTGGCGTCCGACGATTTTGTCGTCTGCTTCACCGACCTGCTGCTCGCTCCGGACACCTCGACCAAGGCCGTCATCGCCGATCGCGCTCGCCACGCGCTCGCCCAGTGTGAGCCCGAGGATGATTACCCGTCCGCGCTCTTCCTCCTCGGGTGGACCGAGATCAGGCTTCGTCGTGACCTTCCTCGTGCCATCGCGCTACTTCGCTCGGCCGGCGACGAGGCGCAGTTGCAGTCGCGTACGGAGACGTTGCGTCTCGCACAGTCCAACTTGGCTTTCGCGCTCACCCACGCAGGGATATTCACCGAAGCCGAACAGATCCTCGACGGCCTTCCTGCTCGAGAGGTGGCGTCCGACTGGGAACGCTTCGAAGGCGGTCTCCCACAGTCGAATCGAGGGTGCATCGCCTACTGGCGTGGTGACTTCGAGGAGGCGATCGCTCAGTTCGACTCGATCATCGAGGAGGGCAGTCCCGGAACCAACTTCGAGGCGCTCGCCCGTCTGTACCTGGTAATGAGCCTGATCGCTCTGAACCGGGAAGACCGATACCACAACGCCGCTCGTCTGCTGCGAGGCGTGAGCACTGCGGACAAGCACGGCATTCCTTGGGATACGCTGCGGCGCGTCACCACGGCCTGGCTCGCCCACGCTCAAGGGCAGGACGAGCAAGCTCGCCGCATCGCAATGCCCACGCTGACCAGAACAGGTGCTGCGGTCGCTCACGCGCTTCTCGCGGAGCTCTACCGAGTCATGGGGGATCCGGAACCGTCGGCTCAAGCGCTTCGCTTGGCAACCTCGGCCGCGCTGCCGCGATACGCGCTGGTGAGCACCCTTGTCACGTCTGCCGCCCTGAGCTCCGTCGCCGGGCGTGGACCGCAGGCGCACGAGCAGTTGGATCGTGCGCTGGCGGAAGCAATCCCCGAGCGGATTCTCGCCCCATTTCTGAGCGGCGATCCGGTTGTTGTCGACCTCCTGACAGCGCACGCGGTCCGGGGGTCGAGACACCACGAGTTCCTGCGCACGATTCTGGAAAAACGGAACCAGCTTTCGTCTCAGCTCACGGGAGTCCTGACGGAACGAGAGAAAGAGATCCTCACTTTTCTGCGAACTACGATGACTGCAGACGAGATCGCTGCGCACCTCGGCATCGCCTATCCCACTGTGAAGACTCACATTCGCTCGATCTACCGCAAACTAGGCGTGACCAAACGGCGTGCCGCTGTTCAAGCAGCCGACAACCTAGACCGCGGGATCGGGGGCGATTCCGCGGCGGAGGCTGCGAACCGTCAGATCCAAGGCTTGTAGTCGCGTCCCGGAACCGCGGTTCACGTAGTCCATCGACGTGTAGAGCAGTGACCACAGCAGGTTCTGCACCCAGTCCGAACCCATGTCGGGGTCGATGGAACCGTCGGAGTGTCCGCGCTCGATGGCATCGGTGACTGAGTCGTCGTTCGACGCGGACTCGGCAAACGAATCTTCTTGATACACACCGGGAGTGAAGAACAGGACCGTCAAGAGGTCGGCCAGTTCGAAGTATTCATGGCACAGGCGAACCAGTGCTTCGGCTCCGGTACCCTCGCCGAGTCGAGCTGCTGCTGCTGCCTCTCCGACGGCGCGGGTGGCCTCGGCCGCGACTGCGTCGACCAGGTCTGACCGTTCGGGAAAGTAGCGGTGCAAAGTGGTCCGGCCGACCTTTGCGGCCGAAGCGATCTCGCTGAGGGTCGCAGCAGGCTTGGATGCGAACACCGAAACGGCAGCATCGAGGATGGCCTTCCGTGTGCGCTCGCGGGTCGCGCTTTGTTCTGGTGCGCTGTGGATCGTTGTCACGAATCCGAAGCGTAGCCGTGTCCGGTTTCGGTATCCAGTGTTTCCGAATCGGAATTTCTCTTGCCCTTTATGGAACATTCGTGTTCCATAAATTCATGCTTGAATCCGACGCTTCTCAGCCCGCACCGAAATGGAGCAATCTCCGCGTCCTCTCGGAGTTCGCTCGACCGCATCTGCCGTCGCTCCTTCTCGGATTGGTACTGGCGCTGTGCGGCTCCGCGGCGACGCTGGCAACGCCCATGGTCACCAAGTGGGTTCTCGACACCCTCGATACCGGTGCGTCGCTGAAAGGACCTATCCTCACGCTCGTCGTCCTTCTGATCGTCGGTGCCGTGCTCGGTTGTGCTCAGTGGATCGTTCTCGGAACCGCCGCCGAGAAGGTTGTCTTCGACGCCAGGTCGTCGCTGGTGAAGCGATTCCTGGCGGCGACCGTACCTTCGCTGCAATCGCGATCCGTGGGTGAATTGGTCACCCGGGTCACGTCTGACACCTTGCTGCTGCGGGAGGCTGCGTCGTCGGCCGCGGTGAATATTCTGAACGCAGCCGCGTTGACCATCGGAACGATTGTTCTGATGGGCGTACTGGATCTGCCGTTGTTGGGCGTCACCATGGTGGCAATCGTGTTCGCCTCCATACTCTTTGCCGTTTTGATGCCTCGGATTTCCGCAGCCGAAGCGCGAACCCAGGAATCGCTCGGTCAGCTCGGCGGCGTACTCGAGGGTGGCTTGCGTGCGATCCGGACGGTCAAAGTTTCCCTCGCCGAGGATCGCGTCGGCGCTCTGGTGACGAACAATGCGTCCGATGCGAAAAAGCATGCGATCACGGCAGTTCGAGTGTCGGCAACCGCGTGGACTGTCGCGTGGACCGCCATTCAAGGATCGATCATTGCCATCCTCGGCTTTGGTGCCTGGCGAGTCGCCGACGGCGAAATGGCAGTCTCGACGCTAATCGCGTTTCTGCTCTACGCCTTCACCCTGATGGGGCCGGTGTCGGAGCTTGCGCAGAACGTGACCTCCGTTCAGTCGGGAATCGCGGCAGCTATCCGGATTCGCGAGATGCAGTCGTTGCCCACCGAGCAGTACGACGAGGTCGTGGACGTGGTCGCGAAAACCAACGCTGCCGCGCCGCTGATCGAGTTGCGCGACGTCACCGTGAGCTACCACGGATCGAACCAGCCGGCGTTGCGCGATGTCTCGCTGGTCATTCCGACGCGTGGGCACATGGCCATCGTCGGCCCGTCGGGTGCAGGAAAGACGACCTTGCTCTCGACCGTGCTGCGATTTGTCGAACCGCGATCGGGTGAGGTTCTCCTGCATGGAGTCGGTTACGACGCGCTCGATCACCGCGCTGTGCGCGAGAGTCTCGCATACGTGGAGCAGGAGACACCGGTGGTGCCCGGAACGATTCGGGAGAACGTCGTCTTCAGCCATCCCGATGCGACGGACGAAGAAGTCCAGGCCGTTCTGCGCTTGCTCCGGCTCGACGACGCGATCGAGGCCCTGCCCAACGGACTCGACACCGCTCTGACGGCCACTTCGCTGTCGGGCGGCCAACGTCAGCGGATCGCGATGGCGCGCGCAGTTCTGCGGCCGAGTGCTTTGCTTCTGCTCGACGAAGCCACTGCCCAGGTCGACACGCTCACCGAAGCCGCGATTGTCGACGCGATCAACGAACGTGCGCGCACCGGGGCCGTGGTGACTATCGCTCACCGGCTCTCGACGGTGCGTGACGCCGACTGGATCGTGGTCATGGAAGACGGTCGGATCCGCAACATCGGCAACCATGACGAGCTCATGGACAAGGACGATCTGTACCGCGACATGGTGGTTGCCGGCCGGCTCGATCAGGGCGAGGCAATGCTCGAGGATTGTTGACCCGACGCGTCGGCGTGTGCGAGAGTGCTGATACCGAGCGATCGCTCGGTCGGGATGTTCTTTCGGAGGTGGCTGGTGGCAATCGATCTGACGTACGCGCCCGAGGTGGTGGCGCTGATCGAGAAGACGCGCGACTTCACGCGCAACGTAGTGCTCCCCATCGAAGACGAACACGCCGGTGACATCGCTGTAGCGGGTGGCGATGCAATCCGCATCGAGATGCAGTCGGCAGCAAAAGAAGCCGGTGTCTTCGCCCCGCATGCGCCGATCGAGTACGGCGGACACGGACTCAACATGAGTGATCGCGCGCCGGTCTTCGAGGAAGCCGGCTACTCGCTATTCGGGCCGACGGCGCTCAACATCGCGGCGCCGGACGAGGGCAACGTTCACATGCTGGCCCACGTGGCGAACGAAGCACAGAAGCAGCAGTTCCTCGCGCCGCTCGCAAGCGGGGACATGCGGTCGGCATTCGCCATGACCGAACCCGCGCCCGGAGCGGGATCCGATCCCTCGGCTTTGAACACCCGCGCCGAAAAAGTCCCCGGTGGCTGGAAGATCAACGGTAAGAAATGGTTCATCACCGGCGCCGACGGCGCCGGGTTCTTCATCATCATGGCGCGCACGTCCGGCGAGCCCGGGCAGCGCGGCGGAGCGACCATGTTCTTGGCGCCGACGGACACTCCCGGCCTGGTAGTGGGTCGACACATCGACACCCTCGACAAGGCCATGATCGGTGGGCACTGCGAGGTCACGTTCGAGGATCTCTTCGTACCCGACGAGGCCGTTCTCGGTGAGGTCGATCAAGGTTTCGCCTACGCGCAGGTTCGCCTCGGTCCCGCCCGCATGACGCACGTGATGCGCTGGCTCGGTGCAGCGCGCCGCGGCCACGACGTCGCCGTGGCCAGAGTTGCCGAACGAGAAGGCTTCGGCTCGAAACTCGGTGATCTCGGAATGATCCAGAAGATGGTCGCCGACAACGAGATCGACATCGCAGCCAGCCGTGCACTTCTGGTGCAGGCCTGCTTCGAACTCGATCAGGGCGGGCACGCGAGCAACGCGACGTCCATCGCCAAGACCTACGCTGCCGAGGCGATCTTCCGGATCGTGGACCGCTCCATTCAGATGTGTGGCGGAATGGGCGTGTCCGGCGATCTGCCGCTGGCACGCTTGTCCCGCGAAGTGCGTCCCTTCCGCGTCTACGACGGCCCGTCCGAGGTTCATCGCTGGGCAATTGCGAAACGTGTTGTCGGAGCTGCGAAGCGCGCTGCTCGCGAGGAGTCGAAGTGACGGACTTTCCAGGACTCGATCTCGCGGCGCTCCACAAGTATCTGCAAGCCGCTGGCGTCGAGGTGAGCGGTGAGTTGCGAGCCGAACTGATTTCAGGCGGCAAATCCAATCTCACCTACGGTATCTTCGACGACAACTCGAAGTGGATTCTCCGTCGTCCACCCACGGCCGGCCTCACGCCGTCGGCGCACGATGTTGCGCGCGAGTTCCGAATCACCTCGGCGTTGCAGAACACCGCCGTGCCGGTCGCGCCGACCGTCGTGCTGTGCGAGGACGCCTCGGTGATGGGTGCGTCGTTCACGGTGGTCGAGTTCGTCACCGGTCAAGTGATCCGAACCAAAACCGAGTTGGAAGCTGTTCCGGCAGCGCAGGTCACGCAGTGCACCGACGAGTTGGTGCGTGTTCTCGCTGCACTGCACGACGTCGACTACACCGCAGTGGGTCTCGGCGAACTCGGCAGACCCGACGGTTACGTAGCCCGCCAGGTGAAGTTGTGGGCCGGTCAATGGTCACGCGTCAAGACCGAGGACTCGGCCGACGTGGACAGGTTGGCGTCGAGCCTCGCGGAATTGATTCCGGCGGAATCAGCCTCGTCGATCGTTCACGGCGACTACCGGATCGACAACACGATTCTCGCGGCGAACGACGTCACCAAGGTTGCCGCAGTGGTGGACTGGGAACTGTCGACGCTGGGAGATCCGCTGGCGGACATCGCGATGATGTGCGTCTATCGGCATCCCGCGCTGGATCTGGTTCTGGGTGAGCCTGCTGCGTGGACGAGCCCGTCGCTACCGTCCGTTGTCGATCTGGCGCAACGGTATTCGTCCGTTTCGGGTCGTGAACTGGCGCATTGGAACTTCTACATGGCGCTCGGGTTCTTCAAACTCGCCGTCGTGGCGCAGGGCATCGATCACCGATTCCGAGCAGGAGCC
Source organism: Rhodococcus sp. SB1D (assembly GCF_048573875.1). Lineage (NCBI taxonomy): Bacteria > Bacillati > Actinomycetota > Actinomycetes > Mycobacteriales > Nocardiaceae > Rhodococcus > Rhodococcus sp. SB1D. The sequence continues at coordinate 219,279 of NZ_JBMAIQ010000002.1, forward strand.
ACCGTCGGCGGGGGATTCGACAAGGCTGGATCTTCTGTGCCGGAACTGATCTCGGCCGGACTCAACGCACTGCAAGGGAAATTCGAATGACTCGATCAGCACTGGTCACCGGCGCCTCCAAGGGAATCGGGCTCGGCATCGCAACACGCTTGGCTTCGCAAGGGTACGGGCTGACCATCACGGCGCGTGATACCGAGCGGCTCGCCGTTGTCGCCGAAGAACTTACCCGCGCCGGATCGCCGGACGTCGTCGTCTCGGCCGGCGACATGGCGGACGAGAACTTCGCCGCAGCACTCGTCGCCACACACAATGAGCGATTCGGCTCCATGAGGGCTCTCGTCCTCAACGCCGGAGTGGGAACCAGTGGGCGAGTAGCGGATTACCCGATGCGACGTTTCGACAAGACCGTTGCCGTCAATCTCCGAACACCGTTTGCACTATTGCAAGCGTCGCTGCCGCTCCTGCGTACAGCGGCGGACGCGGACCTTGCCGGCGGAGCGAAGGTGATCGCTCTCGCCTCGATGGCCGGTGTGTATGCCGAGAGCGGCCTGGCCGTCTACGGAGCCACCAAAGCTGCGCTGATTTCGATGGTCGAGGCACTCAACGCCGAGGAATCCGGAAACGGCGTCAGTGCGACGGCCATCGCTCCCGGTTACGTCGACACCGACATGTCGGCATGGACACACGATCGGATCACACCGGACACCATGATCAAGGTCGACGACATCGTGGAGTTGGTGGACGGTCTGCTCAAGCTCTCGTCTCGAGCGGTCGTTCCGAAGGTCGTCATGGCGCGGGCCGGGACCAACGGCTACTCCGCCTGAAATTTCAATCCAGCTTGGCTTCGCCCCGCTTGCGAAAGAAGTGAAAGCCAGGCACCCCGACGATCGCCTGCCGCAGGTCCTTGACCACTCCGAGGAGTTCGTGGATCTCGGGCGAGACGGAGTCCAAGGTTCCGAGGATGGGCAACACCGCGGCCACCCGGTCGGTGAGCTCCGGTAGTTGGTCGATCAGCTTGATCGCGGCGCTGACCTCTGCCTCGGAAAGGTCGTCGGCGAACCTGGCGGCCAGCGGCGCGAGCTGTAGGGCGATGGGCTCGTAGATCTCGAGGAGTTGTCCCGCGATGTCCGACGTCTGCTCGACGGCCTCGACCAGTGTCTCAGCGCGAACGGTCACGGCGGCAGCTCCGATGACGACGCGGTCGGCGTTGTCGGCGATCTGGTTGATGCGCGCCACCAACCTCTCGACCGAGAAGAGGAGCGCCTCGAGTCGAGTGGGCAGGGTGACCGCAAAAGCGACCGTGGACAGGGACCAGTGCACCACGTCGCCGACGGAGCGGACGACGGTGGAGCTGCCGGGCAAAACTAGAGCCATCCCTCGATACTGCCTGATGTGACGTCAAAGTACAGGTAAATCTCACATTCACGAGGCCCGCGGCGTCTTCGAGGTGTCGGTGCCGGCGCGGACAATCAATTCACCCGCTGCCTGCCGCACCGCGCAACCTGGAAGGATCGAGACATGACGGCTATCCGTACGCACACTGTGATCGACTCGCCGATCGGAGCGTTGACGCTGGTAGCAGCAGGTGACGACCTCTGCGGGCTGTACATGGCGGAGCATCGCCACAAGCCGGACGAGTCCACGTTCGGTGATCGTTCCTCGGCGGTCTTCGCTGAAGTCGAATCGCAGCTCACCGAGTACTTCGAGGGTGATCGCACGGAGTTCTCCGTGCCGCTGGCGCCCGTGGGTACCGAGTTCCAGAAGCGGGTGTGGGACACCTTGCGAACGATCCCGTACGGCGAAACCTGGACCTACATGGAGCTCGCGCAAACTTTGGGTAACCCGCTTGCGATCCGTGCCGCCGCCGCGGCAAACGGCAAGAATCCGATCAGCATCATCGTTCCCTGTCATCGCGTGGTCGGTAGCGACGGAAGTCTGACCGGTTTCGCCGGCGGCCTCGAACGTAAGCGGTTCCTGCTCGACCGCGAGCACGGCGGCGAATCGGATGTCCTCTTCTGATGCGCTCGGCTCACAATTCGGTGATCGGGAACGTCTACCGGTCGTGACACTCAAACCGTTCGAAGACGTCGTGACCGAATACGGTGCAGTGGTCCTCCGTGTCTGCCGCGCGGTGGTCGGGCCCGTCGACGCCGAGGACGCGTGGTCCGAGACGTTCATCGCAGCGATGCGGGCATATCCGGATCTGAATCCGGACGCGAACATCGAAGCCTGGCTGGTCACCATCGCGCACCGCAAGGCAATCGACATCACCCGAGTGCGCGCCCGGGTGGCCGTGCCGACAGACGACGTTCCGGAGTTGCCGACGCGAATCGGCGTACCCGGAACGTGGGATCACGAACTCTGGGACGCACTCGAACAGCTACCGCTCAAACAACGTGCGGCAGTCGCCTATCACTTTCTGGGTGGGCTGCCGTACGCAGAGATCGCGGACATCCTCGGCAACACCCCGGCGGCCGCCAGACGCGCGGGTGCGGACGGTATCGCCACACTACGAAGAACCTACTTGTCCGCTACCGCTGCGGAAGGGAGTCACTCATGAGTAACGATGTGTTCGAGGCGCTTCCAGCCGTTGACGCTGACGCCATGATCCGCCTACGGGCGCGCCTGGCTGCTCAGGCGTCCGAAGCTGAATTGATCGACGTGGCATATCGAACCGTCGATTCGCCGGTCGGAAAGCTGCTCCTGGCGGCGACCGATGTCGGCCTGGTGCGGGTTGCCTTTGCCGTCGAAGGGCACGACCTCGTTCTGGAACGTTTGGCGGACACCGTCAGCCCCCGTGTGCTTCATTACCCGCGCAGGCTGGACACTGTCGCTCGCGAGTTGGACGAGTACTTTGCCGGTGCGCGTCGAGAATTCGATCTGCGCTTGGACTTCCAACTCGCGAAGGGGTTCCGACGCGAAGTGTTGCGTCATCTTCCCGAGATCGAATACGGCCACACTGCAAGCTATTCGGTGGTCGCGGCAGCATCGGGAAGCCCACGTGCGGTGCGTGCCGTAGGGACCGCATGTGCAAAGAACCCGCTGCCGTTGGTGGTCCCGTGTCACCGGGTGGTGCGCAGCGACGGCAGCCTCGGGCAGTACGCGGGTGGCCCCGAACTGAAAGCGATTCTGCTGGATCTGGAAGCCGGCCGGTGAGCGCAGTGACGCTGCGCTTTCAGGCGCCCTATGCAGTCGAACCGCTCACCGGTGCCCTGCGGGCTCACTGCGTCGCAGGCCTCGAGCGTCACGACGACGGTGTTCACACCAGAGTCGTACCGTTGCCTTCCGGACCCGTTGTCGTGTCGGTGTCGTGGACCGACGACGGTGTCGTCGTGGATTCCGATGTGCCGGTAACGGATTCCGCAGTGCTGGAGGTGATCGTGCGCCGTTGGCTCGACCTCGACGCCGATCACACTGCTGTCGAAGCGGCGTTCGGTAGTGATGAGTTGTTGGCCCCACTTGTTGCCGCCCGTCCAGGATTGCGTGTGCTCGGTTCGGTGGACGGGTTCGAGACCGCAGTGCTCACTGTTCTGGGACAACAGGTTTCGCTCGGCGCGGCGAGGACGTTCGGTGGTCGTTTTGTCAGCGCATTCGGGGTACCGGTGCAAGGGGATTTTCTTGCCTTCCCTGATCCGGACGTGGTTGCAGCGCAATCAACCGAGGGCATACAGAAAGCCGTCGGATTGACCACAGCGCGCGCAAGAACAGTGCACACGCTGGCAACTGCGGCAGCGAACGGCCTCGACCTCTCCTGGAATGCGGATCCTGTCCAATTTCGGCGAGAGCTGTTGGCGCTAAAGGGGATCGGACCGTGGACCGCTGACTATCTCACCGTCCGGATTCTCGGTGATCGCGACGCATTCGTGCCCGATGATCTGGTGTTGAAACGTGCGCTGGGGGTCTCGACGGCCAAAGAAGCCGCAGCGTTGTCCGAGCGCTGGCGACCCTGGCGAGCCTACGCGCTCTTTCATCTGTGGACCAAGGAAGCGTTTCTGTAGTCGGTCAGTCTTTCGCGCGCGCCAGTTCGGACGGCCACCAAATACGTTTCCCGATGTCGTGAGAGAGTGCCGGCACCAGGACGCTGCGCACGATGATCGTATCGAGCAGCACGCCGAAGGCCACGGCAAATCCGATCTCGGCGAGGAAGACCAGTGGCAGGATGCCCAGTACGGCAAATGTTGCGGCCAAGACGATTCCGGCTGACGTGATCACACCGCCCGTCACCGCAAGACCGCGCAGTACACCTGCGCGGGTGCCGAATTCTCCGGTCTCCTCCCGGACTCTGGTCATCAGGAAGATGTTGTAGTCGATACCCAGCGCGACGAGGAAGACGAAGGCGAACAGCGGGAACGATTGATCCGCCCCGGCGAACCCGAATACGTGTGTGAAGAAGAATCCGCTCACACCGAGGGTCGCCGCGAATGAAAGCACCACGGTGACAATGAGAATCACCGGGATCAGCAGAGCACGGAGCAAAGCGGCCAGAACCAGGAAGATCACCACCAGCACGATCGGGATGATCAGGTTTCTGTCGCGGACCGAGGCCGCCTGGACATCAAGGGTGGTGGCCGTGCTGCCGCCGACGAGCGCGTCGGCGCCGGGCACGTCGTGGACGGCAGTCCGCAGTTGCTTGACAGTTTCGAGTGCCTCCGGCGAATCGTAGGAGTCGGCGAGGGTTGCATTGATCATGGTTCGGCCGTCGATCGGTGCAACGGTGAAAGCCGCAGGGGCGCAACCCGCAGCGGCGGCTTGTGCGACGGCAGCGGGGTTGGTCTTGATCAAATCGCTGACCTTCGCGACGTCCACCTGGGTGCAGACGGCGCCGGGATCCTGCGAGATACCTTCGACGCCGCTGGCTGCTTTGATGACGGCGTCGGCCTGGTCGGCGTTTGCGGTGATCACGGCCGGTGCGCCGGCTCCGGGATCGAACTTCGAGTCGTAGAGTTCTTGTCCGACAACGGCGTCGGGACGATTGGTGAAGCTTTCGGTGGATGTCAGGCCATCGGTTTTGAGACTGCCGATCCCGGCCGCGAACAGGATGATCAACAACACTGTGGCGCCGATCCACAGTGGGCGGTCCTTGCTACCGACGGCCTCGGCGATCTTGCCCCACATCCCGTGCGTCGTAAGGTCTGCGGCGTGATCGACCTTGGGCTTGCGCGGCCAGAAGACCCACCGTCCGGTGGCGGCCAGAGCGACCGGCATGAACGTCATCATCACCAGATAGGTGCAGGCGATCCCGATGGCGGCGACGGGTCCGAGGCTCTTGTTGGAGTTGAGTTGAGAGAACGTCAGGCAAAGCAGACCGAGAATCACGGTGACAGCCGAAGCGGTGATGGCCGGCGCAGACTCGCGCCAGGCCTTGATCATCGCGTCGAAGCGGTTGGGATACGTGTGCAATTCTTCGCGATAGCGAGAGATCAAGAGTAGGGCGTAGTCGGTACCGGCACCGATCACCAACACGAAAAGGATGCCTTGAGACTGTCCGGTCAGAGTGAGTAATTCGGCTTTCGCGAGAAAATAGATCACCATCGACGACAAACCGATGGCGAGGAGCGCGGAGAACAGCGGGAAGAACCACAACACCGGCGATCGGTACACGACAAGCAGGATGAGGATCACGACCAGGAGTGCCGCGCCAAGGAGCGCTCCGTCCAGACCGGCAAAGGCGTCGATGAACGCAACGAGTAGCCCACCTGGCCCGGCTGGGAGTACCTCGACATCACCAGCTGCTTGTTTTGCTGCGTCGATGACGTTCTGCTCGGTGGTCGCCAGGACATCGCCTGCCACGGATGTGTCTCCGTCCTTGGCGACGAGTGGCACGAAGATCGACGCAGTTGTGCCGTCGGCGGAGTACTGAGTGGGCTGCATACCGTCGGCGTCTACCCCGGAGATGCCGGCAATGGCGCCGTAGGCCGAGTTGATTGCAGATTTGTCCGCCTCGGTGAGGGCCGAATCTCTATGGAACAGAACAAATCCAGGGATCGTCTCGACTGCGAGGAAGTTCGCGGATTGGTTGCTGACGATTGTCGATTCGGCGGAACTCGGGAGGTACGAGGCGTTGTCGTTCTTTTGAACCTCGGCGAGTTTGCCCTGGAAAGAACCGCCGAATCCGCCTGCGACGAAGGCGAAGATCGCAAGGGCGATCACGGTGAAGATCGGCACGCGAAGGCGCTTCACGGCTCCGCTGTCGTTCCGTTCTGCGTCAGTTGTGTCCAGCTTGGTCATGGTTCTCCTCGAACGCAGTCGACCAGCACCAACAAAGCAACGTTTTCCAGTAGAACACGCAATACGGGCGCGGTGGAACCACTTGGCGTGGAATTGACGACGCTACGAAGTGCCTTTGCCGTAAGTCTCGCGGGCTGCGACGTCCATGGGAAAACGGACGACTGTGTCGCCGAACAACAATCGAGTTGCCGAAGCCGCGGCGGCCAGCACGTGGGCGGTACCTGACTCGGGATTTCGGGTATGCACGACTACCTCGTCGTGCTGGAAGAAGACCAACTCGCCGTCCGGATCTTCGGCGAGGCGGCGCCTGAGGTCGGCCAGGAGGCACAGCGCCCACTCGGACGCAGTGGCCTGCACGACGAAGTTGCGCGTGAAACGACCGCGGGCGTGAGCGTCGCCGTGGGAGTAGAAGTCGGGAGACGGTGGGGGACAGGCCCGGCCGAGCAGTGACTTCACCACCTCGCCGCGCTCACCTGCCTTGGCAGCTTGCTCGACGTACTCGACGGCGACCGGGAATCGCTTCCGCAACAAGACGAGCAGTGCTTTGGCTTCACCCGCCGTCGCCCCGTACAGGACTCCGAGGATTGCGACCTTGGCTTTTGCGCGATCCCCGCCGAAGGCTTCTGCACCGACAAGTGCGTACAGATCGTCGTCGCCGGCGGCAGCCATCATGCGGCGGTCGCCGGACATGGCGGCCAGAATTCGGGGTTCGAGCTGACCGGCGTCGGCGACGACGAACACGTGGCCCGGATCTGCGACGACGCTCGAGCGCATGGTCTTAGGAATCTGGAGGGCCCCGCCGCCCCGGCTCGCCCACCTGCCGGACACGACACCACCGGGAACGTAGATCGGGCGGAATCGATCGCCCCGCACCCAACTGTCCATCCACTGCCAACCGTTGGTGCTGTACAGCTTGGCGAGTTCGCGGTGACGTAGGAGCAGCGGCACAGCCGGATGATCGATTTCCTGCAGAAACCACTTGCGCGTCGACGGTAGTTCGATGCCCTGACGTCCGAACGCCTCGGTGATCTCCACCGAAGACGAAGGATTGACGGTGCGCCCGAAGACCTCACTGATCTGTGCGGCAAGTTCCTGCATGCGTGCGGGGAGGTCGTATCCCGTCGGCCGCGGCCCCAGCCGTTCTTCGAGGAGTTCGCGATGCTTCTGCGTCGAGAACGGAAGGCCCGTGTGCGTCATCTCGGCGGCGCTGAGAGCGCCGGCCGATTCTGCTGCGATCAACAAGTCCAGTCGAGCGTCCGCGCCGATGGTTGCGCGCTGCTCGGCGAATTCGGTGACGACGGCGAGGGGATCGAGAACGGGTGCAGTGTCGAAGAGTCCGAGTCGATCGTCGTCGAACTCGTCGGCGGGCGGTGACGGTTTGCCGGCGCGCATTCCGAGTATCGCGCGGGTCAGGGAGATGTCGTGGCACCGTTGAACCCGTACGCCTGCCCGCAGTAGAGGTGGGTACACGGTCGCCGTACTCGGCCACACCCACCGCGGGTGCTCGGCTTCCTCGATGGTGCGTACCGCTGCGATCAGGTCGGGGTATTCGACGGGATCGGCGAGCGGCGTTCCAGCGGGATCGGTCCGTAGGACAGTTGCCGTCACAGCTCCCGTGGACGTCGTACTACCGGGGACCAGGACAACTCGCACGACATCAGTGTGACGGCTGGGTCCGACACGCCATCGCTCGGCGTGCTCAGGCCCTGACGAACCGGATGTGTTGACCCGGGCGGGCTTGGCCGAGTCGGTCGATATCTGCGTCCGCGACCACTCCCACCACCGGATAGCCGCCGGTGATGGGGTGATCGGCGAGGAACACGACAGGTTGGCCGCTGGGTGGGACCTGGATCGATCCGAGTGCCACGCCTTCGGTGGGCAGTTCGGTGTCGTCTGTTCTTCGAAGTAGTTCGTCGGCGCCGACGCGATCGACGCGTGCGCCGATTCGGTCCGAGTCGGTCGAGATCGCCCATCGGCCATGGAGGAGTGTTTCGGGGTTGGTGAATCGATCTGCGCGAGGACCGAACACCACTCGAATGGCGAGAGTCTCGTTTGCCATCGGCGGCACCGGTGCGAGGTCGACGGCTGAGAACGTGGTCGGCGATGGCCCGATCGGGAGAAAAACACCAGGCTCGAGAGGCGCCGGACCGATCCCGGACATCGTGTCGGTGCTGCGCGATCCCAGGATCTCGGGAACCACAATGCCGCCTCGGACGGTCAGATACGTCCGCAGTCCACTCGGTGCGTAGTCCAGGCGGACGGTCTGCCCAGCCCGCAGATCGATCACGCTCGAATGCCCGACCGGAATGCCGTCGCGGTAGGCCTGTGCAGGCGCACCGGTGAACGCGATCGTTGTCGGTTGCTGCGCCCGAAGACTCAGCCCGCCCAGGAGGACCTCGACACCGGCTGCGCCCTCGTTGTTGCCGACGAGCCGATTGCCAAGCCTGAGAGATCGCCTGTCTGCCGCACCGGAAACCCCGACACCCGAGCGAAGATGACCTATCCGTCCGAGGTCCTGGATCAGGCTCAGCGGCCCGGTGTCGAGTATCTCGAGGCCGTTCATCGTTGTTCCTCGTTCACGAAGCGCACGCGTCTGCCGGGCTGAACGGTGGCCGGTGGTGTGGCGTTCAGATCCCACATCACGGCATCGGTGCTCCCGATGATCTGCCAGCCACCCGGTGATGCACGCGGGTAGACCGCGCTGTATCCAGCGGCCAGGGCGACGGAACCGGCAGGCACAGCGGTTCGTGATTGCGTTCGACGCGGAACGTCGAGCCGAGTGTCGCCTGAAGTCAGGTAGGCGAAGCCGGGTGCGAATCCGATGAAGGCGCAACGCCACATTGCCCCGGTGTGGGCCGCAACCACCTCGGATCGGCTCATACCAAGTGACTGTGCGACGTCGTCGAGGTCGGGCCCGTCGTACCTGACGGCGATGGTGAGTGCATCCGTCTCGAAATGCTCGTCTGTGGTCGCGGCAGAATCGGTCTGCTCGAGATCGTTCAAGCGCTTCCGGACGTACGTGAGATCTGCCGCCGGGGTGCACGTGACCAGGACCGTGCGAGCTGCGGGGAGGAAGTCTTCGACCCCGACCGGGGTGTTACGCGTCAGTGCTTCGGTGAACGCGAGAACGCCAGCTTCGGAATCGAAGTCCACGAGCAATGCGCGTTCTCCCGCGGGAAGTATGCGAGTCACCGGGAGGGCTCCCTATCGACTCGAGTCCGCTCCACGTCCGTTCGCATCGCGGCGATGAAACTCGCGATGGTGGCTCGCTCTGTGGCGGTGTAATTGCCGAGGGTGCTCACCGCCCGTGAAATGAGTGGGCCGAAGTAACTCTCGCCGAGTGCGGCTGCGGTTGGTGTGACCTGCAAGAGCACCCGCCTGCGGTCTGCTGAGTCTCGCTCCCGAGCTACGTGGCCCGCTTTGACCATCCGGTCGACGAGCGCGGTCACCGACGCCGAGTTGATACCCAGCTGTGCGCCGAGCCAGCCTGGTGTCGCCGGTGTGTCCGAGCGCTCGGCATCGAGAAGGCAGATCAACGCGCGCACGTCGGTGGAGTGCATTTTGTACTTGTTCGCAAAGCCGGAAACCGCCACGTTCAAGTCGACGGTAAGTGCGCGAAGCGAGTGGACGATCGCCATCGCTTCGTCTTCTGCATCGCCGACGCTCAAGGATGCCTCCAGCCCTGGTGTGTTGTCTCTCGATTGTCTACTATCTCGATAATCGAGAGAAATGGGGGTGGGGGATGGACTTCAATCGCGCATACGACGCTGTACTGACCAAATGGCCGCAGAAACCGCTGGGTGTGGATCTCGCGGGGCGGTTCGGTAGCACTCACGTGAACGTCTGTGGACCTGCAGACTCGCGGCCGTTGATCCTTCTGCCTGGGGGAGGTGCCACTTCGACGGTGTGGTTCGACAATGTTTGGGGCGCTGTCGAAATCCCGGCGTGTTTTTGCCGTCGACACGCTGGGTGATGCCGGACTCAGCATTCCGAATGGTGATCGGATGAAGTCCGTCGACGATCTGATCGAGTGGATGGACTCGATAGTTGATTGCACCGGGGCCGACACCGTCGATGTGATCGGACATTCCTACGGCGCGATGATTGCGTTGGCCTTTGCGCTGCATCGACCTGATCGTCTCGGCAAACTTGTTCTGCTCGACCCTAATTCGAGTTTCTCCGGCATGAAGGCGGGCTACCTTCTGCGTGCGCTTCCGCTGTTGCTCTCCCCGTCGCGAGCGCGCCGACGGCGACTGTTGGATTGGGAGACAGGTGAGTTGAGTATCGACTCCGACTGGCTGTCTCTTGTGGAAGTGGGCACTTCGGATCTACCGCGACCCGATCTCGTAGTGCCTCGACGTCCTTCGAAGGAGGCCTTGAGCGCACTGGATGTCGAGTTGCTGGTGGTCCTCGCACAAGACGGACGGGTGCATGATGCGGAATCCGTGTCGAAGTCAGTGCGGGAGAGGGTTCCCGCAGCGCGTGTCGAGGTGCTGAAAGCTTCTTCGCATCACAGCATTCCGATGGTTCCCGCCGATGAAATCAACCGGGTGCTCGTCGACTTCTTGGAGGGCTAGCGGATCAGGGTGCGACGACGCACCCCGGACCGATCGGTGTCGCCGGATTGACATCGACCGTTGTGACCGGCCCGCCCGCGGACGTCTGGTAGGCCATCAGAGAGTGTTCGCCCGGTGCAGTCGGAGTCCACAGCGTGACGGCGTGGCCGAGTACGACCGGCAAGGTGAAGTAGGGATTGACGGTGTCCCAGATCAGTTCCTGCGGGAACATGGTCGACGCCCGGTTCATGTCGACAATCGAGACGTTCGGCTCGTTCAACGCTGCTGTCCTGGCAACCACCAGATACGTGCAGCCCGCTCCGTACGGCGTCGTCGGTCCGCTGCTGAGACCCGGAAGGATCGTGACGTCGACTACGTCCGCGGAAGCTGACGTCGCGGAACAGATGGCTGCGCCCGCGCAGAGGGCGGCGGCGATCACGGAAGTGCGAGCGATACGTGAAAGTGTCATACCAGCAGGTCGGTTTTATCTGGGTGGGTGTTACAGGCAGACTGACCGGATGCGCGCACTTCACGTTCTGCTGGCCGGCTTCGGCTTCCTGCTGGGGTTCCTGATTATTGTTGTCTCCGGCCTGATCGAGTGGGCGTCCTTCGCCTCCCGAACCGATTTCGCCTTCGTCGGTGACTCCGCCGTGTCGGTTGGTGTTTCCAACGAGGCGATCTACACCGCCGTCGCTGCTCCACTGGTGGGTGCACTGTTGGGCTGGGTGTCAGCTGTCATCGCGACGAGGTTCGGGTGGAGCCTCACTCGTGGGGGTGCCACGCCGGCAAGCGAGTGACCAGGCAGCGGACCCGCTTGCTGGTCCGTGGGTTATGAGGAAAGGCCCCGACCTCCATCGAGGTCAGGGCCTTCCTTTGCGCCGAGCTACTTCTGTGTCGAGCTACTTCTGTGTCGAACTACTTCTTCGAGACGCGGAGCAGCTTCTTGTTGACGAACTCGTCCATTCCCCATGGACCCAGCTCGCGGCCGACTCCGGAGCGCTTGACTCCGCCGAAGGGCAGACCGGGCAACGTCGTTCCGTGCTCGTTGACGAACGCCATTCCCACGTCGAGATCTGCAGCGACCGACCGGGCGGAATCGAGATCGCTACTCCAGACGGATCCGCTCAGGCCGTAGACCGACGAATTGGCAAGTTCCACAGCCTCGCTGGCCGACTTGACCTTGTAGACGACTCCGGCAGGTCCGAACAGTTCTTCGCTGTAGGCCCGCATGTCCGGTGTCACGTCTGCGAGCAATGTCGGTTGAACGTAGGCGCCCGGGCCGTCGATCTTCTTTCCACCGGTCAGCAGCGTGGCACCCTTGGACACAGCGTCGTCGATCTGCTCGATCAGAGTGTCTGCCGCGCTCTGCGAAGAGAGCGGACCCAAGACTGTGGATTCGTCCAACGGGTCACCGGCAGTGACGGATTCGAAGGACGTCGCCAACTTGTCGGTGAAGTCGTCGTAGAAATCTTCGGTGACGATGAAACGCTTGGCCGCGTTGCAGGCCTGGCCGGCATTGGACAGACGTGCCTTGGTTGCGGACTTGACGGTGGCATCCATGTCGTCGGAATCGAGGACGATGAACACGTCTGATCCGCCGAGTTCGAGGACGACCTTCTTGAGATTGCGTCCGGCAGTTTCGGCGACGCTGGTTCCGGCGCGTTCGCTGCCGGTCAGTGACACACCTTGAACTCGGGGATCGGCGATCATGTCCGCGATCTGCTCGTTGGTCGCGAAGACGTTGACGTAGGCGTCGTCCGGCAATCCGGCTTCTCGCAGAATCTCTTCCATCAGCAGCGCCGACTGCGGACAGTTCGATGCGTGCTTGAGAATGATCGTGTTACCGAGCATCAGATTCGGTGCCGCGAAGCGGGCGACTTGGTAGTACGGGAAGTTCCACGGCATGACGCCGATGAGAGCGCCGATCGGTCGCCGGTACACAACCGACTCCTCGGCCCCGGGAACGTCGAGTCGTTCTTCCTCGAGCAGTGCCGGACCGTGGTCTGCATACCACTGATAGATCGCGGCCGAGAGTTGTACTTCGCCCTTGGCCTCGCGGACCGGCTTACCCATCTCCAAGGAGATCATTCGGGCCAGTTCGTCTGCGCGCTCTGTGTACAGTTCGGCGGTCTTGCTCAGGACTGCCGCACGCTGCTGTGGCGCACTGTTGCGCCAGGTCAAGTAGCCGCGATGCGTGTTCGCAAGTGCGGCTTCAACTCCGGCGTCATCCAAAGTATCGAATTCCCTGACGGTTTCACCTGTCGCGGGATTGACTGTTTTGTAATTAGCCATAGTTGTACAACGTGCGGAAGGGGCTCGAAGATTCCCGAAACGCGCAATCACATTGAATCGGCTCAACAGGTTTCGATCAAATCCCGGCTGGGTACCATGTCACGCCACCTTGCGGCGATGGGTGCGCTCGTAGCCCTTGCGGTCGTAGAAACGGGTGGTCACGATGCCGAGTACGACGCCGATCAGTAGACCCACCAACGTCATCCAGACGGCATGCAGCAGGCCTGCCTCACCGCGTGCGCCGAAGAACAGGATCGATCGCGTGCCCATGTAGATCTGGTGCATCGGCTCGAATTGCGCCAGCCAGGCATACAACCTGGGGCTGGCTTCGAGGGGGATGGTGCCACCGGACGAGGGCAGCGCGAGAATGACGAACACGAACAGGTTGATCAACATGCCCAACGAGCCGAACGCGGCCATCACCGACATCGCCGTGATGCCCACCGCTGTGATGACCAGCGCGCCGTACTCCCACAATGCAAGCCCGTGAGTGACCGGCATTCCGAGGGCGCGACTGATCCACTGGAACAACGCGGAGACTATGCCGGACAACACGATCATGAATGCCCATTTGACGAGCAGCGTTCGAAACCTGTTGATACCCACAACGTCGTTCTGAACGAAGAGTGGACCGAATTCGGTAGGCGCGTATCCGAGCATGCCGTCCACCAAGGAATTGACCACGGTTGCTCCGGTGAATCCCGCAAGGACCAACAGCAGCGCGAAATAGAATGCCACCAAACCGAATCCGGTTCCGTCGGGAAGTGGATCGTGGGCAACCGTGAGTACGTTCACCGGGTTTTCGAGCAGCAGGCGGCTCGCTCCGGAGATCTGGGTTCCGGTGCCTCCCGCTTCCAACTGCGCGGTGACAAGGGCGGTGAGTTGCTCGCCCATGTTCTTGTTGACTGAGGCGAGGGCTGTGGTTCCGATCGACTGGACCAGCGATGCCGAGACGGAACCGGCGCGAGGATTGGTGTAGATCGTGATGATCGGTTGCTCTACGTCACCGGCGACGACGCTGGCCTCCGCCAGGATGATCGTCCTCTTCGTGAAATCACTGGGAATCACGATCGCGCCGTACAGCGTGCCGGAGTTCAACCGCGATTGGGCTTCGGCGATACCGATCTGCTGCAGGTCGATCTTCTGGTGGTCGATTCCGCTTTCGAGGCCGGCGACGATGTCGTTTCCGAAGTTCTTGCGGTCGGCGGGGTCGCCACCGGGGAGGGTGTCGCCCTCGTCCTGGTTGACCAGGGCGATCGGGAACTGGTCCAGGTGTTTCTTGGGGTCGAGTATCCCGCCCATGTACAACGCTGCCAGCGCAGACATCAAGAGGGTGACCACTATCAATGGTGTCAACCAGAATCGTGGTGTGTGCATGACGGTGCGGGCAGACGGCTCCGTGTTCTTGCTCATCGTCAGTCGACCGGCTTTCGTTCGCGCGGAGTTCCTCGGGCTGAGCGTAAACGCAAAGGTGCGCCGGGGCAGTCTTTCGATCTGCCCGCGGCGCTGGAGACCTGTCCGGTCGGCGACAGGCCGGATTGCCGGCAGTCTCATCCGAAAAGGCTGAGAACGGATCGGTAGGGTATGGCCCGCGGCAACCCTGCCGAGACGATTTCGGAGAAACCGTTGACCAACGTGCTGATAGTTGTCCTGATACTCGTAGTGATCGCTGCCGTCGTGTTTGTGGTCCTGCGTGGACGCCAGGGCAAGCCGAATGCTCGCGTCGACCCGCTCGCCGACTATCCCGAGGTGTACGACCCCCACAAGATCGGGGTCGGCGACATCATCACGTACGCGGGTATCGACCATGTTGTTCGAGGGACCATCACGCTCGACGAAGAGGGGTACATCTGGCGTGAGCACCTTCTCGACGGTTCGACCGGTCGTCGTTGGCTGACGGTCGAGGACGACGAGGGCGAATTGGAGATGACTCTCTGGATGCGTCGAGAAGGAACCAACCTGGTCCCGAACGGCGACGTCATTCTCGACGACAAGGTTCACCGCAAGATCGAAAGTGGAACGGCGAAGTTCACGGCCGAGGGTACGACGGGTACGGCCCCTTCCGGCTCGATGGAATACGCGGACTATGCGACCGCAGACAAGACCGGCCTGATTGCATTCGAGAAGTGGGCGCGCGGACAGTCGTGGGAGGTTTCCACGGGACGGGCGGTCACTCGCAGCGAACTCACTGTCATCCACTCGGGCCCCCCGGAATGAGCCTGTATCTACTCGACGTGGAGCCGACCGACGTGGATGCCTCGGCACTGGGGTTGGTACTGGGAGCTCCTGCGCCACCGACCCTCGCCGAGTTGGTGATCGGAACTTCCGACGCGACGCTGACCCTCGGAGTGCTGGGGGCTTCGCACGTGGTGACGGCCTGGGCGTCGGGAAAGAAACTGACCGAACAGGTTTCGTGCGATGCTCTTGCAGTCGGCGGTGAACCACTGCCGGCAGTGGAGTCCACGGAAAACTACCGGTTCGAGTCTTCCTCGCTGATCCTGGACCGAGTCGAATTCGATTCGGAAGCTGCATCGTTGAGAGAGTCCGCCGGCCAGGACGGTTGGATCTGCGGATCCTTTCCCGGCGACGACACAGCGTTGACCGCGTTGTGTGGCGTGCGAGACCGCCAGGGGTGGAGTTGGCAGAGTTGGCATTTGTACCCGGGGGAGGGGACAGGAGTGATCGTGAAGACGCGCAGTAGGTGGCGCCCGTGAGGGGGCGGACGTGGTTTGCTCCGGTGATGGTGGCGGCCGCAATTATGTTGTCGGCGTGCGGTGGTGGAGCCAAAGACTTCATCGCGGACAACTATTCCAAGACGTCCCAGGATGGCGACGTCGTGTTGTACTCGTCGAAAGATCCAGTGGGCACGACCGTCTCACGGATTGTCGACGCGGACGAACCAGCGGCGCGAAGTGCTGACGGCGGCAACGAATACCTGCGCTACGACGACGACATCGTCACTGTCAGTTCGGCTTCGGGCGGTGGCAGCACCATCAAGGTAGAGGACATCGACGGCACGTATCGCAGCGGCGGATACGCGTACCTGGGACCGGGTTTCAACCCGGGATCCCCGGCGGGTGGAAGCAGTGGCAGCGGCGGTTCGGGTAGTGCCAAATGACGGTAATGCTCAATGAGAAGGAGAACGGCGTGACGAACATCTTTGCATCCACTTCCGTCGAGATCGGGACGGTGGATCCGGCATTGCTCGTCGGTGGCGTTCTCGGCACCCTCGCCTACTTCGTCGTCGGTGCAGCGGTTCTGGCGACGGGATTCCTGGTCCTCGACCTCATGACACCCGGAAATCTCCGCCATCAGGTTTACGTCGACAAGAATCCGAACGCCGCGATTCTGTTGGCCTCCAATCATCTTGCGCTGGCGATCATCGTGGTGACGGCAATCCTGACCAGTTCGGACGGCTTTGCTCAGGGACTCGCCGACTCCGCGGTGTACGGACTGTTCGCGATCGTGTTGCAAGCGATCGCGCTGCGATTGATGAACGCATTCCTTCCCGGCAAGCTGGTTGCGCTGGTGCAGGATCCGAAGATGTGTGGCGCCGCGTGGGCTGTGGGTGTGAGCTTGCTGTCCATCGGTTTGGTGAACGCCGCAGCGCTCACCTGATGGTTGCCGCTGATCCCGATGTGACAGTTGACGAGCGTTCGACGATGCTCGGCCCGCGCGCACGCGTCCTTCTCCTTGCGGCGGTTGCGGCGTGCGCTGCGTGTGGCCTGATCTACGAGCTGGCCCTGTTGACACTCAGCGTGAGTCTGACCGGCGGCGGCATCACCCAGACGTCGTTGATCGTCGCGGGATTTGTTGCGGCTCTGGGTATCGGAGCGCTGGCCGCCAAACCTCTGCTGGGACACGCTGCCGCTTCGTTCGTGACGGTCGAGATACTGCTCGGGCTGATCGGCGGATTCAGTGCCGTCACGCTGTACGTGACCTTCACGTTCTTCGGTTCCAGCGCAGCAGTTCTGGTGGCGGCGACCGCGCTGATCGGCATCCTCGTCGGTGCCGAAGTGCCTCTGCTGATGACGCTCTTGCAGTCCGGTCGCAGCGACAACGACGCACAGAGCACCGGAAAGGTACTGGCCAACCTCAATGCCGCCGACTACCTCGGCGCATTGATCGGTGGTCTGCTGTGGCCGTTCGTACTGTTGCCGTGGGCGGGAATGATTCGCGGTGCCGCACTCACCGGCATGATCAATCTCGTGGCTGCGGCAGTGGTCGCGCTGATACTCCTTCGGTGGCAGCTCAGCCTGCGCGCACGATCGATCGCCGTCGTCGCAATGCTGTTGGCAGCAAGTTTGATCGGATGGTTGCTGATCGCAGCGTCGGACATCGAGACCACATCGAGGCAGCGGCTCTACACCGATCCCGTGGTGGCCGCCGAGCGATCGGTGTACCAGGAAATCGTCGTCACCGAGCGGGGGAACGACGTGCGCCTGTTCCTCGACGGAGACCTGCAGTTCTCCAGTGTCGACGAGCATCGGTACACGGAGTCGCTGGTGTATCCGGCCCTGGTGAACGACCCCCGGCGCGTGCTGATTCTGGGCGGCGGTGACGGCCTCGCTGCACGGGAAGTGCTGCGAATGAACAGCGTCGAGCAAATCGTTCAAGTGGAACTCGATCCGGCAGTCATCGAGTTGGCCAACACGCGTCTTCGTGATCTGAACGAGGGAGCGCTCGAGGATCCACGGGTGGACGTCGTACTCGACGACGCGTTTCGGTGGCTGCGAGAGCGTCCGGAACCGGGTTTCGATGCGGTGATCGTCGACCTCCCGGATCCCGACACCCCCGCACTCGGCCGCTTGTATTCGATGGAGTTCTACGGACTTGCCGCTGCCGCGATGAATCCGGGCGGGCTGATGGTCGTCCAATCCGGCAGCCCGTACTCGACGCCGGATGCGTACTGGCGAACGGTGTCGACGGTATCGGCTGTCGGACTGAGTGTCTCGCCCTATCACGTTTTCGTGCCGAGCTTCGGTGACTGGGGATACGTGCTCGCGCAAAGAGGTTCCACGCCGGCGGAGCTTCGTCTGCCCGCTGATGTGCCGAATCTGAGGTTCCTCGACGAGCCCACCCTGGCGTCGGCCTCGGTGTTTCCTCGCGATCGCCCGAGGCGGGAGTTGGAGCCGTCAACACTCGACCGGCCGCGCATCGTCGACGATATGCGCAAGGGCTATGAACGCTGAACTCCCGACCGAGTAGCTTGAATCGAGACTCTCGGCCACGACGGAGGTACGGATGACTGTTCGGATCGAGGAGCACGCACCGGGAGTTCGGTTGCTCACGATGAAGCGCAGGAAGCATTCGCAGCTTTTCATGAAGAAGAGGTGATCGAAATGAACGGTGCACAGTCGCTCATCCAAAGCCTGGTCGACTCGGGCGTCGAGGTGTGCTTCGGCAATCCAGGAACGTCCGAGATGCATTTTGTCGCCGCACTCGATTCCGTTCCGCAGATGCGTGCGGTACTCGGCTTGTTCGAGGGCGCCGTCACCGGTGCCGCGGACGGGTACGCGCGTATCGCCGGAAAGCCTGCCGCGACGCTGCTTCATCTCGGCCCCGGAATGGCGAACGGACTGGCGAACCTTCACAACGCGCGCCGCGCCCACACCCCCATCGTGAACATCGTCGGGGACCATGCGACCTACCACCACGGTTTCGACGCTCCACTCGAATCGAATATCGACGCGCTGACCGAGTGGCTGGAGGGGTGGAGTCGACGTTCCGAATCCACCGCGACCGTCGGTAGCGACGCGGCCGACGCCGTTGCCGCCTCGATGAATCCGCCCGGGCACATTGCCACACTTGTCCTCCCTGCCGACGTCTCGTGGGGCGAAGGTGGAGTTCTTGCGGGTCCTCGGGACATACCGCCGCGGGCGGAAGTTTCTGCAACACAGATCGACTCGGTGGTGGGCGCGCTCAATGCCGAGGGTCGCGCCACGCTACTGCTGGGCGGCGCAGCCTGTTCCGAAGCTGGGCTGCGCGCCGCTTCCCGAATTGCGGTCGCGACCGGTGCACAGATTCTGATCGAGACTTTTCCAGCCAGGCTTCAACGAGGCGCGGGGCTACCGTCATTCGAGCGCTTGGGATACTTCGCCGAGCACGCCACCGAACAACTTCGCGGAACAACTCAGCTGGTTCTGGCCGGAGCGGTTTCGCCGGTCTCGTTCTTTGCGTATCCCGGAAAACCGAGCGATCTGGCACCGGAGGGTGCTGCGGTGACAACGCTGGCAAGCGTCGGCGACGATGTTGCCGGTGCACTGGAGACAGTGGCCGAACTCGTGGCACCGGGAGTCGAACCTGTTGTGCAGGAAGCGAATCGGCCGGCGCTGCCGAGCGGGCCTCTGGACGTTCGAAATTGGGCCGACGTGATCGGCGCCCTGCTGCCAGGCGACGCCATCATCTCCGACGAGGCGGCGACTTCCGGTTGGGCGATCCCGATTGCCCTTGCCGGAGCGCCGCGCCACGACGTGCTCACGCTCACCGGAGGTGCCATCGGCCAGGGCATCCCGGTGGCGACGGGCGCCGCTGTGGCAGCGCCGGAGCGACCGGTGATCAATCTCGAAGCCGACGGAAGCGCGATGTACACCATCACGGCGTTGTGGACGCAGGCGCGAGAGATGTTGAACGTCACGACGATTCTGCTCAACAATCGCGCATACGCCATCCTGCGTGGCGAACTGCAACGAGTCGGCGCAGAAGGTGGCGGCGTCGTCGCACAGTCGATGTTGGATCTGTCATCTCCGAACATGGACTACGTCAAGATCTCCGAGGGGTTGGGAGTGCCCGCGTCGCGGGCGAACACAGCGGAGGAGTTGGCCGAACAGTTTGCCGCAGCGCTGGCGGAACCCGGCCCGCATCTCATCGAGGTCATGCTGCCTCCGACGTCGTGATTTCGACCTCGAATCGATCGTCGATCGTGCATTCAACTGGAGGTTTTCGGTGCTAGCTGCGATCGGTCTGTCTCTTCCGATTGCCCTCGGCCTGCTTTTCGTCTCGATGCCCATGGCGGTGATCGTGCTCGTCATGATCACCGCTGGAGCACATCGAGGGGCGGCATCTTTTCTACTCGGGTGGGTCCTCGGAATCTCGGCAGTCGTCGCGGTGACCATCGTGATCGCGGACTATTCGTTTGCGGAGTCGGAGTCGTCGCAGACTTCGGTGTGGTCGAGCGTCGTACGAATCGTGTTGGGTCTTGTCCTGTTCGGCTTGGCATACAAGCAGTGGCGCGCGCGTCCGCGAAACGGGAGTGAGCCGACAGTTCCGAAGTGGATGAAGAGCGTCGACGGGTTGACTCCGCGGAAGGCGTTCGGGTTGGCGTTCTTGTCCGCGGCGGTCAATCCCAAGAATGCAGCGCTGGCGGTATCCGGTGCGGCCACTATCGCGGTCGCCACGAATGTCGTTGCCCAACAGATTGTTGCCGCGGTGATCTTCACGGTCATCGCGAGCGTCGGCATCGCGTCGCCGATCCTGGTGAAGGTGTTCTCCGGCAAGCGTGCCGACGAGATCCTCGCGTCCGCGAAGGCATGGATGACCGCCAACAACGCGGTGATGATGACGGTCATCCTGACGATCCTCGGTGCGACCGTGCTGGGCGAGGGGCTCAGTGGGCTGCAATAGGTCGCCTACCATTGGCGGGTGACTGATTTCGACGACGACGCTGCCGGTTCCATTGCCTCCGCTGCTTTGGCTGTTCTGCGCGAGCAAGGCCCGCTGAGTCTCGAAGAGTGGGCGACCCATCTCGAGGAGTACGGAACTGCGACCGAGTTGGCCGATGTACTCGAGTACCTGTCCGAACCGATGCTCGGGTACCTGCCCAACGGAAAGTACGTCGCTCTCGACACGGTCCTCGAAGGGCTCGTGTTCACTCACCGGCTCAGCGAAGTCGAAATTGCGTCGGACATCCTTGACGCGAGCCCCGACCTGGAACCGATCTTGGCATTCGGCGACGACGACGGGGCGATCCGGGTGGCCCTGGCGGAAGAAGCAGCCTCCGAACGCGGAGCTGCTCCCTTCCGGAGTCGACGAGTTGTGGTACTTCCGGCCGGAACCCTCGGCGAGTGCGCCGACGGTGATCTCGTCGGCTTGGCTGTCGAAGACGGAACACTTGCGTTTCGTCTGGTCGAGATCGAGGACGAACCCGATCTTGCTCCGGCGCTCGGCGAACTCTTCGAGGAGGACGGAGTCGAGGCCCTGGATTCTGTGTGCTGGCAACTCCTGATCGAGGATCCGTCACTCTTCACGGTTCCTGTTGCGCCGCTGGGTGAGATCTTCGAGGTGGCAGGTTACGAGCACGAGCGTGAGCTACTGGCTCGGCGGGGATTCGACTTCGACGCCTACGACCTGCAGATTCGGACAGCCTTGGTGGCCAGTACCTACGACCTGACCCACGACGAGGCAGTCTCTGCCGTTGCGTTTGTCGATCTGGCGGACCGCGGATACACCGACGCGGTCATCGCCGACTTCGATATCGCGGACTGGGCCCACCGTCATGTGAGCGCTGCTCCGGACTCTTTTGTCTCACTGGCAGATCCGGGTGCTGCAGTGGCCGTGTTCGATCTCGGATTTCGGAATCAGGACCCGGTGACCGACGCAATCCTCGAAGCGCTTGCCTCCGAACTGGCCGAGCGAGGGCCACGGTCGGTCAGGGCGGCGGCTCATTGGCTCGCCGGTAAGGCCGTCGATCGGCTGGGGCGCGTCCTCGAAGCGGAGGCGCACTACGAGAAAGCTGTCCTTGCCGAATCCGGTTGGGGTCCGGCTTTGTTCGAGCTGGCTCAGTTCGCGTCGGACCGCGGCGATGCGACCCGGGCGCTGTCACTGCTCGGGCGGATCGACGGCGGAACCGAAGAGAATCTCTACGCCGTACTGCAGGACTTCGTCCCAGCCGATCACCCGGAACTCGGACGAAACGACAAGTGTTGGTGCGGTTCCGGCCGCAAGTACAAGGTCTGCCACCTCGGAAAGGCCGATGAATCCGTCAAGGCGGACGGTCGGTGGCTGTACAAGAAGGCATGCCTGTTTGCGTTCGCCTCCGAATTCGTCGACATCGTGACCGGGCTCGACGATCTCGAAAACGAAAATCTCTCCGAGGACGAACTGATCGCGGCCACGATCTTCGACGGCTCGGCACTGGACGTCGCTCTGTTCGAGGGTGGAATCTTTGCCGAATTCTTGGCCAGACGCAGCGAACTACTTCCGGAGGCGGAAGTTGTGACAGCCGCACAGTGGCTCGGAATCCGGAGGTCGGTGTACGAGGTGATCGAAACGTCCGACACCGGCGTCGTGCTGCTCGATCGTGGGTCCAAGGAGACCGTCACGGTTGCTCACTCGGTCGAAGGCAAGCCAGGTGATGTGATCAGTGCTCGGGTCCTGACGGCCCCCACTGGAGCGTTTGCGGTGGGTGTTGTGGTCATGGCAATGGAATCGCAGGCTGCGAGGGTGCTCGAGGTTCTCGCTTCCGAAGATCTCGAGGCCGAAGAACTGGTGCGCGAGTTGCGTGGAGGCGCCGATCACTCGACCGATGACCGGTGACGATGTATCGAGTCGACCCCGTTAAAGTTGGATAGGTGAACGAACCGATGGATGCCAATGACTTGATCGCCGAAGCCGCGATGGAGTTGTTGCGTGAGCACGGCCCGCAGACAGCGGCGGACTGGGGCACCCTGTTGGCTGACGCCGGGCACGGTACAGCCGAGGACATGACCGAATTCGTCGAGTACGTCGAGGACCCGTTGCTCGGATACTTGAGTGAGGAGCGGTACGCCGCACTCGACACGTTGTTCGAGCATCGAGTGTTGACCCATCGCCTCACCGAAGCGGAGATCAAGTCCGGCGTTCTCGACGCGAACCCCGATCTGATGATGCTGCGGGTTTTCCTCGATCGTGACGACGACGAAATCCACGGCATCAGCGTCGTGCACCGCGGGACCGACGACGATCTTTTGGCTGATCGTGGGATCGAAGATCCGGAGTTCCCACACGACGAAGGCTTTCTGCTCGACACCGACACCCTTGCCGAGTGCTCGGTAGGTGACTTGATCGGATTGTTCGTCGCTGACCGTGAGCTGACACTCTGCACCATCCCCGAGGTACTGGATCCCGCACCCGGATTCGGCGAGAGTCTGGGGACGGTCCTCGCAGACACCGGTGCTGACACCCTCGATGCCATTGTCTGGCAATTGATGCTCGACGAGCCGTCGCTGTTCCGTCAGCCGACCGCACCGCTGGGCGAAATGCTCGAGGCGGCAGGTTACGTCCGCGACGGTGATTACGTTGCGGTCGACGGATTCGATTTCGAGGCGTACCACCTGGCGAACCGGGCTCGCATGCTCGAGGTCCGCGAGAATCTGCACCCCGAAGAAGCCGCGTCGGTGATCGCCTTCGTCGATGTGGTCATGGCCGCGAAAGCCGAAGGCGTCGACGATGTCTCGGACTGGGCGCGCAAGAAGATCAAGGAGGATCCGCAGGCCTTCGCAGGCCTCGCCGAGCCGCCCGCGGCTGCGGCAGCGTTGGAGCTGTTGTCCGAACTCGACGATCATGATTCCGTATTGCATTCTGTTGCAACTGCTCTCGCCGAAAAAGGGTCGCGTCGTGTCAAGCCGGCAGCGCACTGGCTGGCGGGCAAGGCTTCGGATCGTCTCGGCAAGATCCTGGCCGCTGAGGCGTCGTACGAATCAGCGCACGATCTCGATCCCGACTGGACTCCCGCGATCTTCGATCTGGCGCTACTGGCCGCCGATCGAAGCGATGTGACGCGCGCGCTGGCTTTGCTGGGCCGAATCGAGGGTGGCGAGTCCGAGGTTCTGCACGAGGTTCTTCAGCGCTACGCCCCGGCCGAGCACCCCGAACTCGGACGAAATGACAAGTGCTGGTGCGGTTCCGGTCGAAAGTTCAAGGTTTGCCATCTCGGTAAGTCCGAGGTGACGTTCGACGACCGGGCCAGCTGGCTCTACGTCAAGGCTCAGTTGTTCTCGCGCACGCCGGAGTACTTCGACGCCGTGTTCGATCTTGCGCTCATCCGTGCCGAGCAGTTCAACAGCGAAGAAGCACTGACGCTGGCCGTCGAAGGTGGTTTGGCCGTCGACGCTGCCTTGTTCGATGCGGGTATTTTCGCAGCTTTTGTCGAGCGCCGCGGAGAACTGCTGCCTGCCGACGAACGCGAACTGGCCGATCAGTGGTTGTCGATTCCGCGCTCGGTGTACAAGGTCGCCTCGACGGAGCCGGGACAGTTGGTGACCCTCAGCGACGTCCGCAACGGGCATCTGGTGAAGGTCACGGACGAGTGGGGCTCGCTGAACCTCGAGCCAGGCACACTCGTGTGTGCTCGTGTTCTTCCGGCCGGGTCCACGATGCGCACGTTCGGTGGCATCGAACCGCTTGCGGTAGAAGACAAGAAGGAGGTGATCCAACTGATCGAGTCTGAGGACACCGAGCCGGGTCAGCTGGTGGAGTTCCTCAGCCGCGGCCTTGCCGGTGCGCCTTTCCGGTAGCGCGAACTACCAAAAAGGCGCACGGGGCCGGAGGCCCTAGGGCGTTACCTGAGCCAACATCATCTGCTCGAAACCCTCACCGTACGGCGGGAGCATTCCCCATTCACCGCGTGGGTCATGCTGCGCTGCTTCGAATACCGTTCGCGCGTGACTGAACTCCAGGAAACCCTCACGGCCGTGGTAGTGCCCGATGCCCGAAGCCCCGACGCCGCCGAAGGGTGCGTCGCTCAGCCCGGGGTGAGACATCGCGTCGTTGATGGTGACGCCGCCCGAGACGGTGCGTTCGAGTACGGATTCCTTCTCGTCCAGATCGGTTCCGAAGTAGTACAGCGCCAACGGTTTCGGTCGTGAATTGATGTCGGCGACGACGTTGTCGAGTTGGTCGTACGGCAAGACGACGACGGCCGGCCCGAAGATCTCCTCCTTCATGATCTGCGCGTCGGTCGGAGGGTCGACCACGATTCGCAGTGGGCGACGACGAGTGTCTGCGGAGAGTTCTTCGTCGGGAACGGTGATGATTCGTGCCCCACGTTCTTCGGCGTCCGCGATGTACCCCTCGATGCGTGCGAGGTGACGATCGCTGACTATCGAGACCATGTCTTTGTTGTCGGCAATCGTGGGAAACAGTCCCGTGAACTGGTCGGTGAACGCGTCGATGAATGCTTCCGTGTTCTCGCGCGGAACGTAGATCAGATCGGGAGAGACACAGAGTTGACCGGCGTTGGTGGACTTCGCGATAGCCAAACGCGAAGCAGCAGAGCTGATATCGGCACTGCGGCTCAAGACGCTCGGTGACTTGCCGCCGAGTTCGAGGGTGACCGGCACCAGGTTCTTCGCAGCATTGGCCATGACCAGCTTTCCGACGGTCGTGCTGCCGGTGAAGACGAGGTGGTCGAAAGGCAGCGACGTCAGCAGATCAGCGACTTCCGGGCCGCCGGTCACCACCGCGACCTCCACGGGGTCGAGAGTTCGACGCGCCGCCTCGGCCAGGACGGCCGCAGTATTGGGCACGATCTCCGACGGTTTGAGAACGGCGCGATTTCCTGCTCCGAGGGCGCAGGCGAGCGGGCTCAGGAGAGTGAACAGGGGAGCATTCCAGGTTCCGATGATGCCGATCGAACCCTTCGGCTGGTACGACACGTACGCCGTGGCACCCAACTGGTCCTGCATCGCTCCGGTAGCTCTCGGTGAGCGAATCATCCACTCTTCGAGCGAATCACGAACGTGCTTGAGTGAAACCATCGACCCGAGAACGTCATTCATCACCGAGTAGGCCGGGATTCGGCCGCCGAAGTCTTCGTTGATCGCCTCGGTCAGATCCTTGTGGTTTGCCACCAGGAGATCGACGACGCGTTGAATGCGCTCGCGTCGTGTCTGCGCGGACGGAAGACCAGCGGCTCGAGTTGCTTCCTGCTGAGCGCGCAGAATCTCTTCGAGATCAGTGGTGACGGCGGCATCGGTGCTCATGGGCACTCCTCGTAGTGGCGAAGTATTGACCGGACCGTATCGACGCGGTGCGAGTGGATGCCCTTTTCGTCTCGTTGACCGGGACGGATTCGATTGGTAGAGAGAACACATGTCGCAGACACAGGTAGAAGACACTGCAGTGAAGATTTCCGTCGAGGAATCGGTGGGACTCGGTTTCCTGACGCTCGATCGGCCGGCGCGGCGCAATCCGCTCTCGGCGGAGACCATGCGTGAGGTGACGGCTGCCCTTGTCGAATTGTCTGTAGACGAGCGCGTGCGGGTAGTGATCGTGCGCGCCGAAGGCCCGGTGTTCTCCGCCGGACACGATCTGACGGAGATGATCGGGAGAACCCTCGAGGACGAGCGGGCGATCTTCGACGGCTGTACCGAGATGATGGAGACCGTACAGCGGATTCCGCAGCCGGTGATTGCCGCAGTACAGGGCCCGGCTATCGCGGCGGGCTGCCAACTGGCCGCGTCGTGTGATCTGGTTGTTGCTGCGTCGAATGCTGTCTTCGGCACGCCGGGCGTCAAGATCGGACTGTTCTGCTCGACGCCCATGGTGGCGCTGAGCAGGGCAGTAGGGCGCAAGCGCTCGATGCAGATGTTGCTCACCGGGCAGACGATCGACGCCGACACCGCTGCGGACTGGGGTCTGGTGAACTTCGTCGTCGCGCCCGAAGACCTGGACCGAGAGGTGCGCGAACTGGCCGCCAAGATCACGACGGCCAGCCCCTTGACGGTGAAGATCGGTAAGCAGGCGTTCTATCGCCAGATCGATCTGCCGCAAGCGCAGGCGTACGAGGCGATGGCGGAAACTATGGCAACCAACGCCGTGACCTGCGACGCTCAGGAAGGTATGCAGGCCTTTGTGGACAAGCGAAAGCCCGAATGGCGCAATAAGTAACGATCGCTCTTCCGGTTTAGTTGGACGTCCTATAACCTGAGGCGCATGAGCCTGGATCCACGCACCAACACTGTCGACGGAGTGCTTCGGCGCTCGGCAGCCAAGTACCCCGACCGTGTAGCCGTCGTCTTCGAAGATCGCACTCGCACCTACCGCGAACTCGACGGCGCGGTGACGCGGGTCGCCGCCTACTTGCTCGGTCTGGGGCTCGAACACGGCGACCGCGTCGCGGCATACGGAACCAACTCCGACGCCTATGCAATCGGATTTCTTGCCTGTGCACGAGCAGGTTTGGTGCATGTTCCGGTCAATTACGCACTGAAGGGGGAGGAACTCCGGTACCTCGTGGCGCAGTCAGGCGCCCGCGCGGTGTTGGTGGATCCGGCATTGGCGCCGACGCTCGACTCGGTACGCTCCGACCTCGATCTCGATCACGTGATCGCACTGCGGGACGCGGAACTGTCCGTCGTCACGATCGGTGAGGCAGGCGAGGTGCCGGTCTTCGAACCGCGTGCGACGTCGACCGATCTGGCGCAACTCCTGTACACCTCGGGCACCACCTCGAAGCCCAAGGGCGCCATGATGTCTCACGGTGCACTGGTTCACGAGTACGTGTCCTCGGTGATCGCGCTCGGCCTCGACAAGAACGACAACCCGCTGATCTGCATGCCGATGTACCACTCCGCGGGCATGCACGTCTTCATGCTGCCGTACCTGTCCGTCGGCGCGACGGTCAGTCTGATGCAGGCGCCGGACATCCCGGAAATCCTGCGCCGTGTCGAAGCCGAAAAGATCGGATCGCTGTTCCTGGCGCCGACCGTGTGGGTACCGCTGGCCAACCATCCGGACCTCGAGACCCGCGATCTGTCGTCGCTGAAGAAGGCGCAGTACGGCGCCTCGATCATGCCGGTCACCGTGCTCAATCGTCTGCGCGAGCGCTACCCGGACATCGGTTTCTACAACTGCTTCGGCCAGTCCGAAATCGGCCCACTGGCAACAGTTCTCCAGCCCAGCGAGCATGCTGATCGCCCGTCTTCCTGTGGTCGCGCGGTGTTCTTCGTCGAAACCCGCGTCGTCGACGCCGACGGAAACGATGTCGCCGACGGTGAGTCCGGCGAGGTTCTCTACCGCTCACCGCAGCTGTGCAACGGCTACTGGGAGAATCCGGAAGCCACCGCCGAGGCCTTCCGTGACGGCTGGTTCCATTCGGGCGATCTGGTCGTGCGGGACGAAGAAGGTTTCATCACGGTCGTCGACCGGATCAAGGACGTCATCAACACCGGCGGCATCCTGGTGGCGTCACGCGAGGTCGAAGATGCGGTCTACACGCACCCCGCCGTGGCAGAAGTTGCCGTGATCGGTACGCCCGACGAGAAGTGGATCGAGGCCGTCACCGCGATCGTCGTGCTCAAGGACGGCAACGACGAGTTGACGCCCGAGGCGTTGATTGCCCACGTCAAGGAGCGAATCGCTCCGTTCAAGGTGCCCAAGCATGTCCGTTTCGTGGCCGAGCTTCCGCGCAACCAGAGCGGCAAGCTACTGAAGCGGGAACTGCGCACCGTCTGAAGCTTGCTATAGGTTCTGCCTTACCTTCGGTTCGTTTTCAGGTCTTTGACTCCGATTGCCTCACGGTATTGACTTCGGGGGACGGCATGGACTTCGGAAACAGCAAGGTGAGTGGTGGGAATGCAGGTCGACGCAGATGACTTCGCAGATATCTTGGCGACTGCGCGGGAGTTCATCCGTAAGGAAGTAGTTCCGCGTGAGCAGGAGATAGCCGACACCGACGCCATTCCTGAGGACATACGCAAGAAGGCCGCAGCTATCGGGCTCTTCGGTTACGCGATCCCTCAGGAATGGGGTGGGCTCGGACTCGACCTCACCCAAGACGTCGAACTGGCAATGGAATTCGGCTACACGTCTCTGGCGCTGCGTTCGATGTTCGGTACCAACAACGGAATTGCCGGGCAGGTGCTGGTCGGCTTCGGTACCGACGAGCAGAAGGCTCAGTGGCTCGAGCGCATCGCCTCCGGCGACGTCGTGGCTTCCTTTGCTCTCACCGAACCCGGCGCGGGCTCCAACCCGGCCGGCCTTCGGACCAAGGCCGTTCTGGACGGATCCGACTGGGTGATCGACGGCAACAAGCGGTTCATCACCAATGCTCCACTGGCGCAGCTGTTCGTGGTGTTCGCGCGCACTCGCCCGGCGGATTCCGATGGTCCGGGAATTGCAGTGTTCCTGGTTCCGGCTGACACGCCAGGTGTCACGGTCGGTCCCAAGGACAAGAAGATGGGTCAAGAAGGTGCTTGGACCTCCGAGGTCACCTTCGACAACGTCCGAGTTCCCGAGTCGGCCCTCGTCGGTGGCGACCAGGACACCGGATACCGCGCAGCGATGACGTCTCTCGCGCGCGGACGAGTCCATATCGCGGCGCTCTCGGTGGGAGCAGCACAGCGAGCGCTCGACGAATCTGTCGCGTTCTCCGTGGTCACGGAACAGGGCGGCACCGCGATCGGCGACTTCCAGCTGGTTCAAGCGATGTTGGCAGACCAGCAAGCCGGTGTGATGGCAGGGCGCGCGATGGTGCGCGAGGTGGCCGCGCGGTACGTCAGCGGTGAGGATCGCCGTCTCGGGCCTTCGGCGGCAAAGCTTTTCTGCACCGAGATGGTGGGCAAGGTCGCAGATCTCGCCGTGCAGATCCACGGGGGCAACGGGTACATGCGCGGTGTTCCGGTCGAACGCATCTACCGTGAAGTTCGCCTGTTGCGCCTGTACGAGGGAACCAGCGAGATCCAGCGTCTGATTCTCGGTGGTGGGCTCGTGGCGCAAGCGAAAAAGCAAAACCAGCGCTGACACATTTTCCAGACGAGCTTTAACCTCACGAACGGAGTGGACATGGGATTGTTGGACGGCAAGGTTGCGGTAGTGACCGGTGGAGCCCAGGGCATCGGGCTCGAAATTGCGCGCACCTTCATCAAGGAAGGCGCGACCGTCGTTCTCGGCGACATCAACGAAACCGTGGGAACGGCTGCGGTCGCCGAACTCGGTGGAGAGTCGGTCGCCCGTTTCGCTTCCTGCGACGTGCGTGACTCCGGACAGGTCGAGGCCATGCTCGATCTGGCCGAAAGCGCTTTCGGTCCAGTCGATGTCATGGTCAACAACGCCGGCATGACGCGCGACGCCACGATGCGGAAGATGACCGAGCAGGACTTCGACGACGTGATCGCAGTTCACCTCAAGGGCGCCTGGAACGGAACACGCGCTGCCGCCGCCCGCATGCGCGAGCGTGAGACGGGCGCGATCGTGAACATCTCGTCGATCTCCGGCAAGGTGGGCATGCTCGGGCAGACCAACTACTCGGCCGCGAAGGCCGGGATCGTCGGTCTGACGAAGGCCGCGGCAAAAGAGGTCGCGTTCAAGAACGTTCGCGTCAACGCCGTTCAGCCCGGACTGGTCCGCACGGCGATGACCGAGGCGATGCCCGAACGGATCTGGAACGAGAAGCTTGCCGAGATTCCGATGGGGCGCGCAGCCGAGCCTTCGGAAGTTGCTTCGGTTGTGCTGTTCCTCGCGAGCGACCTCTCGAGCTACATGACCGGCACGGTTCTCGAGATCACCGGCGGCCGCCACATCTGATCCGTCCTGTTCGAGTGCAAGAATTCAGAGTGTGAGAATTCTGGGTGTAAAACTTCTGGGGTGACTACTGACATGGGACAGCCGAACTCGGATCTTCCGCTCGACGGAATCACCGTAGTTGCACTCGAACAGGCGGTGGCGGCACCGCTCGCCACCAGACATCTCGCGGACATGGGTGCGCGGGTGATCAAGATAGAACGCGTCGGCGAGGGTGACTTCGCGCGTCACTACGACCAGGCGGTTCACGGTCAGGCATCACACTTCGTGTGGCTCAACCGTTCCAAGGAATCGATCGCCGTCGATGTGAAGTCGGAAGCCGGCCGGCAGATCCTTCTCGATCTGGTCGCGCGAGCCGATGTGTTCCTGCAGAACCTGGCTCCCGACGCAGCCGCGAGACTGGGGTTCGGCGCGGAGGAACTGCGCGATAAATACCCACGGCTCATCGTGATCGACATGTCCGGCTACGGCAGTGCCGGCCCGCGGCGCGAGCGCAAGGCCTACGACATGTTGGTCCAAGCCGAGACCGGAATGATCTCCGTGACAGGCACACCGGAGACGGCCACCAAGACCGGCATCCCGGTCTCCGACATCGCGGCAGGAATGTACGCGCTGACTTCGATTCTGAGCGCCCTGTTCCGTAGAGAGCGAACGGGCAAGGGAGCGCTCGTCGAGGTCTCGATGTTCGATTCCACCGTCGAGTGGCTGGGCCATCCGATGTACATGAAAATGTATGCGGACAAGCAGATTCCACGTGTCGGTCTCGGCCATGCCGCGATCGTTCCCTACGATTCGTATCCCACGGCCGACGGCGAAATCCTGATCGGCGTCCAGAACGATCGTGGATGGCGAGCGCTGATGGTGGACGTGTTCGAGCGAGAGGATCTGGTCGATCATCCGCGTTACCGCACCAACATCGTGCGCGTCGAAAACCGTGGCGAGGTAGACGAATTGGTGGGCTCTCTGACGCGTCTGTACTCGACGACAGATCTGGATCAGCGTCTGGCCGCCGCTGGTGTTCCGGCCGCGGCACTCAACGACATGGCCGGTCTGCTGGAACATCCGCAGCTGGAGAAGCGTGCCAGGTGGCGGTCCGTGGGCACCGAGAACGGTCCGATCGATGCCGTGCTGCCTCCGATGACGTATTCGGATGTCGAAATGCGCATGGGTGACGTTCCAGCACTCGGCCAGCAGACGGATTCTCTGCTGGCCGAGTTGGGACTTACGGGCGACCGGATCGCGGAACTTCGCCGCGACGGATCGATCGGTTAACGCTTCTAGCGTCGAAGGTTCTCGAACACCGCGGCAATCCCTTGTCCGCCGCCGATGCACATGGTCTCGATCCCGTACCGTCCCTGGCGCCGGTCGAGTTCGCGCAGCAGATTTGCAAGGATCCGCCCACCGGTAGCGCCGACAGGATGTCCGAGCGAGATGCCGGAACCGTTGACGTTGAACCGTTCCTCGATGTCCTGGGCGCTCAATCCCCAGGCCTTGGCGCACGCGAGAACCTGGGCCGCGAAGGCCTCGTTGACTTCGATGAGGTCGATGCGGTCGAGTGACAGGTCGACCCGGGAGAGTGCTTTCGCCACGGCAGGAACCGGGCCGATGCCCATCCGGTTCGGCTCCACACCGGCCACACCCCAGCTGACCAGTTTCGCGAACGGTCGCAGGCCCAGCCGTTCGGCGTTGGCAGCAGTAGTGACGATGGCGGCTGCGCCGGCGTCGTTCTGGCCGCACGCATTACCGGCGGTGACAGTGGCTTCGGGATCGACGCGACCTCGAATGGGGCGCAGTGCAGCGAGATCGGCCAACTGAATCCCTCGGCGCGGATGCTCGTCGCGAGTGACCACCGTCTGCTCACCACGGCGTCCGGGCACCGAAACGGGAATGGTCTCGTCGTCGAAGTACCCACTGTCTTGGGCGTGAACGGCCCGTTCGTGCGATCGCACCGCGTATCGGTCCTGCTCGTCGCGGGTGATCGAGTACTCCCGGCGCAAGTTCTCAGCGGTCTCGATCATGCCGCCTTCCACCGGAAAGTTGACTCCGCCGGAGTTCGTGCGCGGTTTGGCCAATCGGTCGTGGAACTCGACGGAAGGGCGCTTTGTGCCCCAACGCATGTCGGTGGAGTAGAACTCGGTTCCGCTCATGCTCTCCGCGCCGCCGGCGATGACCAGATCACTCATCCCGGTCTGTACCTGCATCGCGGCGTAGATGATCGCCTGCAATCCCGAACCGCAACGGCGATCGAGTTGTATTCCGGGAACGGACACGTCGAGACCGGCGTCGAGTGCCGCGATTCGCCCGATGGCCGCGGCCTCTCCGTTGGCGTACCCCTGACCGAAGATGACGTCGTCGACATCGGTGGACGCAATGCCGGTTCGTTCGACGAGGCCACGCACAACAGTGCCGGCGAGTGTGGTGACGGGAACGTCCTTGAAGACTCCGCCGAATCCGCCCACCGGGGTGCGAACGGGTTCACAGATGACTGCGTCGTGCATGGAATGCGCCTGTCTCGAGGAGAGGTGGGGAATGCGTCGCGTGAACGGGCCGATCGAAGGGCCCGTCGCGACCTGGCCACTCGAATATCCAGCACGCGTGGCGCGGTTGTCAACAGCAGGAACGACCTGTTCGGACATAGTTTCCGCCATACGGTTCGTATGCGAAATCGACTTTGACACATATACCGTTCGGGGATTGAATGGATACAGCGTCTCTGCCGCACACACGTCGCGGCGGGATGAAAGTTCCTGGAGTCGAATCAATTTCGTCGACCGGGAGGGCACGAAGTACCGACTGACAGGTGGAACAGTGACTCGTTTGGCGCAGACGGCGGGATTGACCGAAACTCAGACCGATATCGTCGGGGCGGTACGCGAGTTCGTCGATCGTGTGGTCATCCCCGCGGCGCAGGAACTCGAACACTCGGATACGTACCCGACCGACATCGTCAAGCAGATGAAGGACATGGGTCTGTTCGGACTGACCATCGACCCCGAGTACGGGGGTATCGGCGAATCATTGCTCACCTACGCGCTGTGCGTCGAAGAATTGGCCCGTGGATGGATGAGCGTGTCCGGTGTCATCAACACGCATTTCATCGTGGCTCACATGATTTCGGCGCACGGGACGCCGGAACAGAAGGCGAAGTACCTGCCGCGTTTGGCTTCCGGGGAACTCACCGGTGCATTTTCCATGTCGGAGCCTGCCCTCGGTTCCGATGTTGCTGCCATATCGACCAAGGCGAAGCGGACGGACTCCGGCGATTACGTGATCACCGGCCAGAAGATGTGGCTGACCAACGGGGGTTCCTCGACCTTGGTGGCAGTCCTGGTCAAGACGGACGAGGGCGCGGAGAAGCCGCACAACAATCTGACGACGATATTGATCGAGAAACCCGCAGGTTTCGGCGAGGTACTCCCGGGCCTGACCATTCCGGGCAAGCTCGAGAAGATGGGGTACAAGGGAATCGACACCACGGAGATGATCTTCGACGGTTTCGAGATCGGAGCCGAGGAGGTTCTCGGTGGCACCCCTGGCTCGGGATTCCGGCACATGATGGACGGCGTCGAGGTCGGCCGGGTCAACGTCGCCGCGCGTGCCTGCGGAATTGCCCAGCGCGCTTTCGAACTGGCTGTCACCTACGCCAAGCAACGCGAGACTTTCGGCAAGCCGATCGCCGAGCATCAGGCCATCGCGTTCCGGATCGCCGAGATGGGCACCAAAGTCGAAGCGGCACATCTGATGATGGTCAACGCTGCCAGGCTCAAGGACTCGGGTGAGCGCAACGATGTCGCCGCGGGTATGGCGAAGTATCTGGCGAGTGAATTCTGCTCGGAGGTCACCCAGGACAGCTTCCGTATCCACGGCGGATACGGCTATTCCAAGGAATACGAGATCGAGCGGTTGATGCGTGAGGCGCCGTTCCTTCTGATCGGTGAAGGCACCAGCGACATCCAGAAGCAGATCATCAGCAAGGGCCTGCTTCGCACGTACAACTGAGCCGAGAAGCGGCACCGCGAATATGCGCGGTGCCGCTTAGTCGTGTCGGGTCAGCGGGTGAAGGCCAGGGTTGTCACCGGTGACCGGTTGCCGTATGCGTCAACGGCTTCGACGCGGGCTTCGTATGCGGTGCCCGCTGCGGCATCGGGAATCGGAATGTCGAGGCTGTTCGGCCGCGGCATGAAGTAGAAGTCCGAGAGCACCTTCGACGAGACCACCTTCGCTCCGGTGGCTGTGTCCGTGACCTCGACGGCGTAGTGGTGCACCATCTGATCGTCCTTGGCCTGCGCGATCCTCAGTGCGGTCGCACCGTTTTCGCCGGTCGTCACCGAGAGCGGAGTGCTCGAGGTGAACTCCGGCGCGTGCGTGTTCCGTGCGCCCGAGGTGTAGCGGAAGTTGTCCTTGATCTGCTGGTTGGTCGACCCGTCGAGTTCGACCGTCCACCCCGAACCGCTCAGCGTGCCCGCGCTCGAGTACGGCGGCTGCCAGTTGGCTGACCACGCGCCACCGGCGTAGATGTCGTGCTTGTCTGCCGCCATGTTGATTCGGTTGATTTCCGTGCGGTCCTGGTAGACCTCGACGAAGAGCGCTTGGGCAGTGGGTGATTCGAAACGGTTCGCGAGACCGGACTCGGTCACCATCTGGTAGCCGTGATCGATTTCGATGTACGACATCGAGCCGTCGTTGACCGACGTGAAGTCACGCTGATGGATCGACCGGTCGTCGTTGTTGTTCAGATGTGAGTGCCCGGAGAAGAAGATTGCCTGAGGGAAGGCACTCAGGTCTTCGGTCAATCGAGGGTTCGACGCCTGCTGGCCGTCCATGGCTGTGTTGCTTGCCGGCCGGTGTCCCTGGACCAGGATCGGCTTGGTCAGGTTCCCGGACTCCGCGGTGATTTCGGTCAGGCGGGACTTCAGCCAATTGCGTTGCGCTGAATCATTGTTGTAGGTTTCGGTGTTGACCGTGAAGAGATGGACACCACTGACGTCGGATTCGTAGTATCCGCCACCGGAATCCGGAAACCACTCCGCCGGATATCCGGCTCTGATCGCCGCGAGACTTGCATCGTGATTGCCGTTGGAGATCAGGAGTTGTGTGTCGTTCATGCCCTTTCGGGCGAGGTTTGCCTGGAAGATTTCTGCGACGATCTTGTGGTCGGGCCCCTTGCCGTCTCCGTTGTCGTTGATCATGTCCCCGTTGGAGAGGATGGCGTCGGGTTTCGGGTAGATGGAACCGATTGTGTCGAAGAAGCTTTCGTACTTCTTGTCGTTGTTCGCGTGATCGCCGACGTGGACGTCGGACATCACGACGACCTGAGCCAGCGGCTTTTCCGAGGTCTTGATCAGGTAGCCGAACGAGACGGCCGCGCTCGCGTGATCGCCGCGGAAAGCTGCGACAGTGACGTTGGTGTCCTGTGCGATGTGCAGCGGACGTCCCGGCGTGGCAGCTTGGCTGTCGGTGGTGGGTGTCGTTCCGTCCACGGTGTAGCGGACGGTGGCGCCGCGCTCGGCGGTGAAGGTCAGGTCGACGGGGTGCTCGTACCGTCCGCCGGGGACGCTGACGCCGGGCGCTGCGGGCGGCGTGTTGTTCTCGCCCGAAGAGCTGCCCCATTCGAAGGACGAACTGCCCCAGCCGGGTTCGGCGTGGGATTCGGCGGGGGCGATGCCGGGAACGGCGAGAGCCGCTGTCACGGCTGCTATCGCGATGGTCGTACGTCTCACGAGGATTCCTTGTCTTCGACGCGGTGGTTCAGACCTATCCGTAATTGGTCTGGACCAATTACGGTAGGTGGCGCCGGGTAGAAGAAGGTGTGTCCTGAATGTCCGATTAATGAAGCGTGTGTGAACACCCTGCAGTGCTTGGTACCGGTATACCCGGCTGCGTTTATGGCAAAGTCGATGGAGTGGACCTACGTCAGATCGAGTACTTCCTTGCCGTTGCCGGTGGTGAGTCCTTGTCGACGGCTGCGCAGAATCTGTCGGTCACCAAGCCGTCGCTGTCGCAGGGTATTCGTGGCCTCGAGCGTGAACTCGGAGTCGAACTGTTTCACCGTGTCGGTCGCGGTTTGGTGCTGACGGCAGCAGGTCGGGCGTTGGTAGGGCCGGCGAGGCAGATGACTCGCAGCAGCGCGGCCGCGTTCGACGTCGCGATCGGTACGGCCGACGAACCTCGTGGCCGGCTCGACATCTGCTCCGCGGCACATGGTCTCGAAGGTCCGATCGCACGCATCGTGGCGGACTTTCGTGAGCGGTGGCCTGCTGTGACCGTTCGGGTCGGTGAGTTGCCGCAGGGTGCAACGTCTGAGCAGGTGTTGGCAGACGGCGCGTGCGAGGTGGTCTTCAGTTACTGGCCACCCGACATGTCGGCGCTGTCCACGAAAGTGTTGGGGGTGAACGAGTACTGGCTGGCAGTGCCGTCGGGGGTTCATCCCGACGTCTGGCCGAATGGTGTGAAACCCGCTGCGGGAGAGCCGGTGTCA
Source organism: Rhodococcus sp. SB1D (assembly GCF_048573875.1). Lineage (NCBI taxonomy): Bacteria > Bacillati > Actinomycetota > Actinomycetes > Mycobacteriales > Nocardiaceae > Rhodococcus > Rhodococcus sp. SB1D. The sequence goes on from NZ_JBMAIQ010000002.1 coordinate 256,332, forward strand.
TTGACGGCATTGCCCGATCTCCCCGTGGTGGGTGTGCTCAAACACTCGCGGGCTCGCCTTGCCATCGAGTCGTCTCTGCAGGCCGCCGGGGCCCGGACTCGGATGTCGACGGAGTTGGCGCAGCGGGAGACCGTCGGCGCGTTCGTCTTTGCTGGTTTGGGCATGGCATTCATGGAGCGTTCGTTGGCCGAGAGATCGGTCGCGTCCGGCGCGGAGATATTTCCGGTGGAGCCGCCGATCTCACTGAATTACGGCGTCGAGTTCGATCCGGAGACGCTCTCGCCGTTGGGCAGGCTGTTCGTGGAGGGCTTGTGACGCGGGGAGATGTTCTCGATGTACGCAGACCCGGCCGGTGAGAGCGGGCCGTCGCGGTAGACCAAGATCGTCTGCCGGGTGATCGGTGGGAAAAGCGAGCGAACCTCAGATGCCGGTGAGTCTTGTTCGGCGATCGATCTGGGCAGCAGCGCGGCGCCTACACCTTGCCCGACCATTTCCCGGACAGCAAGGCGATCTGGCACTTCCACGACGACGTCGGTGAGTTCCAGATCGTCGTCGATCGAGTGCCCGCGCCGAACTGCGGATGCCTCGACCACCATCGGCAGGCGCGCGACCACGGTGCGCGGAACCGGATCGGGGAGGTCTGTGGCCAGGCGAATGGGGATCGACAAGACCGTTTCCTGGGTGCTCACGGCAATTTCTCGAAGCCCGTCGGAGACTTCGGTACCCGGGTGGGTCTCGAGAAACCCGAGTTCACACGTACCTGCTCTGACGAGCGCGCGCACGTCCTGTGCGTTGGCGGAGGCGTTCGTGGAGAACCGAATTCCGGGTGCCGTCAGATGGAGGCGTCCGGCGACCTCTGCAACAGGGTCGATGGCGAGATCGGACTGAACTGCTATGGCGAGTTCCCCGGCGCGCAAAGCGGTTACCGCAGCCACCGCGGCCTCGGCCCGAGCAACGTCGGCGAGCAACGTACGGGCAGAATCGGCAACTGCCAGTCCGACCGTGGTGGGAGCCAGACCGCGAGTGGTGCGCTCGAAGAGTGTGGCTCCGAGAGTTCGTTCGAGGTTGCGCACGGCCTGCGAGAGGGACGGTTGCGAGATACGCAGGACGTCCGCGGCGGCAGTGACGCTGCCGTGATCGACGACCGCGACGAGATATTGCGCGCTGCGTATGTCCATCCCGGGTGCCTGCATCTGACGAATTCTCCCAGATGACGGAGCCTTGGCGGCGGTGACTTGCTGCGACCTGCTGACATAGGTCTGAGCTATGGCTCTGTGCGCCTTCTCGTCTTTGTGGCGCAGGCCATAGCGATGGTCGACTGTTCCAGTACCACCGACCGCGGTTCGTGCTCGGTGAGTACCTGGAACACAGGAGCGTGATGTGAGCGAGCTTCACCTACCCAACCGGATACGTCACTCGGCGTCGACACGGCCGTCCGATCCGGCAATCACGTGCGGCGACCGAATGTTGACTTGGGCTGAGCTGGATGGCGAGACCAGCACCTTGGCGAGTGCGCTGGCAGAAGTGACCACAACGGGTGCTCGTGTCGGTGCGCTACTGCGTATGGGGCTCGAAGGTGCGGAAACCTTCATCGCATGTGCGAAGGCAGGCGCTGTGTTCATACCGTTGAACTGGCGGCTCAACCCACTCGAACTCGTCGACATCGCCGAGGACGCGGAGCTCGACGTCTTGATCGTCGATGACGAGTTCGCCGCGGGGGCGGCGGCGATGTCCGCAGCGTTGCCGGACATCGAGGTCATAACCGTGGGAGCTGCAGGGGTCCTGCCGGATTCGCGAACCTGGGCGGAGTTCGTGGCATCAGGGACCGGTGTCGACCCCGGACACGGGCACGATCCGGACGCAGCAGTTCTGCAGCTGTACACGTCCGGGACAACCGGCCGGCCCAAGGGCGTCGTGGCCACGCACCGGAATCTGTACAACGAGCCCGAGGGGTTCGATGTCTACGAATTCGGTTCGAATGCAGTCGCACTCGATGCACTTCCCCTCTTTCACATCGCCGGTGCCGGCTGGATGAGTACATGCTTGTCGGCCGGAGTGCCTTTGGTGCTGCTCGGAGACATGGCGCCGGCTCGGGTCGCTGATGCCATCGCGACCCACCGCGTCACCCACGCATTTCTGGTGCCTGCAGTCATTCAGACGCTGGTAGATCTGCCGACTCTCGACAGTTTCGATCTGACCAGCCTGGAGGTGGTCGCCTATGGGGCGTCACCGATCACTCCGGCGCTCCTCGCCCACGCGATGACTGTCTTGAACTGCAAATTCGTTCAGCGATACGGGATGACCGAGACGACGGGTTCGGTATCCGTCCTTCGTGCTTACGACCATCATGTGAGCGGGCCGCGTTCGGAGTTGCTTCGCTCTGCGGGCAAGCCGATGATCGGCGTCGAGATCTCGATTCGAGACGTCACCACTGGTGAGGAATTGCCGCCCAATAATTCCGGTGAGATCGTCGCGCGCAGTAGAAACAACACTCGCGGATACTGGCGACGTGACCGTGAGACCGCCGAATTGTTCACCCACGACGGTTTCCTCCGAACGGGGGACGCCGGCCATCTGGACGACGAGGGGTATCTGTTCGTCACCGATCGACTCAAGGACATGATCATCACCGGCGGAGAGAACGTCTATCCGATCGAGGTGGAATCCATTCTGGCCGAGCACCCCTCGGTCGCCGAGGTCGCGGTGGTCGGGGTTCCCGACAAGCGCTGGGGTGAATCCGTGACCGCAGTGGTCAAACTGGTCGACGGTGCCGACGTGCCGAGCGTCGACGAGTTGATCGCTTTCAGCACAGCGAAGTTGGCGTCGTACAAGAAACCTCGCCAGATCCATTTCGTGGACTCCCTACCTCGCAACGCGAGCGGAAAACTGCTCAAGTCGAGCCTGCGGACCATGCTGAACGCGAGCGGAGAAGCATCATGATCGTGACCGAAGACGTCGGTGTCGCACAACGTGAGGCATGGGCGAACAAAGTCCTTCCACCGGTCGAACAGGTGCGGGACGGATTGTGGTCGATCCCCGTTCCCATGCCGGACAACCCTTTGCGTTACGTACTCGTCTACGCACTCGCGCTCGACGACGGACTTGCCCTCATCGACGTCGGTTGGGATCACGAACAGTCCTGGCAGGCTCTCGTCGACGGCATAGCATCGATCGGATACCACGTTTCCGAAGTGCGCTATGCGGCAATCACGCACCTGCATCCCGATCACTTCGGCCTGGCGCCGCGTCTTCGGCAGGTCAGCGGCGCAACGCTTGCGATGCATGTGGCCGACGCGACGCTCCTCGGATACCACGGTCCCGAGCAGACCCGCGACGACATCAGTGGCTGGAACCTGCAATTGTCCGAACTCGGCGCACCGGCCGAAGTGCTCGACGCGTCTCGGGTCGACCTGGTGCGGTTCGCCGAGCACGAAACCATCGACATTGTTCTGGGAGATGGGGATTCACTCAACCTGCCCGGTTGGAATCTCCGCGCCCAGTGGACACCGGGGCACACTCCCGGACATCTCTGCTTCGTGGAAGAGGCCAGAGGCTTGTTGTTCAGCGGCGATCACATGCTGCCGAGGATCAGCCCGAACATCTCCACGATTCCCGGTGAACTCGAGAACCCACTTCATCGTTATCTTCTCTCGCTCGAGGCGACGACAACACTGGGCGAGTGCGAAGTGCTTCCGGCACATGAATATCGATTCCGTGGGATCGCCGATCGTGCACGTCAATTGATGGGGCACCACGAGGAGCGATTGGCGGAGATCGTGGCTGCGGTGCAGGATGAGCCTGAATCCACGGCCTGGGAACTCTCACGCACGATCTCCTGGTCTCGCCCGTTCGAACAGATGTCGCCGCGACTACTTCGCTTGGCAGTCCGCGAAACCCATGCTCATCTTGTTGTTTTGGCCAAGCGGGAGATCGTGACACCGTCCGGCGGCACACCCGTGCGCTGGAGCATTCGCGCGCAGTGACCTTTCAAGAATCTCATCACGGAAGTAGGAACCGAACATGAGCGTCGTGCTCACCGACTTCGCCGACGGCGTTGCCGTCATCACCCTCAATCGTCCCGAGGCCAAGAACGCGGTCAATCTCGAACTTGCCGAAGCCTTGGCTGCGGCCATCGACGAGTTCGAGGAACGCTCCGATCTCACCATCGGCATTCTGACCGGAGCTGGTGGAACCTTCTGCGCCGGTATGGATCTGAAGGGATTTGCGCGCGGAGAGCGGCCATCGCTACCGGGTCGTGGTTTTGCCGGTCTGACCGAGGCTCCGCCGTCGAAGCCGCTGATCGCAGCCGTCGAAGGTTGGGCACTCGCCGGCGGTTGCGAACTGGCCTTGGCGGCCGACTTGATCGTGGCGTCCACGGACGCGAAATTCGGCCTGCCCGAGGTGAAGCGGGGACTTGCCGCGGCCGCCGGCGGACTCCTACGTCTGCCGAAAATTCTTCCGTATCAGTTGGCCATGGAAATCGCGATCACGGGGGATCCGCTCAGTGCCACCGTGGCGCACCATCACGGCTTGGTCAATCGGCTCGCCGAACCGGGACAGGCGCTGACCGTCGCACGCGAGCTTGCGGCCCGAGTAGCGGCTAACGGTCCACTGGCTGTTCGCGCGACCAAGCAGGTACTGGCAATGTCCGCCAAGTACACCGATCCGGATGCCTTTGTGGCGCAACGCGAATTCATCGATCCGGTCTTCACCTCTCGTGATGCCAAGGAGGGCGCCACGGCATTTGCCGAGAAGCGCTCTCCCGTGTGGAGTGGTTCATGAGTGCCGAGACGATCGAGCGTGCGGCCGTAAGCATCGAACGAGACGGTGCTGTCGCGACGATTGTTCTCTGTCGGCCGCACCGCCGCAACGCTCTCGATCTCGACGCCTGGATCGCTCTACGTGAAGCAGTCCTCGAACTTCAAGAGGACGCGCAGATTCGCTCGGTGATCCTGACCGGCGCGGATGGGACCTTCTGCGCGGGCTCCGATCTGGACAAGCGTGGCTCGTCGCACCCGCTCGATCGCATGCGTGTCATCAACGCAACGGCAATCGCACTGAGTGAGTTTCCCAAACCTCTGGTGGCGAAGGTCGACGGGTTTGCCGTCGGAGCCGGATGGAACATGGCGTTGCTCTGCGACTTCGTCGTGGCGGCCAAGGGTGCGAAGTTCAGCCAGATCTTTGCCAAACGGGGGTTGTCTGTCGACTTCGGTGGTTCGTGGATCCTGCCGAGACTGGTCGGCCTCCAACAAGCCAAGCGACTGGTGATGCTTGCCGAGACGATCGACGCACAGGAAGCCTACGAGCTCGGGTTGGTGACTTATCTGGTCGAACCGGCCGAGCTGGACGAACACACGTCAACACTGGCGCAGCGGCTCGCCGCCGGCCCGCCGGCCGCACTGAGTCAGTCTGCCGCCATGCTCGAACGTCACACCTCCCTCTCGTTGCGGGAGGCCTTGGACAACGAGGCGAGGGCGCAAGCGGTCAATTTTGCGACGGATGCCACCGACGCGGTTCGTGCCTTCGTGGAAAAGCGGGAGCCGATCTTCACCGGAGAGTGGGCCGTACCAGGGGCAACTCGGGTGGAGTGAGCGACGGATCGCTGGTCGTATGATGGATGAGTGGATCTGCACTTCGTCACCTACTTCGTCGCTGTTGTCGACCACGGTGGGATAACGAAGGCCGCTCAGGCTCTCTACATTTCGCAGCCCTCTCTGTCACAGGCAATTCGTACGCTCGAGCGTCGACTCGGCGCCACGCTGTTCGACCGGACGGGCAGGCGGTTGGTTCTTACCGACGCGGGCCGCACGTTCGATCTCGCGGCCAGGAGAATCCTTGCCGACGTCGAGCGCGCGAAGGCGAAAGTGACCGCCGTTCGCGAACTCGAGTTCGGTCGTGTCGACGTCGTCTCGTACTCGGCGTTCTCGATCGATCCGATGGTCGAGTTGGTCCGGCGATTCCGGGCCAACTTCCCGAAGATCGTCGTGCGTGTTCTCGACACGTACGGCCCGGCCGGGGTCGACAATGCGTTGCGGCGAGGGTCGGCCGAGGTCGGCGTCACCGATCTGAGTATCGGGTACGAAGGTTTGGTCACGGCTCCGATTGCCACTCAGGAGTTGGTGCTCGCCACCCATGCGTCGTTGTCCGGCCGACTTGCAACGCCGTTGGCGGATCCGGTTCCGCGAGCGCTCTTGCACAGTTTGCCGCTTGTGGTCGATCTCGGTGATCAATCGAATCAGTTCCGGGGCTTGCTCAGCGAAGGCGCCGAGAACGTAGTCGTGGACTGTGTCCACCCTGTGACCACGTGGGAACTCGTGCGTCGAGGAATCGGCGCCACTGTAGTGCCGAGAAGGGTTGCACAACAGCAGATGACAGACGTCTGCGCCTTCTCCTTCGATCCGCCGCTGACACGCGACGTCGGTATCGTCTATCGCTCGGGCGAGCAATCCCCGGCGGCCGCTGCATTCATCGCGACGGCTGCGGAAATGGCCACCTCCGCCGTTCCGTCCACGGAAGAGGAGTGAACTGTGGAGTTCCGGCAGATGGAGTACTTCCTCGCAGTGGTCGAGAACAAGGGGATCAACGGCGCCGCAGCGGCTCTCGGCGTTGCTCAGCCGACCGTGTCACAAGCGTTGCGCGGGCTCGAACGTGAACTGGGAGTGAGGCTGTTCCACCGCATCGGGCGCGGCATGGTGCTCAGTGCTGCCGGTCGCAGTCTGGTCGGCCCGAGTCGACAGGTTTTGCGAGACGTAGCTGCGGCGGCTGAACAGTTGACGGCATCCGATGGCGCCATCGTCGGTCGCCTCGACATCATGGCTTTCCCTGCACTGACCTCGGGGACGATCGTCGATCTGATTGCGGAGTTCTGTCGACGGTATCCGCAAGCACGAGTCAGATTCTCGGAACTCGAGCGTGAGGACAATCTGGAAAGTCTCATCCGGGACGGCCACTGCGAATTCGCGGTGGCTCATCTGCCGCTCGAGGCGGGCGAAGGGCTCGAAATCGTCGAATTGGGGGAGCAGGAATACCGCCTGGTCTACCCGGCGGGAACGGAACTACCCGAGGGGCCGGTACGCCTTTCGGAAATGCCGGACATTCCCATGGTATTCGTTCCTCGCGGGGCAGCGATGGGTGACGCGATCGAAGATTCGATCCGAAAGGCCGGTACCAGAACGGAACTCGCGGTGGTGACCGAGCAACGGGAGTCGCGGCTCCCGATGGTCATCGCCGGACTCGGCGGTTCGTTGGTCGAGCGCTCGGTGGCGAAATCGATGCCTGGTCAGGTGGTGGAACGGGCCTGCGAGCCGAGATTCCTGCGTGCGTACGGTCTCGCCTTCGACCCCTCGACGTTGTCGCCGGTGGGACAGGTATTCGTGAACCTGATCCACGAGTACCTGTCCGACGAACGCCGGTCACAGCACTAGAGTCGGCAGATTCGTTCTCGCGCGGCAGAGTACTCGGCGGCGAGACGCTCTACTACTGCATGCGTCGGAAGGACTGCATCGATCGCTCCGATGCCCTGTCCGGCGCCCCAGATGTCACGCCAGGCCTTGGTATCGGTGTCGTTGGTCGCGAAACTCATTGCGGATGGATCGGATTCGGCCAGGTTGTCGGGGTCCAAGCCGGCGGCAACGATGCTGCCCCGCAGGTAGTTTCCGTGTACTCCGGTGAACAGGTTGGAATAGACGATGTCGGAGGCCCCTGAACCCACGATCATCTCCTTGTACGCAGGATCCGCGTTAGCCTCTTCGGTTGCGATGAAAGCTGATCCGACGTATGCCAAATCGGCCCCGGCCGCGAGCGCAGCGAGAATCGAATCACCATGAGCGATGGCACCTGACAACAGCAGTGGACCGGCGAACCACTCACGAATCTCCCGAATCAGGGCAAACGGCGACTGCCTACCGGCATGACCACCGGCCCCGGCAGCTACCGCGATCAGTCCGTCGGCGCCCTTCTCGATCGCCTTGCGTGCAAAGCGATTGTCGATGACGTCATGGAGAACGATTCCGCCGTATGCGTGGACTGCGTCGTTGATGTCGGTGCGAGCGCCGAGGGACGTGATGACGATCGGAACCTCGAACTCGGCGATGGTCGCCAGATCCTCTTCCAGGCGGTTGTTGGACCGGTGGACGATGAGGTTGACGGCAAATGGCGCCGACGGATTCTCCGGGTGCTCACGATCATGTTCCTCACGAGCCACGGTGATCAGTTTGAGCCAATCCCGAAGTGCCGACTGCGGACGAGCATTCAGTGCCGGGAAGGACCCGATGATGCCAGAGGTGCACTGCGCGATGACGAGGTCAGGAGTCGAGATGATGAACATCGGTGAAGCGAGAACCGGGACACGCAGTTGCGACGTCAGGTCTGCGAAGGTCGTCACCTGGAACCGCCTTTCTGATCGACGGATTCGAGAAGTCTCGAGCGGAGGTCGGTCTTGAGGACCTTACCGGCAGCCGATGTCGGAAGGAGTTCTACCTCGACGACTTCGCGAATCTTCTTGTACGGCAGCACCTGCTCGGCGACGAACGCCTTGATCTGCTCGGCGTCGAACTCGGCGCCCGGAATCATCACCACGAAGGCTACGGGCTCCTGGCCGTTGCTCCCCACTTCGCGGCCGACAACCGCAGCAGTCGAGATCGCCGGGTGCGAAACCAGAATCTCTTCGAGTTCCCGCGGATAGACGTTGTACCCCTTGTAGATGAGCATGTCCTTGGCCCGGTCACAGATGAAGAGGTATCCGTCCGAGTCCAGGTACGCGATGTCTCCCGTGTCCAACCAGCCGTCGACGAACTGTTCTGCGGTGGTTTCCGGGTGTCCGAGATAGCCGTCGGTGACCTGAGGCCCACGCACCCACAGTTCGCCGCGTTCGTTCTCGCCCAGAACGGTCTTCCGGTCGAGCTGATCGCGAATCTGGATTTCGGTGTCGAAGATCGGGAGGCCGACGCTGCTCTGCCGATATTCCGAGCCGTTGATCAGCGGAGCGGCCGTGACCACACAGGTGGCCTCGGTCAGCCCGTACCCTTCGACGACGAGCGCTTTGGGAAATGCCCGGCGGAGTGCGGCGAGCGTGACACTGTCGATCGGGGCGGCACCCGAAGACACGACGCACACGCTGTCGGTGTTGCGCACCGTAGCGTCGGGATGAACCGACAGTGCGTGCCACATGGCGGGAGACCCGGTGAGATAGGTGGCCTCGTGCTTTTCGATCAGCTCGAGCATCCGGCCGGGTTCGAACCGACCGGCGAACACCTGGGTGAGACCGGAAATCAACAGGAACGACGTGTTGAGCAACGAATGTGCGTGGAAGAGAGGGGAGACCACGATGGTCGCCCCGGTCCCGGGCGTCGGACCGAGCACGTCGAGGCCGTCGATGCGTCGAGGCGTGACGAGACCGTCAGGACCTGCTTCCAACTCGTGACCGGTTCTCCACCCACACATCTGCGTGATGTTGCCGACGACGTTGCGGTGAAGAACACGAACACCTTTGGAGACTCCGGTGGTTCCGCCGGTGAACGCGATGTGTGCGATGTCGTCGCTACGAACCGAGGCAGGGGTGAATTCGGTGGGTAGATCGGCGATGAAGGAGTCGAATGCGACGACCGACTCCGGTGTGTCGAGCGCGCCCTCGGTGTCCTGGACCATCACGATCGTACGCACGGAGGTTCCTGAAGCGGCCGCGAGCAGTACGTGCAGCTGCGAACTCTGAGTCACTGCAGCAACGGCGGACGTCTCTTCGATCTGCTTGCGCAGGCCGAGCTCTGGCTGCAGTGGGTTGACCAATGTGACTGTCGCCCCGGCCTGTAGGCATCCGTAGTAAGCCTGGAGGAACTCGACGCAGTTCCCGAGGTGCATCAACACCACGTCGCCGACGCCCACCCCGGCTTGCCGCAGTGCGCCGGCGAATTGCGCACTGCGCTGACCGAGTTCGCGGAAGGTGCACGTACGCTCGCCGTCCACGACGGCGAGGCGGTCACCGTAGAGCGCCGCCATGCTGGGCGCCCAGTACGCCATGGTGGTATCCGGGTATTGCATGTTGTGCCGCAGTTGTGGATTGGCGATCACGCTGGTGCCCGTCACCGGGGAGCCATTCGGATAGCGCCGTCGAGTCTGATGGTCTCGCCGTTGAGGTAGCCGTTCTCGAGCATCGAGACGGCGAGCTGGCCGAACTCGTCCGGACGACCCAGTCGTGAGGGATTGGGAACAGAGGCTTCGAGGGCCGTGCGCACGTCTTCGCGTAGGCGCGCCAGCAGGGGAGTGTCCATGATGCCGGGAGCAATGGTGTTTACGCGGATTCCGCGGCTGGCGAGATCGCGGGCAGCGGTGACCGTCATACCGACGATGCCGGCTTTGGACGCTGTGTAGTTGATCTGACCGATCTGACCTTCGAATGCTGCGACCGACGCCGTCATGACGATGGCACCTCGCTCACCGTCCACGGCGTCGAGTTCCGCCATCCGCTCGGCGCCGAGACGGAGTGCGTTGAACGAACCGACAAGATTCAGCTTGACGACGAACTCGAAATCTTCGACCGATCCGGCTTTTCCGTCCTTGTCGAGAATGCGCATACGACGCCCGGCACCCGCGCAGTGGACGACGCCGCGGAGGCCGCCGCGCTCGTGCGCCGCGTCGAGTGCTTCGGCGAATTGTTCGCTGTCGGTGACGTCGGCCGGGGCGAATTGTGCGGCAGCACCGAGATCGGCCGCCACCTGCTTACCGTCGGACGAAGGCAGATCGATCAACGTGACCTGCGCTCCGGCGTCGAGCAGCCGTCGAGCGGTTGCCAGGCCGAGGCCTGAAGCGCCGCCGGTGATCGCGGTGGAAAGTCCCTCGAGTTTCATGGATCAATTCTTCTTTCCTGCTGGATGACGTGTCGGCCCGAAAGCGTTGTCGGGTCAGATCAATTCGAGAATGGTCGCATTGGCCATGCCGCCGGCCTCGCACATCGACTGGAGACCGTAGCGAATTCCGTTGTCGCGCATGTGATGTGCCAGGCGAGTCATCAAGATCGCACCTGATCCGCCGAGTGGGTGGCCGACCGCGATAGCGCCGCCGAGCGGATTCACACGATCGATGGCTGCGCCGGTTTCAGCCTGCCAGGCAAGCGGGACGGGGGCGAATGCCTCGTTGATCTCGAAGGCGCCGATGTCGTCGATGGACAATCCGGAGCGGTCCAATGCCTTTGCGGTGGCGGTAATCGGACCGGTGAGCATGATGACCGGGTCGTCGGCTGCGACCACTGCGGTGTGAATACGAACGAGCGGCTTCCACCCGCGTGCCCGGGCGTACTCGCTGGTCGTGACGAGTGTGGCGCCCGCCCCGTCGGAGATCTGAGAAGAGTTGCCGGCGTGGATGGCACCGTCGGTGTCGAAGGCCGGGGGCAACTTCGCGAGCGACTCCACACTTCCGCCTCGCCGAATGCCTTCGTCCTGGGACAAGCCCGCGATCGGAGTGATCTGCCCGGTGAATGCCCCTTCATCGGTGGCACGGGCCGCGAGTTCGTGTGAGCGGAGGGAGTATTCGTCCAGAGCTGTTCGTGTGAGTGCCCATTTCCGGGCCATCATCTCGGCGCCGGTCCCCTGGCTGAAACCGTCCACCCCGTAGCGTTCGAGTACCGAAGCCGGAAAATGCTCACCGTTCTTGCTGGCGGTACCCATCGGTACTCGTGACATCGATTCGACGCCTCCGGCTACGACCACGTCGTTCTGACCGGAGATGACGGTGGCCGCAGCAAAGGAAACTGCCTGCTGGCTCGATCCGCAGGCCCGGGTCAGTGTGACGCCGGGAACGCTGTCGGGCCAGCCGGCAGCGAGTGCCGCTGTGCGGGCGATGCTTCCGGCCTGCTCGCCGACCTGACTGACGCAACCCCAGATCACGTCGTCGACCGTCGCCGCGTCGAGTCCGGTCCGTTCAGCGAGCGCACGCAGTACACGGGCGGACAACTCGGCCGGATGGATCTCCGAGAGGGCGCGGCCGCGACGGCCGATCGGTGTACGTACTGCGTCGACGATGACGGCATCTCGCATGTATCTCTCCTGCTGTTCGTGCCCGGTTCTGCGACTGTGCGGTCGGGGCGTGTCTCGAGTCGATCACGAGCGGGTCGACCCGGCAATGTCTTTCGGTGAATGGCTTTGTTAGCGAATGGCTATACGTGGAGTACTCAGCCTCGGATGAGCTTGCGATCGCGCTCGGGATTGGCGAAGACGAGGACCAGAACCGCGGCGATCACTCCGATGACGCCGATTGCCTGGAAGGACTGGGCGTAACCGTCGGCCGGGGTTGCAGCGTTGTCCACGATGACTCCCGTTGCGTAAGGAGCAATCAGGCCACCGATCGACATGATGGCGAGGAAGAATCCCATCGTTCCGGCAGTCTGCTGCGGCGGGCACAGCTCCGAGATCGCAGCGTTGATGAGCGGGAAGGTGATTGCCGAGAACCCGTAGCCGATCGAGACCATGGCGACAGCGACGATGGGGGTGGAGATCTGTGGCAGGAACAGGAGAATCGATCCGCAGATCAGAACGCCGACACAGGGAACGATGACGCGAACCGTACGAGAGGTGAAGCCGCGGCCGATCAACTTGTCCGTGACGGAACCGGAGGTGATCATGAGGACGAGACCGACGATCGAGGGCAGCGCGAACATCGAACCGGCCTGCATCGCACTGTATCCGAGGCCGACCTCGAAGTACGACGGCAACCAGGTGAGAACGACGGTGGTCAGCGCGTAGATGGTCGCGATGAGGAAGCAGCAGCTGACGAAGGTGCGGGAGAGCAGGATCTTGCGCCACGGAACATTGGGCTCGGTGACCGCCTTCGTGGCTGTCCCGGCTGCCTCGGTTGCTTCTGTATCTGCAGTCTTGGTCGCCTTGACGGCCTTGCTCGTGTACGGGCCCTCGGACCAACCGGCCAGCCAGCAACCCATCCACACGAGACCGAGAACGGAGAGCGAGAGAACCGCTGCGCGCCAGCCGTAATGAACGGCGATGAAGGTCAGTACCGGCGCGAGGGCGATCTTTGCGACAGAGGCGGATCCGGCGAGCATTGCGCCGGGAAGGCCGCGCTTGGCCGGCGGGTGCCACGAGTACGCCGCGGTGTGCATCAGCGCCGAACTGGGGCCTTCGGCAAATCCGAGGAGCATGCGCGAGACGATCAACATCGCGAGGCTGGCGCCGAGAACGAGGGGGAGCATGACCACGGACCAGATTGCGGCCAGGATCAACAGCGCCCAACGCAGGGTCAGGTACTTGTTGAGCGGTCCGGCGAGGAATCCACCGATGCAGAACATCAGGAAGAAGAGCGAGCCGACCATGCCGATTTGCGAAGACTTCAGTCCGAGCTCACGAGCGAGGGGCTGAGCGATGATTCCGAGGACTGCCTTGTCCGCGTAGTTGACGATGTAGAGGAAAACGACGAGCCCGGTCATCGTCCACGCACGCTTGCGGGTACCGAAGACGGGAACTGCTGACGAATCTGGCGTTGCTGTTGCTTCGGGCTGGACGTCGTTACGCTGTGGCGCGATGGGGGTCACGTGGCGTCCCTTCGAGACTGGTGGGCGGATGCGATCGTGCTCGAAGCGCGGCCTCGAAGCGATCGATGGTGGTGTGTTTGCCGGCTGACTCATTCAACGTGTTCTGGATCACTTTGAGCAATGTCGCGTCGATGATCGGAACGATAGCGGTTGCCTATGTATCGCAGGTCAGGCCATATTGGTACGCCCTATCGGACGCATAGCCGATGAGTGTTGGATCGAATGCGGAACATTGAGGCAAGGTGAGATCAGGATCACCCTGTCCCCTTGACCGACTGGAGTTCATACATGCAGCGCACCGTGTTCAACGAGGATCACGAGGCATTCCGGGCAACCGTTCGCGATTTCATCGCGAAGGAAGTAACCCCGGTCCACGAGAAGTGGGAAGAGGACGGTCACCCGCCCCGTGACTTCTACCGACGACTCGGAGAGCTGGGCGTACTCGGAATTCAGGTGCCGGAGGAATACGGCGGAGGCGGCGAGAAGTCGCTCAAGTTCAACGTCGTCGTCGCCGAGGAAGTTGCTGCCGCCGGGGCGTCGTTCGGCTCGCAGTCGGTGCATACGAACCTGATCCTGCCCTACCTACTCGAGTACGCGAACGAAGAACAGAAGAGCCGCTGGTTGCCGGGCTTCGCTTCCGGAGATCTGATGTTCGCGATTGCGATGACCGAACCGGGAACAGGATCGGATCTGGCGAACATCGCGACCACGGCCAAGCTGTCGGAGGACGGTACGCACTACGTGGTCAATGGTTCCAAGACGTTCATCACCGGTGGAGTACTTGCCGACCGCGTCCTGGTGGTGTGCCGTACCGCGCCCAGCACAGCGGAGAACCGGCGCACGGGGTTGTCGATTCTGGTGATCGATACGTCGTCGCCCGGATACTCGGTGGGGCGCAAGATCAACAAGATCGGGCTCAAGACCTCCGACACTGCGGAGCTTTCGTTTGTCGACGTCAAGGTGCCCGTCGAGGACCGACTCGGAGAAGAGGGCGACGGCTTCAGCTATCTGACCCACAACCTGGCTCAGGAGCGGTTGACCATCGCGTTCGGAGCGGCCGCCACTGCCAGTGCAGCGCTTCGCTTTGCCATCGACTACGTCAAGGACCGCAAGGTGTTCGGCAAGCCGGTCGCGGCCTTCCAGAACACCAAATTCGTTCTGGCCGAATGCGCTACCGAGGTTGATGCCATTCAGCTGGTGTCCGACAACGCACTCGAATGTCATGACCGCGGCACTCTGACGATTCCCGACGCAGCGAAGGCGAAACTGTTCTGCACCGAGGCGGCAGGTCGAGTGATCGACAAGTGCCTCCAATTGCACGGCGGGTACGGCTACATCACCGAGTATCCCATCGCGCGTCTTTACGCAGACACGCGTGTCACACGAATCTACGGTGGCACAAGTGAAGTCATGAAGACCATCATCGCGAAGGATCTTGGTCTCTGACGCACTCTCGACATGTTGTCGGCCTCGGAACAAGTGTTCCGAGGCCGAAAACATCTTCCGGGTAGGTCAGTTCGCCGGAACCCCGACCACGCCGTCCGCGATCAGCGTCGAGGCGTGATCGGCGTTGGTTCCGAGGATGTCGGCGAGCACCGCGATCGAATCGCCGCCGACCTCGGAGGCGGGTCCGGTACCCAGGTGTGCGCCGTCGAACGAGGCAGGATTGGCGGCAGCCAGGTAGCTTCCGATTCGAGGTTGATCGAGTGCGGAGAACATCGGGTTGTTCTCCAGTTCGCCAGATTTCACCACTTCCTCGAAACTGCGGTACCTCTCGAACAGAACCGACGATGTGTCCAGCGCTGCAGCGATCTCGGCGCCGCTGTGTTCCCGGAACCAATGTGAGAACAGAGCAGTGAGTACCTCTCGATGACGGTAGCGATCCGCTTCGGTGGAGAAGTCGGCTCCGAGCGCAGCTTCGACAGCGTCGACAGCCGCCGTGGTGCCGGTGACCGACGCAAGGTCGCGGAAATGGCGGGTAGTGAGTGCAACGATCATGAACCGTTCGTTGTCGCTGGAGACGAAATCGATTCCGTACGTGCCGTAGACGGCGTTTCCGCCGGACTCGCGACTGCGACCGTTCACTTGTACCTCGGTGAGGTAACCGAGGGTTCCCGCGGTGGCCAATGCGACGTCTTCGAGTGGGAGCGTGATCCGAGATCCATGTCCGGTCGAGTCACGTTGGCGCACTGCGGCAGTGATCGACAGGGCGGCGTAGAGCCCGCATGCGACGTCCCAGGCGGGCAGTGCGTGGTTGACAACTCCGGCGTAGTCGGCGGGGCCGGTGATCTGTGGAAATCCCAAGGCGGCGTTGACCGTGTAGTCGACTCCGGGGCTGCCGTCGCGGCGTCCGAGGATCTCGAGGGTGATGACGTCGCTACGCAACTGGGCCAGGGAGTCGTGGCTCATCCACTTACGGCCGCCGGCGTTGGTGACCAGGATTCCGCCGCCAGGTCCCGGCGCCGTGACCAGTTGGCGTATCAGTTCTTGGCCGCGTTCGGCGCGCATGTCCACTGACAGTGACCGTTTGCCTTTGTTGAGTCCGGTCCAGTAGATGCTCTCGCCCTTGTCTGTGACGGGCCAGCGATTGTAATCGGAGGCACCTCCGATCGGGTCGATCCGGATCACCTCGGCGCCGAGTTGGGAGAGCGTCAGTCCGCACAGCGGCGCGGCGACAAAGCTCGAGACCTCGACGATGCGAAGCCCGGACAGCGGGCCTGGGCTCTGAGTCATGTGTGGTCCTCCGTGATAGAAGAGTGTGTGCTCATGCCATCAACACGGTGAAACGCCAGTCGAGAACCGGAGTTTGTGTTGCAGAAGCATTGTGGGAGAACACGAGCGAACGCAGTTGCACTGCGGTTCCGTGTTCGAGGGGCGACGAGTTTTCGACGTGCAGTTCGCTCGTGAGGGTATCGCCCTCGTGAACGGGTCCGGTGTGATCGCACGAGTGCCACCCGAGAACCGTCACCACGTTGGGCAGAGCGCGAGTCGCCTGGGCGAGTGCGATCCCGATGGTGTGGCCGCCGTAGACGAGGCGACCGTGGGCGCCGACGCGATCGTCGTGGTGCGTCGCTGCGATGTTCAAGCTCAGCCGGGCAAGTTCGGGTGCGCTGGAGACGACGTCGCCGCTGCTGTGGAAGACGGAGCCCACCAAATCGGAATCGAAGTGCCTGCCGGGTACCCGCTCTCGATACGTGTCGAGGTCCCAACCGTCAGGTGATACGTACGGAGCCGGTTCGGACGGACCGATCGCCCCGAGGTCGTCGGCGTGGCGAGTTCTCGCCTCGATCGGGTCGGGGCTCAGGGGGAGCATGGCGCAGCGGTAGAAGTCGAGGACCGTGTTGCCGTTCTGATCAGCAGACGTCATCCGTAGCGCGGCAAGTCCGGTGGCGCCGCGTCCCGGCTTGGCCGAGTTCTCGCGTAGACCGACAACCTCGGTGCGCGTGTACAGGGTGTCGCCGAGTACCGGGAAACGGTGGAATCGCAGTCCACGGTAGAAGAGGTTCGCCTTGACGTGGTGTGTGACCACGGTTGACTGACCGATGGCGATGTCGGTGACCAGTCCTGGATTCGCCACTGGTGCAACGGAACCCGTGACGCTCGACGACAAGTGTGCGTCGAGAGGCAAGCGCATGCGGTCACCGAGGATCGCCTGATGGGAGGCGGCGAGTCCACTGGTCAACGTCACCGCGGGGGCTTCGTCGAAGATCTGACCATGGGTGAGCTCGTCGAAGTACGGGCCTCCCACGTAGTGCTCGCTCATACGGTGACTCCTTCGGCTCGGGCAAGCGTACGACGCGCTGCCACGGCCACAGCTTCGTCGAGCATCTGGCCGTCGAGTTGGGCGGCACCCGAACCCAGGGTTTCGGCTTCTTCGAGTGCGGTCAGTACCCGTCGGGCGTCATTGACGGCGTCGTCCGAAGGAGTGAATGCGGTAGTGGCCGAGTCGATCTGCGCCGGGTGGATGACCCATTTGCCGTCGAACCCGAGAGCGCTGGTCCAGTGCGCGGCGCGGCGGAAAGCGTCGTCGTCGGTGATGCCGAGAAAGGGCCCGTCGATGGCTGCGACGCCGGCTGCGCGGCAGGCGATCAGGATTCTGTCCTGGACGGCAAGCCAGTGTTCAGGCAGTGCCGAGCGTGAACGGCCGAGCGCTGCACCGAGATCGGCGTATCCGATGATCGCGGCTTGGAGACGAGGAGTCGCGCGGGCGATGGAGTCGGCATTCTGGACGCCGAGCGGAGTTTCGATCAGGGCTTGCAGGGTGGTGTGGTGCCCACCGGCAGTGAAGAGGATGTGCTCGGCCTCGAGTAGTTCGTCGGCGGACTCGACCTTCGGGACGATCACGCTCGTCAGCGATTCTCCGAGGGCGCCACAGGCGATCAGGTCGTCGCGGGCCCATGGTGTGGTCAGGCCGTTGATTCGGACCGAGATGGTGCGCGCCCTACCGAACTCGTGCACCAAGGTGCTCACGAGGGTTCGCGCCAGGTCCTTGTTCGCCGAAGTGACGGCATCTTCGAGGTCGAGAATCACCTCGTCTGCGTTCGAGAAGAGTGCTTTGCGTGCCTTGCGCTCGTCTGAACCCGGCGCGACCAGGGACGCGCGACGTCTGGTGGCGCGGTAGTGGTTCTCGTCCATAGTGTGTCGATTACCTCGATCTGGAAATCAAATGTACGGCCAGTTGTGAAGTGGATGAGCTGCCGTGAACGGCGTTGATGTGCACCGAACTGCCTCGATGCTGGCAGTTGCTGCGTATCGATGTCAAGGCGCGGTATTGACATTGCGCGAACAATATCGAAATATGGCCGTACAAACTTATTTCAAGTCGAGGCGGATTCATGCTCAAGCTCAACGACGAAGAGACATTCCTGATCGAAACCGTGCGCCGGTTCGTCGACCGAGAGGTCAAGCCCACGGTCCAGGAGGTGGAGCACGCGAACGAGTATCCCGAGAAGTGGATCGATCAGATGAAGCAGATCGGGATCTACGGGCTCGCGATTCCCGAGGAGTACGGCGGATCGCCGGTGTCCATGCCCTGTTATGCGCAGGTGACGCAGGAACTGTCACGCGGATGGATGTCCCTGGCGGGGGCGATGGGCGGTCACACGGTGGTCGCGAAACTCATCTCGCTGTTCGGTACCGAAGAGCAGAAGGTGAAGTACCTGCCGCGAATGGCAACCGGCGAGATCCGGGCAACGATGGCCCTCACCGAGCCCGGCGGAGGTTCCGATCTGCAGGCCATGACAACCAACGCCAAGAGCGACGGCACAGATCTGGTCGTCAACGGCGCCAAGACATGGATCACCAATGCCCGCCGATCCGGCGTGATCGCCTTGCTGTGCAAGACCGATCCAAGCGCAAGCCCTCGTCATGCGGGCATCTCGATCGTTCTCGTCGAGCACGGCGAAGGGCTGACCGTCTCCCGCGACCTCCCGAAGCTCGGATACAAGGGCGTCGAGAGTTGTGAACTGTCCTTCGACAATTACCGCATCTCCGAGTCGGCCATTCTGGGCGGTACTCCCGGAAAGGGTTTCGGTCAGATGATGAAGGGGCTCGAGACCGGCCGTATCCAGGTGGCTTGCCGCGCACTGGGCGTCGCCACGGCCGCACTCGAGGATTCACTTGCCTACGCGCAGCAGCGCGAGAGCTTCGGCCAGCCGATCTGGAAGCACCAGTCGATCGGCAATTACCTCGCCGACATGGCAACGAAGCTGACGGCCGCACGGCAGCTGACGTGGCACGCGGCGCAGATGTACGACAGTGGGGAGCGGTGCGACATGGAGGCGGGCATGGCCAAGCTGTACGCCTCCGAGGTGGCGATGGAAATCGCTTTGTCCGCCGTCCGCATCCATGGCGGTTACGGCTACTCGACGGAGTACGACGTCGAGCGGTATTTCCGTGATGCACCACTGATGATCGTCGGGGAGGGAACCAACGAAATTCAGCGCAACGTGATCGTTTCGCAGCTGGTTGCCCGCGGCGGTCTGTGACGGACCGGTGAGCAAGTAGGATCATGTCGCTATGAGCGGTAAGGAAAGAGAGACGGAGCCGGCGTACCAACGCCTCTCTCGTGAGCTTCGTCAGCAGATCTCTGCCGGTACCTACCGCGACGGCATTCAACTGCCCACCGAATCCGAACTGGCGCAGCATCACGGCGTGAGTCGGCAGACGGTCCGCCGAGCCTTTCACGATCTGGTTGCCGAGGGCATCGTGTACCGAGTACCCGGGCGCGGAACGTTCGTGACCGAGAACAGCGGCCGCTATCTCCGTCATCTCGGATCCATCGAAGATCTCATGAACCTTTCGCGGGACACGACGATGGAAGTGGTGTCACCGCTGCACCGGCGCGTGGACATCGAGGCGGCCAGTCGGCTTCGGCTCGACACCGACGTCGTGTACACCGTGGTCTTCCGGCGGATACACGAGGGAGTTCCGTTCGTGCAGACGACGGCGCATCTGCCGGAGGCGATCGCGCGGCAGATCATCGACCTGCCCGCCATGGCGGCCGGTGCGGTGAGCGCCAATACGGTGATCGGCTTGCTGGAACCGCTGATCGACAGTCCGATTGTCGAAGCAGCACAATCGATCACGGTGTCCCCGGCCACGGCGGACGTTGCCAGGGACGTCGATTGCGAAATCGGCCACGCCATGTTGCGGGTGGACCGTTTGTACTCCAACGCGCAGGGCGTTGCCAACGAGTTGTCGGTGAGCTATTTCTTGCCGGAGCAGTACACGTATCGGGTCACGCTGCGCCGCGGCGCACATTGACGCTGCGCCGCGGCGCACATTAGCGCTGCACTTTTCTTTGCTGTTCAACACCTTTCAGGAGAGAACTATGCGAATTTTCAACGGAATCGACGAAGTAGAGACGGCTGTCGGTGAGCACTTGGGCTACAGCGCGTGGTTCCCGGTCACACAGGATCGGATCGACAAGTTCGCCGACGCCACCGAGGATCACCAGTGGATTCACGTGGATCCCGAGCGCGCAGCGCAGGGTCCGTACGGCGGCACCATCGCCCACGGCTATCTGACTCTCTCGTTGTTGCCGGTGCTCGGCGCTCAGGTGATGCGTGTCGACGGAATCTCCATGACCGTGAACTACGGAAGCAACAAGGTGCGATTCCCCGAACCGGTCAAGGTCGGTTCTTCGGTGCGGGCAGGTGCGGAGATTCTTTCCTTCGAGCGCACCGCGAAGGGCGCGACGATAGTCGTGCGGTACACGATCGAAATCGAAGGAGCGGGTAAACCTGCGCTGGTAGCGGATACCGTGCGCCTGTTGGTCTCCTGAATCCTTTTCCATTCTTCCAGAACGAGATTCGAGGTCAGTTGTGAAACGAGCAGCATTGGTCGCGCCGGTCAGAACCGCGGTGGGCCGTTTCGGAGGGGCACTTCGTGACGTGCCTGCGGAAAGTCTGGCTGCCACCGTCGTCAAGGAGACCGTGCGTCGTAGCGGAATCGATCCGTCCCGCATCGACGACGTCGCGATGGGGCAGTCGTATGCCAATTCGGAGGCACCGTGCATCGGAAGGTGGGCGGCGCTCGAGGCCGGGTTGCCGATTTCGGTAGCCGGCTTCCAGACGGATCGCCGATGTGGAACGGGTCTGCAGGCCATCGTTTCCGCGGCCATGATGGTCCAGACGGGTGCGGCCGACGTGGTTCTCGCGGGTGGCGTCGAATCGATGAGCGGGATCGAGCACTACACCACCGGAGCGCGGTGGGGCACCAGATCCGGTGGGCTGCAACTGTTCGACCGCCTCGATCGTGGCCGCGAGCGCTCGCAACCCGAGTGGCGATTCGGTCGGATCAGCGGAATGATCGAAACGGCCGAGAACGTCGCGACACGCTGCGGGATCACGCGGGAAGAGTCGGACACCTTCGCCGTCGACAGCCACCGAAAGGCAACACTGGCAAGAGAATCCGGCCGCTTCGATGCCGAAATCGTCGCCGTCGAACTGACGGATCGAAAAGGGAACGTCACACAGTTTCGTGCTGACGAGGGGATTCGTCCGGATACCTCACTCGAAACCCTGGCACGGCTGCGTGCGGTGACCGAGGGAGGCGTCGTGACCGCCGGTAACGCCAGCCAGCAGAACGACGCTGCGGCAGCGATGTTGGTTGTCGCCGAGGATCGTCTGGACGAGCTGGGGCTGGAACCCATCGGGTTCCTCGACAGTTGGGCCGCGGCCGGTTGTGAACCGGCGCTGATGGGCCTCGGGCCGGTTGCCGCCGTCTCGAAACTGTTTGCTCGCACCGGTGCACGCTTTGCCGATTTCGATCTGGTCGAGCTGAACGAGGCGTTTGCGTGCCAGGTTCTCGGCGTCGTGAAGGAATGGGGATTCGAGGACCTCGATCGCCTGAACGTCAACGGTTCCGGCATCTCGCTCGGGCACCCCGTGGGAGCGACGGGTGCGCGTATGGCAACAACCGCGCTTCACGAACTCGGCCGACGCGGCGGCGGAAAAGCGCTGTTGACCATGTGTATCGGCGGTGGCCAGGGTATGGCGGCCGTGGTGGAGTCTGCCTGACGAGGTTCGCTTCTGGGTACACTTGCGGCGGGGGATCGGAAGTTCTACGGAGGCAGTCGGTTGACGAATGCAGGCGCAGCAGACACCAGTGGCGCGCTGAGCGTCGAGGATGTTCGTCGCGCCAGGGCCGCACTCGAGGGGCTCGATGTCACCAGTTGGTCCGGTCGCTTCGAGCTTCTCTCCGACACCAACCGTCTGCGTCTGTTGCTCTGCCTTCATCACGCACCGGGTATCTGCGTCACGGATTTGTCCGTGGCGCTGGGGATGAGCGGCACAGCCGTCTCACATGCGCTGCGGCTACTGCGTAGCCAGGGGTGGGTGAGCGCGACCCGCGACGGCCGATCGATGCGATACCAACTGGCGGACGACACCGTTCACCAGCTGCTGCATTCGATCGGCGCCACACATTTTCACGACGAGACACCCACCCCCGGGCACACGCACAGCTGAGCGCTACTCAAGGAGTCGCGAAGAACTTCTCGACGGCCGGCGCAGCGTTCGGGTTTCCGTTGGTGATTCCTGCGCCGACTCCGGCAACCGTGCCGATGACTCCACCGACGATGCAGCCGGCGATGAAGTTCGGGAAGATCGACAGGCAGCCGATTCCGACGCCGAGGTTGGCTCCGATCAGGGTCGACTGCAGACCACCGTTGTTCCAGCCGATATTGACCTCGTTGGCCATCGTGTCGAACGCGGCCTGCTTCGGATCGTTACCGGGGAAGAGCATCAACGCCGCCTGGCTGTTCGACTCTGCGGTCGGTGTCAGTAGGGGTTGGGACGGATCGAAGCCCGCATTCGGGGGCGCTGCGACCGCGGTGCCGGCTCCGGCGCCGACTGCGGCGACGACGAGTACGGACATGGTGAGAGTTCGGGACAGTTTCATGGGGACGGCCAATCTGTCTGTGTGGAACCAGTCGTGAATGGTGGCGGTGCAGTTCGTTAACCAGAACTCCACCGTCTGGATCGATCGTGCGGACCTCCTCGGGCACAACGGGACCCGTCGTCTCCGCGCGACGGGCCGTGTTTGGTGGCTACCCGACTCCGAGTGCCCTGAAACCGCCTAGTCTCATTCGTTTTTCGACAACCGCGCACGCAATTCTTCGACCTCGGCAGTAAGCCGATCTACCTCGGCTTGCAGGGGTTGGCGTGCCAGAGCGAGGGATTCGTCCATGCGCTCCTTGTCGAAGCGTGGCGTGATGTTTCGACTGCAGTTCCAGTCGAACGCTTCGACGTCGATGACGATGGAACGCTGGGCTTTTGCCGTCATGGTGCCGCCGGGGACTTGCAAGAGCTGTTGCAGTAGTGCAGGGTCCTCGTCCGCTTCGATCACCTGCGCACGCCCGTAGATCTTCAATCTCGTTCGCGTCGGGTAATCGATGACGAACAGCGAGATGCGATTGTTCTCTTCCAGATTGCCGAGCGTCACGAATTGCTGATTGCCGGGGAGATCGGCGAATCCGATTCGATTCGGGCCCAACACATGCAGGAATCCGCGCGGGCCGCCGCGATGTTGGACGTACGGCCAACCGTCGGGCGTCACCGTGGACATGAAGAAGGAATCCACGGATTTCACGAATCCCTGCGCGCGGAAATCGAATTCCATCGGGCCCTCGTCGGGCTGATCGAGTTTCGAACCGTACACGGTGAAACTTCCGGTCGACCGCTGACGCTCCACCGCAGCGGGGGAGAAGGCGATGTGTGCGTATCGGGTCGACATTTTCCAACTCCTGATGCTCAGTGCCAACGGTGGTCGGCAACGGCAGTTCGCGGACCGAACTTGGGTTTGACGGCTTGCCCGCTGACCTGCAGAAGCCTCACGGCGCGGTATCGATGCGGTTGAAGGGGAGCGAGGTACTGCACCATCTGGGCGTCGTCGATCGGTTCACCCAGCAGTGACCACCCGACGACGGCAGCGAGGTGGTAGTCGCCGACCGAGAGTGCATCTGAATCGCCGAATGCACGCTGAGCCACTTCGGCGGCAGTCCAGATCCCGACGCCGGGTACCGCTCGCAACCGTTTGGTCGCCTCGGTTCTGGGGAACGTGGATGCCTGCTCGAGGCGGTCGGCGACGCGAGCGCACTGAACGATCGTCTTGGACCTCGCTGGATCGACGTTCGCGCGATGGAATTCCCATGACGGCATTCGACGCCATTGGTCCGCGGTGAGTGGAACTCGCATTCCGTCGGGCGCGGGGCCGGGTGGGCGCTCCCCGAACTTGGTCAGCAGGCGGCGCCACGCGGCAAATGCGTCGATGCCGTGGACTCGTTGCTCGAGGATCGCGGGAACGAGAGCTTCCATGACGCGGCCGGTGCGGCCGATGCGCAGATGAGGGAAGCGTCGATGAGCTTCGGCGAGCTTGGGATGTTCGGGGGCAAAATCTTCGGCCTCGTCGTCGAGACCGAGCAGCGCTTCGGCGCCGGTCAGGAATTCCGTGGCGCCGGGACCCCAGGCCTGTACCCGGACCGTATGGCGATCCGACTGGGTGATGCGGTAGGTCACAGGACCCGAAAGTTGGCGGGAAACTCGCCAGATCGCTCCGTCGGCTGACCGTCGATGTGCGGGGTCGCCGGGTCCGCGCTGATGCGGGCTGAGCGTCAGCGCGGCATCGAGTGGTCGCTGAGAAGTCACCGTGACTTCGTCGACCGGAGATAGCGGCGTCATCGAGGTCAGCGTATCGCCACCGTCCATCCTCCGTTAAGGCGTGTGTCGGTGGCGCAACGTATTGTCCGAGCCATGATCATCGTGAGCACCGACGGATCCTGTCTGCGAAACCCCGGTGGGGCTATCGGCTGGGCGTGGGTCAATCACGAGGGTCCGAGCATGTCCGGCGGAGAAGCGTCCGGTACCAATCAGATTGCCGAGTTGCGTGCGCTCTTCGAGGCCGTCGTCGCCCATCCCGGTGCTGATCCTCTGCTCATCGAATCCGACTCGCAGTACGCCATCAAGTGCGCGTCGGAATGGCTGCCGAGTTGGAAGCGCAAGGGCTGGAAGACCGCGAGCGGCGGGGCGGTCAAGAACCTCGAACTGGTGCAGAGTATCGATCGAGCCATCACCGATCGTGTCGGACCGGTGCGCTTTCGCTGGGTGCGCGGGCACGTCGGCAACCACTACAACGAAATGGCAGACAAGCTGGCCGGCGAAGCCGCACGCGCCATCGTCTCGGGGGACATCGCATCGGTGCCGCTTGCTGCCCCGGTGAAGAAGGAACCGACCGCCGTGAACTCCCCCTACAAGGAGAAGTCCACGACGGCCGAAGAACCGGCAGATCTGTTCACACTTTTCTGAGCTGTTCAGAACCCGTCGGCAACCTGAACCAGCGCCCGGCCGGTGTACTTGCCTTCGCGGACCTGATCGATCACCGAGACGACGTCGCGGACGGCAACGAGGTTCGTGATCTCCTTCAGATGACGTGGCGCCAAGTCGGAGCCCAGCCGGGTCCACAGCGCGCGACGGGGCTCGATCGGCATCAATACCGAGTCCATGCCCAGCAGTGAGACTCCGCGGAGAATGAACGGCAGCACGGTCGTAGGCAGCGCGGCGCCACCGGTCAATCCGCTGGCAGCGACAACACCGCCGTAATTGATCGTGCTCAGAACGTGAGCGAGGGTCTTTCCACCGACGCAGTCGACGGCCGCCGCCCACTGAGATTTTCCGAGCGGGCGAGGCTTGGCGTCGGGATCCTCGGGAAGCCGGCCGATCACCGAAGACGCACCGAGTGACGTCAGAAGGTCTGCCGCGCCGGGCTTGCCGCTGGAGGCGATCACGTCGAAGCCCGCGCTTGCCAGAAGGTCGACGCTGACGGTGCCGACTCCGCCGCTCGCGCCCGTCACCAGGACGGGACCGTCGGCGGGCTTCACTCCGCTGGCCAGAATGGCTTGGACGCTCATGGCTGCGGTGAATCCTGCCGTGCCGATCGCGGCAGCGTCGGCGGTGGAAATGCCGTCGAGCTTCACGACCCACTCGGCAGGCAAACGGGCGATCTCGGCGTAGCCGCCGTTGCGGGCGGTCCCGATCTCGTAGCCATGTGCGACGACCTTGTCGCCCGGGGCGAATGCGTCGGACTCGGAGGCAATGACCTCGCCGGCGACGTCGATACCGGGGACGATCGGGTAATCGCGAACCACCCCGCCTTTCGGCGTGACCGCGAGCGCGTCCTTGTAGTTGACGCTCGAATACTCGACGCGAATGGTGACCTCACCTGCCGGGAGGAAGGATTCGTCGACGGTTTCGGGGGCGAAGTCGATGGTGCCGTCGCTGTCGCGGGCGACCCAGGCGTTGAAAGTAGTCATGGGTCGAACATAAAGGCCTTCGGCCCTGTGCGCCTTTTTGGTAGTGCGAACTACCGGAAAGGCGCACAGGGGCGGAGCCCCTAGATCAAGCTGCCCTCATGCACCGCTCGATCGAACGCCGGTAGCGGGCCACCGGCGCGCAGGGTTGTCGCCAATGCCGGATCGGCGAGGTGGAGACGGCCGATCGCGATCAGATCGAACTCTCCGCTGCCGATGCGCTCCTCGAGCTGTGGGATGTTGTCGACTACAGGTGCGACGCCTTCGATGCGGCTGTCCCGCAGCGACTTTCCGATACCGACGCTGCCGACGGCCATGGTGACGGCGCCGGTCAGCTTCTTCGCCCAACCCGCCAACGAGAGATCGCTGCCTTCGAAGGCCGGCACGTCGAAACGCCTGATGCTGGCGTCGAGAACGTCGACTCCGGCGTCGACCAGCGCGCCCAGGATGACGCCCAACTCCTCGGGGGTTTCGGCGATCTTCGCGGTGAAATCCTGCTGCTTGTGCTGTGAGAAACGGTAGATGATCGGCAGATCCGGTCCGATGGCCGCGCGGATCGCGGCGACGACGGCGGCCGGGAACTTGGTTCGACGCTCCAGGTCGCCTCCCCACGCGTCGTCGCGCTGGTTGGTGCCCTCCCAGAAGAAGGAATCGAGGAGGTAGCCGTGACCGCCGTGGATCGCGATGCCGTCGAAGCCGAGTTCGACGGCGTGCTTCGCGCTACGGACGTACGCGTCGATGACGTCCTGGATGTCCTGCTCGGTCATCGCTTCGGTGCTCGCCTGTGCGCGTTCGACGTAGGCAGCGGAGTACGAGGTGACGCCGAGCGGGCCCCATTCGCCGGAGGGGCGCATCGGCTTGAGTGAGGGGTCCATCTGCGTCATCGCGCCCCACAAAGGTCCGACGTGCCAGAGCTGAGGCACGATCTTGCCGCCCGCAGCGTGCACGTCGTCGACTACCTTCCGCCATCCGGCCTGAGCAGCGGGAGTGTGGAGGTTGGGGACGTTGGCGTGGTCGACAGCAGTCTCGTGATCGATCGCGACGCCTTCGGTGACGATCAGTCCGGTGCCGCCCTCGGCGCGTCGGCGGTAATAGTCGGCGACGTCGCGGCCAGGCACGCCCTCGATGGAGTACGTGCGCGTCATCGGCGACATGACTATGCGGTTGGACAATTCGAGCGAACGGATGCGGAGCGGTTGGAACAGCGGGTTGGTCACTTCGTCACAGCGCTTTCATGAATCGGAAGAATCCGGGGTCCTGGTCGACACGGAGCCGGGTGAGGGTTCGGTAGCTGATCAGCCACTTGCCGTCTTCTTTGCGGTATTTCTCGTGGTAATGGCCGTAGCCGTGTAGGTGCAGTTCTTTCTCGCCGTCGTTCCACCACAGCATGTCCTCCATCGCCCAGATGCCGGTTGCGGTGGTGGGCGAGGTCAGCACGATTTCGGGAGTGTGTGCGTGGTGCGCCGTGGTGAGGGGGATGTCGCCGTCGAGCATGTTCCGAATTGCCGCGGTGAGTTTGTCGATGCCCACTACCTGGTTCGAGGTGTCGCCGGTCTTGGGTTGCTTGTCTGTCGGGAGTCCGCCCCACGTCTCGCTGACGACGTCTGCGGTGTGCAGGGTTGGGTAGACGTGCCACTGCTTGGTGTCCATGCAGCGTAGGCGCGCGGCGAACACACGCTTGATTTCCTCGATTGCGAGCAGTTCCTCGACGGCACTGATCGACCCCACTTCGGACTCGGCCTGAGACATTCAACCTCCAACGGTGATCGGCAAGATGGGTTCACATTCGGGTGCTCCGGGCGGGCCGTCAACGACCTGTCCCGGTGAGCGCGACGGCACTCGGTATGGTCGAGCGAACGAAAGGGGTGTCAGACGTGTGTACCGAAGAGGTCCCATCGACTGGACCGGAGGAGATCGCCGAGGTTCGGGCTTTTTGGCGCGAGTTGGGTGTTCCTGGCGTGATCGACGTCCACACCCATTTCATGCCGAAGAGCGTCATGGACAAGGTGTGGGGTTACTTCGATTCGGCGGGACCGATGATCGGTCGACCTTGGCCGATCGCGTACCGACTTGCCGAGGAGGAGCGGGTACACCGTCTCCGCGAGTTCGGTGTCCGGGCTTTCACGTCGATGATCTACCCGCACAAGCACGCGATGGCCGAGTGGCTCAATCAGTGGGCCGTCGAATTTGCCGCGCAAACGCCCGATTGCCTGCACACGGCCACGTTCTATCCCGAGGAGTCGGCGGCGTCGTACGTCGGCAAGGCATTGGAGTCGGGCGCGCGAATCTTCAAGTCCCACATCCAGGTCGGAAACTACGATCCGAACGACCCTCTGCTCGACAAGGTCTGGGGGCAACTCGAGGACTCCGAGACGCCCATCGTGATCCACTGTGGTTCGGGACCGGCGCCGGGGGAGTACACGGGACCTGATCGCATTGCTTCGCTGCTCGCACGGTACCCGCGCCTGTCGTTGATCGTCGCCCACATGGGGATGCCCGAGTACAGCGAATTCCTCGATCTGGCAGAGGCTTACGGCAATGTCCGCCTGGATACGACCATGGCGTTCACCGACTTCACGGAAGAGCAGTGTGCCTTCCCGAAGGCGGACGTATCACGGCTCGTCGACATGCAGGACCGGATTCTGTTCGGTAGCGACTTCCCGAACATTCCGTACCCGTATCTCACAGCCTTGCAAGCGGTTACGCGCTTCGATCTCGGAGACGAATGGCTGCGAGCCGTCGTGCACGACAACGCTGCGAAACTCTTCTCGGTGAGCTGAGCCCACCGAGAAGTATTTCGCTCATCGCAATTTGATGCTGCCGCCGTCGGCCATCAACGTCTGTCCGGTCATGTACTTGGAATCCTCGCTCGCCAGGAACACCACGACGGGAGCGATGTCGGTTTCGGGATCACCGATGCGTCCGAGGGGCACCTTGGCAACCGATGCGGCTGCGCGCTCAGGGAAGGCTTCCTGCCACTTGACGACGCCTTCGGTGGCGGCGAACGGGCAGACCACGTTGACCCGAATGCCTTCCGGCGCCCACTCGTTGGCGACGACGCGCGTCAGGCCTCGCACAGCTTCCTTGGCCGCAGCGTAGGACGTCTGGGTGGGCATTCCGTCCAAACCTGAACCCGATGCGAAGTTGACGACCGAACCCTTGGTCTTCGCGAGTTCGTCGTGGCACGCCTGCATGAGGTGGACAACGGGGTAGAAACCGGTGTTGAAGGACAGGTCGAACATGTCCTGCGTGGTTTCGAGCAACGGAGCCTGACGGGACGCGTGAGCGTTGTTCACCAGGATGTCGAGCTTGCCGAAAGCCTCGAGCGCGGCGTCACGGATCTGCTCGGCCGAACCGGCGGCAGCAAGGTCGACGTTCAGGAACTTGCCGGAGCCGGCCAGTTCTTGTTCGAGGGCGTGGCCCTGCTCGTCGTTGATGTCGACGAACAGGACCTTCGCGCCTTCACGGGCGAAGACTCGGGTGACAGCGCGACCGATTCCACCGGCGCCGCCGGTGACGATCGCTACCTTGCCGTTCAACCTCATGAAACGCTCCTCTTCGTAAGTGCTGCTCAAACTGTTGCGGTCTCGTCGACTGCAAGTGCAATCTTTTCGAGGCCGGCGATGCTGTAGGCGGCGTAGGTCTCGTACGGCCCACGGCCGGAGAAGTAAGACGAGAGCTGGCCACCGAGCTCTTCGACGGTGAACGCGGATCCGGCTGCGTCGAAACGGTTCTCGACCTTGGGTGCTTCCATCAACGCCACCATCTTGCCGTAGACGACGAAGACCTGTCCGTTGATCTCGTCGGAATCGGGGGATGCGAGGTAGCTGACCAGGGTCGCGACGCGCTCGGGTGCAAGCGGATCGAGGCCGACGACGCCGGTGTTGTTCTCGCCGAAGGCTTCTGCCGTCATGGCGGTGCGGGCACGGGGGCAGATCGCGTTGGTGCGGACGCCGTAGCGGGAGAGACCTGCTGCGCTCGAGAGCGTCAGAGCGGTGATGCCGGCCTTGGCTGCCGAGTAGTTGGGCTGTCCGGCGCTGCCGAAGAGGAAGGCCTCGGAAGAGGTGTTGATGATGCGGCCGTAGACCGGTGCGTCGGCTGCCTTGCTGGCTGCGCGCCAGTGGACTGCGGCTGCGTGCGAGGTGGCGGCGTGGCCCTTGAGGTGCACACGGATGACGTCGTCCCAATCGGATTCGGTCAGGTTGAAGATCATCTTGTCGCGCAGGATGCCTGCATTGTTGACGAGGATGTCGAAGGATCCGAAGTTCTTGACAGCCTCTTCGATGATGCGCCCGCCGAGCGACCAGTCGGAGACGTCGCCGGTGACGGCGAGTGCCTGTCCACCTGCGGCCTTGATCTCGTCGACCACGTCGTTGGCCGCTGCACCCATGTCGTTGACGATGACGGCTGCACCGGCAGCCGCGAGTCCGAGTGCTTCGGCGCGACCCAGGCCGGCGCCGGCGCCGGTGACGGCGGCAACTTTGCCTTCCAAGCTCAGTGATTGCGTCATGTCGTGCTCCTTCGATCCGGGCGGTCGGGTACGTCTTGCAGAATTAGTATTCATTCTAATTTGAAGTCGAGAGTTCGGTAGTCGTTCCGAAAAAATCATTCGAGCGAAATCAGAATTAGTTCTAGTTTTGAACAGAAGTTTGGCCGACTGAGGAGGAGTCTCACTCAGCGGGAGCGGTGATCTGGGTCACGAGCGCTGCATGCCACCTTGGGGCGACGCGGCGATCCCACCGCGTACGCGTTTGCGTCACCACCGATCCGCTCAGTTCTCGGCCGCATTCGTCGGCTCCAGGGTCGGATAGTTCTCACCGAAAACGCAGTACGGTCGGCCCCGAATTCACCGGGCCGGACATCAAGGAAGGCACCAGCAGTGTCACTGAATTTGGCAGATCTGTACGAGGGCATCTCGGATCTGATTCCGGACCGCACGGCGCTCGTGTGCGATGGCCGTCGTCGCACCTACGTCGAGCTGGACGAGGGCTCGAATCGCATCGCCCGCCACCTGGCGAGTGTCGGTGTCGGGCCCGGCGATCACGTTGCTCTGCACATGCGCAACAGCATCGAGTTCGTCGAGAGTTTGCTCGGGTGCCTCAAGATTCGCGCGGTCCCGATCAACGTCAACTATCGCTACGTCGACGCCGAACTGACCTATCTGTACAACGATTCGCAGTCGGTGGCACTGATCGTGGACGAGGAGTTCGTTTCCGTCGTGGAGACGGTTCTCCCGGCCGCGCCCGGCATCAAACACGTCGTTGTCGTCGGCAAGTCCGTGGTCCGCGACATCGAAGGTGTCGACGTCGTTGGATACGCCGACGCTGCCGCGGAGCAGCCCGCTACTCGTGACTTCGCGCCCCGCAGCAACGACGACCTCTTTGTCATCTACACCGGCGGCACGACGGGGATGCCCAAGGGTGTCATGTGGCGTCATGAAGACTTCTACTTCGCGGCGCTCACCGGCGGAAATCCGTTCGGTCCGCCGCATACGACCGCTGAGGCTCTGTTCGCCGCGGTGCCGAACGTTCCCGCGATGAACATGCTCAGTACCGCACCCCTGATGCACGGTGCGGCGTCGTACTCGCTGTTCACCGGATTCTTCATGGGCGCCAACGCAATTCTCATGGCGCGGTTCGACGCGAAGGCGACGCTGCAGCTCGCCGGAAGTGAGAAGGCCGTCTCCATCACCGTCGTCGGAGACGCGATGGCACGTCCGCTCGCAGACGAATTGGCAGCAAACGCAGCAGATTACGACCTCAGCACGGTCGGAATGGTCTCGTCCGGCGGAGCCTTGTTCTCGCTCTCACTGCGGGAGCAGCTCAAGTCGATGCTTCCGAACCTGGTGATCCGCGACGGATTCGGCTCCTCGGAGTCGGGCGTCGACGGCAATCTGGAGATCGGCGAAGACGGCCTGATGCGCATCGCCGCTCGCGACGAGACCCGCGTCGTGGACGAAAGGATGCGGCCGCTGGAGCCGGGATCGCCCGAGACCGGCTACATCGCTCGCAGCGGTCACGTGCCGGTCGGCTACTTCAATGATCCGGTCAAGACCGCGGCTACGTTCCCGGTGATCGACGGGGTGCGGATGTCGGTGCTCGGCGACGTCGGACGCGTGGAAGCCGACGGCTCGATCGTCTTGCTGGGACGTGGTTCTCAGTGCATCAACACCGGCGGGGAGAAGGTGTATCCGGAAGAGGTCGAGCAGGCGCTCAAGAGTCACCCGGCGGTGCTCGACGCTTTGGTCGCGGGAATTCCGGATGCGAAGTTCGGTGAGCGCGTCGCTGCGGTCATCACGACCCGCGAAGGCTTCGACGTCCCGGACGCTGCCGAGATCGGTGAGCATTGCGCGTCGCAGGTCGCTCGGTACAAAGTGCCGCGCACCGTCATGAACGTTCCGTCGATCAGGCGTTCTCCCAGCGGAAAGGCCGACTATCGCTGGGCCAAGGCCACTCTCGCCGAGCAAGTCTCCTAGTCCGGCCGGAGCCGTCCAGCGCGTTTGTGAGGGACGCGTTGGGTGGCTCCGGTGCTCTAGCCTGTCACCGTCAGAACCAGCAGAGCGACGTTGAGTGCAACGATCAAGCCCGCCGCAATCCACGCCGCGACGGTCGTGAGCGGGGCATTGCGCGCGTCGCCCATGAGTTCGGGGTCCGAGGTCATTCGCACCAGCGGGATGATCGCGAAGGGGATGCACAGGCTCAAGACCACTTGGCTGAGCACGAGCGCCAGCGTCGGGTCGACGCCGAGTCCGAGCACGATCAGTGCCGGGATGAGCGTGACGATCCGGCGTGTGATCACCGGAATCCGAATGGCCAGAAGACCATGCATGATCTCGGCGCCGGCCGCGCATCCCACGGAGGTCGACGCGAGTCCGGAGGCGAGGAGGCCGATCGCGAACACCACGGCTACGCCCGGGCCGAGCGAATTCTCGATCGCGGCATGCGCGCCGTCGATGGTGTCGGTGCCGGGTACTCCGCGCAGCGCCGAAGCGGCCAGAAGCAGCATGCCGATGTTCACGCCACCGGCGATGATCAACGCGACGACGACATCCCAACGGGTGACTTTGAGTAGTCGCTGCAACCGTGGGCCGGGTTTGATGTGGCCGTGGCGATCACGTGCCAATGCGGAGTGAAGGTAGATCGCGTGCGGCATGACCGTTGCTCCGAGCATGCTGGCGGCGAGCAGTACGGTCTCGGTTCCTTCGAAGCGGGGGACCAGTCCGGCGACGGCCTCGCTGCCGGAGACGTCGGTGAAGGCGAGCCCGGTCAGGAAGCCGATGGTGATGATGGCCAGCAATCCCATGACCACGAACTCGAAAGTGCGCTGTCCGCGCCGACTTTGGATCGTCAGGATGACCATCGACACGCATCCGGTGATCAGTCCGCCGAGGAAGAGCGGGATGTTGAAGAGCAGGTTGAGTGCGATGGCGCCGCCGATGACTTCGGCGACGTCGGTCGCGATCGCCATCATCTCGGCCTGGAGCCAGAAGGCGCGGCGGTTGTTCTTACGCAGGCGCTGACCCAGCATTTCGGGCAGGGATCTGCCGGAGACGAGACCGAGTTTCGCGGACAGATACTGCACGAGGACGGCCATCGCGTTGGCGAGTACGAGTACCCAGATGAGGAGGTAGCCGTACTTGGCGCCGGCGGTGAGGTTGGCGGCGACGTTGCCCGGATCGACGTACGCGATTGCCGCGACGAACGCCGGACCGAGCAGGGCGATGGATCTCCCCGTGGGTCGTCGGCGCGGAGTCGTCGGCTCTTGCGTACTGGTGCTCATCGGTCTCCTGGTCACACGTACTCGGACCTGTTGGTTCGAATAAGTGAACTATAGAGTTCGGGGAGCCGAACTTTCAACAGCTGTGCGCGGTTAGCGACCGCAGAGGGTCCCTAACCGCGCACAGGCCGGTTAGGCCGTCACGCCGGCAGCCAGGAGAGCGCGAGCCTCGGGTCGGCCGTCGAGGAGGGCGTTGGTACGCAGTTCGACCTTCCACTCGCCGTCCGTCTTGATCAGTTCCCAGCGGTTCGCGGTGATGCGGAGGACCTTGAATCCCGTCGGGTTCTCGGGGTCTTTGATGACCAACTGCGAATGGCAGGTCGCGACGGCCTTGTTGCCGTCGATGCGGATGTGCGCGGGTGTCATCATGTGGGCCGCGCCGTTCATGATCCAGTTCTGGTGTGAGGCGCTGTGAACCATCGCGCGCAGTTCGCCGCGGCCGTGCATCGCACCGGTATCGACGTCGTAGACGCCGTCCTCGAGCCACAGGTTCGCGACCTCGTCGGCTGATCCGCTGTCGACGGCAGGGCTGTATGTGGTCAGCAGTTCGGTGATCGCGAGCTTGTCCTCGAGCAATTCCACTCGGGCGAGCAGGGATTCGATCAGGGCGGTCGAGTCGGTCATCGGTACGTCCTTTGCATTGGATTGTCGGGGAATCAGGAAGTGGTGAAAGAGAAGCCCTCGGTGAGGGCGATTCGGTGAAGTTCTTCGAGTTGTTCGCAGTAGTGCTCGACGCTTCGAGCGCCGACCGAGCAGCTGGCGATGGTCGCCCCGGCGTCACGGACGCGAGTCAAGGCGCGAAGGGTGGATTCGCGATTGCCGAGAGGATCGAGCGGCGCACCGGCGGGAAGCACCACGTCGAATCCGTCGGGGAGCGTCGTGGCGTCGAGCATTTCCTTCAGTTCGGAGAATCGCAGCCCGAACGGCACCCACCCGTCGCCGTGTGTGGTGGCCCGGCGCAGCGATCTCTTGGTCCGGCCGCCGATCCACAGCGGCACCCGTTTCTGGACGGCGTGGGGTTCGACGACAAATCCGGAGTAGTCGTAGAACTCGCCGTGATACTCCGGAGTCGGCGTCGACAGTGATGCCCGAAGTGCGGCCAAGGCATCGTCAGCGCGCGCTCCTCGGTCGGCAAATGGAGCATTTATGAGATCGAATTCTTGTTTCAGAGTCCCCACCCCGAGGCCGAGTATCAGGCGTCCATTGCTGACGCGATCAAGCGTTCCGTAACGCTTGGCGATCTCGAGGGGGTGGTGGTAGCCCAACACCAGCACCTGGGTCGCCAGCAGGATTCTTGATGTACGCGCGGCGAGAAAACCAAGGGTGGCGAGCGGATCCCAGTAGGTTCCGCCGCGCTCGGCGGCAATCTCCTCGGGGACCGCCACGTGTTCACTGCAGGTCAGATGATGGAAACCGAGTCGATCCGCCGTGGCGGCCACTGTGGCGATCTCGCCGATGTCAGCACTTGCCTCCCACTCCGAGCGCGTGCTCGGGTGCTGAATCAGGACCGGTGTGACGATTCCCAGGTGCATCGGGCGTTTATAGCGTCCCCACTCGCCCGGTGGCAGGTGAATTACCGCTGATCGGGATCGAAAAGATCGATTCACTTTCCAGAAACTGTGACCTGGGTTATAGTCGGTAGAATCAATTCCAGTTTTCGGGAGGCGTCCATGACCATTGTTGACATGAACGACACACTGTCCACCGTCCAGACTGCCGGTGGGCAACCCAAGAAGGATCTGCCGCCGTCGATGGTCGAGCGGATGACACTGATTCTCGACGCCTTCGACGGCCGCGCCGCGCGGCTGACGCTGGAAGAGGTCGCGTGCCGTACTCAGTTGCCGCGCTCCACGGTCCACCGCATTCTCGATCAGCTGGTCAAGCTGGACTGGGTCGATCACGCATCGTTCGGCTACTGCCTCGGGCGTCGCGCGCTCGGCCTCGGTGGTGGCGACGGCGGCCACAGCCAGATCCGCGAAGCCGCTGCACCGCTTCTGCACGAACTGCACCTGCAGACCGGCATGGTCGTTCACCTGTCGGTGCTCGACGGACGCGAGAGCGTCTATCTCGACAAGGTCGGCGGACGATTCGCCGCGGCGCTCCCGTCCCGCGTCGGCGGCAGAGTGCTCGCTCATTCGACGGCTGGTGGCAAGGCGATGCTGGCGTGGATCGACCCCGAGCGCGTCGACGCTCTGTTCGGGGCTTCTCTTCCCCGCTGCACCGAGAACACGATCACCGACGTCGCTGTGCTCCACCAGGAACTGAACCGCATCCGTCAGCGTCGGGGACTGGCCTTCGAACGCGGGGAGTCGGCGCGTGGAGTCGCTTGTGTGGCTTCGGCAATTCGCGGACACGAGGGTCCCGTCGGCAGCATCGCGTTGTGTGGTGACATGCGGACCGCTCAGCTCGAGCGAGTTGCTCCGCTGGTCGTCGACGCGGCTCGCGAGGTCTCACGGACGCTGTACCCCGAACTGGGTGCTCCTCGCCGCGGCCGCAAAACGCCTCCCGTTCCGACCAATACGTTCTCGGCGGAGACGATGGATCGCCTGCTGGCAGCGTCGTCCGACCACTGGATCTGACGTATTTTGATCGACTTGTCTCGCTGATCGGGACGAGTCATAGCAGCTCAGCGGTCCTGATGGCACCGTTCGGACCATGACGACTGAACTGAGCTACGAGGGAACTCTGAAGGAACTGCAGACCGATCTCGGTGTGCTCCGGTACCACGAAGCCGGCGACGGCCCGCCGCTCCTGCTGCTGCACGGATCGGGCCCCGGCGTCACCGGTTGGCGTAACTACCGCGGCGTTCTCGCGGACTTCGCGGAGCACTTCCACTGCTACATTCTCGAGTTTCCCGGATTCGGCGTCAGCGATCCCGGCCCCGACCATCCCATGATGATGGCGCAGGCGTCGGTCGGGATGTTCCTCGACGGCCTCGGCCTCGGCCCGGTCCACATGATCGGTAACTCCATGGGCGGCATCGTCGCCACCAAGGTCGCGATCGACGAGCCGCACCGGGTGAGCAAGCTCGTCACCATCGGCGGCATGGGAAAGAACACCTTCTCGCCGGGGCCCGGTGAAGGCATCAAACTCCTCATGGAGTTCACCGACAACCCCACCCGCGAAGCCCTGGTCCGCTGGTTGCATTCGATGGTCTTCGACCGTGCCGTCGTCACCGAGCAGCTCATCGAAGAGCGTTGGGCCCTGGCCACCGAGCCGACGACGCTCGAGATCGCCCGTCGTATGTACAGCAGCAAGGCCATGGCCGCCATGGGCGCGGCTGCCGCTGCGTCGACCGCCGTGCCGTACTGGGCGCAGCTGAACAAGATCAAGGCGCCGACGCTGTTGACCTGGGGACGCGACGACCGCGTCAGCCCCGTGGACATGGCGATTCTGCCGATGCGCGACATCCCCAACGGCGAAGTTCACATCTTCCCCAACTGCGGACACTGGACGATGATCGAAGCTCGCGACGCCTGGGTCGCGTCCGTTCTGGCATTTCTGACGCGTCCAGAAGGCAAGTAAGGCCCGTGCGCCTTTTTGGTAGCCCCCACTACCAAAAAGGCGCACAGGGGTGCTCCCACTCACCGGGAAGCGTTTCTGCACTTCGGTGGGCTACCTGCCACCGTTTCACCAACAGATTTTCATTCTGCCCAGGCACTCGCCGGGTAGCGAAACCAGAAAGCCGGAAAAATCATGGGTCAGGTTCTGGACAACATCTCACAGTTCGCCGACGAGATCCGCGCCGACGGAGTCGAGGGCGACAAGCTGATGCGCTTGACGGACGGCAGCGCGAAGCGCTTGCGCGACTCCGGCGTCATCCGGATGTTCCAGCCGAAGGAGTTCGGTGGCCTCGAGGCGCATCCGCGTGAATTCGCCGAGACGGCAATGGCTATCGGCGCGATGGACGGTGCCACGGGCTGGGTCAGCGGCATCGTCGGTGTTCATCCGTGGGAGCTTGCGTTCTTCGACCGCAAGGCTCAGGAAGAGGTGTGGGGAACCGATCCCGATACGTGGATGGCGTCGCCGTATGCGCCGATGGGTGTGGCGAGGCCGGTCGAGGGCGGGTACATCCTCAACGGTCGCTGGTCGTTCTCCTCGGGTACCGATCATTGTGACTGGATCATGATCGGTGCGATGGTCGGTGACGAGTCCGGCAAGCCGTTGATGCCGCCGAAGCACCTGCACGTGCTGTTGCCGCGTTCGGATTACGACATCGACCAGGACAGCTGGAATGTCGTGGGCCTACGCGGAACCGGGTCGAAGGATCTGATCGTCAAGGACGCATTCCTGCCGACGTACCGCACGATCGACGCCGGAAAGGTGTACGACGGGACGGCGTGGAAGGAAGCGGGCCGTACGGAGACGTTGTACAAGTTCCCGTTCTCGTGCATTTTCCCGTTGGGGATCACCTCGTCGTTGATCGGTATCGCCGAAGGTGCGTT
The DNA here is from genome assembly GCF_048573875.1 of Rhodococcus sp. SB1D. Taxonomy (NCBI): domain Bacteria; kingdom Bacillati; phylum Actinomycetota; class Actinomycetes; order Mycobacteriales; family Nocardiaceae; genus Rhodococcus; species Rhodococcus sp. SB1D. The sequence goes on from NZ_JBMAIQ010000002.1 coordinate 294,892, forward strand.
GGCGTGCAACATGGCGGCGCAGCGTGAGCGTGTGACGGTCAGTGGTGTTCCGATCAAGGAAGATCCGTACGTGCTGTTCGCGATCGGTGAGGCGGCGGCCGAGATCGCTGCTTCTCGGGCTGCGATCTTGGAGACGGTGGATCGTTTCTGGGACATGACGGAGAAGGGGCAGGAAGTTTCGTTCGAGCTTCGTGCGATCGGTCGCCGTACGCAGACTGCTGCTGCGTGGCGGGCGGTGCGTGCGGTGGACGAGATCTTTGCTCGTTCCGGTGGTGGGGCTTTGCAGTTGAACACGCCGATGCAGCGGTTCTGGCGTGATGCTCATGCCGGTCTCGCGCACGCGATCCACGTACCTGGCTCCATTTTCCATGCGTCGACGCTCTCGCAGCTCGGCGGCGAACCGCAGGGTATCCACCGCTCGATGATCTAGTCCCACAAATACTTTCGAAGCAAGGACGGTTAGGCATGACTGAAATTCGGGGCCTGGGGTATCTCAGGATCCAAACGCAGGACGTGGCTCGCTGGCGCGAGCTCGTGGTCGACGGACTCGGCCTCGCGGTCGGTAGTGGCCCGGAAGCCGACGGCCTCTACTTGCGCCTGGACGAGCGTCGTGCGCGACTGATCGTCCTGCCCGGTGAGACGGACAAGGCTCTCGCAGTGGGCTGGGAAGTGCGAGATCAGTTCGCGCTCCAGCGTGTTCGTGAAGCAGTGGAGAAGGCCGGAGTCGAGGTCGAGGTTCTTTCCGAGGTCGACGCCAGCTACCGCGATGCCGAGCAGGTCATCGCATTCGACGATCCCAACGGTAACCGAGTCGAGGTCTTCTTCGGACCGGTACTCGACCACAGCCCGTTGGTCACCCCGCACGGCGGCCGTTTCGTCACCGGCGATCAGGGCCTCGGCCATGTGGTGCTTCCGGTTACGCGTTTCGACGAGGCATACACCTTCTACACCGAGGTGCTCGGATTCCTCCCGCGCGGTTCCATCCGTCTCGGCGGTATCGATGCGCCGCCGCCGGCTCGCCGCGTTCGCTTCATGGGTGTCAACCAGCGCCACCACAGCCTGGCGTTGTGCCCGGCGCCGCCGGTTGACGAGCCCGGTCTCGTGCACCTGATGATGGAAGCCGAGACTCTCGACGCCGTCGGTCAGGCTCTCGATCGTGTTGCCAAGCTCGGCTTCTCGATCTCCTCGACGTTGGGTCGCCACACGAACGACAAGATGGTGTCGTTCTACGTGCGCGCACCGGGTGGATGGGATCTGGAGTTCGGTTGCGAAGGCATGCTTGTCGACGAAGCCTTCTACACCGCTGAGGAAATCACGGCCGACAGCTACTGGGGCCATGACTGGTCCGAGAGTGAACCGCTGGCTGCGTTCACTCCCAAGAGCTAGCTCTTACGCAACGAAAAAGCTCGGTCCCAATGCATATCGGGGCCGAGCTTTTTCGTGCGATAGATCAGGAAGCTGCTGCGGCCAAACCGGTTTCGAGGTCGGCGAGAATGTCGTCGATCCCTTCGATGCCGACCGCGAGGCGGACGAGCCCCGGCGTGACGCCCGAAGCGAGCTGCTCCTCGGGGGTGAGCTGCGAGTGCGTCGTCGACGCGGGGTGGATGACGAGTGAGCGAACGTCACCGATGTTGGCGACGTGGCTGTGCAACGTCAGCGCGTTGACGAACTTCTTGCCTGCGTCGACTCCACCGGCGAGCTCGAACGCGACGATGGCGCCGGTTCCCTTGGGAGCCAGCTGCTTTCCGCGCTCGTGCCAGGGCGAGGATTCCAGTCCGGCGTACGCGACCGACGTGACCTCGGCGCGGCCGTCGAGGAACTCGGCAACCTTCTGTGCGTTGGACACGTGGCGCTCGATGCGCAGGCTCAAGGTCTCGATGCCCTGCGAGATGAGGAAGGCGTTGAACGGTGCGATGGCCGAGCCGAGGTCGCGCAGAAGCTGAACGCGTGCCTTGAGGGCGTAGGCGGGTGCGCCGAGATCGGCGAAGGTGACGCCGTGGTAGCTGGGATCCGGAGTGGTGAAGTTGGTGTGGCGTCCCTGGGTCCAGTCGAAGGTGCCACCGTCGACGATGACGCCGGCGATCGCGGTACCGTGTCCGCCAAGGTATTTGGTGGCGGAGTGGACGACGATGTCGGCGCCGTGCTTCAGCGGCTGAATGAGGTACGGAGTTGCGACCGTGTTGTCCACGATCAGCGGGATGCCGTGCTCGTGGGCGACTGCGCTGATGCCGGGGATGTCGAACACGTCGTTCTTGGGGTTGGAGATGGTTTCGCCGTAGAACGCCTTGGTGTTCGGAAGGATTGCCTCACGCCAGTGATCGAGGTTGTCCGGGTCCTCGACGAAGTCGACGGTGATACCGAGCTTGGGCAGCGTGTAGTGGAAGAGGTTGTACGTGCCGCCGTACAGGCGAGGGCTTGAGACGATGTGGTCCCCGGCCTCGGCGAGGTTGAGGATCGCGAAGGATTCGGCGGCCTGACCGGACGCAACCAGCAGAGCCGCGACTCCGCCTTCGAGGGCGGCGATGCGCTGCTCGACGGCGTCCTGCGTCGGGTTCATGATGCGGGTGTAGATGTTGCCCGGCTCGGCGAGGCCGAAGAGCGCCGCCGCATGGTCGGTGTTGTCGAAGACGTAGCTGGTGGTCTGGTAGATCGGAAGCGCCCGAGCGTTGGTAGCGCTGTCCGGGCCCTGTCCGGCGTGGACCTGCTTGGTTTCGAACGACCAATCGGCGGTCGGATCGGTATCGACGGGGGTGTTCTCGCTCATGAATTCATACTCCGTGGTGAAGGTGGGTTGGTGCGGGTCAGGCGGTTTCGACGACTGTATGCACTGGGACGGGATTGCGGGTGAGATCGAGTACGGGGCAGTGTGCGTCGACCGTTTCCTGCAGTTCCAGGTAGCGCTCGCGGGTTTCGGGGCCGGTCAGGGTGACGACCACGCGGACCTCGGAGAATCCCGGACGGACGGCGTCGTCGAAGCCGAAGAATCCACGAACGTCGAGGTCACCTTCGGCTCTGGCCGAGATGTCGTCGAGAGCGATACCGAGTTTGTCCGCCCAGACGCGGTAGGTGACCACCTGGCAGGAGAGCAGGGAAGCAAGGTAGTACTCGACAGGATTGGCTGCGGTGTTCTCGCCGCCGAGGGCCGGCGGCTCGTCGACCTCGACGCTGTACTTACCGAGAGAAATGGTGCTGGCAACGGCGTCGTGCGCCTGGGCGGAAGCCTTGAATACGACGTGCGCTTTGCTGGCGTCTTTGTCGATGGCGTCGGCGTTGGCTGCTACGACGGAACTCAGGTGTGAGATGGAGGCGGTGGTCATGACAGAAATGTCCCCTGATCTGGGTGTACATACGAGTATCGACGTGAGCGGCGCTCACGTCGTAGGTCCGATCAGTAGATCGGACACCCGGATGTACAGACATGCGCAAAGTCGACATGGCGCCGCCGCGTCAGCAGCGTGCCCGTCTCGTATGCGCCGATTCCCGTCACAGGAGAGACTGTAACCGGTTCATGCCCTTTCCGACCAGACGTATAGGAAATCTGTCTCGGATTGTGGTCTGTCATGCGGGCGGCAGTCCGCTCCACCGGGGTGTCCGACGATTGGCGAAAGCGTCGAGTCCTTCGGCGATGTCCGGAGAGCGCAACACTGCGTCCTTGGCGTCGTCGGTGACCTTCCATCCGTCGGCGTCGGCGTCGGCGTAGAGAGCCTCGATGGCCTTCAGACTCAGACTCACGGAGGTGGGGGAGGACTCGCAGATCTCCGCTGCCATCACCAGTGCCTCGTCGAGTGCCTTACCAGGGGCAGTGACTGCATTGACGACGCCGAGGTCCTTTGCCCGTTCGGGATCGAGTGTGCGGCCGGTGATCAAGAGTTCACGGGCGACGTTGATCGGAAGCGCGCGAGGAGCCCGAAAGAGTGCGCCGGACGTCGCAACCAGACCGCGTTTGGTTTCGGGAAGGCCGAATTGCGCTGTGGCAGAGGCGACGATCAGATCGCAGGCCAGTGCGATTTCGAAACCGCCACCAAGCGCGTAGCCCTCGACTGCAGCGATCAGGGGCTTGTTCCGCCGGCGCCGAATGACGCCGTACTCACCGCCGCGAGGCATGCGAAGGTCGGCCCGCTCTCGGATATCGGTTCCGGCGCAAAAGATGTTGGGGGTTCCGGTGATGATGCCGACCCACAGATCAGGGTCGTCGTCGAGAAGATTCAGCGCGGCTTCGATTCCCTCGGCAGTCTCACGGTTGATCGCGTTACGGCGTTCTTCGCGTTCGATCCTGACGATGAGAACGCGGTCATGGCGTTCGGTGGAAACAGTCGACATAATTGGACTGTAGTCCACCTATCGGAGGCGGAGGTGCGTCACCTGACGGGACGGACATTGGACACATTCCGGACTGTGGCGAAGACTGTGTTCTGAGGCGGAGAAGGGCAGGTCGACGTGATTTCCAAACGAGAACAGAACAAGCGCGACACCAACGACAGGTTGCTCTCGGCTGCTCGAATTTTGTTCTCGGCGCAGGGTTTCGCCAGCACGACCGTCGACGACATCGCCGAGCGAGCCGAGGTGTCGCGAGCCACCTTCTTCAATTACTTCCAGGGCAAGGACTCGGTTCTCGAGGCGTTGCACAGTGATCATCTCGATCAGCTTGCGGCACTGGTGGATCAGCTCATGGAATCGCCGATGCCGACTTCTGATCGGATCTCCCGGATTTTTCAGGACTTTGCGCAGCAAGCGATCATGCACCCGCGCTATCTGCGCATGGTGACTGCAGAACTCGAGCGCGACTTCGCCTCCTCCGGAGCGGGGGCGGCCCACGATCATCGGTTCCACGTGGAACTTCTGCGGATCGTCACTGCCGGTATCGAAGCCGGCGAAGTGAGATCGGACTACCCGCCGCTGTTTCTTGCACAGATGATCGGTGGCACGTACGGAGCGTTGGTCCGCTTCTGGCGGCAAGACGCCGATTACGACGTGGTCGGAGAATTCGATCGCGGAGCCAGGTACGTCGCGGAAGGCATCGCTGCTCGCTGATCAGGGAGTGGGCACTACCAGAGGCAGCATCTGCTGGACGCTCTCCGAAAGATAGTTTGCGGCAGTCTGATCGCCGGACAGATGGCGCAGCAGGCTCTGCTGGAACAGGCCGTCGAAGATTGCGTACATCGCCGCCGAGGTGACCGATGCCTCTACGTCGAGAAGCTCGGCGTAGCGAGAAACAATGCGCCAGATCATGTTTTCGAGACTCTCGTCGATCGCGGCGACGTCGGCTCGGAACGACTCCTCGAACATCGACTGCGCGCGCAAGTCGTACCAGAGGCGGTGCATCGTGGGTTCTTCGATCATGGTCTCGGCGAGCAGTGCGCCGAAACCGGTTTTCAGTTCCTCCGGTGTCTTCGCGGTGGCGACGATGCCGTCGTAGCGGGTGACGCAGCGTGCCTTGTAGTGGCGCACGCAGTGGGTGATGAGATCGACCTTGTCGCTGAAGTAGTAGTGCAGGACGCCGTGGGAGAACTCCGAATTCTGGGCGATTTCGCGCAGGCTCGTGCGTGCGTAGCCCAATTCGGCCAGGGTTTGCAGTGCGGCCTCGGCGAGTTGATCACGTCGCTCGGAGAATTTGTCGACCTGGCGACGCGACACCTTGTCTGCGTTGGACCGCTTCTCCGAAGAGACAGGAACCGCCTTTTTCCCTGCCTCACTAGGCTTCTCGACTGTCGTGGTCACGATGGCACGTCCTGTTCCCTGCGGTTTCCACAGCGGCACGATCACCGCGTCCGAATCAGTGTAACCCCTGGTCTTTGACGAGCGTGTAACAAAATCTTGACAGTCGTCAAGATTTCTCTTGACACTCGTCCAAGGTTGAATACTCTGTGACTCAGACCACTTGGCAGCGTCGCTGTGAACGGTGGCATCGCGAGAGTCGTTTCAGTCATGGAGGCAGTCGAAAATGAGCGTGTTTGATCTTGAGGGACGAAAAGCACTGGTCACAGGTGGTGCCAAGGGGCTCGGAGCCGGAATGGCTGAGGCGTTGGCGAAGGCGGGGGCGTCAGTGATGATCGGCGACGTTCTCGAAGACGAGGGTCGTGCCACCGCAGAGGCTGTTGGTTCGGGCGGAGTCAAAACCGGCTTCGTAAAGCTGGACGTCACCGACGATGCCAACTGGGAAGAGGCAGTCGCCGCCACCGCGGAGACCCTCGGCGGCTTCGACATCCTCGTCAACAACGCAGGCATCGAGATTTCCTCGCTGGTGGTCGACCTCGATCCGAACGACATCCGCCGTATGTGTGAGGTCAACATCCTCGGAACAGCGCTCGGAACCAAACACGGACTGCGCAGCATGCGTCCGGGTGGCGTAGCCGGAACCGGCGGTTCCGTCATCAACATCTCTTCAGTGGCCGCAACCATTCCGTTTCCCGGGATCAGTGGATACTCCGCGACCAAGTCCGCGGTCGATCGCTTCACCAGAGTTGCCGCCGCCGAGTCGGGCAAGCTCGGCTACGGAGTCCGCGTCAACTGCATCTACCCGGGTCTTGTCGCCACGGAGATGGGTCTCGGACTCGCGGCGGACATGGAGAAGCTCGGTCTCTGGCCCAGCGCCGAAGCAGCAGTCGGAGACGTCATCGGCCTCACCCCGCTCGGCCGCCTCGGTGAAGTGAACGACATGGCTGACGCCGTTGTGTTCTTGTCCTCCGACGCCGCGCGATTCATCACCGGAATCGGCCTACCGGTCGACGGTGGCATGGGCATGTAACTCGCCCTTCATTCGTACGTACACCCTTCTCACGTCTTCGAAAGGTTCCACGAACATGTCCGAAAAGAAGCCCGTCATCGTTTACGGCGTCTCCGGGTACACCGGCCGTCTGGTGTGTGAATACCTGCGCGAGTTCAACATCCCGTTCATCGCAGCCGGCCGCGACGCCGCTCGCATCCAAGAGGTCCTCGACAAGATCCCTGGTTTGGACACCGTCGATCACGAGGTCGTCGAGGTCGAGCACACGGTCGAGGCTCTCACCGAATTGTTCACCGGTGCACAGGTTGTCAGCAACATGGTCGGGCCGTTCATCAAGCTCGGCGGCACCGTCGTCGAGGCTGCGTTGAATGCCGGTTGCCACTACATGGATACCACCGGTGAGCAGGACTGGGTACTCGACGTCCAGGAGAAGTTCAGCGACAAGTATCAGGAGAAGGGCCTGCTCCTCTCTCCCGGTATCGCGCAGATGTACACCACCGGTGAGATCGCGGCCAATATCGCACTGGAAACGCCGGGCCTCGATACGCTCGACATCCTCGTGCTGTGGAAGGGATTTCCCACCTACGCGTCCACTCAGACGATCTTCACCATCCTCAAGGCAAACTGGTACTACCTCGAGCAGAACAAGTACGTGCAGTGGGCGCCCGGCCAGACTTTCGACGTCGTCGTTCCGGGCCAGCACGAAACTGCGCTTGCATTGCCGTGGGGCGGAACATGCCACCCGGTGTGGTTCAAGAACGATCCGCGAGTTTCCAACGTCAAGGCTGCGGGCGGAGTGTTCGACCGCACCGTGATGGAAGGCGTTGTCGCGACGCAGAAGATCGTGGAGGAGCAGATCAAGACCCTGCCCGCCGACGAGCAGGAAGCCGCCTTGGCCGAGATCGCCGGATCGGTTCAGGCCGGTATGCCCCCTCGTGAAAATCCGCGCATCAACACCTCACTCGACTCCGTCTACGCGTCGGGCCCGCTGGGTCGCTCGCACGTCGTGATCCACGGAAACTGTAACTACAAGCAGACGGGCCTCCTGCACGCCTATGCAGCGCATTCTCTGCTCCAGCAGGCGCCGAAGCGGACCGGGCTTGCCTCGGCTTGCCAGGCGTTCGGCCATCGCGAACTGCTCGGCGCGCTACGTAGTTTCGGGCTGGCTCTGGAGCCGGAAGTAACCATCAACGCCTAACTCGTCGCCCTCGTCATCATGTTCACGGCTCCCGGCGTGTAGCGCGCCGGGAGCCCCGCCCTGGAGGCTCCCCATGCGTTTGACCGACTATCTCGACAAGGGAGCCTCTCTTGGTTCCACCGCACCGTGTTTGACGATGGGGGAGCGCACTCTCTCCTACGGCGAGGTGCAGCAGTTCAGCCGACGCTTCGCAGCTTCACTCGCGGCTTCGGGCATCGCGCCGGGCGAAAAGGTCGCGATTCTGTCCGGCAACGACCCGATCTCGTTCTCGTGCGTATTCGGAATAAGCCGGGCCGGCGGCGTCTGGTGCCCGATCAACCCTCGCAACGAAGCTGCGGAAAACCGAGACCTGTTGGATTTGTTCGATTGTCGCGCTCTGTTCTTCCAGAAGTCCTATGCGCCGCTAGTCGACCAGATCAAGGATGCGCTTCCCCAGTTGGTGACGCTCGTCTGCATCGACGGCGAATGGGACTCGGCACAGTCCCTCGAAAGCTGGCTCGGGGAAGAAGAACTCGACGCCGCGGCGCCCGACGACGTCACCATGCTGGTCGGCACCGGTGGTACAACTGGACGGCCAAAGGGAGTGATGTTGACCGGGCACAACATCGAGACGATGACCGCAATCACTTTGATGAGTTATCCGTTCGAGGGGCGCCCGGTGTATCTGGCGCTGGCACCGTTGACTCACGCCGCCGGTGTTCTGTGCTTCCCGATCATGGCCCTCGGCGGCGAAGTGGTGATCATGCCGAAGCCCGATCTCGGGTACTTCCTCGCGAACGTTCAGAAGCACAAGGTGACTCACACCTTCCTGCCGCCGACGCTCATCTACATGCTGCTCGAGCACGAGGCCCTGTCTGCCACGGATCTCAGCTCGCTGCAATGCTTCTGGTACGGAGCGGCGCCGATCTCCCCGACCAGACTCGCGGAGGCGATCGACAAGATCGGCCCGGTCATGGCTCAGCTGTTCGGGCAGAGTGAAGCCCCCATGATGATCTCGACGATGTCACCGAAGGAGCACTTCGGCTCGGACGGCACTGTCGCAACGTCACGACTTTCGTCGGCGGGTCGACCGTCGCCGCTGGTGACCGTCGGGATCATGGATGACAAAGGCGCGCTGCTCGGACGTGGCGAGCGTGGTGAGGTGGTGATTCGCAGTTCGTTGGTGATGGCGGGTTATTACAAGAACCCCGACGCAACCGCGGAAGCGTCAGCCCACGGCTGGCATCACACCGGCGATATCGGGTACCTGGACGACGACAATTTCCTGTTCATCGTCGACCGTGCGAAGGACATGATCATCACCGGCGGTTTCAACGTCTATTCGGTCGAGGTGGAGCAGGCGCTCATGGCGTATCCGGGGATTCAGGACTGCGGAGTGATCGGGTTGCCGGATGACAAGTGGGGCGAACGCGTTGTGGCAGTGGTGCAACCGCACCTCGGCGCCGACATCGACGGCGCCGAGGTGATGGCTTTCGTGAAGGCTCGCATCGGAAGTGTGAAGACTCCGAAGCAAGTCATCGTCTGGGACGATCTACCTCGCTCCAAGGTCGGCAAAGTTCTCAAGAACGAGATCAAGAGCGAGCTGACGGGCTGAGGTCACGACTCGCACACCACGTCTTCGGCCGGTAGTGAGCCGTCGAGCAGGTACGAGTTGACGGCGGCGTTCGCGCAAGTATTTGCGTAGCCCGGGAACACCGCATGAGTGCGGCCTGGAACTGTCACGAGCCGTGAGCCTTTCATCGCTTCGTGCATGCCGAGGCCTTCGTCGTACGTCGTGCGGGTGTCACCGGTTGCCTGGATCTGCAATGCCGGAACGTTGTTGTCGATGTCGATCCGCGTAGGGGCCTCACTGCGCCAGAACGCGCACGGCATGATCGTGTTGTGTGTGCCGGCAAAGATCGGCTGATCATCACGGTGTTCCTCCAACTTGTTGCGGTACCACTGGGGATCGCTCGGCATCGACACATCTCCGCAGACGATGGCGATTGTCCCGGCATAGTCAGGACCGGTTCCCAGTTCGGTCTGGAACCATGCCTGCATCAATCCCGTCAGCTGGGGATGGATGTTCTCGACGGTCTTGCCTGCGGCGAGATCGCGCAACTGAACCAATACCTGTGCGAATGCCTCGCTCTCCTTCTCGGTGTCGCCGGTTCCGTTGACGTACATCAGGAATGGAAGGACGTGATCGTCGACGGCATGGTCACCGATCTGTATCGGAGTGGTGGCCGCGTCCGAGATCAGCTTCTCGATGAGGGCGCGAACTTCGGCGGGCGTCGATCCGAGTGCATAGGTGGAGTTGTGTTCTGCTGCCCACTGCGAGAATCCGTCGATCGCTTTCTCGTTGGCCGGGCCCATGTCCTGGAACATCTCGTATCCGTATTTCTTCGGATCCGGTGCACTGTCGAGAACCACACGGTCGATCCTGTCCGGGAACATTTGAGCATAGGTTGCACCGAGGTATGTACCGTACGACCACCCGAAGTACGACGCCTTCTCCTGGTCGAGGGCGCCACGAATCACATCGAGGTCTCGGGCGATGTTTTGAGTATTGATGTGCGGCAGATAGTCCGGGTACTTGTCCCAGCATGTGTCAGCGGCCTCGCGTGCGAGCGCAACACTCTCGTTCCATCCCTCGTCCGTGGTGCCCGGCGACCGCATCCATGTCATCTGTTCGACGCCGCAGTCGATCGGTGTGCTCTTGCCGAGTCCTCGGGTATCCATGCCGATGACGTCGTATGCCGCTGCGACTTCCGGTGTCATGCCCGCATTCAGAATCTCGGGCAATCCCAGTCCTCGGCCACCCGGGCCGCCGGGGTTGGTGAGCAGGATCCCGCGTCGCTGTGCGGGGTCGGTGGACGCGACCCGCGAGATCGCCACTTCGATCGTTTTGCCGTCAGGGACGGAATAGTCCAAAGGTACTGTGACCATGGCGCATTCACTTGCGGTCGACGTTCCGGTATCTGTGGCGCATGGCCCCCACTCGAGATCCTGTTCGTAGAACGCGCTGAGATTCGATTGTGGATCTTCCTGCGGAGTAGCAGGATCCGAGCACGCCGCCAATGCAGGTACGGCGAGTGCGGCAGCGGCGATTGTGGTAGCCAGCCACCTTCGTGATCGAGGCATGCGTGATCTGGGCATGGTGAATCCAGTCATTGTCGTGTCCTTGCGTTGAGCCCATTTTCGGGCAGTGTTGGTCACCCCACTTCGAATGTGGGGGCTAATCAGGGTTTTTCAGAGGCGGGATTGACGGGCGGCGAACTCCGCGGCCACAGCCTTCGCGAATCTTTCCTGGGTGACGGTTCGTCGATCCGCTTGGTGTTCGCGCAGTACCGCTACCAGCCGGCTGGGGGAAGCGTCCTCCGGTGCAGCCTGTTCGGGTAGCACGCGCTCGGTGAAGTCGCAGAACTGAATGGCAAGGGCCGCAATCGTGTCCGCGTCAGCCGGTGCGTCGGCGAGGGCATACATGCGAGTTATCAATTCGATGGCCTGCTCGCGGTTCGGCTCGGCCAATACCCGGCGATGGGCGGACAGGAGTGAATCGCAGACCTCGGGATCGCCCCCGGAGACCGTGAGTGCGAGGATCAGAAGTTCACGCTCGTTGTCGATCCACGCTGTCGGCGCACCGGCAACGACGTACTGTGCGAGCACTTCCGAAAACGCGTCGGGTAGTTCAGGATCGGCATTGCGGCGTAGCGACTCGATGTGCGCACGCTGAACAGCGATCTGTTCGGCCTTCGTCGCCAATTCCTTGTCGAGGGCATCGAGTGCGGTCCGAGTGTCGTGAGCGTCGCCGTCGAGTAGTTCGGCGATCTTGGCAACAGGAATCCCCAGATCGCGCAGGCGGCGGATGCGACTCAGTCGTGCCAGGTCCACCGCCCGGTACATGCGGTAGCCGTTGGGTTGGCGTTGTGGTTCTTCGAGAAGGCCGTTCGAGTGGTAGTAGCGCACGGATCTGACGGTGGTGCCGGCCAATTTGGCCAGCTCGCCGATGGTCATCATCGCCCTGCCCTCCCGTGATCGAATCGGATTCCGTCTGTGAAAACCATTCTCCAACCTTGACGCGGCGTCAGGGTCAAGATTCGCGCCGGAGAACGTGACCGTTGACACTTTAAGGAGGCGGACTTAATCTGACTTTTGTCCTTTACGACATCGTCGATTTCGAGGAAGTGCCCTGATGGCTACCCTTTTTCCTGCGGCAACAATCTTTCCGATCCCCACCGACCCGCTTGCTGCGTACGGTCCACTCGTTGCTCGCCGGAATCCCGAGTCGGTAGTTCCGGCACCGTACGAACACCTTGCGGTCAAGGCGGTCGCGCCGACGATCGGAGCGGAAATCTCCGGTATTCGACTCGGCGGGGGTCTGTCTGATGCCGTGATTGCGGAACTCCGCCGAGCTCTCCTCGAATGGAAAGTCCTCTTCTTCCGCGATCAGGACCTCGACCGAGCGGAACATCGAGCTTTTGCCGAGCGTTGGGGCGATCTCGAACAGCATCCGTTCTTCAAGTACACGCAGCCCGGGCAGACGGACGTCGATGTCACGACACTGGCGAAGGATGCGATGGTCGGCGGAGTCGAGAACAACTGGCACAACGACGTTACGTGGCACGAGTTTCCTTCGTTCGCAGCAGTTCTTCGTGCGGTCGAGGTGCCAGAGGTGGGTGGTGACACTTTGTGGGCCGATACTGCAGCTGCCTACGATCTGCTTCCTGAAGACATCAAGAAGCGTATCGACCCGCTTGTTGCAGAACACGATTGGATCAACTCGTTCGGCAGGTCGATGCCGGTGGATGCGGTCGAGATGTTGCGTCCGAAGTTCCCCGCTGTGCAGCATCCGGTGGTTCGGATCATTCCGGAAAGTGGCAGGCGGGTGTTGTTCGTCAACATGACCTTCACGCAACGGATCTTGGGTGTGTCAGAAGAAGAATCGAACGAACTTCTCACGATGCTGTATCGCCACGTCAATCGTCCGGAATTTCAGGTCCGTTTGAAGTGGGAGCCGAATACTGTTGCCTTCTGGGACAATCGGACCTGCCAGCACTACGCGGCCAGTGACTACTTCCCGGCTCGTCGTGTGATGGATCGAATCTCGATTGTCGGGGATCGACCGGTGGGCGTCGGGGGCTGATACGACGCTCAGCGCCTCGAGTGTCTACTACGGGAAGTAGTAACGCACCTCACATAGTTTTTCGACGCCTTGTCGATATGATTTCGACAAGGCGTCGATAAAAGTCGGCGTGACTCGTATCGACGACTTTGGAGCTTCCCGAATGTTCCTCGCCCTGCGTGAACTGTGGTTTGCGCGAAATCGATTCCTCTTGATGGGTGCCGTGGTTGCCCTCATCTCGATCCTGATGGTGATTCTGTCCGGCCTCTCGTCCGGACTGGTCAATGATGGTGTGTCCGCGTTGCAGCGGACGCCGATTCAGGCGTTTGCCTTCGCGCCGGACACCAAAGCCGACTCGGCGTTTTCGCGCTCGGTCGTCACCGAGGAGCAGGCGCAGGCATGGCGCATGCAACCCGATGTCCAAGACGCCGAGCTCTTCGGCAACATGATCGTCAATGCAAAAACTCGCAGTGGCACGCCTGTCGATCTCACGCTCTTCGGTATCGAACCTGGCTCCTTCCTCGAGCCCGTCACCGCCGACGGGAGGGGACTGCAAGCCGACACGGACATCATCGTCAGCTCTACTTTCCGCGACGACGGTGTTGCGATCGGTGACACCGTGATACTCGATCGACTCGGTACGGAGCTGACAGTTGTCGGATTCACCGAAGACAAGCGCACTTTCGGTCACGTCGACGTCGCCTACCTGCCCCTGCGTACTTGGCAGGAGGTTCACGCCGGTGCCAAGATCGGCGAAACCGCCAATGCCAGTGCCTATTCCGAAGCAAGTGTTGTTGCGATTCGGGGCGTTGGTGGCGCGTTGCCGGACCTCGTGTCGGGCGATGCGGCGGCAGGAACGTCCGCAAAGACGCTCGAGGAATCTTTCGACTCCTCACCAGGCTTCTCTGCGGAAATGATGACAATGTCGATGATCAAGGCGTTTCTGTACGCGATTTCGGCGCTGGTGGTCGGTGCATTCTTCAGTATCTGGACGGTTCAGCGCGGTCGTGAACTCGCAGTGTTGCGCGCGATGGGAGCCTCTACCGGCTTCCTGCTTCGTGACGGCATGGCGCAGGCACTGGTAGTGCTGCTTGGTTCCATCGGCCTCGGTGTGTTGCTGGGCTTGGGGCTCGGTTCGGGGCTCGAAGGCGGGGGGATGCCGTTCGCCCTCGAGTCCGGCCCAGTCGTCAACGGCGCAGTGCTCTTGGCGGTACTCGGGCTGGTCGGCGCAGCCGTTGCCATCGTCCGTGTTACCCGTGTCAACCCGCTCACCGCATTGGGAGAAAACCGATGACCACAGTCGAAAAGACCACAACCGGATTGGTATTGACCGCTGTCAGTCTTCGATTCGGTGACGGTGACTCCACCGTGCTCGCCCTCGACAACGTGAACCTGGAGGTCTCGTGCGGCGAACTTGTCGCGATCGTCGGACCTTCAGGCGCTGGAAAGTCGAGCTTGCTCGCTGTGGCCGGCGGACTCGGTCGGCCGTCGAGTGGAACGATTGTCATCGACGGTGTGGACGTGTCGGCGATGCCGGCCCGTGCTCTCGCCAAACTTCGACGAGACAAGGTCGGCTTCGTCTTTCAGTCCGGCAACCTGATTCCAGCGCTGACGGCGCGCGATCAGCTTCGGCTGATTCCCAAGCTCACGGGGCGGCCGGGTCGCGATCCCGAGGAGTTGCTCGACTCGGTCGGTATGAGTCACCGTGCAGATCGTCGACCCGGTCAACTCTCCGGCGGTGAACGCCAGCGCGTCGGTATCGCTCGGGCATTGATGAGCAATCCCTCACTACTGCTCGTCGACGAGCCGACGGCTGCTCTCGACCGCAAACGCAGCCATGAGGTGGTCGAACTGCTCTCGCGCGAAACTCACGAGGCAGGCGTCGCTACGATCATGGTGACCCACGATCACGACGTGCTCGGGCACTGCGACCGCATCCTCGAAATGGTTGACGGTCGGTTGCGTCAGAGCGAGTAAGCCCGCGAGGGGACTGGAGGAGATTCGGTGCCGAGGATCGATGCGCCCACTGTGGTCGAGCATCGTGCTGCTCAGCGCCGTGCCCTCCTCGACGCTGCACACGCTCTTCTGTCCGAGGCCCCGGACCGGCCGCCGGGGCTCGGTGAGGTGGCAGCGAAGGCAGGGCTCGCCAGGTCGAGTGCCTACCACTACTTCCGGTCCCGGGAAGATCTCCTCAGTGCCGTCGTCGAAGACATGTTCCCGCGCTGGAACGACAAGATCGTCGAGGCGATGGCAGGCGCAGACGATCCGGTATGGGCGTACGTCGAGGCAAACCTCCAACTGGTTGCCGACGGGGAGCATGCGATAGTCGGAGCGCTGGCGACGCTGACCCCGCAAACGTTTCGAGATTCGCGGATCATGGAAATGCACGACAGTCTTGTGCTTCCGCTGGTCGAGGCCCTCCGCCTCCGTGGCGTGTCGGACCCGAAGCTCACCGCCAAGTTGATCAACTCGCTGGTGCATACGGGTACCGAACTGATCGAATCCGGTTGCAGCATGGACGAAGTCAGGTCCGCCGTGCGTGAGGTCCTCGCGTGACGGGCACCCTCAGGCCGTAATCAGATCCATCCGAAGGTACTCGGTGATGCGGAGCAGCCTCGGGGGTTGGGACACGTCTGAGGAAAGTGCTTGAAATGCTTCGTCTTTCGCGACGAGGCGTGGGGTGCCGAGGCTCACCTCCGTCTCGTCGACCGACAGTCGAGCGCTTCCCGCTCTCAAGACGTTCTGCACCCAGTCCGAGCCTGATCCGTACACCAGAATGAAGACGTAGCCACCCTCGACCGGATAGGCGTCGAGGGGCGTCCGGTAGGTCGTGCCGGATGTGCGTCCGACGTGAGTCAGTACCGGCCATTTACCGCTCGAAATTGCACGCGGGTTGAACACTCGTTTGTTGACATGTCCCCACCATCTAGGCATCGGCATTGTGATCTCCTCTCTCGATCGCCTTACGAGCGTAAGGCGGGCTTACACCTGTAAGGGTGACTTACGTATGTAAGGTTGTCAACGTATTCGTTCCGCCGAGGGGAGTCTGTGTGTCACGGCAACCGCGACAGTCGCTGAACAGGACTCGCGTAATCGAGGGTGCGATCCGCGTTGCCGACGCGGGTGGTGTCGAAGCCGTCACGATGCGACGGGTGGCCCAGGAGCTGGGCATCGAGGCGATGTCGCTCTACCACCACGTGCCCAACAAAGATGCGATTCTCGACGGCCTCGTCGATGCGGTCTTCGAGGCGATCGACCTGCCCGACAGTGAGTGTGCGGATTGGCGAGATGCAATCCGTGGACGCGCCTTTTCTGCTCGCACAGTCCTGTCGCAGCACCGTTGGGCTCTCGGTCTGCTGGATTCGCGACGCAGCCCTGGCTCGGCGACCCTGCGTCATCTCGACGCTGTGCTCGGAGTGCTCCGGAAGGCCGGGTTCACACTCCCGATGGCCGCCCACGGAGCCTCGCTGATCGACAGCTACATCGGCGGATATGTTCTCCAGGAGGCGAATCTGCCGATCAGCGGGCCCGTCGACGTCGAAGAAGTTGCGAGTGACATCCTCGAGCGCCTTCCGGCTGAAGAGTTGCCCTTCCTTCACGAGATGATCGTCGATCACGGTCTGAGTCCGGCTTACGACCACACGAGTGAGTTCGCCTACGGTCTCGATCTCATCCTCGATGCGCTCGAGGCGCGTCGCGCATCGGCGGCACCGGTCCTCGAATAGCGACGATTCGTGTCCAGTTGCTCACCCTTACTGAGGTGACGCAAGGTTGTGTGCACGCGGGTGAGCTGCAGTGTCCCCATTGACAGGTGGCTGTATATACAGGACTATACATTCATCAAAAGTGACACAAGGCACATTGCGTAGATGATGTGATGCACGCCCTCGGTGGCCGAGTCCTTCGATCGATGGAGTTCTGATGACTGAACGTCTTCCTGGAGAAGACCGGACGGAAGACGACAATGTCCTGCTCGACGGGAAAGGGTTGTCGGTTCACCGGGTGAACGAAATCGCGCGAGAGCCGGCCGTGATTCGACCTGCCGACGCGGCTCTCGAGCTCACACGGCGGTCATGGGAGACCGCGGTTCGGGTTTCCTCCCGTCAAGCGGTGTACGGGCGCACTACCGGGGTAGGCGGGAATCGCGAAACATCCGTCTCCGACGGTGTGCAGCAGGATCTGAGGCTTCTGAGAAGTCACGCAACGGGATCGGGCCCCAGGCTCCCTGACCGGTTGGTGCGCGCCGCGATCGTCATCCGCACCAACCAGATCCTCAACGGCGGCTCAGGTATGCATCCCGACATCATCGACGGTCTGGTTGCTGCTGTTGCTTCACAGAACCTGCCGACAGTGCACGCACGCGGTGCGATCGGAACGGGTGACCTGAGTGCGTTCTCCGAAATCGCCATGGGGCTGATCGGCGAGAGCCCGCTTCGCGACGGACGCACCGGAATCGGTTGGACTCCGCACCACGGTGATGCACTTCCGTTCATTTCCACCAATGCGATGACGGTGGCGATCGCCGGCGACACCAGTATCGAAGTCGCGGGGTGGCTTCAGCACTGCTTGGTTGTCAGTGTTCTTTCCGTGCTTGCGTCGCGTAGTTCTGTCGAACCGTTTGCTGCACAAGTACAGTCGGCAAGAATGCACTTCGGTCAAGCGGAAGTCGCAGAGCGGGTTCGCGATCTGCTGGCACCACACGACATCACACCCGTGAGAGTTCAGGACTCGTTCGGGTTTCGCGCCCTACCGCAAATCTTGGGTGCCACCTGGCAAGCGGTGCATCGACTGCAGAACACGCTGAGTATCGAGATGAATTCGTCTTCGGAGAATCCGCTGGTGTCGGTCGAAGACGACATGGTGTTCCACAACGGAAATTTCCACGCAATGCCAATAGCCCTTGCAGTCGACGAGGCGAAGTTGGCGGTCGCCAGTGCTGCCCTGCTCTCGCAATGTCGGCTCGCCAACCTCTCCGACCCCGCAGTCACCGGCCTTCGTGCGTTCCTTGCAGACGGTCCCGACGGCAGCAGCGGAACCATGCTTCTCGAATACACGACTTCTGCTGCCATTGCCGAGATCCGCTCGTCGGCGGTACCGGGGTCGTTGGGCCACACGGTAATTTCGCGCGGCACCGAGGATCACGCAAGTTTCGCATCCCAAGCTGCAACTCAATTGGCGGACATTCTTGCCCAATCTCGATTGGTGCTGGCGTGTGAACTGATCTCGGCAGTTCGCGCACTCTCGCAACAACAGCGTGAGCTGGATCCGGCGACCGAGCTCGGCGCGTACCTCGCGCGTGCGCGTTTGGTGCTGGACACGAGGACCGAAGACCGGCCACTCAGTGCAGATCTGAGTGCCGCCGTGAACTTTCTTTCTCAACCGCTCGACCAGTAAGCAGGTGGACCGAATCACAAGTAGGTGTGTGCTCGAACGGAACTCGACCATTTCTCCTGGGTGCGTCCGGACTCAGGTCGACACGAAAGTAGTTCGTAGATGATCAAATTCGACAAGGTCACCAAGGCGTATCCAGACGGAACCATTGCCGTCGATGCTCTCGATCTGGAATGCCCGACGGGAAAGATCACCGCGTTGGTGGGTCCTTCCGGCTGCGGCAAGACGACCTCACTCCGCATGATCAACAGGCTGATCGAACCGACGTCAGGCACGATTTCGCTCGACGGCGAGTCCACGGCGGGAATGGATCCGGCCCTTCTGCGTCGACGCATCGGGTACGTGATCCAGCACGCGGGTCTCTTTCCCCATCGCACCATCGTCGACAACATAGCGACCATGCCTCGATTGCTCGGTGCGAGTAAAAAGGAATCTCGCACTCGCGCTATGGAATTGCTCGAAACGGTTGGTCTGACGACCAACTTCGCCGACCGCTATCCGTGGCAGCTCTCCGGAGGGCAGCAGCAACGAGTCGGTGTTGCGCGAGCATTGGCTGCGGATCCGTCATTCATGCTGATGGACGAACCGTTCAGCGCCGTTGATCCGGTTGTTCGCGGCCAGCTGCAAGACGAGTTTCTCCGTCTGCAGAAGGAAATCGGAAAAACGATCATCATCGTCACCCACGACATCGACGAAGCGCTGAAACTCGGGATCAAGTGGTGGTTCTGCGTACCGGCGGCATTCTTGCGCAGGCGGCGACGCCCCTCGAATTGCTGACTCAACCTGCCGACGAATTTGTTGCCGACTTCGTCGGACGTGACCGTGGGTACCGATCGTTGGGGTTCACGACATTGGACGGCGACCTACCGACGGTGTCAGAACCCGTTGCGCATCTGGGCGATTCCGCTGCGGCGGCCCGCGCACTCACCGGCGATACGTGGCTGTTGGTAGTGGATCCCGCGAACAAGCCGCTCGGATGGGTGAGGCCGGACGCGCTCA
Organism: Rhodococcus sp. SB1D; assembly: GCF_048573875.1. Taxonomy (NCBI): domain Bacteria; kingdom Bacillati; phylum Actinomycetota; class Actinomycetes; order Mycobacteriales; family Nocardiaceae; genus Rhodococcus; species Rhodococcus sp. SB1D. Next base: position 314,308 of record NZ_JBMAIQ010000002.1, read on the forward strand.
CGGATTGTATCCGCCCGGATGACTTGAATCTCAGTGGAACACTTGCTGATTCCACCGGGACGATGCGCGCTCTGCTGGATGCGGCGCTGTCAGCGCCGAGCAAGCGGGGCGTTGTCGTGGACGACGCCGGACGCCTGGTGGGAACCGTCACTGCGCATGCTGCAGTGGAAGCCATCGAGGCTGCCGATCTGGCTGACGCGGGGAGGGCGCTTCGATGAACTTCGAATGGCTCGGACGTCAGTCCGACCGGATCATGGACTTGGTGGGATGGCATGTTCTGCTGTCGTTGATTCCCTTGGTGATCGGCTTGGTGGTCGCGTTGCCGATCGGCTGGGTCGCCTATCGCAGTCGTCGGTTGCATCCCTACGTGGTGGGGACGGCCGGATTGCTCTACACGATCCCTTCGCTCGCGCTCTTCGTGCTCCTGCCTCCAATTCTGGGTACCAAGATTCTGGATCCGATGAACATCATCGTGGCGCTCACCGTGTACACCGTTGCTCTGCTCGTGCGGGTAGTGGCCGACGCGCTCGATTCGGTTCCGCCGGAGACGGTTCTGGCAGCGACGGCGATGGGTTACCGGCCGTATCAGACGCTGTTGAAAGTACAGTTGCCAGTAGGAGTTCCGGTGATCTGTGCAGGTTTGCGCGTCGCAGTCGTCTCGAACGTCAGTCTTGTCTCACTCGGCGCACTCCTGGGTATTCCGCAGATAGGTTCCTTGTTCACCCAGGGATTTCAGTTGCGTTTCTACACGCCCATCATCGCGGGTATCGCTCTGTGTCTGGTGCTGGCGTTGATCCTTGATCTCCTCATCATGTTGGCGAATCGGCTGTTGACGCCGTGGACCCCGAAAGTGACTACATCATGATCAGCTTCCTTCTCGACGGATCCCACTGGACCGGGCCGGACGGCATCCCCACCCTTCTCGTTCAGCATTTGATGTACACATTCGCCGCGCTGGCGGTGGCTGCGGTTATCGCGATCCCGCTCGGTCTCTACATCGGACATACGGGCCGTGGCTCCGTTGTTGTTGCTGGACTGGCCAACTCGCTACGAGCGCTGCCGACCATCGGTCTGCTGATCCTACTGGTTCTCATCATCGCGCCGTCATTCCCGAACAAACTCGCGTATCTGATCCCCAGCCTCATCGTCCTGGTGCTTCTCGCGATCCCTCCCATTCTCACCAACACGTACGCCGGAGTTCGAGCGGTCGATCAGGCTGCAGTCGACGCCGCGCGGGGGATGGGATTTCGGTCGATGCGGATCTTGACCGAGGTCGAGATTCCATGTGCCCTACCACTCATGTTGTCCGGCATCAGAAGTGCCGTGCTTCAGATCGTCTCCACTGCGACTGTCGCCGCTTACATTTCTTTGGGCGGACTCGGCCGGTTGTTGATCGACGGAAAAGCTCAGAGCGATTACGGCCAGATGGCGGCCGGAGCCGTACTGGTATCGCTGATTGCCCTGGTTTTCGATCTCGGAATCGGAGCACTGACTGCGCGGGTCGTTTCGCCTGGCCTGACCAGGCGCGATCGGAAGAAGAAGACCGAGAAGACCGCCGCCCCCTCACAGCGCACCGCTGTGCCTGAGCCCGCACCGATCTGAGGACGTTCGACATGAAGAAGGTATTGATCGCCGCGTTGGTCGGCGTGACAGCGGTTGCGTTGTCCAGCTGCGGAATCGGCAAGGACCCCTTGGCTACGGACGGCGGCGGTAGTGCTGAGGGCGCCATCGTGATCGGTTCCGCCGATTTTCCCGAGAGCCAACTGATTGCGACCATTTACGCCGAAGCGCTTCGTGCCAACGGTATCGACGTTACCGAGAAGTTGAACATCGGTAGCCGAGAACTCTATGTACCGGCACTGCGCGACGGTTCCATCGATCTGATCCCCGAGTATTCCGGCGCCTTGTTGCAATATCTGGACAGCAAGACAACGGCGACGGCTTCAGATGAAGTATCCGCTGAAATCGATGCGAAATTGCCCAAGGGTCTGGTGGCTCTCGAGCCCTCGCCCGCAGAGGACAAGGATGTACTTGCCGTCAAACAGGAGACGGCGGAAAAGTATTCGCTGGAGACCGTCGAGGATCTGGTGCAGCATGCCGACGAGTTGACTCTCGGCGGACCGCCGGAATGGAAGACGCGCGAAAACGGCGTCGCCGGCTTGAAGACCAAATACGGCCTGACATTCCGGGAGTTCCTGGCACTCGATGCAGGTGGACCCCTCACGCTCAATGCGCTTCTGAGCGGGCAGATACAGGTTGCCGATGTCTTCAGTACCGATCCTGCGATGCGCTCGGAGAACTTGGTTGCACTCGAGGATACGAAGCACCTCTTCCTCGCGGAGAACATCACGCCGATCATCAACGAGTTGAAGGCTCGCGATGACGTCCGATCCGTGCTCGCGGGGGTTTCGGCGGCGCTGACCACCGAAGATCTCATCGAGATGAACCAGCGCGTTGCCGATCTCGACGACATGAGTGACATCGCTCAGGACTGGTTGCAGGAGAACTCCCTGGTGCCATGATCGAAGGCCGGGGTGGCGTCCTTGTCGTCGGTCGAACAGACGATATCGATACGACCCCGCTCGGGGTAACGTCGCGAAGTCAGGCATGCCTCGACCTCGCGGCGAGCCGTTCCGACCAAGGATGCCGACATGCCGAGAAGCCGACCGCGCACACCCATTGGACGAGTTCGGAACGGCGCAGCCACTACAACCACGGTTGTAGTGGCCGGCGTGTGTCTGGCATCAGGCTGGAACGCCCATGCAGTTTCCGAGTTGCGCTGTAGTTCCGTTCACGACGCCTGGTGGCACCGGACGGGCAATTCTCACCAGCGAGGGCGTCACCGTCATCGAATCACCGCCGGGAACGCTGACCGACCGCGGCGTCGGTGACGGCTCACCGTGGCTCAAATCGAATCGGCCTACGGCAACGATCATTCGACACGGACGATTCAGACTGAGTCAGGCCAATCGATCTTCGTCACCACCGGTGATCCGGGGCAAATCGGCAATGGCGACCCCGGAGGGTTGATCGGCTTTTCGATTCACGACGGTACGGTCGGGCCTCCTGTGATCGGTGGTGTCCCCGGCTTCGAGTACTGCTCGGGCAATTCGTCGACTTCGACTTCGACTTCACGACTGCCGACGGCATCCACATCCGAGGGGTGCGGAACGATCACGTACCCCGAGACAGGCGTTGTCGCCGCCATCGGCAATCTGCAAGGCGGCATCACTTGTGAGGTGGCAAAGGACATAGTTTGGAGTGCTCGAACAGAACTCGTGGAATCAGTTTTCAGGCAGTCCCGTAGATCTGCTGGAGGCGCGCCGAGGCTAGCGCTGAACCGGCACGTGCTTCGTGACTATCCGGTGGATCAGACGAGCAGCCGTTCGGGCAGTGCGATTGTCGACGTCGAGGCTCGGGTTCAGTTCGGCGACATCGAGAACCGCGAGCTTTCCGCTGGACGTGACTCGATCACATACGTATTGGATGGTTTCCAGGCTGACACCGAAGGCCGCAGGTGCGCTGACGCCCGGCGCCACAGCTGCAGGCAGGACATCGAGGTCGATGGTCAGGTAGACCAGATCGACGTCGTCGAGGAAGTCTGCGAGGAACTGATCCACGACGCCTCGGCCGATCGCTCCGCATTCTTCGTCGAGCAGATAGCGAACACCGAGGCGGTGAGCCGTGTCGAACAGTGCCGTGGTGTTGCTCGGTTGGCTGATTCCGATCACGCTGTACTGATGCGAGGTGCCTGCCGCGGCTTCGTCCTCGGCGATCTGACGAAAGGGTGTGCCGGAGCTGGGTATCGGATCGCCCCGCAGGTCGAAGTGCGCATCCAAGTTGAGGATTCCGAGTTTGGCTCCAGCGGTTCGCAACTCGGAGCCCGCGACGCCGAGATACGTGCCGTAGGCGATTTCGTGTCCTCCCCCGAGAACCACGGGGAAGTGTCCCGAATCAAGCGCAGCGCTGACGGCGTTCCCGAGTGCGGCTTGACCGGCCTCGAGTTCTTCACCCGACACGGCAACGGTTCCGGCGTCCTGAATCTGCAGTGGTTCGGCCAGCGCCATGGAAGCCAACCCGGCTCGCAACGCGTCCGGGCCATCCGCGGCGCCGCGGCGGCCCTTGTTGCGGCGGACTCCTTCGTCGCTGGAGAATCCGATCAGAACACAGTCGCCGGGAGCTGTTTCGGCTGAATACGGTTGCACGGCATGATGCCACCGCAGATGCTCGGCAGTGGTGCCGTCGGAGCGCCCGGTCCACGGCTTGGGTTCGATGTCGACTGCGATCTGATGAGCCACGACGGCCTCCCGGTGAGTGTATTTCAGTAGCTTGTGGCGAGTGCGCCGTTTTTCCAGACCTCGCGCACCAGAGGGACGCCCGGGCGGTAGGCGAGGTGGAGGTACGACGGTGCATCGAGCGCGATGGCGTCGGCACGTGTTCCGAGAGAAAGGGTTCCGACGTCGGTGCGCTGCAGCGCCCGGGCGCCTCCTGCAGTGGCTGCCCAGACTGCCTCGGCGGGTGTCATGTGCATGTCTCGCACCGCAATTGCTATGCAGAACGGGAGGCTGGTGGTGTAGCAGGTGCCGGGATTGCAGTCGGCGCCGAGAGCTACGGTGACGCCGGCGTCCAGCAGTGCGCGGGCGTCGGGGTACTTGTTGCGGGTGGAGAAGTCGGCACCCGGCAACAGTGTTGCGACGGTGGAACTCTGAGCCAGGGCGTCGATGTCCTCGGCGGTGACGTAGGTGACGTGATCGACGGATGCGGCTCCCATCTCGACGGCGAGTTGAACTCCTGGCCCTTCGCCGAGTTGATTGCCGTGGACGCGGGGGATCAGTCCAGCGGCGACGCCTGCGCTCAGGACTGCATGTGCCTGTTCGCGGTTGAACGCGCCTCGCTCGCAGAAGACATCGATCCACTTCGCGTGTGGCGCACAGGCAGGGATCATCTCGTCGCACGCCATGGCGACGTAGTCATCGACGCGACCGGCATATTCGGGTGGTGGAACGTGGGCGGCCAGCAGTGTGACCTCGTCGGTGAACTGTCCGGCGATCAGTGCGCTGCGTAGTTCGCTCTCGGTGTTCTGCCCGTATCCGGTCTTGCATTCGACGGTTGTGCTGCCCGAGCGCAGGGATTCGTCGAGTAGGCGTCGAACATTGGCCTGCAATTGTTCGTCGGTGGCCGAGCGCGTCGCTTCGATGGTGTTGCGAATGCCGCCGGCGGCGTACTTCTCGCCCGCCATGCGAGCTGCGAATTCCTCGGCCCGCTCGCCACCGAACACCAGGTGCGAGTGACTCTCCACGAAACCGGGGAGCAGGGCCCGACCGCCGATATCCTGACCGATATCGGCAGCCGGGGCGTCGGCGGAATCGCCGACCCAAGCAACAACGCCGTCGTCGAAAACGATTGCCGCGTCGTGTCGTACGCCGAGCTTGCCCTCACCCAGAGTCGGGTCATTGGTGACGAGGGTTCCGATGTTGGTCAGAACGGTGGTTCGAGAACCATTCGTGGTCAATGTAATTCCTAACTCAGGGTGAGGTGGTGGAGCTGTTTCAGTTCTCGGTCATCGGGATGCGGACGCCGCGGGTGGCTGCCGTGTCGATGGCGTGGTCGTATCCTGCATCCGCATGCCGGATGACGCCCATCCCGGGATCGTTGGTGAGAACTGCTTCGAGCTTCTTGGCTGCGAGTTCGGTGCCGTCGGCGATGCACACCTGTCCCGCGTGGATGGAGCGCCCCATCCCGACGCCGCCGCCTTGGTGGAGTGAAACCCACGAAGCGCCGGACGCGGTGTTGACCAGGGCGTTGAGCAGCGGCCAGTCGGCGATCGCGTCGGACCCGTCGATCATCGATTCGGTTTCGCGGTACGGCGAGGCGACCGATCCGGAGTCGAGGTGATCGCGGCCGATGGCGATCGGTGCGGAGAGCTCGCCCGAGGCCACCATCTCGTTGAACTTGAGGCCGGCGAGGTGGCGCTCACCGTATCCGAGCCAGCAGATGCGAGCCGGAAGGCCTTCGAAGGCAACCTTTTCGCCGGCCATGGTGATCCAGCGGCGCAGGTGCTCGTTCTCGGGGAAGAGTTCGAGGATGGCCTTGTCGGTGGCCTCGATGTCCTTGGGATCACCCGAGAGCGCCGCCCAGCGGAAGGGGCCGAGGCCTTCTTCGAAGAGCGGACGGATGTAGGCGGGAACGAATCCGGGGAAGTCGAATGCACGGTCGTAGCCGGCCTTGCGGGCCTCGTCGCGGATGGAGTTGCCGTAGTCGAATACCTCGGCGCCGGCGTCCATGAATCCGACCATGGCCTTGACGTGTGCGGCCATCGCGTTGCGGGAATCTTCGGTGAACTTCTGCGGATCCTTCTCCGACATGGTCTTCATGTCGCCGAAGTCGATGCCGATCGGCAGGTAGGCGAGGGGATCGTGCGCCGAGGTCTGGTCGGTCACGATGTCGATGGGGGCCTTCATCTCCAGCAGCGCCGGGAAGATCTCTGCCGCATTGCCTTCGAGGCCGATGGAGAGCGGCTTCTTGGCATCGCGTGCCGCGGTCGCCAGTTCGAGCGCGTGCTCGATGCTGTCTGCCTTGGTGTCGAGGTACTTGTGGGCGATACGACGGTCGATGCGGGTGATGTCGCAGTCGACGCAGATCGCGACGCCGTCGTTCATAGTGACGGCGAGAGGCTGAGCGCCGCCCATGCCGCCGAGACCCGCAGTGAGGGTGATCGTTCCGGCGAGTGAGCCGTTGTAGCGCTTCTTCGCGATGGCGCCGAAGGTCTCGTACGTACCCTGCAGGATTCCCTGGGTGCCGATGTAAATCCAGGAGCCTGCGGTCATCTGGCCGTACATGGTCAGGCCGAGGTCTTCGAGACGGCGGAACTCTTCCCAGTTCGCCCAGTCACCGACCAGGTTGGAGTTGGCGATCAGCACTCGCGGTGCCCACTCGTTGGTGCGGAAGACACCGACCGGCTTGCCGGACTGCACCAGCATGGTCTCGTCGTTCTTCAGCGTCTTCAGCGTGGCGACCATGGCGTCGAAGGCAGCCCAACTACGCGCTGCGCGACCGGTTCCGCCGTAGACGACGAGGCTGTCCGGGTGCTCGGCAACATCGGGGTCGAGGTTGTTCATGAGCATGCGCAGGGCACCCTCCTGCTGCCAACCGAGCGTCGTGAGCTCGGGGCCGCGGGGAGCACGGACGGGGCGCGGCTCGTGGCCGGGGGTGCTGATTTCCATTGTGTTCTCCTAGCTTGCTGAAGTTCGAAAGACGTTGGGGGATCAGACGCGAGAGTCGGTCATCGCGGTGTGATCGGGGTAGATCATCGACGAAGGGGGATTGCTCGTGCGCTTGGCGAGTGGGTAATAGATCAGCCCGGTGAACACGATGCCGACCAGCCACGAGATGTCGGCGCCGCCGAGCATGTCCGTGACGGGGCCGGTGTACATCTTCTGGGCGAGGAACGGGATCTGGGCGAGAACGCCGGCGGCGTAGCAAGCCAATGCGGTGAAGTTCCATGCTCCGTATCGACCGTTGACGTCGTACAGCGCCGGAATGTCGATGCGTTCCTTGGAGATCAGGTAGTAGTCGATCAGATTGATCGCACTCCACGGCGTGAACACCATCAGCAACACCAGGACGAAGTTCTTGAAGTTGTCCAGGAAGTCGGCGCTGGCGGCGATGGCGATCAAGACCGAGACCGCAGTGAAACCGAGGATGTAGAGGGTGCGCGCGGTGCTCGAGATTCGCGACTGTCCGTTGAAGGCGGTGACGGTGGTCAGGATCGACATGAATCCGCCGTAGGCGTTGAGCACGTTCACCGTCAGCTTGCCGACCAGGATGACGAAGTAGATCAGGAAGGCGATGGCAGCGGGTCCGGCCAGATCTCCCATGAAGCCGACCTGGTTACCCAGGAACGCGTCGCCGGCGCAGGCCGCGACGAGAGCGCCGAAGGTCATGGACCACTGCGATCCGATGACACTACCGAGGAACGTCGACCAGAACGTGGTGCTCTCGGAAGTGCTGCGCGGCAGGTAACGCGAGTAGTCGGCGACGTACGGGCCGAAGGTGAGCTGCCAACCGGCACCCAGCGAGATCGCGAGCAGGAAGGTGACTATGTCGAAGCCCTTGATGCCGACGTACGAGGCGACGTCGTACTCGAGGAACAGTCGAACGGCCAGGTAGGAGAATCCGACGATGCCCACGACGGTGGCGATCCTGCCGACGATGTGGATCAGCTTGTAGCCGGTGACCGCGACGAATGCGGTGAGGAGACCGAAGACGACGATGCCGACGGTGGGGCTGTCGATGTGCAGGATCTTGTTGACGGCCTGTCCGGCCAACACGGTGCCGGTGGCAGCGAAGCCGAGGTACATCAGGATGACGAGAACAAGCGGTACGACTGCTCCCTTGACGCCGAACTGGGCGCGACTCGAGATCATCTGGGGGAGACCCATACGCGGGCCCTGTGCGGAGTGAAGCGCCATGACAGCGCCACCGAAGATGTTGCCGATCAGAAGTCCGACGATCGCCCAGATGGCGTCCGCGCCGAATACGACGGCGAGAGCGCCGTCGACGATTGCAGTGATCTGCATGTTGGCGCCGAACCAGAGAGTGAACTGGCTGCGCGGGGTGCCGTGTCGTTCTGCATCCGGGACGACGTCGATAGTGCGTCGTTCCGGAGTGAGGATGACCTCGGCCGGTCCATCGTGAGTCATAGGCCTGTCTTTCTGCTGCGAGCCCGTCGAGCGACGGAATCGACGTCGGGGTATTGCCCACCTTCTTCGTGCTTGGTGCTTTGCGCCTTGTGCTTTGTGCGCTGGGTCACTGTCACTGCGGATAAATGTATATGCCTGTATATACAGGCGTCAATACCCGGGACCCGTTTTCGCGTAAATGCTGTGTAACACCGCGCGAGAAATCAGAAACCCTTACCCGGGTTGAGGATTCCGAGCGGGTCGAAGGCAGCCTTGATCGATCGGTGCAGTTGCATGCTGTCCTCGCCGAGCTCGAGAGAGAGCCAGCGACGCTTCAGAACGCCGACGCCGTGCTCTCCGGTCAGAGTTCCGCCGAGTTCGAGAGCACGCCGGAAGACCTCGTCCGCGGCGGTCCACACGGCTTCGGGGACCGAGCCGTCGGCAGTGCGGTCGAAGACGAAGGTCGGATGGACGTTGCCGTCACCAGCATGCGCGACAGTCATGATCTTGACCATGTACTCGGCGGCCGCTCGGTCGATACTCTCGAGCATGTCGGGCAGTTTCGACCGCGGGACCCCGACGTCTTCCACGAGACATTGCCCGAGTCGTTCGGAAGCCGGATAGGCGAGTCGGCGAATCTCGAGTAGCTGTGCGGCTTCTGCCGCGTCCTGCGAGACGGCGACAAAATCGGCGCCCGCCCTCTCGAAGTGTTTCTGCATCGCCGCGGCTGCTGCGTCGGCATCGACCCCGTCGGCCTGTGCGATCAGCATCGCGGCGGTGTTGTCTTCCAACCCGATTCGTTTCCAGTCGTCGACGGCGCGCAGCGTTGCTCGATCGATCAGCTCCAGCAGGCTCGGCCCGATTCCGTCGCGAACGACCGCGGCAACCGCGTCCGCTGCGGAGCGGAGAGAATCGAAACTGCCGACGACGGTGACCGGTGCTCTCTTGGGCTTGGGCTGCAACTTCAGCGTGGCACTCGTGACGACTCCGAGTGTTCCTTCCGAACCGACAAGAAGACTGGTCAAGTCGTATCCCGCAACACCTTTGACGGTCCTTCGGCCTGTCCGCACGATCCGACCGTCGGCGAGCACAACCTCGAGACCCAGGACTGAATCGCGGGTGACGCCGTACTTCACGCAACGCAGTCCACCGGCGTTGGTGGCGATGTTTCCGCCGATCGTGGAGATCTCGAAACTGCTCGGATCAGGGGCGTACATCAGCCCGTACTCGTCTGCTGCTCGGCTGATGTCAGCGTTGATCACCCCGGCTTCCACGACAGCGAGCTGATCGTCCGGATTGACCTCGAGAATCGAGCGCATGCGAGTGGTCGAGATGACCAGGCAGCCCTCGACGGCTACCCCGCCGCCCGCCAAACCGGTTCCCGCACCGCGGGTTACCACCGGGACACGGTGAGCAGTAGCCCATTTCAGAGCCTCGGAAATGTCGGCCGCAGTTTCGGCGAGCATGACGGCTACCGGATGGCCGGGTTCGGCGAGATGGGCCTCGTCACGGCGGTACGAGTCCATTACCGCAGGGTCGGTGATCAGGCGACTCGAACCGATCGACCGAGCAAGTTCGTGGACGGACATTCTTTTCTCCAGTCGGTCAAAGGTTGTGTGCGAGTGCATCCACAGCGGCGATCACGGCGTCTTCTGCTGCCCGCTCACCTACGGTCACCCGCACTCCCTCGCCGGGGAACATCCGGACCGAGACACCCTGCGCGACGCAGGCCGCTTCGAGTGCAGAAGCTCTCTTGCCGAGAGGGATCCACACGAAGTTGGCACCGCTCGGGACCGTCTCGACGCCGCGCAGAGCCAATTGCTCACGTAGGTGAGAACGACCCGCGGTCACCGTTTCGACTATCGAATCGGTGTGTGCCGGATCGGTCAGGGCCGCGCAGGCCGCGGCCTCGGCAACGGCGCTGAGCCCGAAGGGCGGTGCAGCGCTGCGAAGATCCGCTGCGATCGCCGAGTTGGTGACGGCATAGCCGGCACGAAGTCCGGCCAATCCGTAAGCCTTGGAGAAGGTTCGGAAGACGACGATGTTGGGAAAGGCTCGAAGCAGGTCGACGCCGTCGACGTCGCTGGTCGCGAACTCCCGGTAAGCCTCGTCCAGAAGGATGAGGACGTCACCCGGGATCGAGCGGGCGAACGAGACGAACTCCGCGGTCGAGAACTCGCTTCCGGTCGGATTGTTGGGGTTGCAGACGAGTACTGCGCGGGTCTGCGGCGTCACGGCTGCCGCCATTGCACTCAGATCGTGCCGATGTTCGGAATCGAGTGCGACGGGGACACCGCTCGCCCCGGCGATTCCGATCAGTATCGGGTACGCCTCGTAGCTGCGCCACGGGTAGACGACTTCGGTGCCAGGGCCCGTGTATGCGGTCAATACCTGCTGGAGCAGTGCCAACGACCCGGCGCCGACCAGTACCTGGTCGTCGCCCACGCCCAGACGGTCGCTCAACCGGGCTATCAGTGTGTCGCCGAACAGCGACGGATACAAGTGTGAGTGTGAGGCCGCGAGATTGACGGCCTCGAGAATGGTCGCCGAGGGTGCAACCGTCGACTCGTTGCTCGACGCCCGCCACCGAACCTGCTCGAGGCCGGCGGCTTTGGAGTATCGAGGAAGCGCTTCGATTTCGGGTCGGGGGCGAGGCCTCAGCGCACCGGGCGCGCTCATGCCAGGGCGCCGATCGCGTTCTCCGCAGCCGCAACAAGTGCACCCGATGCCGCCAAGTCCACCGCGGCCTCGATCTCGGGGGACAGGAAGCGATCGGTACCCGGCCCCTGCACCTTCTCGCGCAGGGTCCGAAGGACGGCTCCGGTGGCGGGGGAGGGCTCGAGTGGGGAGCGCAAATCGATTCCTCTTGCTGCAGTCAGTATCTCGATCGCGAGAACTCGGGTGAGACCGTCGATGGACCGGCGGAGCTTGCGTGCACCCGACCATCCCATGGAGACGTGATCTTCCTGCATGGCCGAGGAGGGAATCGAATCGACACTGGCCGGGCTCGCGAGTCGCTTGAGTTCGGACACGATGGCAGCTTGTGTGTACTGCGCGATCATCAGTCCGCTGTCGACACCGGGGTCGTCGGCGAGGAAGGGGGTCAGACCGTGATTGCGTGCTACGTCGAGGAAACGGTCGGTGCGGCGTTCGCTGATCCCCGCGACATCCGCGGTCACGATGGCGAGAAAGTCCAAGACGTAGGCCACGGGAGCTCCGTGGAAGTTACCGTTCGACCGAACCCTTCCGTCGAGAGTGACGACGGGATTGTCGACAGCACTGGCCAATTCGCGCCCGGCAACCAGTCGGGCGTGATCGACGGTGTCGCGTGCGCCGCCGGCAACCTGCGGTGCGCACCGCAGTGAGTACGCGTCCTGAACTCTGGTGCAGTCAGGGCCCGCATGGCTGGCGACGATCGGGGAGTCGGCAAGCAAGCGCACCATGTTCGAGGCGGCCGCGCCCTGTCCGGGGTGGGGGCGAAGCGCCTGAAGATCGGCGGCGAACACTTGATCGGTGCCGAGCAAGCCCTCGACGCTCATAGCGGCAGCGATGTCGGCCAACTTGAGCAGATGATCGAGATCGGTGATCGCAAGGGCCAGTTGACCGAGCATCCCGTCGGTACCGTTGATCAGTGCGAGGCCTTCCTTCTCGGCCAGAACCACCGGTTCGAGACCATGGGCAGCCAATGCCGTTGCCGCATCGGTGAGTTCACCGTCGGCGGTGCGGACGGAACCTTCACCGATGATTGCCATCGCCACATGCGCCAGTGGTGCCAGATCTCCCGAGCATCCGAGGCTGCCGTATTCGTGCACCACCGGGGTGATGCCTGCGGTGAGTAGGTCGGCGTACGCCTGTGCGACTACAGGGCGCACTCCGGTTCGCCCGGTGGCGAGCGTCGACAGACGCAGAAGCATCAAGGCCCGGATCACTTCGCGTTCGACTTCCGGTCCCGAACCTGCCGCATGTGAGCGGATCAGGCTGCGCTGCAACTGTGTCCGCAGATGCGCCGGAATGTGCCGGGTGGCAAGTGCGCCGAATCCGGTGGAAACTCCGTAGACCGGTGTGGGGTCTGCGGCCAGCGCTTCGATGCGTGCACGACTTTCGGCGATCGCGGCCAGTGATTCCGCGGTCAATGCAACGCCGTATCCGTTGCGCGCGACGTCGACGACGTCGGCGATGGTGACAGCGCCGATTCCGACCTCGATGGTTCGGGTGGCTGTCTGGGTGGCAGGGGTGGCGTTCATGGGACTCCAATGATGATGCGTGGCTATCTAACAAAGTCTTGTATACGAGACTCTAGTCTTGAATATGAGACGAAAACAAGGCCCGCAAAGTACGGAACGGAGAAATTGGCTACATGTCTGCGGTCGGGGTCTCCACCATTCGATCTCCGAGATCGGCGGAGAACTCGGCGCTGACGGCGCGCACTCGGTCGGCGATCAGGGCACTCTCCTCGGCCGATTTGGAGCCGGAGAGGAAGGTGACGCCGAGAGCTGCGACCGGACGACCGTCCCGTGTGATCACGGGGCTGGCGATGCAGTTGATCCCGGATGTCGTCGCATTCTCTTCGACCGCATATCCGCTCTCACGTGCTGCGGCGAGCAGTTCTCGCAGTTCGGCGAGCGTCGACGGACCCGTTCCGGTCCGCGTCGGCCAGGTGTACCCCTCGTAGAGCGCGCTGATCTGTTCCGCATCCAGACGGCTCAGAATCGCCCGCCCGACTGCGGTGAGATGCGCCGGAAGGCGGGTCCCGATCTCGGTCACCAACCGAACGCCGGGCTTCAGAGGTTCACGTTTGTCGAGGTAGATGACGTCAGAACCCTGAAGTACCGCCAGATGGGAGGTCTCGTCGGTCGACTGAGTGAGTGCCAGCATGAATCGTTGGCCCTCACGGTGAAGTGGGCCGGACCGCATGTACGACGCACCGACTTCGAACGCCGAGACACCCAGGGTCCAGGCGCGTTGATCAGCCCAGTACGAGACGAACCGTCGATCCCGCATGACATTGAGGAGGTGATGCGTCGTACTCTTCGGCAGCTCGAGGGCGCTGGAGATTTCTGCCGTCGCCAGCGGAACACCCCGGCGGGCCAGGAGATCGAGCACGTCGAGCACGCGCTCAGCAGATTTCACGCGGCTCGTCGTCATATGGGGTGTGTCCTTACGGGTAGGGCTGAGGTGGGAGCGGGGACCCACATTGTCTCGGATACGAGACTGAATCGCCAAGTGCTCGGGGTGGTCAGGGAGTCTGGTTGCCGAGTTCCGCGGACAACCGGGCGCAGTGCTCCACCAAGACGCGGCCGTGGCTGGCGCAGACCTCGTCCGTCAGACGGAAGGTCGGGCCCACGACGCTGAGCGCTCCGGCTATCTGACCGACCGCGTTGTAGATCGGCGCGGCAACTCCGGTCGAGTGATCCTCGATGGTGTCGTGCGCAATGGCGTACCCGCTCTCGCCTACCTTGCCGCTCAACGCTGCGCCGACGGCGGTGCCGTCCAGGGGAACGCTCTGGCCCACCCACCCCATGTGGCGGATCGCGTGCGTGCCCTCGATCTGATCGAGATACAGCGCAGTGTCTTTCGGTCCCTTCGTCGACAGGTAGGTCGACTCTCTCGTGGTTTCGGCGATGGCCTTCATCGCGGGCCGCGCTCTCGGCAACAGTTGATTGTCACCGAGTGCGCGAGCCCCGATCTGTAGTAGCCGCGGGCCGACGCGATAGACGTTGTCCTCGCCGCGGACGACGAACTCGGTTTGTTCGAGGCTTCTGATCAGGCGAAGCGCGGTACTGGTTGCCAGATCGGTTGCCTTGGCGGCGTCGCCGAGCGTCAACCCGCCGTGCTCGACGATCGCACCGAGAAGTTCGAACGTGCGATTCGCGCTGCGGGTCACGTCGCCGGGGGCCATGTCCTACTCCAAGTGCCGAGGGATGTCTGCGCTGAATCTATCGCGAGCCCGGCAGTACCTCACCGTGGTGCTCGTCCAGCAGGGGACTGCGGCGGACATCGGGGCGTCGGCTATCACCGAACACGACGGGTTGTCGTACGTAGGAGATTTTTCCTGCTACCGGGTGCTCGAACGATTCGACGACTCCGCGATACTCGGCCTGCGCGGAGGTGAGTGCCTGCTGGACGTCCCAGATTTCCGAGCCGGCGAGGCCCGCGTCGCCGAGAATACCGACCACGCCGGCGACGGTCTTTCCGGCAGCCCAGTTTTCGATCTCCTTGCGCAGTGCCGGTTCGTTCTCGGTCCGGGCGGTGTCGTCGGCAAATCGGGGATCTGCGATCAGGTCGACGCGATTCATCGTCTGCGCCAGCTTCTCGAAACCCGACTGGCTCGCAACCGCGAGGACGAAGAGTCCGTCGTCGGCCTTGTAGGTGTCGAACGGTGTTGACACCGGATGACGGTTGCCGACGCGTGGGGGAGTGAGCCCGGTGGATTGCAGTTGGCTGTGTGCTGTCGGCAGCATGGCGAGCATGCTGTCGAACATCGCGACGTCAAGGTGCTGCCCGAGTCCGCTCGCCCGTGCACTCAGCAGGGCGGTACTGATTCCCCAGGCGGCGAACAGCCCGGCGACCAGGTCTCCGAACGACTCACCCAACCGTGTCGGCCCGGATTCCTCCGAACCGGTGATGCTCATGATGCCCGAAAGAGCCTGGACTACAAGGTCGTAGGCGGCGGCTCCGGACATGGGCCCGTCCTGTCCGAAACCGGAGATGGACGCGTACACGATCCGCGGATTGCGAGCCCGCGCAGCCTCGTAGTCGATTCCCAGGCGCTTGGTGACTCCAGGGCGAAAGTTTTCGACGACGACGTCGGCGGTCTCGATGAGCGTTAATAGCGCCTCACGGTCCCCGTCGTTCTTGAGGTTGAGTGCCACCGAACGCTTGCCACGATTGAGCACGTTGAAGTAGATGCTCTCGCCGTCGCGGAACGGGCCGAGGTGCCGAGAGTCTTCACCGTGTTCGGATTCGATCTTGACGACGTCCGCACCGGCGTCGGAAAGCAGTGCGGTGCAGTAGGGTCCGGCAAGGACGCGTGAGAGGTCGATGACCCGGATGCCGTCGAGTGGGGGAAGTGCAGTCATGTCCGCGCCTTTCAGAACTCGGTGGAACGCGGCGACGGAGCATTGCCGGCAATGGTGAGCAACTGGATCTGCGAGGTGCCCTCGAAGATGCGGAGAATGCGGCAATCGCGGTACAGGCGTTCGATTTCCGATTCGCGCATGAAACCTGCGCCACCGTGGATCTGTACGGTTTGATCGACGATCGAGAAGCAGGCTTCGGTGGCGACGTACTTCGAAATCGATGCGGCGCGGCGGATGTCCTGACCGGCGTCCTTGACGTCGGCGGCCCAGTCTGCGGTGACGCGTGATGCGACAAGTTGCGCGTCGCAGCCACCGAGGAGTAGCTGGATTGCCTGGAAGTCGAAGATCGGCGTGCCGAACTGCTTTCGCTCCGTTGCGTACTCGCGTCCCAGTTCCCAAGCGCGCAGAGCGATGCCGTTTGCCATTGCCGCTACGTCGATGCGTGCTCGGTTCAGGGCGGTCAAGGCAATGTTGCCGCCGCGACCTTCGGTGCCGATCACGGAGTCGAGCGGCAGAACGACGTCGTCGAGGTAGACGGTGTACGTCGGGGCCGAACGAATTCCCATCTTGTCCTGCGGCTCCGAGTAGCTGATTCCCGGAGTTCCCTTGGGGACTACGAAGGCGGTGATGCCTCGGAATCCTGCGCTCGGGTCCGTCTTGGCGAAGAGCACGACCAGGTCGGCTTCCTTGGCGTTGGAGATGTACGTCTTCGATCCGGAGAGATGCCAGCCGTCGTCCTCGCGTCGGGCGACGGTACGCATCGAGGCGATGTCGGAGCCGGCATCGGGTTCTGTGAGTGCAAAGCCGGCCAGTAGTTCGCCCGACGCGAGCTGGGGCAACCAGCGATGCTTCTGCTCTTCGGAGCCGCCGACGAGAATCGGCTCGAGGCCCAGGTAGTGGGCGGTGTAGATCGATGCCAGCGCGGCGTCGGTGCGTGCAACTTCTTCGATGGCGACCAGTTGGGTTCGTGTCGACAGACCCAGGCCGCCGAATTCCTCGGGCACGGAAATGCCCATGAGGTCCTGCTGCCCGAGGCGCTTGACCAGCTGCGCCGGGAACTCCTTGGACTCGTCGCGTGCGGCTGCTCCTGGGTGGATCTCGGCGTTGGCGAAGGCTCGGACAGTGCTGCGGAACTCTGCGAGATCGACGCTGTCGGTGTCGGGCGCGGTCTGGGTAGTCACGGGGGCTCCTTCGAGGCGGAATAGTTACGAATTTCATCTAATGAAATCTAATTGCCACTAGTTGGCATGGACTGACTATGGCCGAGGGTGGCGAATTTGTCCAGGGGTGAATTTGTTGTGTCGCGGCTCACGTTCTGCAATGATCAACTTGTCTAAGCCTGTATAGACAAGTTGATTGCGGATCGAACCCACTACAAGTCGGAAGCAGCGTGGCTTTCGACGGAAGGTGCTGACATGAGCCTCGTTTCAGTCGACACGACACCGGACTCCGAGAATGTGAGGAGGGTGTCCAGTACGTATTTCGAGGGCTTGTCGGCGGATCGATACGCTGCGCTCGCCGAAGACCGCAAGCTGGCGATTGTCGCCGCGCACATGGACCTTTCGCGTCGACGAGGACACAACTCGTCGATCTCGCGACTCGCGCCGGCCGGGGAGTTAGGGGATGGCCCCGCGATTCAATACGTCGGCGACGACATGCCGCAGCTCGTCGAAGCGGTCTTGGCGACACTTGCCCGTGCCCGCGTGGAACCTGAATTCGTGGTGCACCCCGTGCTTCGCACAGCCGTACAACCGGCGCACAGCACCGAAGACGCCCGGGCCGGGGAGCGCACCGAATCATGGATCCACATAGGACTACCCGCACACTGTTCGGACGCGCAGGCGCAGGTGATCGCGGACGACGTCGCCGGAATCCTCGACCGTATCGCGCGTGCCTTCCGCGATTCCGTGCCCCTGCGGGACCTCGTCGACGAGGCGCGCGAGCAACTGGACTCGAACGGCTACGCCGAAGAAGCTGACTTTCTCCGGTGGTGCAGCGCCGGAAACTTCAGTGTCATCGGTGGTGCGCGAACTGTCGACAGTGACGAGCCGTACGCCATCGGCGTGCTCCCCGATCCAACCGGCTCTTCGGATTCGAAAGCGGCGCCCCTCGCGATTGCAGTGGTGTACCTCCGGCAAGGGTTCGGTGGATCCGAATACGCCACCGAGATCGACGTGTCCGTCGGCGACCGTGCGTACCGATTCGTCGGGTTCTTCACCGCGACCGGTATCGTCGCCGACGTCAGGCTAACCCCGCTCGTGCGAGGACGCGTCGCAGACATCTTCGAGGCCTCAGGATCCACCGTCGATTCGTTTGTCGGACAATCGATGCTGGCAGTGATTCAGTCGATTCCGGTCACAGTGCTCCTGGCGGCCGAGCCGGCCCGAATCGCGGACGCGCTGGACGAACTCACTTCCGTGGACGGCCGCACATCGATCCATCTGTTCTTGCAACCGGTGGGAAGTTCCCCGGCGACAGGGCGAGATCAAGAGTTGTCGGCTTTGCTCTTCGTTCCGCGCGAGAAATTCAGTACGACGATCAGAACAACGGCCGAGTCGGTACTCGCCGACGCACTCGGTGCCCACAATATCGAGTTCTCCAGTCGAGTCTCGGAATCCCCCTTGGCCGTCGTACATTTCACGGCCACAGTCGGCGGCGGCGCGAACTTCGCGTCGGCGCGACAAGCACGGGAGATTCGGGACCTCGTCGTCGACGCGTGCCTGACGTGGGACGAACGATTCGTTCTGGATGCTTCGCACTACGACGAGCGGCGCAGGCGTGCTCGGTTCGCCGAGCGAGTTCCGGCGGCATACAAGCAGGATTTCGACGCTGTCCGAGCCGCCGAGGACATGGCGGTGTTCGAGGGCCTCGCGCCCGGAGAAGTAAGTCCACGGTTGGCCCGATCTGTCGACGGACCGGGTACTCACCGTCTCGGGCTGTACGTCTCGGGTGATCCGCTCTCGCTGGGCGAGGTGCTGCCCGTATTGCAGAGCCTGGGCGTCGAAGTGGTCGACGAGCGTCCGTACGAGATCGCACCGGTGGGAACCGAACAGTCCAGGATCTACGAGTTCACGCTCGACTATCCGAGTGCTCCGGTCGAAGGCTTCGACAACTTTGCCGCGCGATTCGCGGCGACGTTTGCCGCGGTTCGAAACGGTGACGCCGAGCCGGACTCGTTCAACGAATTGGTCGCGATCGCGGGACTCGGCTGGAAACAGGTAGTGGTGCTGCGGGCATACGCGGAGTTCTTGCAGCAAGCGGGATTTCCTTACAGCACCGGTCGCGTCGCCGAGGTACTTGCCGATCATCCCGAGATCGCCGGCAGATTGTGCGAATTGTTCGAGAGCCGTTTCGATCCTGGCGTCGTCGACGGAGATCGAGGTGCACGTGCAGCAGCGGACGTGGAAACGGCCGTGGCGCAGGTGCAAGGACTCGACGCCGATCGGATCCTGCGCGCATTGTCCGAACTGGTCCGTAACACGTTGCGTACCAACTATTTCGTGTATCCCACTCAATCGCTCGGCGCGCTCTCGTTGAAGTTCGATTCGGAGAAGCTGTCCGTATTGCCTTTCCCTCGAACGAAGTTCGAGATATTCGTGTACTCACCCGATGTAGCAGGTGTGCACCTTCGTTTCGGTACGGTGGCTCGCGGCGGCTTGCGCTGGTCGGATCGGAAAGAGGACTTTCGCACCGAGGTACTGGGATTGGTGAAGGCGCAGGCAGTCAAGAACGCAGTCATCGTGCCTGTCGGAGCGAAGGGCGGATTTGTCGTCAAACGCCCACCGGTTCCAGGGCTGGGCGCAGACGCAGACCGAGAAGCCGCGTTGGCGGCCGGGATCGATTGCTACCGATCCTTCATTCGCGGACTACTCGATCTGACCGACAACGTCGACAAGCAGAGCGGGGCCGTTGTCGCGGCGCGGCGGGTCGTTCGCCACGACGGAGACGACACGTATCTTGTTGTCGCCGCGGACAAGGGAACTGCGAAGTTCTCCGACATCGCGAACGAGGTTGCCGCGGAGTACGGATTCTGGCTCGGCGACGCCTTCGCGTCCGGCGGGTCGGTCGGCTACGACCACAAAGCCATGGGTATCACGGCGAAGGGCGCCTGGGAAAGTGTCAAGCGGCACTTCCGTGAGCTCGGCGTCGATACCCAGCACGATGACTTCACCGCGGTGGGGATCGGAGACATGAGTGGCGACGTATTCGGCAACGGTATGTTGTGCAGCAAGCACATTCGCCTGATCGCGGCGTTCGATCATCGGCACGTGTTCGTCGATCCGGACCCGTCGCCTGAGCGCTCGTACGACGAGCGATCACGTCTCTTTGCGCTCCCCCGATCCTCGTGGGCCGACTACGACCCGACCTTGATCAGTGCCGGCGGCGGAGTGTGGGAACGCTCGGCGAAGCGCGTTCCGATCAGTGACGAGATACGAGAGGCACTGGGCCTCGAGGACGACGTCACCGACCTGACTCCACCGCAACTGGTTCGGGCGATTTTGCGGTCCCCGGCAGATCTGTTGTGGAACGGCGGCATCGGAACGTACGTCAAGGCCTCCGGTGAGTCCGACCTCGAAGTCGGCGACAAGAGCAACGACGCCGTTCGGGTGAACGGCAACGAAGTGCGTGCCCGAGTGATCGGTGAAGGAGGCAATCTCGGCCTCACCCAGGCCGGACGGATCGAATACGCACGCGGCGGTGGACGGATCAACACAGACGCCCTCGACAATTCGGCCGGAGTCGATTGTTCCGACCACGAGGTGAACATCAAAATCCTTCTCGACTCCCTGATCAGCTCAGGCGTCGTCACGGACTCACGTCGTGACGCACTACTCGAATCGCTGACCGACCAGGTCGCAGAACTCGTTCTCGCAGACAACCGTTCGCAGAACGAACTGATGGGTACCACGCGGGCGGATGCGGGGGCGATGATCGGTGTGCACGGCAGAGTGATTTCCAACCTCGAATCGCGCGGGATCGTCGACCGTGTCATCGAAGGGTTTCCGACCAAGAAGCAGTTCGCCGCGGCCGAGAAGTCGGGAACGGGGCTGACGTCGCCGGAACTCGCCACACTGATGGCCCACGTCAAGCTCGATCTGAAATCCACGCTGTTGGCGGGAAGCTCGATCGACAACCAGATCTACCGCCAGGTGCTGGCGAACTATTTTCCGGAGGGCGTTCGAGTTGCAGGGGGTGACGCCCTCGACCGGCACCCACTTCGTCGCGAGATCGTCGCGACAGTGCTGACGAACAACGTCATCGATCGAGGCGGCATCACCTATGCCTATCGGCTCGGTGAAGAAGTCGGCGCTGATCCGGAAGACGCAGTACGTGCCTTCACTGTGGTCTCCGAGGTGTTCGGACTGTGGGGGTTGTGGCACGACATCAGCGAAGCCTCGGTCTCGACCGCAGTGTCCGACGAGTTGATCCTGCTCACCAGGCGACTGCTCGACCGGGCGTCACGGTGGATGCTGACACGTCGTCCGCAACCGCTGGCCGTCGGGGCCGAGATCAGCAGATTCGGTGATCGCATCGCGGAGGCGTCGGCAGAGCTCGATGGCTGGCTGGTAGGCGCAGATCAGCGGAACCTGGCTGCGCGAACGGTCCTCATCACGGACAAAGGCGCGCCGGAGAACCTGGTCAGGCGAGTGGAGATATTGCTCGATCAGTTCGGACTGCTCGACGTGGTGGAGATCGCGGACCTTGCCGATCGGACGATCTCGGAGACCGGCGAACTCTATTTCCGGCTCGGTGAGCATGTTGGGCTCGTCCCGATGCTCAATCGAGTGTCGGCATTGAGCAAGGACGGAAAATGGAACGCGTTGGCGAGGTTGTCGTTGCGGGACGAGTTGTACTCGACGGTGCGGGCCCTGACCCTCGACGTCTTGGCCGACGCGGAAGCGGGTGACACGACAGCGGAAAAACTCTCGAGGTGGGAAGAAAGGAATGCGTCGAGAATCGAGAGGTCCACTCTCGCGCTCGCAGAGATCGAAGCGTCCGGGCAACACGATCTTGCTGCGCTTTCGGTTGCGACGAGCCAATTGCGGCGCATGGTGGGTTAGGTCCGGCGCGGACGCTCGCGGATGGATCGGAAAGGTGCACGAGGCGGATAGACTTCGGAGGCCGAACGGGAGAACCGACTCGGTGGTTTTCGACGAACGGGTGGTGGCGATGGCGATTGCCGAAGTGGACGCAGAACTCGCCGTGCTGTTCAACGAGGCAGGCGGCGAGTCCGCCCCTGCCTACGAACGGGTCAAGAACCTCGTGGTCTCGCAGATCAACTCGGGTCGGTGGACCGAAGGCGATCAGCTGCCTTCGGAGAATCAACTGGTCAGTGCGCTGGGGTTGTCACGAATGACGATCAATCGAGCGCTTCGCGAACTCACCAGCGACGGTCTGATCGTGCGGATGATGGGGGTCGGTACTTTTGTCGCCGCCACGAAGACCGCGTCCCCGCTGTTCGAAGTCAAGAACATCGCCGACGAGATTCAGCGCCGCGGCCACCGTCATCGAACCGAGGTCGTCTTCGTTCGTGAGGAAGAAACCGACCACGGGCAGACGTTCCTTCGTGAATCGGTGGACAAACGGGTGTTCCATTCGCTGATGGTGCACTTCGAGGACGAAACTCCGATTCAGGTGGAAGACCGATTCGTGAATCCGAACGAGGCGCCCGACTATCTGCGCCAGGACTTCACCGCGATCACCCCCAACAACTACTTGAGTGACGTTGCGCCTCTGGTTCGCGGCGAGCATGTCGTGGAAGCGGTGTTGGGTAGCCCGGACGAATGCGAGCTGTTACGCATCGATCGCGGGGAACCGTGCCTGCTGATTCGCCGCCGCACCTGGTCGGCTAACGGATTGGTCAGCGCGGCGCGCTTGATCCATCCGGGTTCACGCAATCGCTTGGAAGGAACCTTCGAGCGCTGATCGTTTCGAATAGCGAATCCTGAACACTCGCTCGTCCGATTGCACCATTTTCGGGGCCGACTTCGGTGCAATCGACCAGGACGTGACTGCGAGCACACTGAGATCATGGGTGGACGGTTATTGCTTCCGCAACCTCACTTCCCGACGAGTGAGACCTGAGCGGATCCCAGCAACGCCGTCTACGCCGCTCGCTTCCATGATCGAAGGAGTTCGACCTGTGACCGACTTGCCCAAGGACCTACTTGTCGCCCCGAAGTGGCAGGAACGCCTCGACGAACTGGCAGCCAAGCATTCGGTACCGGGCGCGCAGGTCGGTGTGATCGCGCTGGGCGAAGACGGCGCGGCGGACATCCGTGTCATCACCACCGGAGTGACGAGCCTGAACACGCGCGTCGACGTCGACGCAGACACCCTGTTCCAGTACGGATCCGCGAGCAAGATCTGGACGACGACGCTGATCATGCAGCTCGTCGACGAGGGCAAGCTGACGCTGGACACCCTGGTGGTGGAGGTGCTTCCGGAGTTCACGATCGCGGATCCTTCCAACACGAAGGAAATCACGATCCGCCAGTTGCTCACGCACACAAGCGGTATCGACGGAGACCTGTTCAACGACACCGGTGACGGTGACGACTGCGTCGAGAAGTACGTCGACGAACTCGCGACCGCGATCAGCGTCACCGAGCCCGGCGGGCATCTGAGTTACAGCAACGCGGGTTTTGCCGTTGCCGGCCGCATCGTCGAGGTCCTTCGTGAGATGACGTGGGACGAGGCGTTGGTCGAATATCTCTGGAAGCCAATCGGATTGACGCACATCATCACCAAGGCCAAGGACGCGCCGCTGTTCCGCACGGCCGTCGGCCACGTGGCCAACCCGAATCGGACGTCGCCGGACAAGGTGATTCCGACCAAGCAGTGGCTGCTTCCGCGCGGTATCGGTCCGGCCGGGATCATCACCGGATCGGTCAGCTCGCTCCTGACCTTCGGTGCTGCACACATGCGTGACGGACTCGCATTGACGGGTGAACGCATTCTGTCCGAAGAATCCGCGCGCCTGATGCGCACTCCGCAATTCGACCTGACCGCGGTCTCGAGCGTCGATCAGGCCTGGGGTCTCGGCTGGATCCTGTCCGACTGGGGCGGCGTGACGTCCGCGCAGCACGGTGGTGCGACAATCGGCCAGATCACTCGTTTTCACACCTTCCCCGAGCTCGGTCTCGCCATGGCCGTGGTGACCAACTCGCGTGGCGGCGGCGCCCTGGCCCACGACATCGAGAAGGAGATCGCCCAGGAGCTCGATCTCGTTCTGCCGGAACCGAAGTCCGAGCCGAATGCGGAAGACATCGACCTGTCGCACATTCTCGGAACCTATGAATCGACAACCGTGCGAATCGAACTCACGCGCGGCGAGGACGGCGGATTCCAGGTGCAGAACTTCGCCAAGGTCGAGATCGACGGCGAGCCGCCGGCTCCGCCCACCAAGGTCGTACCTCTGTCCGCCTCCAGGTTCTTGATCAGTAACGAGAGCGCTTCGGGTGAGATGGCTCATCTCACGATCGATGGCGAGCAATATCTGTACATGACAAGGCTTTTCAAGAAGATTTCCGACTAGTCGCGGCGATTCTCTCCGCTGAATGAAATCTCGGGCAGGTCGAAGGCGATGAGGGCCCTCGACCTGCCCGCACTACTTTTCGAGGAAAACTCATGATGAAACCTCTCGCTCCTTTTCCGGACGTGAATCACCCCGCGGCACTCGATGCTTACGGCCTTGCGCCGGTCATCGACGGTCACAACGATCTGGCCTGGACGGCTCGCGAAACTGCCGCATACTCGGTGGAGAATCTCGAGAAGGATTCCATCTTCCAAACCGACATCGACAAACTCGGTCGCGGCGGCGTCGGTGCGCAGTTCTGGTCGGTCTACACCCCGTGTGACCGGACGGAGCCAGAGGCGGTTCAGTACACACTCGAACAGATCGACTACGTGTACCGGATGATCGAGCGATATCCGGATACTTTCGAATTCGCGCGTACAGGTGACGACGTGCGTCGCATCTGGAGAGAGGGCAAGGTCGCGTCCTTGTTGGGCGCGGAGGGCGGTCACAGCATCGGCAGCTCGCTCGGTGTCCTGAGAATGATGGCGCGCCTTGGTCTTCGGTACATGACGCTGACGCACAACGACAACACCGGGTGGGCGGACTCCGCGACGGACACTCGAGTACACGGCGGGCTGACCGACTTCGGTCGCGAGATCGTGCGCGAAATGAATCGGCTCGGCGTACTCGTCGACCTGTCGCACGTCTCGGTGGAAACGATGAGAGATGCCATCGAGACGTCTTCGGCGCCGGTGATTTTCAGCCATTCGTCGTGCTCTCAGCTATGCGGTCACCCCCGTAATGTTCCCGACGACGTCATGCGACTGCTCGCGGACAACGGCGGGGTCATCATGATCGCCTTTGTACCCATGTTCCTTTCTGCCGAGTACAACGAGTGGTTCAAAGGCGGGCGAGTCGGCCCACGACCGGCGATGACAGTGGACCATCTCGCCGACCACGTCGAGCATGCCCGAGACGTCGCGGGCATCGACCACATCGGTTTGGGCAGTGACTACGATGGGTTCGACGACTTTCCGGACGGTATGCAGGACGTATCCGGTTTCGCGGTGTTGATAGACCGTCTGGCGGAACGCGGTTGGTCCGCGGAGGACTTGGCAAAGCTGATGGGCAACAACGTGTTGCGTGTGCTCGACGAGACCAGTGCGGCCTCGATGTCGAGCCTTTCCTAGCCGTATCGACGCCCGAGAAGATGAGGATGAGAATGAAGAAGATTCGTACCGTTGCACTGAAGCTGGTTGCTTCGGTGTCCGTAGTTCTGGTTGTGCTGGTATCGATAGCGCTCGTATTCAATGTCGGCTCCAGCAAAGCGAGCGTTCCGGCCGGGGAGACGGGCAACCAGTTCGTGTCCGTCGACGGAAAGAACATGAGCTACTCGATCCGCGGCAACGGCGATCAGACCATAGTGCTGTTACCCGGGTTCGGAACGTCCGCACCGATTCTCGACTTCACACCGCTTGTCAACGAGCTCGCACCCGACTACCGCGTCGTCACGATCGAGCCCTTCGGTTACGGCTACAGTGACGGAACGGACAAGGACCGCACGACTGCGAACATCGTCGAAGAGATTCATACGGCAGTACAGTCGCTGGGAATTGACGAATACATCCTCATGGGGCACTCGATCACTGGTCTCTATGCGCTGGACTACACCGCGAAGTACCGTGACGAGGTCACCGCATTCGTGGGTATCGACAGCAGTGTTCCAGGGCAGCCGAACATGGATACCAAATTCCCGATCGACGCACTCCGAGTTGGAAGGCAATTGGGCTTGGCGGAATTGCTGTCCAAGGTCGTCGGTGGTGAAGCCTCGGACGAGTACCTCGATCCCGCCGCAAAGGACGAGATGCGACAGTTGACTGCGAAGAACAACTTCAGCGATACCTATCTCAACGAGATGGATCATCTTTCCAGTAACTTCGCTGAAGCAATCGGCAAGACGTTCCCAGCCGATCTTCCGATTCTGTTGTTCGCCGTGAACAATTCAGAAGTTCAGGGCTGGACAGAGCTGCACGAGGGGCAGGCAGCCTCCGTCGATCACGGAGAGGTGATCTTGCTGGACGGAGACCACTACCTGCACCACACCAGGTCGAAGGAAATCGCCGAGAACCTCGGAAGGTTCTTGGGTGAGCTGAACTGAATCCGGGAGGACGTTAAAGTTGGAGGCGGGGCCATCGAGTCGAGATGGTCCCGCTTCTTTCTTCTCCACTGATCGTTCGGAGGCATTGTGGCGCAGACCTGGTCACGCGAAGAACTGGTGAGCGAGCTGGACTCGGCGTATTCGAAACTCGAAGCGTTACTCGACGGCGTCGCCGAGGCCGATGCGTTCGACGCCGTTGCCGTCGACGCGTGGACGGTGCACGACGTACTCGCTGTGCGTGTCTGGTGGGCAGAGGCCGTCGCAGAGTGGATAGGTGCCGGGCTGCGAGACGAGGCTCCGCAGACGCCGGCGGCGGGTTACAAGTGGACGCAAACACCCGCACTGAACCAGTCGGTTGTCGACGCGAGCATAGACATTCCGGCTCAGGAGCTTCGTGACCGCTTGGGAGCTGCTGTTGCGATATTGCGCAACTACATCGAGACCCTTGACGACGATCAACTGCTGTCGGTCGGGGTTTTCTCGTGGACCCGGACGTGGCCGGTCTCGAGGTGGATCGCCGTCAACACGATCACCCAATACGCGTCGTTGTCGAAAATGATTCGGCGAGTGCTGAAGTCGAACAATCAGCCCTGAAGTCGATGCATCCGCCATACGTCCGGTCCGTCGGGGAGCGAGGTCTGGCCGACGATCGTGAAACCGAACCGTTGGTACAGCGGTAGATTTCGTTCGGTCGACGTATCGAGCCAGCAATTCTGTTCGGTTCGATCCAGTTCCGCCAAAGCATGTTTCAGTAGCGCAGAACCCAATCCGGTTCCGCGTGAGCGCGGCGTCGTACCGATCGTTGCCAACGACCACGCGTTGTCGGGGACGGGAAGCGCAGACAGTTGTTCGTCAGCCTGAAGAACGCGCTCGAACCGATCTCCGTGCAGTTCGACGATCTTCTCGACGGTCGCTTCATCAGGCTCTGGAGCGTCCGGCGGCAGGACTGCGATGACGCCGTTGCCGGAATCGTCTATGTAGGAACGCCCGAACGGTAGTGCCAGGTGTTCGAGGTAGATCCGTTGCAGAGTCGCGACGCGTTCCACGTGGGAGTCTTCGGCGACGCACCAGTTCGTCCAGGGGTAGTCGGCAAACGCCTCGCCGAGAACCTCGGCGGCACGGTCGAGGTCGTCGATGGACAGCGGTCGAACAGAATTCTGCATAGTGCCACTTCAGCACAGTGAGGTCTTCCGTCGCCACTCGATTTCGGCGGTGTAGCAGGTGCGCGGGCCGTGGTCACGTACTTGTGAGTTCATTCAAGAAAGTTGGACGAGGCTGTCGATCCTGCGTTGACTGGTAGTGATCGGGCAATCGCCGAGCTGTCAACTCCGGGCACGTGAGATCCGGGTACGGCGATTCTCCGCGAAAGGAACAGATATGAACAGGCTCGAAAGCAAGAGTGTAGTGATCACAGGCGCCGCCAGTGGAATCGGGCGTGCAGCAGCACAACTCATGGCGGCAGAGGGCGCCAAGGTGTTGGTCGCCGACCTCGATCCTGCGCGTGCAGAGGAAGCGGCGGTGGCGATTCGCGAGACCGGTGGCAATGCACTGGGTTTCGGCGTCGATGTCATGAACGAGGACTCTCTGGCAGCGATGATCGAAAAGGCGGTCGCCGAATTCGGCGGCATCAACGTCCTGTGTAATCACGTGGGCGGTAGTAACCCGCGCAAGGATCTCGACCTGCTCCGGATGGACTTGGACGAGTGGGATCGCGTGATGTCGCTCAACGTCCGCAGCACTGTCGTCGCTTCACGACTTGCCATTCCGCACATGAACAGTGCCGGTGGAGGATCGATCGTCAACACGGCCTCGGTAGGTGGATTGATCGGGGATTCCCTGCAGTCTGCCTACGGATCCGCCAAAGCGGCAGTCATTCGTCTGACGCAGTACATCGCAGTCCAGTACGGAGCAAACGGTGTTCGGTGCAATGCCGTAGCGCCGGGCGCGATCATGACACCCGCTCTCGTGGACAACATCCCCGCTGATGTCATCGACGGCATGAAGCAGGCAAACGCCCTGCCTTACCTCGGCGAACCCGAAGACATCGCGCATGCCATGGTCTACCTGGCTTCGGACGAATCTCGCTACATGACGGGGCAGACCCTGGTGGTCGACGGCGGACTCACCAGCAAGAGTCCGCTCGCGACCGGCCGTTCGTCGATGTTGAGCTGAATCAGCTCCGCCAACCGCTGGGGCCGGCGCCCAGAACCTCGATGGATCCCTGACTGGCGTGTGAATGCTTGGTGCGGTGCGTCATTCGCCACTTTCCGTCGATCCGCGCCCATGAGTCGTGGTAGTCGCCGAGGGTGAAGAAGTTCAGGTGAGCCTTGCTCCCGGTGCCCACATGCATGTCGCTGACATAGGAGCGGCTGGTGGCGAGATCGCCGACCACCTCGACCAGCACGTTACCGATCAGATGTTGGGTGGGACCGCACTCGTCGAGGAACGAGCGGATGGACGCCACTACCTCGGCGGGTCCGCGCAGAGTTCCGGTGCCCAATTCTGCCGTAGCGTCCGGCGTCATGATCCGGTGGAGTTCATCCCACTCTCGCGCATCCATAGCTCGGGCGAACTCGAAGATGGAGCGGGTGATCTCGCGTTCGTCGAGAAGAGTGGTGATGTCGATGCTCATGCTGTGCGCCTTTCTTAACGTCGGGGGGTTAATAAAGGCGCACAGCAGATGTCAGCGGTTGAGCAGCTTGCGCATCGCTTCGGCAGCACCCTTGACCATCTTGTCTCGGGGGAAGCCACTGCGCTTCTTGGCGCCTTCGTAGTTTCCTGCAGCCACCCAGATCGGGCCGTCGGCAAGGTGTTCGAGACCTTCACGTGCAACATCTTCGGGCTCTGCGACGTTCATGCCCGGGATGTCGAAGTTCAGTCCCGCGCGAATCATAGCGGGTGTGCGAGTGACACCGAGAATGAACTCGACGACGTGAACGCCGTACGGCTGGAGTTCGAGCCACAGGCTTTCGGCGAAGATGCGCCCGAATGCCTTGGACGCCGCGTAGATGCTCTGGTGCTCGGAGCCCATGAATCCGGCCAGCGAACCGAGCAGCATGATGCCGCCGCGTCCGCGATCCTTCATCAATCCGCCGAAGTGGTGCGAGAGTTCGAGCTGCTTGTTGATGTTCAGCTCGATGACTCCGGCAAATCCCGTCAGATCTCCGGTGACGAACTCGTGGCCGTAGCTGTTGGCGCCGGCGTTGAAAATGAGGAGACCAACCTCGACGTCGTCGGTGACAGCCTTGATCTGATCGAGCGCGTCCGGAACGAGCAGATCCAATGCGAGAGTGCGTACTTCGACGCCGTTGGCGCGTGCCTTGGCCGCGGTCTCCTCGAGCGGGCCCGGCTTGCGGGCGATGAGAACGAGGTTGATGCCGATCTTGCTGAGCTCGTCGGCGAACCCTGCGCCGACACCTTCTGAACCGCCGGCGATGACTGCCCACGGGCCGTAGTACTGAGGATCGATCATTACTACCTTCTTCGAAAGATGTTGGCTTGACTAGTGAAACGGAGTCGGTACGGGTTCGCTGTCGTCGACGATCGGCTGAGGCACCGGCTCGTCGTTGAGGATCTCGAGTTCGCCCGCTGTTGCAGCGTTCACGATGGACGCGATCAAGGCGCCGCACTGCTTGCGAGGGGCACCGGGTCGTCCCTCTCGCTGCCCGAATTCACGGTCGTCGGCGATTTCGAGGCACTGGGCGCGGGCCTGGTCACTCCACTGAACGGTGGTGTGTTCCCAACTGTTCTTCTGGACCAGGACCTGAGCCTTGCACTCAGCGCACTGAAGAGGCTGCATCTTCGTCTGCCTTCTTTGCAGCGAGGTTGTCTTCGACTTCCTTCTGCCAGGCTGCGACGGGTCGCGCGGTGTCGAGTTCGAATTCGAAGCGCTCGGTCATCTCGGGAGCGATGTCCGCGACATCGACGTAGAACTGTTCGTACCAGCGACGGAGCTGGTAGACCGGGCCGTCTTCTTCGCACAGGAGCGGGTTCTCGATGCGAGTCTTGTTCTTCCAGATCTCGACGTCCTGCTCGAAGCCCTTGGCGATGAACGTGCCGAAGTTCGCGGCCATCGCGTCGGCGGCTTCACCCTGGAAGCGATCCGACTTCTTGACGATGATGCCGTACTGGAGCACGAACTTGTCAGCGCTGACCGGGTAGTGGCAGTTGATGAGCACAGAGTCGACGTTGTAGTCCTCGTACTCGTAGGTCAGGTCGTCGACCATGAAGGAGGGGCCGAAGTACGTGGCAACCGAGTTGCTGCCGACCATCTTCGGGGTGCCTGCTGCGTGGGGACGCATGTCCGAGCGAGCGACGCCGCGCATGTACTGCGTTGCGGCGTGGCCTTCGAAGACGTTCTTGAAGTACGTCGGGAAGGAGTAGTGCACGTAGAAGAAGTGCGCCATGTCGACGATGTTGTCGACGATTTCGCGGCAGTTGGTGTCGACGGTCGTGGTGTACCAGACCCAGTCGCTCCACTCGTCGCTGAGCGCGCCTTCGATGCGGGGGATAGCCACGTCGTCGGTCGGCGGGTTGCCCTCGGGGTCGTGCCAGACGAAGAGCATGCCGTCCTGGTCGAGGGTTTGCCAGGCGCGCGTCTTGGCCAGCGGGGGGACGCGGCGTGCGTACGGAATCTTCTGGCACTTGCCGTTGCCGCCCCAGCGCCAATCGTGGAACGGACAGGCAATGGCGTCGCCCTTGATGGTGCCCTGGCTCAAGTCGCCACCCATGTGACGGCAGTACGCGTCGAGGATCTTGACGTTGCCTTCACTGTCGGCGAAGACGACCAGTTTGGTGCCGAACGCCTCGATGGAGTGCGGCTGGCCGTCCTTGAAGGACTCCGTGAGTCCAATGCAGTGCCATCCACGCGCAAAGCGTGTAGGCGCGGTTCCAGCTTGGATCTCGCGAACCTCGTCGTTGTCGGACTGAGTGATCGTCACGATGAGTCCCGTCCTTTCCAGGGGCAGTGTCGACGCCCGACGCTAGGGGAGCGTGAATTGCCTCTGGGGTCTCGTCTCACTGGCCGGGACCAGCGGCGAGCGCGAGGATCCGGCGGCTGATCCCGGCCTCCGGGACTTCCGATCACCGGAACGCGTGACCGACATATCGTGACGGGGCAGCCGTTATGTCTATCTGCCGATCCGCTCCCTCACGGTTCGGTGCGAGGAGTGTCTCCCATGGTCAACAAGGTTCTGAGTTCAGTCCGTGATCTGCTTCCGAAGATCGCGGCCCGCGCTCAGAAGGTCGACGATTCGCGCAAGATCTCCGAACGGACCATCCGGGAGCTGTCCGAAGCCGGCGTCTTCTCCATGCTGGCGCCGAAAAGATACGGAGGTGCCGAGAGCGACCCGGTTCAGTTCTACGAAGTGGTCAGGGCCATCTCGGCTGCCTGCGGCTCGACCGGTTGGGTCGCGTCGGTGGTGGGGGTGCACCCGTGGCATCTTGCACTTTTCGACGACCGAGCGCAGGCCGACGTGTGGGGAGAGGATCAGACGACGCTCATTTCGTCCGCCTATGCGCCGGTCGGTCGACTGACGGCGGTGGACGGAGGCTACGAGCTATCGGGCCAGTGGGGTTTCTCCTCCGGTTGCGACCACGCGAGTTGGGCGTTGCTGGGAGCGATGGTGGTCGGCATGGATGGTCGTCCCGTCGATTTCATGACGGTGTTGGTGCCGCGCACCGATTACGAAATCCGTGACGTGTGGGATGTCGTGGGTATGCGGGGCACCGCGAGCAACGAGATCGTGGTCGAGAAGGCCTTCGTTCCCGAGCACCGATTGAAGCGCAACTACGAGACCGCACAACTGCGTGGGCCTGGCCAAGCGGTCAATCCTGGCCCGCTGTACAAACTTCCGTTCGGGAGCATCTTCACCTCGACGGTTGCCGCTCCGTGTGTGGGCATCGTCGCCGGTTGTTACGAGGGGTACCTGGACGTGATGCGTGAGCGCGTCCGTCTGAGTTTGGGTGGTGGACGGTTCAGCGAGGATCAGTTCGCTCAGGTCGCCGTCGCACGTGCGTCGTCGGAGATCGATGCTGCGATTCTGCAGATGGATCGCAATATCCGGGAGATGTACGAACTTGCTGTGGCCGGTCAGGAGCTCCCACTCTCGATGAGGCTGCGTGCGCGTCGTGATCAGGTTCGTGCGACGGAACGCTCGGTGGAAGCGATCGACATGCTTTTCAAGACGGCAGGAGGGAACTCCCTCTCTCGCGGAAACCCGATCGAGCGTGCGTGGCGTGACGTTCATGCGGGCAGCGTTCACGTTGCCAACGAACCCGAGCGCGCGTTGGCGCTCTACGGCCGGGCGGCGTTCGGACTGCCGGTGGAGGACAACCTGATCTGACGGGTTGGCGCGTCACCGGGTGGGGTATTTGCCTTTGGATGAGGGAAGTACCGGCTCTGACCATCGGCTCGATCGTCGACATGGCGGGTGTCGCGCGCGCGAAGGTGATGCCGGCCGGCCGAACCGGTGTCTTCGAGAAAGCCGGTGCGGGAGTCTCACCGAGCTGGAACGTCTTCTGTAGCGACGATCGGATTGCCTTCACCGATTCCTTTTCCGTCGTGGGTGATCTCCGGTTGCGTATCGACCGCTCCGACCTCCGTGATCTCGGCGGGGGCGTGTCGTGGGCGCCGGCGACGTTGCACGAGCAAGACGGTGCGACGGCTGCCGTGTGTACTCGGTCCGCACTCACTGCCGTCGTGGCGCGGCTTGCCGCCGACGGACTGGAAGCTCGGGTGGGTCACGAGATCGAGTTCACTCTTTTCGGTGATGCGTGCAACGGAGCGTGGTCGGCGTACGGGTTAGGTGCAGTCCTGCTCCGCGAGGACTTCCTCAAGGACCTTCTGCGCAATGCCGAACGCGCACAACTTCATATCGAGCAAGTGCATGCAGAGTACGGACCGGATCAATTCGAGATCTCCATCGCTCCGGCAACTCCTGTTCAGGCTGCCGACCTGGTGATACTGGCCCGGATCTTGATCAGCCGCACTGCCAGAGCCCACGGATTGGCGGCCTCGTTTTCACCGATACCTACGGTCGGAGGTGCAGGGAACGGTGCACACCAGCACTTTTCGTTGAACTCAGGTGGGCGGCCCGTCTTCTCCGGTGGCGGGCAGGAGTACGGGATGACCGACAAAGGATCGTCAGCTTTGGGTGGAATCCTCTCTCACCTCGCGGAATTCACGGCCATCTTTGCGTCCTCACCGCTCTCCGGGGTCAGGCTGCGACCGGACAATTGGTCGGGGGCCTACGTCTGTTGGGGGCTCGAGAACCGGGAAGCGGCACTGAGGTTCTGCGCAGAGTCACCGTCGAATCCACACGGCGCCAACGCCGAAGTGAAAATCGTCGATCCATCGGCCAACCCGTATCTGGCGACCGCTGCGATACTTGGCCTTTCGCATATCGGTATCGGCAATGCCTCGCCATTGCCGCCGGAAATTGTGGTGAACCCGTCGACTCTCACGGAGGCGGAACGTGATGAGCGCGGGGTGACCCGAGTCCCCACCGATCTGCGCGAGATAGTGCAGAAGTTCAACTCCTCCTCGGTGGCGAAGGAAATCTTCGGGGAGTCGATCATCGAAGCGATGGTGTCAGTGAAGGGAGTTGAGCGCGAGACTTTCTCCCAGATGGACGAGGCGACAACCGTCGAGCGGCTTCGATATACCTGGAGCTGAAAGGGTTGACGCGCAAGATGTCGAGTCCTATGTTTAAGCTATTCCTTAATTAAGGAGTTGCTTACATGGACGAGCGAAGTGGCCGACTCGATGCAGTGTTCAGCGCATTGGCCGACCCGACGAGGCGTGAAATGCTCTCTCGCCTCACTGATGGTTCGATGACCGTCGGTGAGTTGGCCGAGCCGTTCGAAATGAGTCGACCCGCCATCTCTCAGCATCTGAAGGTGCTCGAGCGAGCCGGTCTCATCGAACGAACCGCCACCGCGCAATGGCGCACGTGCACCCTTCGCGCAGAGGGTCTCGACGACGCCAGCGCCTGGGTCGACGAACACCGGCGAGGCTGGAACGAACGCTTCGACCTCCTCGACGAGCGTCTACGTGAGCTGAAGCAACCTCGACCGAAGAAGGAGAAGGACAATGAGTGACCAGAACGTCGATGCCACTGCAGAATTCACCATCACCCGGATCTTCGATGCGCCGCGCGACCTTGTCTGGCAGGCGTGGACCGACCCCGACGAGGCGGCGCGCTGGTGGCATCCGAAGGGTGTCAGCAGTCCTCGGGAGTACGTCACGATCGACCCCCGGGTTGGCGGAACGTACCGCTACCTGATGATCAACGACGAGAACGGAGCCGAGTACCCCACCGGCGGAACCTATCTCGAGGTCGACGAGCCGAAGAGGCTGGTCTTCACCTGGGGAAATCCGAGTGATCCAGTGGATGCCGCACCTCGGATAACGGTCACGCTCGCAGAACGGGGTGACAAGACCGAAATGACCTTCCACCTGGTAGGAATTCCGGGATTCAAGGGTGACGGGAATGCGTACGACGGATGGGAATCCGCTTTCGACGTGTTGGACGAAGTTCGCGCCGGCGACTAGTCGGGAATCGGACACCGCGACAGCGGTGCCGGTGATTGAATGGGGCTGATAGTCCATTCGTCACCGACGCAGGAGAGCCTGATGGCACCAGAAGTTGCGGTAGTTCTCGAGGGATACACCTACTTCGAATGCCCGCGCTGGCACGAGAACCGGATCTGGGTATCGGACTTCTACACCTACCAGGTGATTTCGGCCTGCGAGGACGGGACAGACATACGCGTCGAGGCGGAGGTTCCAGGGCAGCCGTCCGGGCTGGGGTGGCTTCCGGACGGCAGATTACTGGTCGTCTCCATGCGGGACCAGAAGATTCTGCGGCGAGAATCCGATGGCGAGTTGGTGGTGCACGCAGACTTGTCCGGGTACGTCAGTGCCAACGTCAACGACATGCTGGTCGACGCACAGGGACGAGCGTACGTGGGCAACTTCGGGTTCGATCTGATGAACCTGGCCCCC
Source organism: Rhodococcus sp. SB1D (assembly GCF_048573875.1). Lineage (NCBI taxonomy): Bacteria > Bacillati > Actinomycetota > Actinomycetes > Mycobacteriales > Nocardiaceae > Rhodococcus > Rhodococcus sp. SB1D. The sequence continues at coordinate 349,754 of NZ_JBMAIQ010000002.1, forward strand.
GTCGAGACGGCAGATCTCCTCCGCGTCGACCCGGACGGATCGGTGCACGTCGTCGCGCGAGATCTCCACTTCCCCAACGGAATGGCTCTGACGTCGACCGGAGATCTGCTCGTGGACGAAACGCTGGGAAATCGAATCAGTGCGTTTGCCGTCCAGGCCGACGGCTCTCTGGGTGAACGCCGCGACTGGGCGTCGTTCGGGCCGGTGCCTGGTGGACCCGAGATGGAGACCACCCTCGCTCAGATCGTCGTTGCGGCGGACGGGTGTTGTATCGACGGAGACGATTCGATGTGGGTGGCCGATGCCCTCGGAAGCCGTGTTCTTCATGTGGGCGCCAGCGGGGAGATAGTCGACGAAATTGCCTTCGACAGCGGTGTCTTCGCTTGCGGACTCGGCGGTTCCGACGGTCGTACCCTGTTCGTTTGTGCCGCCCCGGATTTCAATGAACACGCTCGCAAGGTGGCTACCGAAGGAAAGCTGCTGTCGATTCGCCTGGAGCCTTTGATCTGATATGGAATTGGTGACCTCGCTACCTGCCGACACTCCGCTGCGGCAGGTAGCTCAGCACGTCCGACGCATCGAGAACCTTGGTTTCGACACGGTGCACATCTCCGAAACCATTCGTGATCCGTTTGCGGTGGCGGCCCTGGCCGTCGAGCACAGCAGTACTCTCACTGTCCGGACGTCGATGGTTGTCGCGTTTGCGCGCAGTCCCATGGTGACGGCTTTGGCTGCCTGGGATCTTGCGGGTTTCTCGGGTGGGCGATTTCAACTGGGGCTTGCGACGCAGGTGCGTGGGAACATCGTCGGGCGGTACTCGATGCCGTGGACGGATCCTGTTGCGCAACTGCGTGATTACGTCAGCGCTGTACGCGAGATCTTCCGAGTTTTTCAGGAGGGCGGTGAACTCGACCATGCCGGAACGCACTACACCTTCGACCGGCTGCAGCCCTACTTCAATCCGGGGCCGCTCGATGTTCCGGCTCCGGAGATCTGGACCGGGGGAGTGAACTTGCGCATGTGCTCACTGGCGGGAGCCGTCGCCGACGGTTTTGTTTCTCACCCCACCAGCTCCCATCCGAAGGTGCTCGCGGAGAGGATCATTCCATCGTTGACGGCAGGAGGAAGGAAGCCGCGACTGATTGCCGTTCCGAAGATGATCACCGGCAAAGATCCTGCCGCGATACTTGCTCAACGAGAAGCGGTGCGCAGTGAACTTGCCTTTCTCTACTCCACTCCGGCGTACCGAGTCGCGCTGGAGGTCCTCGGATTATCCGAGGTCGGGGAAGAACTGACAGTGATGGCGCGGGCAGGTGATTGGGCTCGACTACCTGCCGTCCTCACCGACGATGTTCTCGACAGGCTGGTCACGCAATGCACCTACGCCGAACTCCCCGAGGTGCTGAGTTCGAAATACGCGAGTCTCTGCGACGGCATTGCACTGGCGGTGCCGGCGAATCCCGCCGACGACCGCGTCTTCGCAGCGATGTGTGAGGAGATTCGAGCCGCCGCAGCGTCTGCCCCGTGACGTCCAGTCGGCGCGAACTACACTCTCGACATGGGGCGCGTCTACGAAGGCATCGATGAAAAGCTCACCACGTGGTTGCAGGCTCAACCGCTGTTCGTCGTTGCCACCGCACCGTTGTCTGCTGACGGGTTGGTCAATTGCTCACCCAAAGGGGGAGTCGGATCGTTTGTGGTGCTGACATCCAACCGGGTGGCGTACCTCGACCTCACCGGCAGCGGTGTGGAAACCATCGCGCACGTGCGCGAGAACTCCCGAATAACACTGATGTTCATGGCGTTTGACGGACCACCGAAGATCGTACGACTGCACGGTCACGGACACGTTCTGCTTGCAGGGTCGGAACCGTTCAACGAGCTTGTCGGTAGGTTCCCTGAGCACCCGGGGCTGCGGTCGATCGTCGTGGTCGATCTGACGCGCATTTCGGATTCGTGCGGATACGCAGTACCGCTGATGGACTACCAATCCGATCGTGACGTGCTCGACCGCGTAGCGGAGAAGAGGGGGCCGGAGCGGCTCATCGCCTATCGCGCCGAGAAGAACGCGAAGAGTGTGGACGGGTTGCCCGGTATCGACCTGGAGTGATACAAAATCGCGTCGCCGTGCGAAAGAGTGTGGGGCAGGTGATTCTGACATTGCCTGCCCCACGTCCTCGTTGTGCTGGTTACTTCGCCATGTCCTGGGCTGCTCGGTACGAGAAGACCATGGCCGTGCCGAGCGGAACGCCAGGACCGGGGTAGAAGCGGCCGCTCAGTGACGCGCTCGTATTGCCGGCGGCGTACAGGCCGTCGATGGCGCTGCCGTCGGCACGCAGGACTCGACCGTTGACGTCGGTGACCAATCCGCCCTTGGTGCCGAGGTCACTGAGGACGATGCGGGCCGCGTAGAACGGACCGTTCTCGATCGCCGTCAGTGCCGCATTCGCGCCGCCGTTGGGTGGGCAGAAGAATGCGTCGTACGGGTCTTCGCCGCGATGGAACTCTTCGTCGACTCCCAGCTTTGCGGCATCGTTGAACTTTTCGACAGTGCTGCGCAATGCGTCGGCCGGCAGTCCGGTCTTGGCGGCGAGTTCTTCGAGAGTGTCGGCGGCGACCCAGGTTCCGGCCTCGAGGTGCTTGGCGGGCGCCGTGTTCGGGATGCAGATGGCAGGTAGTCCGCCACCCTCGCGCGAGTCGAAGATCATGAACGACGGCACTGCAGAACCGTTGTCGTCGTGCGCATCCATGGCCCGGCCGAACTGGTCGTACGGGAGAGACTCGTTGAGGTAACGCTCGCCCGCGTTGTCGACGACGAGTCCGCCGCGAACGCCGACCATGAATGCGGCGCTGCCGTCCGGCTGCTCGACGCCGGGGCAGAACCACGCCTGATCGAGCAAAGCGGTTGCGCCACCGACAGCAATTCCGGCGGAGATCGCGTCACCGGTGTTGGCGCCGAAGGGACCCATACTCCAGATCGCTTTGCCGGGGGTGCCGGCCTGCTCACGCATCTCGGCGTTGCCTTCGATGCCGCCCGCTGCCATCAGCACACCGCGGTTCGCCTTGATTCGCTGGGTTTCGCCGCCGGATTCGACCTCGGCGCCGACAACCCGACCGTCTTCCACGATCAGGGAGGTGAGGATGGATTCGGTACGAAGTTCTGCGTTACCGGTGCTCTGGACTGCGGCCAGCAGTCGGCCGATCAGTGCGCGCCCACCGATCATCGGGCCGGGAGCATGATCCTGACCGGTGCGGTCTTGGTCGAGTTCCGGACGCACCTTGCCGGCGAGGTCACCGATGTCGGCGGGATCGAGATCGAGAGGGTTGATGGAGCGTCCCGTGTCCATCCGGCCTTCGGCCTTGTAGTAGTCGGGGAACGCACGGAACTCGAATTCGATGTGCGGGTTCTGCTCGAGTAGTGCGACGACATCGGGAGCGGTCTCGACATAGGCATCCTGGCGCTCGGACTCGGCGTCGCCGAGCAATGCGCGCAGATAGGTGCGTGCGTTCTCCGTTGAGTCGGGGAGTCCCGCACGTTCCTGTACTTGGGTTCCCGGCAGCCAGATGGATGCGCCCGAGTACGCGGAAGTTCCGCCGAAGCGATCGGTTTTCTCGAGGACGATCGTCGTCAATCCTCGAGCTGCCGCGGTGTATGCGCCGGTCAGCGCGCCGCCGCCGGAGCCGACTACCAACACGTCGCACTCGGTGGTCCAGTCCTGCATCATTGCGTCCTAACTCCAAGAGGGTGGGGTGTCCACGGAATACCGCACGGGGAGAGAAGGCCATGCCAGGTCCCACTGAGCGGGCAATATGCCGAGATGGGTGGTCGAGATGAGAGAATTGGCGAGGTCGTTCGCGACCGGGACACAGAATCGATGATGGGGGCGACGTTGCCGAGAATTGCCGAGGTCAGGGACGCTGCAGAGCCCAGTTCGGACGAGCAGCGGGCGCGCCATGTGCGGATGCTGGAAGCGGCAGCCGAATTGGGGACCGAGAAGGAACTCTCACGGGTACAGATGCACGAGGTCGCCAAGCGGGCGGGCGTGGCCATCGGCACTCTTTATCGCTATTTCCCCTCGAAGACGCACCTCTTCGTCGCTGTGATGGTCGAGCAGATCGACCAGATCGGTGCCAGCTTTGTCAGGCATCAGGTTCAGTCGGACAATCCGCAGGATGCGGTGTACGAGGTATTGGTTCGCGCGACTCGCGGGTTACTGCGTCGGCCGGCTCTCTCGACTGCGATGCTGCAGTCGTCCAGTACCGCCAACGTCGCGACGGTGCCGGACGTGGGAAAGATCGATCGCGGCTTCCGGCAGATCATTCTCGATGCGGCCGGGATCGAGAACCCCACCGAGGAAGACAACACCGGGTTGCGTCTGCTGATGCAGCTGTGGTTCGGGGTCATTCAATCGTGCCTCAACGGTCGAATCTCCATCCCCGATGCGGAGTACGACATCCGCAAGGGTTGCGACCTGCTTCTGGTGAATCTCTCACGGCACTGACGTGACTTCGCCCCTCTCTGGGGTGGGTTCGTCATGTTCGCAATATTGAAATCAATTCTATTTTTGAATCCGCATCAGTTGAGAGTTGATGTCAATCCGGACATTGCCCTGACATCATTAATAGAATAAATTACAGAAAATTAGACGGTGAGCCAGCTCACCGACCGAAAACTCCACGAAGGAGCGAACATCATGGGTCATGCAGTCATCGTCGAGGCCGCTCGGACACCGATCGGCCGTCGTCGCGGCGCCCTGGCGGGACTGCACCCCGCCGAGATTCTGGGAGCAGCGCAGCTCGGCGTTCTCGAACGGGCAGGCGTCGCACCGGAAGACATCGGACAGATCATCGGCGGCTGTGTCACCCAGGCAGGTGAGCAGTCCAACAACGTCACGCGGCAGGCGTGGCTGCACGCCGGATTGCCGTACAGCACCGCGGCAACCACTATCGACTGCGCCTGTGGATCCGCCCAGCAGGCAGTGCATTTGATTTCAGGCCTGATTTCGTCTGGTCAGATCTCGGCCGGTATCGGCTGCGGCGTCGAGGCTATGAGCCGTGTGTTCCTGGGTCAGGCAAACGCACCCGGAACGGGAAACCCGTACCCGGACGACTGGACCATCGACATGGGTGACCAGTTCACCTCCGCGCAGCGAATTGCCGAGAAGCGTGGGATCACGCGCGCCGACGTCGACGCGTTCGGTCTGGAATCGCAGCGCCGCGCAGCTCAGGCTTGGGCTGAAGGACGCTTCGACCGCGAGATCGTGCCCGTCAAGGCTCCCGTGGTGGACAAGGAAGGCGTGCCTACCGGTGAGATCGCCACTGTCACTCGCGACGGGGGACTGCGTGAGACGACGGCAGAAGCGCTGGCTGGGCTCAAGCCGGTCATCGAAGGCCATATCCACACCGCCGGCAACTCGTCGCAGATCAGTGATGGCGCGGCTGCGGTACTGCTGATGAGCGAAGAGCGCGCACAGGAACTGGGATTGAAGCCCCGCGCGCGGATCGTCGCGTCCGGCATGGTCGGATCCGATCCCTTCTATCACCTGGACGGACCGATCGAGTCCACCCAGATGGTGCTCGACAAGGCCAAAATGACCTTGGACGACATCGATCTCGTCGAAATCAACGAAGCCTTTGCCTCGGTCGTGCTCTCCTGGGCGCAGGTTCACGGCGCAGACCTGTCCAAGGTCAACGTCAACGGTGGTGCGATCGCGCTCGGACATCCCGTCGGTTCCACGGGCGCGCGTCTGATCACCACTGCGCTGCACGAACTCGAGCGCTCGAACAAGTCGACGGCTCTGGTCACGATGTGCGCCGGTGGCGCTCTCTCGACCGCCACCATTATCGAACGCATCTGACCCGTACTGACACTGTCGAATTGACGAGGTAGACATGACTATTGGATTGAGTGAAGAAGATCGTGACCTCCGCGACTCCGTACGGGGCTGGGCGGCGCGTCACGCAACACCCACCGTCGTCCGTGAAGCCGTCGAGGCGAAGGTCGAAACTCGCCCCCAACTCTGGAACGGGCTTGCCGAGCAGGGGCTTCTCGGACTACACGTAGCCGAGGAATTCGGCGGCGCAGGATACGGATTGGTCGAACTCGCCATCGTCGTCGAGGAACTTGGACGCTCGATGGTTCCCGGACCATTCCTGCCGACGGTAGTGGTCAGCGCTGTTCTCAGTGATGCCGGAGAAACGGACAGACTGCCGACGCTCGTGGATGGCAGCACGCTCGGAGCTGTTGCACTGCAGCCGGGGTCGCTGAAGATCACCCGCGACGGCGACAACACCACCCTCAGCGGAACGTCCAGCCAGATTCTCGGCGGCCATGTCGCTGACCTGTTCCTCCTCGCGACGGACAGCGGATTCGTTCTGCTCGGACGTGACCGCCTCGAGGTCACGGACTTGGCCAGCTACGACGTCGTGCGTCGTAACTCCGAGGTCACCGTCGACGGTTTGGTGCTCACCGATTCCGAGATCCTCACCATCGATACCCAGCGTGTACTCGACATTGCCGCAACACTGTTCGCGGCCGAGGCATCAGGCTTGGCCGACTGGGCAGTCACGACGTCGGCCGACTACGCGAAGGTGCGTCAGCAGTTCGGTCGCCCGATCGGCCAGTTCCAGGGTGTCAAGCACAAGGCTGCACGTATGCTCGCGCTTGCCGAACAGGCACGCGTCTGCGCTTGGGACGCTGCGCGTGCGCTGACTCCCGCCAACGGCGTCGGTGCCGAGGAGGCTTCTCTCGCAGCAGCCGTCGCCGGAGCCACGGCCCTCGAGGCTGGCTTCTCCGTCACGCGTGACTGCATCCAGGTGCTCGGCGGAATCGGCTACACGTGGGAGCACGACGCGCACCTGTACCTGCGCCGCGCGCAGTCCCTGCGAATTCTGCTGGGTTCCACGGCATCCTGGCGTCGTCGCGTTGCCGAGCTGACCATTGCCGGCACCCGTCGCGTGCTCAGCATCGAGTTGCCGCCCGAGGCCGAGGCGGTCCGCGCCGACGTTCGCGCCGAGCTCGGTCCTGCGCTCGAACTCGAAGGTGCCGCGCAGAAGACGTACCTCGCGGAAAAGGGCTACACCGCACCGCACTTCACGGCTCCGTGGGGCAAGTCCGCCGACGCCGTCAGCCAGCTGGTCATCGCCGAAGAACTGCGCGCTGCGAAGATCAAGCCGCACGACATGATCATCGGCAACTGGGTCATCCCGACGCTCATCGCGCACGGCAACGAAGAGCAGCTCGCCAAGTTCGTCCCGCCGTCACTGCGCGGCGACATCGTCTGGTGTCAGCTCTTCTCCGAGCCCGGCGCAGGTTCCGACCTCGCCGCGCTGAGTACAAAGGCCACCAAGGTCGACGGTGGCTGGAAGTTGCAGGGCCAGAAGGTGTGGACGTCGATGGCACGCGACGCGCACTGGGGAATCTGCCTCGCGCGCACCGACGCCGACGCACCCAAGCACAAGGGCCTGTCCTACTTCCTCATCGACATCAAGAACAGTGGCCTCGACATTCGTCCGCTGCGCGAGATCACCGGTGAAGCACTGTTCAACGAAGTCTTCTTCGACGACGTCTTCGTTCCCGACGAGTGCCTGGTCGGCGCGCCAGGCGACGGCTGGAAGCTCGCTCGCACCACGCTGGCCAACGAGCGTGTCTCGCTGTCCAACGACTCGTCGCTCGGATCGGGTGGCGAGGCTCTTCTGAGCCTGGTCGACGGACTGCCCGGTGGCATCGACGACGAGCAGCTGACCGTGCTCGGAAAGGTGCTGTGCGATGCGCAATCCGGTGGTCTGCTCGGTCTGCGCACCACGCTGCGCTCGCTCGCCGGCGCGCAGCCGGGTGCCGAATCCTCGGTGGCGAAGCTGATCGGTGTCGAGCACATCCAGCAGGTCTGGGACGTGGCAATGGAGTGGGCCGGACCGAGTTCACTTCTGGGCGAACAGCATCGGATGTCTGCAACCCAGATGTTCTTGAACTCGCAGTGCATGTCCATCGCGGGTGGTACAACCAATGTTCAGCTCAACATCATCGGTGAGCGAATCCTGGGTCTGCCTCGCGACCCTGAACCGGGAAAGTGACCTGCACATGAGCAATCGCACCTTCGTCATCGGCGTCGGCATGACCAAGTTCGAGAAGATCGAGACCCGCGACTGGGAATACCCGGACATGGTGACCGAAGCCGTCTCGAATGCCCTGACCGATGCCGGGATCGGCTACGGCCAGATTCAGCGTGCTGCGGTCGGTTACGTGTTCAACGCGTCGACAGCAGGACAGCGAGCTCTCTACGAGACCGGTCTGACCGGCATTCCGATCTTCAACGTCAACAACAACTGCGCGACCGGCTCGACGGCGCTGATGATGGCGCGCGAGTGGGTCCAGGCCGGACAAGCCGAGTGCGCCTTGGCCGTCGGCTTCGAGAAGATGACCAAAACGGCGTTGACCGGTAACGGTGAGATGCCCAAGGTCACGACCTTGGACTCTCAGCTGAAGATCATGGTCGAGGATTACGGGTTCGCCCGATCGCCGATGACAGCTCAGCTGTTCGGTAACGCTGCCGTCGAGCACATGAAGAAGTACGGCACCACGGTCGAGCAGATCGCAGCGGTGGCGGTCAAGAATCACAAGCATTCGGTGAACAATCCGTACGCACAGTTCCGTGACGAGTACACCCTCGAACAGGTACTCGGCGACAAGATGATTCACGAGCCGCTGACACGTTCGCAGTGCTCGCCGACCTCGGACGGCGCCGGAGCCGCGATCGTCGTGAGCGAGAAGTTCGTGCGTGAGCACGGCCTCGAAGACCGGGCGATCGAAATCGTCGCACAGGCGTTGACCACTGACACCGAGGCAGCGTTCGCCGAGAAGTCGATGATCGACGTGGTCGGCGCGCCGATGACGGCAGCTGCGGCAGAGCAGGTCTTCGCGCAGGCCGGGATCACCATCGATGACGTCGACGTCATCGAACTGCACGACTGCTTCGCGATCAACGAGATCATCACCTACGAGGGCCTGGGGATGTGCGCGGTCGGAGAAGGCGGAAAGCTCGTCGAATCCGGCGCGACCACGTACGGCGGCCAGTGGGTCGTCAACCCGTCGGGTGGTTTGATCTCGAAGGGACACCCGCTGGGCGCGACGGGCTTGGCGCAGTGCGCCGAACTCACGTGGCAGCTCCGGGGGACCGCGGATGCGCGGCAGGTCGAAGGCGCTCGTATTGGCTTGCAACACAACCTCGGATTGGGCGGCGCGTGCGTCGTGACGGTCTACCGAGCCGGAACTTTGGAGAACTGATGGCTATCGATCTCGAGGTGGCGTTGGCCGCCGAACCGACTGTGCGCGAGGCGTCGTGGACCGATCGCGACGTCATGCTCTACCAATTGGGACTCGGGGCAGGGGCGAATGCTCTCGATCCCGCTGAACTGACCTGGGTGTACGAAAAGGGGCTGAAGGTACTCCCGACGTTTGCAATGGTTGCAGGCCAGGGAGTTTCGGCGGGTGTACTGCCCGCACCGTCGATGAGTATGCCGGGAATCGACATCGATCTGCGAAAGATCCTGCACGGTGGGCAGTCGCTGGCACTTCACGCGCCCATCCCGTCGACGGGTGCTGCCCGTATTTCCTCTCGGGTCGCCGATGTCTGGGACAAGGGTAAGGCAGCTGTGATCGTTCTCGAGACGGCGGCCGAGGACCTGGACGGGAATCCGTTATGGACCACCGGAATGCAGATCTGGGCGCGCGGCGAAGGTGGATTCGGCGGCAACGCCGGACCCGAAGTTGTTGCCGGGGTGCCTGATCGAGCGCCCGACAAGGTACTGACGTCGAGCACGAGTCCCTCACAGGCGCTGGTGTACCGACTCAGTGGAGACATGAACCCGCTGCACGCTGATCCCTCCTTCGCGAAGATGGCGGGCTTCGATGCACCGATTCTGCACGGCCTCGCGTCGTACGGCATCGTCTGCAAGGCCGTGGTAGACGGGATTCTCGACGGAGATCCGACGCGGGTGAAGAACTACTCGGTGCGGTTTGCCGGTTCGCTCTTCCCCGGCGAATCCATCACCACCTCGGTATGGCAGGACGGCAACACACTGACGTTGGCGGCGACGTGCCCCGAACGCGAGAACTCCCCGGTTCTCACGCACGCAACAATGGAGATCAACTGATGGACCTCGGTTCGCACCCCACAGCAGCGACACATCCGGGCGGCACGATTCTGACGTCGCCGCCGCAGGACGCCCCGGTCGACCGGGCCACGGCAGCAGCGCGTCGCGTTGTCGACGCGATGCTGCGCACCGACCGCGGAAACGCCAATCTGGACCGGGTTGCGGAGGAGCTCAACAGCATTGCCGAGCACCTCGAGCAGCACTCACCCGAGGTGGCCGAGCGCTTGATCGACATGTGGAACGGTGAGGGCGTGACTCGTCACGACCCCGTGACCGGCCCCGAGAACGCCATTGCGCCGCCGCTCGTTCTGGAAGGGCTCGCTGACGGGTCGGTGCAGGGAGTGGTCACGTTGACGCTGCCGTACCAGGGCCCTCCCGGCCATGTGCACGGCGGTGTTTCGGCGCTGCTGCTCGATCACGTTCTCGGCGTCGCGAACGCCTGGGGTGGAACTTCCGGCATGACAGCACAATTGAGCACTCGGTACCATCGCCCGACTCCGCTGTTCGAGCCCCTCACGATCAGCGGCAAATTCCTGTCCAAGGACGGCCGCAAGATTCACACCGTCGGTGAGATCAAAACTGCGGACGGCGAATTGTGTGTGTCGGTAGAGGGACTGTTCATCGACAAGACCGTGCCGCGCCCCAGGTAGGGGCTTCGCCCCCGTGCGCCTTTTTTGTAGTGGGAACTACCAAAAAGGCGCACAGGGGTTCTGACGAAGGAGGGCCCAGTGGGCAAGCTCGACGGACGTGTAGCAGTGGTCACCGGTGCCGGTATGGGCATCGGGCGTGGAGTGGCGGGCGCGTTCGCGCGTGAAGGCGCGTCGGTATTGGTTGCCGAGATCGACGAGGCAGCGGGCCTCGAAACCACCCAGTGGTTGCGGGACGAATGGGGCGCGGAGGCGGAATTCGTCCGGACCGACGTCACTGACAAAGCTCAGGTTGTTGCCATGGTCGACAAGTCCGTCGAGCGGTTCGGACGCCTCGACATCCTGGTCAACAATGCTTGGCGGACTTTCGGTTTCGCTCGGCTCGAGAAGATAACCGACGAGCAATTGCGCGGCGGTTTCGACATGGCAGTGATGGCGGCATTCTGGGCGATGCAGGCTGCCCTGCCGGAACTGGAGCGTCACGGCACGGGCCGTGTGATCAACATGTGCAGCCTCAACGGCGTGAATGCTCACATGTACTCGGTGCAGTACAACGCGGCGAAGGAAGCATTGCGAACCCTGACTCGCACTGCTGCCCGCGAGTGGGCTCCAAAGCAGGTGAACTGCAACGTCATCTGTCCCGGTGCGCAGAGTGCGGCGTACAAGCGTGTCGCCGAAGCCAATCCGGAGAACGTGGCAGTGATGGCCGCACAGAACCCGATGGGGCGGATCGGCGATCCCCTCGACGACATCGGCCCCGTTGCGGCCTTCTTGGCAAGTGACGACAGCCGTTACGTCACCGGCAACACCCTCTTCGTTGACGGTGGTGGGCACATCAACGGCGTGCAGTGGGCGCCGACCGTCGACTGATCGACGGCGACTCGGCCGGTGTATCCGGCGTCTATTTGGCCGTGAACCCGGCGTCGACCGGCAACGCGATACCTGTGACGTATCGAGCCTGATCCGAAACCAGCCAGGCTATCGCGTTGCTGACGTCGGCAGCTTCGATCAACTCGACATTCAAGAGGTTGCCCACGTCGGCTCCGCTCGATGTCGGGGAGTCCGCAAACAGCTTCGCGACCGCGTCGTTGACGACCATCGGTGTATTCGCGCCAGTCGGGTGCACGGAGTTGACACGAATATTGTGGGGAGCAAGCCAGTGCGACCACGTGCGCCCAAGCCCCACGATGGCGTGTTTACTCGCGCAGTAGCCGTCGGATCCGCCGGTGCCGTCACCTCCACGACCGACAAGTCCCAGAGTTGATCCGGTAAGGACTATTGCGCCACCTGTACCTTGTTCGATCATCGCGGGCGCTGCGGCCTGGACGGTATTCCAGACGCCGAATAGATTGACCTCCATCTGGTCGCGGAAGGCGCGAGCATCGTCGATATCCGGGGACATCATGCCGATACCGGCGTTGGCCAGGACGATGTCGACGCTGCCCAGCTCCGCAATTCCTTCGGATACCGCAGTTCGCAGTGCGGACAGATCGCGAACATCCACTTCTCGCGCGACGATACTTCGTCCCAGGTTCTCGACCGCTGCTGTTGTCTGCCGCAAATCGTCGGCGGTTCCCATCGGGTAGGCCACCGATTCGATCTGACGGCAGATGTCGAGCGCAATGATGTTCGCGCCCTCCTGCGCCAATCGCACGGCGTGGCTCCTGCCCTGACCTCGGGCGGCCCCGGTGATCAGTGCGGTTTTGCCTTCCAACTGTCCGGGCATGCGTGCTCCGTCCGTCGTGAATCATGACTACTCGGTCATGAGTACTGACCCGAGGGGACGGCGAAATTCGTCGCCGGCGACGTAGTCTGAATTCAGTTACAGCGGGAACTCGCTTCGGAAGAGAAGAGGCTCGGGATGTCCGATTGGGTGAAGAAGGTCGAAGCTGAAGCCAAAGGGCTCCTCGCCGAGGCGGAAGAAGAGCTGACCGTCCTCGAAGGTGTCGACACCATAGATCCGCTTGCCGACGACGATCCGGCACCAGAAGACGGCACCAAGCCGACGTCAGACTGACCCTGCGACACGTCGGCGCGCCTCGACACCGCTCGGTATCTCAGAACGGTGGCGGGTCGTCTCCGAAATCGATGGGTTCTCGGTGAGCCGGCGGTGATTTCCACTGCCTACATTGAACGTATTTCTCTGCTCGTTTCTGTATCCGTCGGCGCTGGCGATTGCGTTCACTCTGGATACGGGCAGCTTTGTTCTCCGCCTGGGTCCGCCGATTTCGACCGCCCTGGGGCGGTGTCGGTTCGTGCGATCCAGCCATCAATCCTGCGGGTCGCGTTCGGTAACAATGCCCGGTCGGCGACGTCAGCGACATGGTCCGATCCACGTTCGACGTGAACCGCCACCGGTCGGAATGCTTGAGGCGATGATGGTTGCGGCAGAACGCACTCATATTCGACGCGACCGTTTTACCGCCGCATTCGGGGTCGCCGTGATGGAACGGTTCATTGTGGTCCAGATCGGAATTCCAGGCCGGGACATCACAATGCAGCCATTGGCAGCTGCCCGCGATGATCCGTAACCAGGTATCGAGAACGGCGCCCGGTCGGTAGACGCGCGCCGAAGCAGGCACCGGCTCTGCGACGTCATCAGCAGGTGCTCGGACGTTTCGAATTACGGCGTCACGGGCGATATCGCGAGCATGCTCAGCGCTGATCACCCCGTACCCGTCGAGGTGGGCGGGCTCGCCGCCACCGTGCAGAGTGGAATCAGTCATCACGACGTGAACCACGGGCCGACGAACGACAACACCACCGCTACGATCCTGCGGGCAATCAGCTCGGCCACAGATGCACGGCAAGAATTGTGATCCGTTGGTCAACTCGAAGAGCGCGTCGGCTCGTCGCTGCTCGTACGTTCGAGAGTCGTTTCGGCATACCGACATTGCCAACTCGCGTAGTCGGCCGTCGAATGCCCGAGCCTGTTCTGCCGGAACGCTTCCCAAGATCTTTGCCATCCCGTCCTCGGCAGCGCTGACCCCGACGAAGCGATCGGTGAGAGCACGGCGTCGGCGTTCTCGCATACCTTCCGGGTCCACCGTCGCCACGATCCGATCGATCGCCGCTGTCAGTCGCCTTCCCGTCAAGCCCGTTCCGCCTGCTACTGGTGGGTCGAGAACCTGCTCGAGCAGTAGTCGTTCCACCTCGTCGATCAATTCGTCTTTCACGTTCGCGGTCGCGGAATCGATCAAACCAACTCGGTACAGATCCAACTCGCCACGGGCCATCGCCGCTCGAGTGCGATGCAGACGAGTCCTTAACGAGAACCCCAACCCGATCAGCTTGCCGGCAGCCGCGCGACCCATCGTCAGTGACGCACCGACTTCCGACTCCGCCAACTCGTGTGCGGTCGACGACCACGCACCACTGGCGACATGCTCCGAGCTTCGCCGCGAAAAGAACTCGGCAATCACAGCGAGCTTGCGTTCGACCAGCATCGCCTCGCATGCGTGCAGATCGGTCATGAGATCAACCAGCGCACAATCAGTTTCGGTACCGGTCAGCTGTGCTGAGATACCGAAGAGCTCTGTTGTCGGGTTGAACATGCATCCATTCTATTCGAATGTGTGTTCGATGCGAACTGAATTCTCAAATCAGTCGGAATAGTCCGAATCAGCCGAAATGCTTATTGTGCTTGCGTTTTGGATCCTGTTCATTCGAAACTCGAACGTGATTGTCGTGCCACTGTGTAAGTATCGGCATGTGGCAGACAACGCGGTGAAACTCAGTGAACAGTCGCTTGTGCTCTTCATGGACTATGGACAGTTTTACATATACGGCGACGATGACGGTTTCGGGAGGGAAACGGACCTGCTCGAACTCGCGATGGCTTCGCGCCCTGCGTACAGTGACGGCACAGTTGTGATTGTCCTGAGCCCGCACCAGAACAACTTCAACATGCATACAACGGTCGAAGTCTGGTCCTCCCGACCCACATCCGATCGCGAGAAATGGCAGCAGGTCAGTGAGTCGTTTCTGACGGTTGGTCCGCAGGGGTCAATCAGCTTTGATTCACCTCCGGGTGGGGAGTTCATCGTCTGTGATGTACCCGAGGGGTCATATCTGGTCGAGATTGCCGGCCGCGGTTTTGTAAACTACGGCTGGCCCGGATCGACGGAACCCGGAGATGTTTGGCGGGTGCGTATGTGGCCTGCAGGTGGTGACGAGGTGCGGCCATCGCTGCAGTGGGACATGCCGGGATATGGCGTTCCTGTGGACGAACCGATACCTGAACCGATTCCTCGTCCACAACGGGACATCGAGTCGAAATGGATAACGATTTACGGCGAGAACGGCGAGCCGTCCAGGGTTGTGCAAATCAGTGACCTCCGCGCCGAAGCTGCTGAACGAGAGCGGCAGGAGTGGGGAGGAGATCCGATGCCTGAACTCGAACGATTCCAGTCCGGCAAAGAACTAGCTCGTATGGACCGACCACTTGTCGAAGCGGTCGTCCGCATGAACGTCGCGACTCTTCGTCGACTCGCGTTTTGGGCCGCTGTGCAGGCGTATGAGCATGCGGGATTAGCCGACAGGGATTGGGTTCGTCCGGCCCTCAACGCTATGCATGTGGGACAACAACTTCCGGAACCCTTCGGAAATCGCACAGCGGCATTCGAGCACCTACACGAGGAGGAATTCGGTGCGGGGACCGAGAATGTGGAGTTGGAAGTCAAGATCGAGATAGTGGACCATTCGCCGCAACCGGAGTCCAATCCGTTCGATCACGGGAATATTCATGTCCCGTCCTACGCTCTCAATGCGATTTTCGACGCGATCGAATCGGACCCGTTGACCGCAGCGGTCAATGCATTGGGAACGGCAGCAGTCACGTTCGGGAAGGATATCCGCATGTTGTTCGCGAGAGCGCGAGTTGAATTCGACCTCGAAGACTGAACCCCAAGTTATTCAAGGGACCTTCGTAGTGCGGTGAGCGGATCCGAGGCATCTCGACGCCCACGCGGACCAGGCCCTTCGGGGTTGACGAAGCGGCCCTCGTCCGAGCGAGTCCACTCGCGTACGGCCCATCTCTCCTTGATCGCCCAACGGCCGTCGCGCCGCTCCATGTGGTCGATGAACCGCGCACCACTGGTGAAGTTGATCATTCCGATGTCTTCGGGCCCGCCCCAGTGTGTGGACATCGAATATGCCTCGCTGATCGCGTGGTCGCCGTGCAGTTCGACCAGGTGGTTGCCGATGTGGTGCATCGTGCCGCCGATCGCGGAGAGTTTTGTTGTGGCCCAGGCGATGTACTCGTCGATGGTGCCGTCGAATCCGGTGTGATGGTCGATCGCGTCCGGGTGGTAGGCGCTGCGGACGAGATCGAAGTCGAGGCGATCGATGCCGCGGCAGTACGTCAGAACCACCTCACGAATTGCCTGCTTGTCGATGAGATCCTGCAGTGCCTGGTCCATGTCACGCCTCCTTGATGCTGGTCATCCAGTCGAGTAATTCCGGTAGTTCTTCGGCAGCGCAATCGAATACGGCAGGCCGAAGCACCACGGCAGACGCGCCGCGGTCGGACCAGTCCAGGACCTTGTCAGCGGTTGCCGAGAGGTCGACGGACCGATTGTCGCGCCGAACCGGCGCCGCAGACACTTGCACACGTGCGGTATCCGGCTCGCGGTCGTGGGCTTCGAACGTGTTGCGCAGCAATGTGACACTGTCGGTGAACGTTCCCAGGTCGGTCGGGTTCACGGTCCAACCGTCGGCGACGCGTGCGATGCGGTCGAAGTTCCGCCGGCTTGGTCCGAAACCGAAGAGCACCGGTATTCGGGGTTGGATCGGCAGCGGGAGGCTGTGGTAGTTCTCGAAGGCGAAGTCGCGTCCCTGGAAGGTGGCCGGAGCATTGGTCCACAGTTCGCGACACGCTGCGACAGCCTCCTCCATGCGCCCGAATCGCGCGTCGAAAGGCATGTTGGTAGCGGTGTATTCGGCTTCTTGCCAACCGACGCCGAAACCCATGACGGCTCGACCTTCGGACAATGAGTCGAGAGTTGCAACCTGTTTGGCGAGCAGAGCGGCTGGGCGAACAGTGGCGATCAGAACCGATACTCCGAGGCGAGCGCGTTCGGTCACCGCGGCGATGGAGGAAAGAAGTGAAATCGGTTCGTACCAAGGGTGATCCAACGGGAACAGGAAGTTGTGTTCGGCTACCCGCTGAGCGTGTGCTTCGGCATTGAACCCGAGATGATCGCCGGTGCAGATCAGATCGATCCCGGCACGGTCAGCACGCGCGGCGAAGTCCAGAACCGGGCGAATCTTGCCGTCGAACAGGGCCTCGAGGCCCAAGATGTTGACGCCGATTTCCACAGTCGTCGTTCCTCTACAGTGCCCGCTTGACATGCGCGGACATCTCGCCCATGTTGTCCAGACAGAAGAGTCTCGAGCTGAACTGCCACGACCCGTCGACGCAGGTGAAGCGATCGAAGTAGCGCCCCGCCAGAATGGGTTGCAGGGCAAGATCTTCGGTACCTTGGATGACCGTGACGTACGAGAGTGCCGTCGCTGATTCACCGTCGACTGCGATTCGCGTGTTGGTCAGCAGATGTTTGGTTCGTGGAACCGGCGGATCACCGTACATTCGAATGAAGCCGCTGCAGGCTGCGAACACTGCGTCGGCGTCGGACGAAATGAGCGTGGTGGCAACCCCGTCCGGCCCGCACTGCCCGTAGTCGGACGAAGCGAACAATGCAGCGACTTCACGCAATCGGCCCTGATCGATCAGATGCGTGTACTCGAAGAGCAGGTCACGGATCGCCGACTCGGCGACGATCCGTGACAGCTCCGCGGTCATACGGTGATCTCGCGCCGAACCATCTTGCCGGTTGCATTGCGAGGCAGCAGATCGCTGGTGATGCGCCACTTCGACGGCACCTTGAAATAGGACAGTCGCTCGGCAGCGTAATCACGCAGCTCCGCCTCCGTTGTGGCGGCTCCGGGACGCAGGACAACCACGGCGGACACTTCCTGGCCGAGGTCGGGGTGCGGCATGCCGATGACAGCGCACTCGATCACGTCGGGGTGTTCGTCGAGCGTCTGCTCGATCTCGGTGGGGTAGACGTTCTCGCCGCCGCGCAGGATCAGGTCGGAACGGCGACCGGTGAGACGGAGACGCCCGTTCTCGATGACGCCGAAATCGCCGGTGCGGAGCCAGCGTCCGGGGGCAATTGCCGACTCGGTCGCCTCGTCGTTCTCCCAGTATCCGAGCATGACGAAGGGGCTGCGTACGCACACTTCACCTTCGATGCCGTCCGGCAGCCATTCGCCGAAGGGATCGCGAATCTCCATCGAGACGGTGATGATCGGACGCCCGAGAGTGCCTGGGAATTCTTCGAGTTCGGCGCCGACGGCGACCGCAATGGCGGTGCTGCATTCGGTGAGGCCGTAGCTGTCGACCAGAGCATTGCGTGCGAACGGCACCTGCTCCTTGAGGCGTTCTTTGAACGCGGGCGACGACGGCGCGGATGCCAGCGAGAATGCAGTCAGCGAAGAGACGTCGTACTTGGCGATGTTGCCGTGCTCGAGTAGCCGCGATGCCATCGTGGGGACAGCACCCCAGTTGGTGACACGCTCGCGTTCGACCAACCCGAGCACCTTGTCGACGTCGAATCCGCCCTCGGTCAGGATGACGGCACTGCCCGTCGCGAGACGGGGAACCACCAGATTGTGAAGGCTGGCGATGTGGAAGAGCGGGGAGGTGAGTAGATAACGCAGTGGGCTCGGCTTGGAAGCGTCGTACTCACGGCCGGTGAATGCGGCGCCGATCGCGTCGCTGTACTTGTGGTAGTCGACGACGGCCATCACGTTGCGGTGCGAATGGAGTGCGCCCTTGGGGCGGCCGCTGGTACCACTGGTGAACAAGATGACGGCGGGGTCGTCCTCGTCGATGTCGGTGCTCGGCACGTCGGAGCCTGCATATTCCGCGATGAGCGCGGGCAGATCCTCTTCCATGGTGAGGACCGTGATGTCTGCCGGCAGTTCGGGGAGGGCGGCGCCGCGCTTGGCGTCCACGACCAGAACCTTCGGACGTGAGAGCTCGATCCCGTGGGTGACCTCGCGCGGAACCCACCAACCGTTGAGACCGACTGCGATCGCGCCGAGCGCCTGCGTCGCGAAGAACGTCATGACCCATTCGGGAGTGTTGGCAGCGAGGATGCCCACACGGTCGCCCTTGCGGACTCCGTACTTGTCCCGCAGAGCAGTTGCCAGCGCGGCAACGGAATCGGCATGCTCGGTGAACGAGATTCGACGATCGCTGGTGACGAGATAGTCGCCGTCGCCCCAGGCGCGAGATGCCGAGATCAGTTCACCGATGGCGTGACCGCGGTTCTTCATCACAGGCATGACGGTGCCGAGAACCTCTTCTTCGACGATCTCGAATGGCCCACCTGGACCGGTGAGGCGTGAGACCGCCTGGTCCAGAAGCAACTGCGGATCTGCGGGGGCAGTCATGGAATGGCCTTTCGTATTGTGGCGCTTTTCACGTCACAAAATCTCACGAGAAAATCATATCTGTGGCGGCGGTTACCACTGAGCGAGACTGGGACCGTTCCGGCTCTGAGGCGTCGATACGTTCGAGTCGTATCGCAGTTGGAGTAATCGACATTCCGATATCGACTAGGACACAGGACACGATGACGAACACCGCCACCGAAGCATCTTCGAATGCAGCTCTTGCAGCTCCTCAGCGCGAGGACGTCGCGCAGATGTTGATCGACCGTCTCGGTGATCAGCACCTGGGCCTGCGGACGCGGACGCAGGACTGGAGCTGGGACGAGGTGGTGCGCGAGAGCGCAGCGCGCGGCTCGCTGGCGAAGTCGCTTCGCGCGCCCGGACCGTTTCACATCGGAGTACTTCTCGAGAACGATCCGGAGTTCCTGTTCTGGCTCGGCGGCGCGGCCCTGATCGGGGCCACGATCGTCGGCATCAATCCGACCAGGCGTGGAGCTGAACTCGAGGCTGAGGTCCGGTACGTCGACTGCCAGCTGATCGTCACCGACAAAGCAGGCTACGAGAAGCTTGCCGGCCTGGACCTCGGGCTGACCGAAGATCGTTTCGTCCTCGTCGACGACGCGTCGTACCCGGACAAGATTGCAGCACATCACGTCGAGTCGCCTCAGATCGACCTCGGTGTCGACGCGTCGACGCTGTTCTTGCTTCTCTTCACCTCGGGCACCACCGGAATGTCCAAGGCAGTGCGGTGCAGCCAGGGGCGTCTGACGCGGTTGGCCTACGCGAACTGCGCCAAGTACGACATCGACCGCGACGACGTCTGCTACTGCTGCATGCCGCTCTTCCACGGCAACGCGTTGATGGCTCTGTGGGCGCCGGCCCTTTCGCAGGGAGCTACGGTCTGCCTCGTTCGTAAGTTCACGGCCTCGGGATTCATGCCGGACGTTCGGTTCTACGGCGCAACATATTTCACCTACGTCGGTAAGGCCTTGGGGTATCTCATGGCGACGCCGGAACTGCCCGACGACATCGAGAACACCCTCACCCACGGCTTCGGGACCGAGGCGTCGCCGGGGGACAAGGCAGAGTTCATCCGTCGTTTCGGTGCACAACTTTTCGAGGGATACGGTTCGAGTGAAGGTGCCGGTTCAGTAGTGCTCGATCCGAACCAACCTGCCGGAGCGCTGGGCCGTCCCGCGAGCGAGAACATCGTCATCGTCGATCCCGATACGCGCGAAGAGCGACCCCGCGCAATTCTCGACGAGCACGGTCACGTGCTGAACCCCGACGAATCCATCGGCGAGATGGTC
The DNA here is from genome assembly GCF_048573875.1 of Rhodococcus sp. SB1D. Taxonomy (NCBI): domain Bacteria; kingdom Bacillati; phylum Actinomycetota; class Actinomycetes; order Mycobacteriales; family Nocardiaceae; genus Rhodococcus; species Rhodococcus sp. SB1D. The sequence continues at coordinate 370,323 of NZ_JBMAIQ010000002.1, forward strand.
GACAAGGCCGGATCGAAGAAGTTCGAGGGGTACTACAAGAACGAAGACGCGATCGCCGAGAAGATTCGCCACGGTTGGTACTGGACAGGCGATCTCGGCTACGTCGACGAGGCCGGCTTCATCTACTTCGCGGGACGCAAGGGCGACTGGATCCGCGTCGACGGTGAGAACACCTCGGCTTTGATGATCGAGCACATCCTGCGTCGGCACCCCAAAGTGATTGCCACGGGTGTCTTCGCGGTACCGGATCCGCGTTCGGGTGATCAGGTCATGGCTGCGATCGAGGTCGCCGATCTCGCCGATTTCGATCCGGTCGAGTTCGCCGACTACCTTGCCGCGCAGGCGGATCTGGGTACCAAGGCAGCGCCACGATTTGTTCGCGTTTCGACCGACCTGCCCGTCACGGGCTCCAACAAGGTACTCAAACGTGAACTTCAAGCCGATCGCTGGCGGACCGACGAACCAGTGTTCCACTGGGTGGGCCGAGGCACTCCCGAATACACGTTGATGACCGAAGCTGACGTGGTGAACCTGGAGAAGGAGTTCGAGACGCACGGCCGCACGCGGTTCCTGTGAGTGAAGTTGCGCTGGTGACCGGCGCTTCCCGGGGGATCGGCCGAGAGTGCGCGCTGGCATTCGCGCGCGCCGGATTCGACGTTGCAATCACTGCTCGCACCGTTCGTGAAGGAGAGGGGCGGGCAGCCCCGCGAACGAGGCAAGGCGAGCAAGTGATTCCGGTGCCCGGCAGCCTGGAGACGACGGTTGCCGAGATCGAGTCCTTCGGTGTGCGCGCATTGGCCGTTCCGATGAACCTGCTCGATCTGGCATCCGTCCGCGGCGCCGGTGAACGGGTGCTGGCCGAGTGGGGACGTGTCGACGTGCTGGTGAACAACGCCTATGCGCAGACTGTCGGAAACATGGACCGGGTGCTCGACATCGAGATCGACGACGCTCAGGCGATGGCGATCGGGAATTATCTGCACCAACTCGCTCTGGTCCAGGTGATACTCCCGTCGATGATCAAGAGCGGCAACGGCGTAGTGGTCAATCTGGCATCGGGCTCGGCGACCATGGATCCGCCTGCGCCTCCCGGCGAGGGTGGTTGGGGTCTGTCGTACGCCGCGTCGAAGGCGTCGTTCGGACGTATTGCCGGAGCGATCAACTCCGAGTACCGAGACGCCGGAATCAAAGTGTTCAACCTGAGTCCGGGATTTGTCATCACGGAATCAGGGAAAGCCCGTGGTGGCGCGGACGCAATCGTGGACGCCGGATTTGCGGCCACACCGGCATCCGTACCCGCTGCAGCGGCGGTGTGGCTTGCAACAGATCCCGATGCGGACCGGTACCTCGGTCGCGTCGTGGATGGTCCGAAATTGATGGCGACACTGGAGGAAACGGTATGAAGCTCGGCGTGGTCGTTCCGGTCGAACTGGGTCGAAGCGGAGACCCTGATTGGATTCTGCAATTCGCCCGTGCGGCGGAGTCGCTGGGTTTCGACGAGATCTCGGCAGTGGAGCACTCGGTGGTCATCGCCGACACCGCGAGCGAGTACCCCTATTCTCCGACCGGCAAATCGCATCTTCCCGATGACTGCGACATCCCGGATCCGCTCGAACTGCTTTCGTTCGTGGCGGGTGCCACAACCACCTTGGGCTTGTCCACTGGAGTTCTGGTGCTGCCCAATCACAATCCGGTAGTGCTCGCCAAAAGATTGGCGACGCTCGATCGCCTTTCCAGTGGGCGATTGCGCATCTGCCTCGGCCTGGGGTGGATGAAGGAAGAGATCGAGGCGTGCGGCGGTGACTTCGAGCGCCGCGGCAAGGTAGCCGATGAGGCCATCGCGGTGATGCGCTCACTCTGGGCGGGCAAGGAAGCGGTCGATTTCGGCGGCGATTACTTCTCGTTCAAGGGTGCATACAGCTGGCCGAAGCCGCACCGCGAGTCGGGAGTTCCGCTCTACATCGGTGGACACAGTCTCGCGGCCGCGAGGCGAGCAGGCCGATTGGGTGACGGTTTCCAGCCGCTGGGACTGGCCGGTGAGGATCTCGACAAGGCCGTAGCAGCGATGAAAGCTGCTGCGGTGAAGGCAGATCGAGATCCTGCTGACGTCTCGCTGGTGCTCGGTGCGACACTGCCCAGGCTCGACGAAGCGAAACTCGAGTGGGCACGCGGGTTGGGAGCCGATCGAATCGTGCTGTCCGCCAGTCGTCGTGGCACGTCGCTGGAACTGATCATCGACGAAATGGCCGAATGCTCGAAGCGGCTGGGGCTGAGTAACTAGGAGTGCGGGCGTGACCGGCAGCCATCGGAGCGGCTGCCGGTAATTGCTGTCGGAACGTCGATCAGTTATTGCTTGGTCAGCAATTTGCTCCGGAGCTTTGCGATCGTGTCGGCGTCAAGTTTCAGCACGTCCTGCGAAAACTTCTCCCACCCACCGAACTGGTCGCGAATCTTGTCGAGTACTGGCTGAATCTGGCTGGGACGCTGCTCCATCAACGGTTTCAACAGATCGACATCGATTCCTTTCGAAGACAGAAACGTGTAGGTCTGTTCGTTCTTGGCTTTGTTGTAGGTGTTCGACAGGACGAAGTCGTCGACGATGGTCTTGTCAGGAACACCCAGAATGCCGAGAAGTAGAGCTGTCATCAGTCCAGTGCGGTCTTTGCCTGCCGTGCAGTGGTAAGCGACTGCGGACTCGGAATCGGCGATGGTCCGTAGGGCTTGGGAATACCCGGCCATTCCGTCAGGCTTGGACAGTTGGTCGACGGCGCCGGTGTCGCTGATCCGGACGGCTTCACCGCCCCCGAGCACCTGCTCCACGATTGCAGGGTCACCAGATTTCAGGGCACTCGTAATCGCTGTGGCAAGAGCCTGAGTGCCGGCATCCAGGACTGCCGTGTTGATCACTTTCACGTTCGCGGGAACCTTGTCTGCTCCGTCCTTTGCGATCTCGCTGTCACCTCGGAAATCGACAACGGTCCGGATGCCTGCGTTCTCGATCGTTTGTTGATCGTCAGCAGTCAGATCGCTCAAGCGGTCGCCACGAAAAACCAGGCCCCACTTGACTGATCGGCCGTCGGCTGTCTCGTATCCGCCGACATCACGCACGTTGGCTGCGCCCTGCAGCGTCACGTGGCGGGTTGACGCGATGGTGGAATTGCCGTCCTCGTCGATCACCTCGAAGTACCAGCGTGACAGTGGGTCGAGGCCGTCGACCTCAGTGGAGAAGCCGTCGACCGTGCCAATTTCCTTTCCTTCTGCGGCTGGGTTTTTCGGGTCGGTGGCGGCGAATACACGCACCTTTTCCGAGCCGCCGTGTTCCCAGACCAGTGAGTAGTGTCCGGCGGACGCTGATGTCACGTCGAGGTCGGTCGGCGTTTTCGCCGACTCGGCCTTGCTGCATGCGCCGAGTACGAGCATGAGTCCTGCCGCCGACAGCGCAAGAACTCGAGTTTTGCAAGTAGCCATGGGTCCTCCGAATCCAATTGGAAATCGGAGGCTACGCACCAGTGATCACTGTGTCGTGACCGTGTTGTGCAGAGCGGGAAAACTGCAGGCTGGAGAGCCTGTCGCCGATGATGATCAGGGATGGGCCAGCCCGTTCAGGAGCATCGCGCCGACAAAGATGGCACTGCTTGCGCGGGCGCTGCAGGACGGGTTGATCGCAATCGACGAACTCTGATCGAAGCGCGAGCGATCGGGTGCGTCGATCCGGGAGTCAGTCGAGGGCGGTGGCGTCGGTTGTCGGCGTCTTGGTGCCGGGAGTCGCTTCGATGTCGAGAACGACCTGGCTGTCGGTGGCTTCTTCGGGGAAGACGTACCGACGCATGGCCCACCAGCGGAAGGCCGTCGCCAGCAGGGTCCCGATGATCGATCCGCTGATGAAGTCCGCGAAGTTTTCCATCAACACCGACACCTCGGGTTGACGCAGATGGAACACGTACCGGGAGGTCCAGAGTGGTACCTGGTTGATGGCCAAACCGATACCCGCGACGATGAAGAACAGAGCGGCCTCGTGATGGCGCTGTCGACCACCGCGCTGCGCAAACGACCATTCGCGGTTGAGGACGTAGGACAGAACCGTCGCGATCAGGACCGCAAGGATGTTGGCCGTCACCGGGTGCTGAGGCAGAACCGTCCACTTGATGCCGAAGAACAGCACCGTGGTGACGATGAAGGCGATGCCGCCGACCACCAGGAACTTGAGCATTTCTGCGTGCGGCAGGACGCGCACGAGAACCCGCTCAGGAAGCCTATTGACCATCTTTTCGACAAACGCCATTGTTCGAGGCTAACCCTGAATACGACCGAGGGCACAAATCGTCGATGCCCGTGTCGGCAAGATCATCAGAATCCGTACCCGAGAATTGCGGGCTTCTGCGCGTTGAAAGCGAAGTCGAAATTCAGGATCTCCTGCGGATCGGACGCGTGGAGTCGGTGCGCCGCCGCGAAGGTCTTGGCCTGGTGCTCGCCCAGGTACAAGCTGCTCAGGACATCAGAGGGCATCGTGATCGCAGGCACCGCGTCAGTGGCCGTACAGGTGGCCTTGCCGCCCTTGACCTGAAGTGCGAAGGTTCCGCCGGCCTTCAGGAACGGATCTTCGACCTTGACGACTGTGTCCAGGTCAGCAGCATATTCACGAGCCTCGAGAGCCGCGGGAACGTCCATGATGCGCAGCCACAGTCGATCGGAGCGCGTCGTCGTCCGGGCAAGACGGTAGTCCGTCAGCATCAGCCGGAGAGGATCGGCAGGATGCTGGCGTGTCTCGATCCGGGTGACGAGGTCGAGGCCGCAGATCGTGCGCCACAGCGCCGCGTGCGCATCTTCGGTGATCGTCACGAACTCGTCGATCCGGGCGATGCTGTCGCGGCCCTCGCTCGTGTGCCGGTAAGCGATGTATCCGTCCGCGTGTGTCAGAAAGAACAGTCCGGAGGCGCCGTCACGATCCTCCGACGGGTCGGCGAACATGTGGTCCCAGAGTGGTTGCGGACGGACCTGCGCGCCGGGAGTCTGCAGTCGCCAGCGGTCGTAGATCTCGGGAAGAAGCGTCGAGGCAGCTTTGATGTCGACGATGGACACGCCACCGTTGTCGGGCACCTCGGGGCGGAATCGCGCGAAGCGGCGATCGAGGGTGATGCCTTCGCTGAAGGTGGCCGGGCCGTATCCGAAGCGGTTGTAGATGCCGGCCTCGCTTGCCGTCAGGGCGGCAAGCGGTGCTCCGGTCGACTCGATGTGGGCATGAAGCGCAGTGAACATCGAGCGTAGGACGCCACGACGACGGTGAGTCGGGGCGACGGATACCCAGGTGATTCCGCGCGTGGGGAGTTGGCGTCCGCCGGGCACGGTGAATTCCATGTCGATTTCGATGGCCACGCCGACGGGTAGGTCACCGTCGACGGCGAGGATGATGTCCTCGGGCTTGTAGAGCGCCTTCGTCAGTTCGCTGACCGCGGGAGACGGGTGAAAACCGAACCCCACCGAGTCGAGTAGTTGGAGAGCCGGCCAGTCACTCTCGGTAGCGGTGCGGATGGTGATCTTGTTTTCGGGGCTCACGTGTATCGACTCTGGCATAGATTGCGTGAAGACGCACATGAATATCGGGGCTGACGTTTCCGCACCGGCTCCCAGGGGTACCGCCCGACGGACCAGTCCTGCGGCACGGAGAAAACCGATACGGAGAAACACTGTGGCGATCACCGACATCAAGGAATATGCCCATCTGACCGAGGAAGACGTCGAGGCACTCGGGCGCGAGCTGGATGCCATTCGGCTCGACATCGAGGAGAAGCGCGGCGCGCACGACGCTCGATACATCCAGCGGACGATCGCGTTTCAGCGCTCTCTGATGGTGGCCGGCCGCATCGTCTTGTTCGCCAGCAAGAAGAAGCCTGCCTGGATTCTGGGGACTGCGCTCCTGGGGGTCGGCAAGATCATCGAGAACATGGAACTCGGCCACAACATCATCCACGGCCAGTGGGACTGGATGAACGATCCCGAGATTCACTCGAGCAACTGGGAGTGGGACAACACCTGCCCGTCCTCGGGATGGAAGCACTCGCACAACTTCACCCATCACAAGTTCACCAACATCGTCGGACTGGACAACGACGTGGGCTACGGAATCATGCGCGTCACGCGCGATCAAAAGTGGCACGCCGACTACCTCTTTCAACCGATCACGAATTTTGTGCTCGCGACCCTCTTCGAGTGGGGAGTGGCACTGCATCACCTCGAAACGGACAAACTCCGCAAGGGTGAGGTGAAGTGGTCCGAGAAATCGGAGATGGCCAAGGACGTCGGTAAGAAGATCGCGCGTCAGGTGGCGAAGGATTACATCCTGTTCCCCGCCCTGACCGGCCCCGCGTGGAAGACCACGTTGACGGCGAACGTCGTTGCGAACCTCATCCGAAACTACTGGAGTTACGCCGTCATCTTCTGCGGGCACTTTCCCGACGGTGCCGAGAAGTTCACGCTCGAGGAATTCGAGAACGAATCGCGCGCTCAGTGGTACCTACGACAGATGCTGGGCTCTGCCAACTTTCATGCCGGTCCCGTCATGGCCTTCATGAGCGGCAACCTCTGCTACCAGATCGAGCATCACTGCTTCCCGGATCTGCCGAGCAATCGGTACTCGGAAATCGCGGTGCCGCTGCGGGACTTGTGTGACAAGTACGACCTCCCGTACACGACCGGGCCGCTGTGGAAGCAGTACGGATTGACTCTGCGCACCATCTGGAAGTTGTCGCTACCAAACAGGTTTCTCTCGGCTTCCAAGGACGACGCTCCGGAGACGCACTCGGAGTTGAAGTTCCGCATCCGAGGCGGAATCAAGGAAGTGTTCGGCGTCGATCCGCAGACGGGTAAGCGGCGCGGACTGCGAACAGCGATCGCGATGGTCTCGAGCTGATCAGTTACCGCTTGTGCGCCATTGAACGAACCACGAGATCGCCGGTCGACTGGATTGCCTGCACCAGCACGATCAAGATCACGACTGCGACGAACAGCACCGGTGTGTTGAATCGTTGGTAGCCGTACTTGATTGCGAAGTCGCCGAGTCCACCGGCGCCGATGGCACCTGCCATGGCCGAGAAGCCGATCAGCATCACCGCCGTCAGGGTTGCTCCTGCTACCAATCCCGGAACGGATTCGGGCAGTAGCACCTTGGTGATGATGTCTTTGTCGGTGGCGCCCATGGACCGCGCTGCCTCGACGCGTCCGGAATCGACTTCACGCAAGGCGTTCTCGACGACGCGCGCAAAGAAGGGCACCGAACCGATGGTCAGCGGGACGATCGCTGCCGTGGCGCCGAGCGCTGTTCCGACGATCGCCCTCGTTGCCGGGATGAGGAGCACCAACAAGATGACGAACGGCAGCGAACGGCCGACGTTCACCACGGTGCCCAGAACCGAATTGAGGACGCGGTTGGGACGGATTCCGTCGGGCGCGCTCGCGTGCAACAGAACACCGAGAGCGATTCCGATGATCACGGTGAGCACGAACGAGACACCGACCATGTAGAGCGTGTCGAGTAGGGCTTCCCATGCTTCGCCCAGGGAATCCTGCCAGGACGTCTTGTTCATGAGAACGTCACCTTCACTCCGCGCTGCGAAAGATGTTCTTCGACAGACTTTCTTGTCTCTTCGTTGCTGACGAGTCCCGTGTGTGAGGCGAACTCCACGCGAAGGCGACCGACCTGATGGGATCCGATGTCCTCGATACCGCCGGAGATCACGGTGACGTCGACGTCGAGATCTCGTGAGAGTTGGGAAATCACGGGTGAGGTGGACAGTGAATCGACAAAGGTGAGGAGCGCCGGAATTCCGGTCGTGGACGTTCGTACCGTTCCGGTCGGCAGTAGCGCCTCTCCGAGGGGTGAGTCCGGGTCTGCGACCAGTTCGGTGAGCGTTCCCTCGTCGACGATGCGGCCCTGATCGATCAGCGCAGCGCGATGGCAGATCCGTCGAACCACGTTGAGCTCGTGGGTGATCAGAACAATGGTCACACCGAGTCGTCGATTGAGATCGGCGAGCAGGTCGAGGATCGAATCGGTTGTGTCCGAGTCGAGGGCGCTGGTGGCCTCGTCGCACAGGAGGACGTCGGGTGAAGCCGCCAAGGCTCTCGCGATGCCGACGCGTTGTTTCTGGCCGCCGGACAGTTGCGAGGGGAAGGCGTCACGTCGGTCTTCCAAGCCCACCAACTCGATCAGCTCGTCGACGCGGGCACGTCGATCTGCCCGCGAGTATCCCGCCACTTCGAGAGGGAAGGCGATGTTGGCGGCGACCGAACGGGAATGCAGCAGGTTGAAATGCTGGAACACGACACCGATCCGCTTGCGTGTGTCGCGCAGTTGCGCTGGGCTCAACGCGGTCAGATCGGTGTCGCCCAACAGAATCCGGCCACTGGTCGGGCGTTCGAGCAGGTTGAGGCAGCGCAGCAAAGTCGACTTGCCGGCGCCGCTCTTGCCGATGATGCCGAAGATTTCGCCGTCTTCGATTTTCAGGGATACGGAATCGAGTGCATGCAGAACTTGTGTGCCGCTGCGGTATTTCTTGGAGACCGATTCGATCGAGAAGACCATGACGGGTCTCGATCAGGTAGCGCTGGCCGGAATGACCGAGCCCTGATAGGTCTGCTCGATGAACGTCGCGACGTCGGCGGACGTCAATGCCTCGGCCAACTTCTGTACTCGCGCATCGTTTTCGAGCGAGGTGCGTACGGTCAGGACATTGGCGTACGGGTTGCCCTCGGCCTTCTCGAGCACCAGGGCGTCCTTGGCCGGGTTGAGGCCACCTTCGATTGCGTAGTTGCCGTTGATGATTGCGAGATCGACATTTCCGTCGTCGAGCGTGCGCGGCAGCTGCGGGGGATCGACCTGGGTGAACGTGAGTCCCTTGGGGTTGTCGATGATGTTCTTCTCGCTGATCTGCGTGATGTCGGTGCCGGGGGCGCCCAACTGCTGATCGAGCTTGATCAAACCGGCCTGCTGCAGCAGGTACAGCCCACGGGCGAAGTTCGTCACGTTGTTGGATAAAGCGACCGTTGCGCCCTGGCGCAGGTCGGCCACGTTGGTGACCTTCTTGGAATATGCACCGAGGGGCTCGACGTGGACCTTCGCCACGGCGACCAGGTCGTCGACACCCTTTTCCTTCGACCACGATTCCTGGTACGGCACGTGCTGGAAGAAGTTGGCGTCGGTGTCTCCGGCTTCGAGCACCTCGTTGGCGTCGAGATCGCCGGTGATCTCGCTGACCTCGATCTTGGTGTCACCGAGCAGGCCCTTTTCTTCGACGAACTTCAGGATCTCGGCGTGCGGAACCGAAGAAGCGACGATGCGAAGAGGTGCGTTCTCGTCGGAGGAGTTGTCGCTCGAGCACGCGGCTACGGTTCCGACTGCGACGGCGGCCACTGCGAAGGCAGCGAGGAATCTTCTGGTGCGCGAGCGTGACATGTGAATCTCCAAGACATAGCCGAACGCACGCCGAGATGGCGTGACAGTTGCTGAACGCTAGCCCGGTAAACCTCCCGTGAGGAGATACAGAATCACCGCGATTTTTTCATGTACCTATTGTCCGAGCAGGATGACCGGAACGTCCTCGGCAAAATCGACTACCAGTTCGCGACGCGAGAACAGCCAGGTGCCGTCGATCTTTTCGAAGCTGTCCTGGTAACGAATCTCGATCCGGTTGTCCCGGTGGCCCTCGCCCCGCGGATAGATGTGGTGAGCGGAGCAGTAAGCCTCACCGTGTGCGGTGGTGGGGCCGTCGAGGTCGAGGATCTGCTGCTCGACGATGTGCCGGGTCGAGTGCAGATGTGAGACGGCATCGACCACCGAACTGCTGACGACGGAGTTCCCACGTATCTCCGTCGGCGCACCCGTTCCGTTCAGTGCCGGCGGCAAGACGAATGCCACGTCGTCAGTGAAGAGAGCCGCAAGTGCAGTGGTGTTTCGGCGGTCGACGGCCTGTGCGTACCTGGCGGCCAAGTCGGTGAGAGCGACGCGATCCGAGGAGTCCATGCGCATATCTCACCCTATGTGACGCCGCTCATGTTTCGGCTTCCCGCTCATCGAGACACTCACAGCGCCCACCTGGGCATCTGGTTAGCGTCCAGGCCAAGAGTTGCCAGCCATGAATGCCATAGGAGAAACAGCGATGGATCTGAGGGAATCGCCCGAGCAGCAGGAGCTCCGCAAGGAGTTGCGCGCGTACTTCGCGGCGCTGCTGCCGGAAGAGAAGCGTCGCGCGGCCGGCGAGCAAGGTGTGGGTGGCGAGTACTTCCGCGAGATCGTGAAGTTGCTGGGCAAGGACGGTTGGCTCGGTATCGGCTGGCCCAAGGAATTCGGTGGACAGGGACGCTCCATCGAAGAGCAGTTCGTGTTCTTCGACGAGGTTCAGCGCGCAGGTCTGCCGTTTCCCTTCGTGACGGTCAATACCGTCGGACCGACGTTGATGAAGTACGGCACCGAAGAACAGAAGGAACGTTTCCTGCCCGGCATCCTGGCCGGCGACATCGTCTTCGCAATCGGGTACACCGAGCCGGAGGCCGGAACGGACTTGGCTTCGCTCAAGACCCGCGCAGTCCTCGACGGTGACGAGTGGGTCGTCGACGGCAACAAGATCTTCACCAGTGGCGCCAACACTGCCGACTACGTGTGGCTGGCCTGCCGCACCGACGCGGATGCCCCCAAGCACGAGGGAATCTCGATCCTGATCGTCCCCACCGAGGATGCAGGCTTCGAGTGGTCACCGATCAACACCGTCGGCGGCTTGATGGTGACGTCCACGTACTACTCCGGCATTCGAGTTCCGTCGAAGGACGTTGTGGGCGAGGTCAACGGCGGCTGGCAGCTCATCACGGCTCAGCTCAACCACGAGCGAATCGGCCTGGCGGCCATCGGTGGTCGCACGTACGGTCTGTGGAACCTGGTCCTGGACTGGGCCAAGGAAAACGGCGCCATCGACATCCCGTGGGTGCAACAGGACTTCGCTCGCACACACGCCAAGCTCGAGGCCATGCGACTGCTGAACTGGAAGATGACGGCAGCCGTCGCACAGGACACGCTCTCCGGAGCCGACGCCGGTGCCACCAAGACGTACGGGACCGAGACTCACGTCGACGTCTACCGCACCCTGCTCGGAATTCTCGGCTCCGCCGGTCGCATCCGCCCCGAGTCTCCGGGCGCTCTGCTTGCCGGTCAGATCGAGCAGATCTCGCGTCAGGGTGTCGTGAATACCTTCGGCGGCGGCGTCAACGAAGTTCTGCGGGACATGGTCGGCACCATCGGGCTCGGCTTGGTTCGCGAAAAGAGGATCAAGTGAGCGACATTTCGGCGCAACTCGACGCTTTTGTCGGCCAGACGCTTGTTCCCACCACCTGGGGGCCAGACGAGGTCAACATCCCCATGATCCGGCATTGGGCCGAGACCATGGGCGATACCAACCCCGTCTACCTCGACGACGAAGCTGCCCGCGCCACCGGCCGTGACGGCGTCGTCGCTCCCGCTCAGATGCTTCAGGTCTGGATCATGCGGACCTTTACCGACAAGATGGCGGGCAACGACCCGTCGCAGGTGTGGACCGATCTGATCGCCACCCTCGACGCAGCCGGCTACAGCTCTGTCGTGGCCACCGATTCCGATCAGGAGTTCTTCGCCGAACTGCGCCCAGGCGATCGCGTTAACTACACCGAGGTCATCGAGTCGATTTCGCCGGAGAAGAAGACCGGCCTCGGTGTCGGACACTTCGTCACGACGCTCAAGACCTACCGCAACGGTGACGATCAGGTTGTCGGCACCCAGCGGTGGCGGACGCTGCGGTTCAAACCTCAGGAATCTGCTGCGCCCGAAGCTCCTCGTGCACTGCGTCCGCGTCCGGCTCTCAACGCGGACAACGCTTTCTGGTTCGAAGCAGCCAAGGAGCACCGTCTGGTGATCCAGCGCTGTACGTCCTGCAAGACGCTGCGTCATCCCACCGGCCCGATGTGCGGGGAGTGCCGGTCACTCGAGTGGGACACGATCGACGCGTCGGGTCGTGGCACGGTGTACAGCTTCGTGGTCAATCACCACCCCAAGATCGACGCGTTCGACTACCCGCTCATCGTTGCGGTAATCGAACTCGAAGAGGGAACCCGATTGATCGCCAACATGGTGGGTATCGCGCCCGAAGATGTCGTGGTCGACATGCCCGTGGAACTTGACTGGATCGACGCCGACCCGGATCTGACGCTTCCCGCGTTCCGGCCGGCCGTACGCGAGGAGCACTGATGGACTTCAATTTCAGCGAAGAGCAGGAAGCAATTCGCGCACTGGCCGACGAGGTCTTCACCAGCAAGGCAACGATCGAGCGCACCAAGGAGATCGAACTCTCCGCCGAGCGCGTCGACCGTGAACTGTGGCGCGAACTCGCGAGCACCGGCCTGCTCGGTATCGCCCTGCCGGAGGAGTTCGGCGGCGGTGGCCTCGGCTTGTCCGAGCTGTACGCACTGCTCGAACAGCAGGGACGTCACGTTGCGGCCGTGCCGATCTGGGAAACGACCCTTGCAGCATTGGCTGTCAACGAATTCGGCTCTGATTCCCTTCGCGCCGAACTCCTTCCGGGAGTTGCCGACGGCAGTCGATTCCTGACCGTCGGTCTCGAAGAGTTCGGTCCGTACACGGGCGGCGACCCACTGACCACGGCTGAGCAGGACGCCGACGGCAACTGGACTCTGACGGGTGAGAAGGCAGTAGTGCCGATGACTCACGTCGCGAACCTTGCTCTCGTTTCGGCAACCGCTTCCACTGGTACGGCACTGCTGCTGGTCGACCTGAGTGCCGAGGGAGTGACGCTCGAACAGACGCAGTCCACCAGTTGGGAGATCTGTGCCAACGTCACCTTTGCCGGTGCCCCCGCGCAGCTGATCGGTGCGGCTGACGGCACCACGGTTCCGTGGCTGATCGACCGCGTTCAGCTGGCATTGGCCGCAATCCAATGGGGCGTCGGGTCGGGTGCAGTCGCGCAGGCCGTCACGTACCTGAACGGCCGCAAGCAGTTCGGCCGTCCGCTGGCGACCTTCCAGGCCGTCAATCATCAACTCGCTGACTGCTACATCGATCTCGAAGCGATGCGCGTGACACTGTGGCAGGCCGCCTGGCGCATCTCCGAGGGACTGGATCTCGGCACCTCGGTACTGGTCGCCAAGTGGTGGGCTACCGACGGCGGACAGCGCGTCGTGCATCGCACCACGCATGTTCACGGCGGCATGGGCGTCGACACCGACTACCCGGTTCACCGTCACCTGTTGTGGGGCAAGCAGATTGCTGCCACCCTCGGTGGTTCCAGCTCCGATCTGGCGCGTCTGGGTGCGCAGCTCGCATCCGGTGTGGAGGTGCTCGCATGACCGTTCTTGCCGGTCGTAGCTACGCAGACGTCGTTGTCGGAGAGGCATTGCCCGAGTTGGCGATCCCGCTGACCCGCACGTTGATCGTCGCCACGGCAATCGCCACTCGCGATTTTCAGGACGTGCACCACGATCCGAGCCTGGCCCAGGAGCGTGGCTCGAAGGATGTCTTCATGAACATCCTCACGAGCAACGGTCTTGTCGGTCGATACGTCACGGACTGGGCCGGATCTGCATCGACCCTGCGCCGCATCGCCATTCGTCTCGGGGCGCCCAACTACCCGGGTGACACCATGACGATGACCGGTGAGGTCGTGTCCAAGGAAGACGGAGTGGTCGTGGTCAAGGTGCAGGGTGCAAACAGCCTCGGCAACCATGCATCCGGCACCGTCGCAGTCGCTTTCAAGGAAGAGGAGAGGCCCTGATGGCGATCAGCCCACTCTCGGGAGCCGCCGCCATCGTCGGCATCGGATCCACCGAGTTCTCCAAGAACTCCGGCCGTACCGAACTGCAGTTGGCGTGTGAGGCCATCGTCGCGGCACTCGCTGACGCCGGTATCGATCCGTCCGAGGTCGACGGTCTGTCCACCTACACGTCGGAGACGAACGGCGAAGCGATCGTGGCTCGCAACTGTGGTCTCGGCGAGCTGAAGTTCTTCTCGCGCATTCACTACGGCGGCGGCGCTGCGTGTGCCACCGTGCAGCAGGCAGCCATGGCAGTTGCGACGGGTGTTGCCGACGTCGTGGTCTGCTACCGCGCCTTCAACGAGCGCTCCGGTGTGCGCTACGGCCTGGGCCAACACGATCGACCGATGGACAGCACGGCTGACCGCGCCGCGTATGCGTGGATGACTCCTCAGGGATTGTCGACTCCCGCTCAGTGGGTCGCCATGTTCGCCCGCCGCTACATGCACCAGTACGGTGCGACGAGTGAGGACTTCGGACGAGTTGCAGTGGTGGCGCGCAAGCATGCCGCCAACAACCCGGCTGCTTGGTTCTACGAGCGTCCGATCACGCTCGAGGACCATCAGAACTCGCGCTGGATCGCCGAGCCGCTGCACCTGCTCGACTGCTGCCAGGAAACCGACGGCGGCCAGGCATTGGTCATCGTCTCTGCCGAGCGCGCAAAGGATCTGGCCAACAAGCCCGTCGTCATCAAGGGCGCCGCTCAGGGCAGTAGCAAGGATCAGCACATGATGACCAGCTACTACCGGCCCGACATCTCCGGTATCCCGGAGATGGGCCTGGTTGCTCGTCAGCTGTACGGCCAGAGCGGCCTGACACCGGACGACATCAACGCCGCGATCCTGTACGACCACTTCACTCCGTTGGTGCTTCCCCAGCTCGAAGAACTGGGCTTCTGCAAGCCAGGCGAAGCAAAGGACTTCATCCGCGAAGGCAACCTCGAGATCGGTGGACGCCTGCCGTCCAACACTCACGGTGGTCAGGTCGGCGAGGCGTACCTGCACGGTGTCAACGGAATTGCCGAAGGTGTGCGACTGGTGCGAGGCACGTCGACCAACCAGCCCGAGGGCGTCGAAAACGTATTGGTCACAGCCGGAACAGCAGTACCCACCAGCGGTCTCGTTCTCGGCGCTGTTTGAGAGAGGAAAAGACAGTGACAACTTCGGAAGCTGCGAAGACCGCCGGCGATTGGCGTGGAGCCGATCTCGGGACCCGCACCGTGTCGTACACCGAGCGCGACGCGATCCTGTACGCACTTGCCGTGGGCGCCAAGGCGACCGAGCTGGACCTCGTCTTCGAGGATCAGCTTCGGGTACTGCCGACCTTTGCTCTGACGCTGGCGCAGTGGGCTCCCGACGCTCTGGGTTCGGCGGGCGCCTTCGACACCTCGACGGCACTGCACGGCTCGCAAGAGCTGAAAGTGCTTGCTCCGCTTCCGCGTAGCGGTGACGTGACCTTGAAGGCTTCGGTCGGCGAGGTGTGGGACAAGGGCGCAGCGGCCGTGTTCGAAGTGAAGGTGGAGTGCGAATACTTCGTCGCGACCTGGTCACTTTTTGCCCCCGGTGCCGGTGGATTCGGCGGAGAACGTGGACCCTCACGTCCGGCGGAGCCGACCGGCGAGCCTTCGTTGACCGGTGTGCTGACCACAGCGGAGAACCAGACGGCGATGTACCGGCTCCTGGGCGACAAGCACCACATCCACATCGATCCCCAGGCTGCGGCGCGGATCAACCAGCCGCGTCCGATCATGCACGGCCTGTGCACGTTGGCCGCCAGCACACTCGAGCTTGCTCGGGTCGCCGGAGTGCATCCGGCTGATCTTGTCAGTCTCGAAGGTCGATTCGCTGCGGCGATCCATCCGGGTGAGGCGCCGTCCATCGTTGCGTGGGGAACTCCCGACGACCTGGCCTTCCAGGTCACCAAGGGTGATCAGGTAGCGATTTCCGGTGCACGAGTGAGCTTCTCCGCTCGCTAGTCCCTCCAGACTCAACTGCGGGGTGCTTGACCCCTCGTCGCGCCCCGCAGTTGTTCACACGAAGAAGCAGCCCCCGAGCGAATCCGCTCAGGGGCTGCTTCGTATTTGTTTCAATCCTGGTGGGTCGCCATGTAGCGAGCCGGGTACTCACCGCCGCCGTGAACGGCGATGTCGGCGCCGTTCACGTACGAGGAGAGCGGGCTCGCCAGGAACAGGCAGGAGTTGGCGATATCGGCCGGCACGGCCATGCGCTCCATCGGAATGGTCCTGGTGACCGCAACGCCGCCGTCGGCGCCGTAGACCTCGGCGGCAGCCTCGGTACGGATCAGGCCGGTGGTGATGTGGTTGATCCGGACCTTCGGCGCCCATTCGAGGGCCAATGCCTTGGTCAGAACGAGGAGGCCTGCCTTGGCTGCGCTGTACGCCGCGGTTCCGGGCTGCGGGTCGATCGCCGAGACACTGCCGATGTTGATGATGGCACCGCCGTCGTCCTGAGTCTGCATCACTGCATTTGCGGCCTGGGCAACGTTGAAGGGTGCCAACAGGTTCAGGGCCACGATCTTCTCGACGAAGCGGGGTGACACCGTCGCAGCATCGGCATCGGGGGAGCCGCCGGCGTTGTTGACCAGGACGTCCAGACGGCCGAAGCGCTCGACGGCATCCTGGACGAGGGCTGCGGCGTCGGCGGGATCGCGGACGTCAGTGGCGCGAAAGGCTGCGCTACGGCCGTCGGCGGTGGGTAGGTTTTCGGGCTCGTTACGGCCACAGACCAGCACGTTCGCACCCGCGGCGAGGAAGGTTTCGGCGATGACGTAGCCGATGCCTTTGGTGCCGCCGGTGACGATCACCGAGCGTCCGCTGAAATCGACGGGGTTGGGCAGTGTCACGGTGGAGCCTTCCTGGTGCGGTGCCGAGCTGAATTGCCGCCCAATGTGATTGACGCGACGTGGTCGCACACCTTAGGGTCAAGCAAGTGCTTGGTTGTTTTGTAGGTCGAGTGTAGACGACAAACGGCGGCAGTCACCAGAATCGACCGGTCCCTCCCGCAAAGGGACCTCTGCGTCGACGGACATTGGAGTAGTCACATGGGCAAGCTCGAAGGCAAAGTTGCACTCATCACGGGTGCGGGTCAGGGAATCGGGCAGGGGATTGCCCTGGCCTTGGCCAAAGAGGGCGCCGTGATCGCCGTTGCCGGCCGCACCGAATCCAAGTTGCACACCACGTGCGGACTACTGGCTGACATCGGTGCGCGCGGTGAGGCGGTGGTCTGCGACGTCAGCAAGAAGGACGACATCACCGACGCCGTGGACCGTACCGTCGAACTGTTCGGCGGAATCGACATCCTGGTCAACAACGCCAACGACTGCAAGCCCGGCCCACTCTCGAGCGTGCTCGACGAAGACTTCGAGCGTTCCTTCGCGACGGGGCCGCTCGCCACCCTGCGCATGATGCAGGCGTCGTACCCCCACATGAACAGTCGTGGCGGTGGCGTCATCATCAACATGGTCACCTCGGCGGCGGTGCGCTGGGATGCCAGTAACTACGGCGCTTACGGTTCCATCAAAGAAGGCATGCGCTCGTTGACCCGCGCTGCGGCCTGTGAATGGGGCAAGGACAACATTCGCGTTCTCAATGTTGCCCCGCACGCCAAGACTCCCGCGTTGCAGTGGTGGATGGACAAGAATCCCGAAGAGGCAGCGGCATTTGTCGCAGGTATTCCGCTGGGACGCGTCGGAGACCCCGAGACCGACATCGGTCGTGCCGTCGTCTTCCTCGTCAGCGAAGACGCCGGGTACCTCACGGGTGCCACGATCCCGCTCGACGGCGGCCAGTCGCGCTGGGGCTGACCGTCATCGACCCGATCAGGTCATCACGGCGCCGCCGTCGACGGCAATCGTCTGGCCGGTGACGTTGCGAGCCTTGTCACTGAGTAAGAAGGCGACCATCTCGGCGATGTCTCCGGGCGTCTGAGCTCGACCCATCGGAACCATCTGTGCGACAAAAGAATCGAAGACGTCAGCATCGGAAACATCTGTGAGCGAGGGATCGCGTCGACGCAGTTCCTTGATGGTTCGAAGCCACATGTCGGTGAGGATCAGGCCGGGCATGACCGTATTCGAGCGAAGTCCTCGAGTCGCACCGATCCGGGCGACGCTGTGACTCATCTCGATCACGGCGGCCTTCGACGGTCCGTAGTGCGCGAGCATGTCACCGCCCAAGCGGGCACCGATCGACGCGATGTTGACGATCGCTGCCGGACCCTCGGTTCTGCTCACGAATTCGCGGCACATCAGGAAGCTGCCCTTGGTGTTCACCGCAAAGGTGTTGTCCCACTGGTCTTCGGTGATCTCGAGGAACGGAGTGAAGACGCCGATTCCGGCGCCGTTGACGAGTGCAGTCGGGCTTCCGGCCGATGCAGCCACGTCGAAGGCGTTCTTGACGTCACCTTCACGTCGAACATCGCATCGTGCCGTGTGGACTGCTACGCCAAGGCTTTCCAGGCGTGCTGCGGTGTCGGCGAGTGCGGCCTCTTCGATGTCGAGGAGAAGCAGGGTGCCGAAGTCCTCCGCAAGGCGCTCGGCAATAGCGGCGCCCAACCCGGCAGCTGCGCCGGTGACAATGGCTACGGGCGCGCTCACGGCAGGTGCGTTTCGAGCAGTGGGGCAAGCAGTTCGGCTGCGCGCGCCGCCGTGATGACTTCGCTCGGGTCCACCTTGGTCACGACTTTCGAAGCAGAATCTTCGTAGACATGCTCACCGATGAGTCGCCCCTGCTCGTCGTACGGCCAGACAAATGCCAAGGTCCGACGCACGAGATACCAACCGTCGGGGTCGATGTCCGACGACTGTTCGGGGGCTGCGGGGGTGGATCCACCCGATTCGTGCACCGCGCCGAACACCCCGTCTCCCAGAATCGATCCTGGGACGAATTGACTGAAGAGAGTCTCACCCGAGAATCCGCTGTCGGAGACCGCGAAGTCGGACTGTCCGGTCCACATGACAAGGGTGTCCGTCTCGGCGAGTGACTGGTAGAAGTTGGTGACGGCGTCCATGCCGTCCAGAACAATCGACTGCCCGTCTTCGAACAACCGGTAGACGGGTTCTTCGACGGTCATGTCGGGCGAGAGGATTTCCTTGTAACGACCGGAGACCTCGAGCAATGCGTGGCGCCGGTAGTTTCGGAGGATCTTCTGGTGCCGCGGATTGTCGATGGTTTCCAATTGCTTTTCGACGCCATCCATCATGTGGACGAATTCGTGCTCGTACTTGCTCATCACATCTCCTGGTTTCGCGGATTCGGCGGGCTGTCCGGATCTGCGACAACTGTGACCTGACGTGGCATTCGCTGTACATGTAGAACTTCGTTCGACAATTGCCGGTTTGCTTAACTCCGCTGTTCAGATACCGTGATGGTCATCACTTTGCTGGCGAACGGCGGCCTAAGACAACCGAATGGACGGTAATGAAAAAGGCGAGAAGAGGTGAAGATCTGAATCTGCGGTTGGTGTCCTCGTTGCTCGTCGTCGTGGCGGAAGGGCACTTCGGACGAGCGGCAGACCGGTTGTTCGTCACGGCGCCTGCTCTCAGTCAGCAGATTCGTCGACTCGAGGAACAGGTGGGTGTCGAGTTGGTTGATCGCAGTTCGCACCCGGTGGTGCTCACCGCCGCGGGTGAGGTGTTCGTCGCGGATGCGCGGCCCGCTCTCGAGTTCGCCGTTCGCGCGATGAACGGGCTCGACGCACTCGAGCGTCGGCGGGCCAGGCGGTTGCGGATCGGATTCATCAACGGGGCGGCCGGAAGTTTGGGACGTGCGGTGATCGATTCGTTGCATGCGGAGGTGGAGCTGGTCCAATTGGACTGGTCCCAACAGGTTTCCGCGGTGGCGAGCGCGACCGTCGACGCGGCCTTCGTGCGACCGCCACTGCCGGTGCTCGACGGTGTGGTGCTCGAACGGATAGGCGT
This sequence comes from Rhodococcus sp. SB1D, assembly GCF_048573875.1. Lineage (NCBI taxonomy): Bacteria > Bacillati > Actinomycetota > Actinomycetes > Mycobacteriales > Nocardiaceae > Rhodococcus > Rhodococcus sp. SB1D. The sequence goes on from NZ_JBMAIQ010000002.1 coordinate 390,101, forward strand.
CGAACCGCGGGTGTTGGCTCTGCCTCGAGGGCACCGACTGGCGGGTCGCGCGAGCATCGAGATTTCTGAAATAGATGGGACTGTGCAGGTTTCGAGTGACGGCGCACCACCCGAATGGGTGAAATGGTGGTCGGTGGACCCGCGCCCGAGTGGTGTACCCGTCCGGTACGGTCCCTCTGTCCGCACGATGGACGAAGCGCTCGAGGTTGTCGCCAACGGTCGGGCGGTGGTGATAACGGCAGCAACCATTGCCGAGTACTACACCCGCTCGGATATCAGTTTCGTGCGCATTTCCGACATCGAGCAGTGTTCGATCGATCTGTGTACCCGCGAGGGCGACAGCAGTCCGGCAGTGATCGAGCTACGCAAAGCTGTTTCAGCCCTCGGTACCGCCAGGTGATTGCCGTGTCCTGATGTGATGCGCATGTACTCGGATGAAATACGCATTCTTGCCGTCTTCGTTTTAGTCGGATAGACTAAAACCATGAAAACGATCAGCACGGCACTTGAAATCGTCGAGGCAGCACGAGTTTCGGCCGATGTGTTCGGGGGAGGCTCCAGCGATCTCGACACCCGTCGCGCTGCGAAGCGTCGTTTTCATCGGCTCGCCTCCGCCATTCATCCGGACCGGGCGAAGCCCGAAGATCGGGTGCGATACTCGGCCGCAACATCTCGGTTGAACGAGCTATACCGCAGTTGGACAGCGGAGTTCGAGCCGGCAGATTCTCGGCCCGTTTATGTCGGCGAGCGGGGCGAGTACACGTTGGGTGGACTGGTAGCGCGCGGCTCGGTCGCTAACCTGTACCGGTCCGATGCCGGTGTCGTACTGAAGATTCCGCGAGACCCTCGGGCGAACTCGATGATCGAGGCCGAACGGAATGTGTTGACGGACATCGAGAATTCGTGCGAAGCCGGTTGGGCAGTCTCGTACTTCCCGCGATTGATCGATCAAATCACCCATGTGGGCAGCGGCACGAGACGTCAGATCGATGTGTTGGACGATCTGACCGAAGGTTTTGTGAGTCTCGCCGACGTCCGTGAGGCGTATCCAGGTGGCCTCGATCCACGGGACTGGGCGTGGATGCACCGACGGCTACTTCGGGCTCTGGCAGCAGCGCATGCGACTGGTTGGGTGCACACGGCGATTACCGCGGAGAACGTGCTGATCGAGCCTGATCGGCACGGGGTGGTGCTGGTCGGCTGGTCCTTTGCCACCCGTACGGGCAGCCGCCCGGTGGCGACGATCGGTTCCGATCGTGATTCGTACCCACCGGAACTCGGCGAAGGAGCGTCTCCGGCCTGGGACGTCTACATGGCTCATCATTTGATGCTCCGAATGCTGGGCGAGCAGACCCACGAACGGATGAAGGTGTTTGCCGACGGCTGCATGCAGGACAACCCGAGATTGCGTCCCGACGCGGTCGACCTACTGGGTGAGTTCGACGAACTCCTCGATCTTCTCTATGGCCAGCGGACATTTCGTCCGTTCGCCGTTCCATCCACGAAAGGACAGTGATTGTCATGGGCTACGGATACTGGGACGACAACACCTATTTGGCGGGCAAGACTTTTCGTGCCGCACGCGGTGTCGACGATTTCGGTTACACCGATTCGCTTCGGTCGCGTCCGCGAAGCAGTTGGAAAGCGGACCCGACCCTCGACCCCTTCGGCGTCGACAAGCGTGAATGCCGAGACTCGGCCGGGCACCCCGATTCTCTCCCGATAGCAGTGCTTTTCGATGTCACCGGCTCGATGGGCGCTGTTCCTCGAATCATGCAGGACAAGCTCGGAAAGCTGCACGGGCTGCTGCAACGCAAGGGATACGCGGATGATCCGCAGATTCTGTTCGGTGGTATCGGCGACGCCGATTCCGATCAGGTGCCACTACAAGTCGGCCAGTTCGAGTCGGGTAACGCGATGGACGAGCAGCTTCGGACCATCTTCCTCGAGGGCAACGGTGGTGGACAGAAGTCGGAAAGCTATGAATTGGCAGCATATTTCATGGCGCGCCACACCAGTACGGATGCCTGGGAGAAGCGTGGAAGGAAAGGCTACCTCTTCATCATCGGCGACGAGCTGAACAAGCCGCGACTCTCGGCTCGTCACATCCGTTCGGTGATCGGCGACAAGGTACGTCAGGACGTATCGGTCCCGTCGATCTACCGTGAACTCGAAGAAAGATGGAATGTCTACTTCGTTCTGCCAGATCAGTCGTCGTACTTCAACGATCCGGAAATCGCGGATCACTGGAAGAAGTTGCTCGGTGAACGCTTCGTCAAACTCGACGACCCCGCTGCGGTGTGCGAACTGATCGCGCTGACGGTCGGAATCGGCGAGGACCGCATCGACCTGCGTGACGGACTGGCGGATCTCCGCGACATCGGTTCAAGAGCTGAAGCCGAGACCGTCGGCAAGGCTCTCGCTCTAATTCCAGGGCGCAGCACCGCGACGGTGGCCGGGTTGCCCCACGATCTCGGAACCGATACGGACGATGTTGATTTCGCATAGAAGGAGAGCATGATGGAGCCGTTCGAAGACCGAGATATCGTCGTCGTAGACCTCGGGTTCGGAGATGCGGGGAAGGGAGCAACCGTCGATTGGCTTTGCTCCGACCAAGCCGATTTGGGTGTGGCCGCAGTGGTCCGGTTCAACGGTGGGGCACAGGCAGCGCACAACGTGACGGTCGGCGAGCGCCACCACACGTTTTCGCAGTTCGGTTCGGGAACGCTGTCCGGCGTCCCGACGTTTCTCTCGAGATTCGTGTTGGTCGAGCCCATCGCCCTCGCCCGGGAGGCGCGTGCTCTGGAAGCGCTCGGAGTTCGAAATCCGTTCGATCTGATACGGATCGACGCGCGCGCATTGTTGACGACGCCGATTCACGTGGCCGCCAACAGGGCCCGTGAGGATGCTCGCGGCGGTAACCGACACGGCTCGTGTGGCAAGGGGATCGGTGAGACCGCGGCGTATGCGCTCGAAGTTGCGAATGCGCCTACGGTGGGAGACTGCCGGCGACCTGATTCCTTGCGTCGTAAGTTGTCGGCGTTGGCCACATTCTACGGACCGTTGATCGCGGAGAGTCGCCACGGTTTTCCGCCGATCGACGACATGGTCGACATGTACGCGGAATTCGGTGCCGTCGTGGACATCGCCGACCCGGATGCGCTGGGCGCGTTGGGTGCCCGTGGTCGTCTGGTATTCGAGGGGGCACAAGGTGTCCTTCTCGACGAGTGGCGGGGGTTTCACCCACACACCACGTGGTCGACGGTCGAGCCGTCCAACGCGCGAGCGATGATCGACGAGTTGGGCCGGGACAGTTACGTACTCGGCGTCACCCGCACGTACATGACACGACACGGAGCTGGGCCCTTCCCGACGGAGGATCCGGAGCTGGCGAAGGTGTTGCCCGAGCTGCACAACGGGACGGGTGAGTATCAAGGCGGATTCCGGACGGGCCACCTCGACGAGTTGTTGTTGCACTACGCAATCGAGGTGAGCGGTGGCGTCGACGGTTTGGCGCTTACTCATCTCGACGCGATGGATCGCGCGCGGGCTGCAGGCGTCCCGATCCACGGGGTGCACGCGTACGAAGGATTGCCGTTCGTTCCCGTCGGAGAGTGGAAGGATCTCGATCACCAGCAGGCGCTGACAGATTCCCTGAAAGCCGTAGGGGTCGTGCCGAAGGAACTTCCGGCCGACCCGGAGGATTTCGCCCGGTATCTGAGCGAGGAAATGGGTGCGCCGGTAGTGCTGACCGCGAACGGTGCCGACCGGGTCGATCGTCAGATGCGATGCCCAGTGCCTGCATGATGGACGGTGTGGACCAGTCACTTGTCTCGATCGATGTCATCGCGCTCCGGTTCGGCAATCCGGAACCCGGGATGTTGCGATTTGCCGTCACTCCGCGGCAAGCGGAGCCGTACACCGGGCAGTTGGCGCTGCCCGGTGTACTGCTGGGCGCCGGTGAGCGGTTGCAGGACGCCGCCAGGCGAGCCGTGACCACCAAGCTCGGAATTCCCGACGAGAAGATCCTCGTCAGCGGTCAATTGACCGTGTTCGACGAACCCAATCGAGACCCCCGCGGTCCGACGCTCTCGGTGACGATGTGGGCAGTGATCTCGTCGGACGAGGTGCCGGGTTCGGCCGAATGGGTGAGCTGGGACAACCCGGGGGACCTTGCGTTCGACCACAATCGGATAGTCGCCGATACCCGCCCGATCCTTGCTGACACCCTGTTGTGGCGAGATCAGGCATTCACGCGGGCACTACTGGGTCCGTTGTTTCCGGCGTCGTACGCGCTGGCCGTGGCGGAGGAGCTTTCCGGTGTGCGTCCGGACCCGGGCAACTTGAACCGGACGCTCAAAGCGTTGCCAGGGCTGGAACGTACGGACGAACGAGTCCGGGTCAGTGCCACCGGGCGACCCGCGGTGGTCTGGGCGTGGACCGAAAACAGCTGACCTACCTCAGAAGTTGCCCCGCGCGGCCTGCTCACGCTCGATCGCTTCGAACAGGGCTTTGAAGTTTCCCAGTCCGAATCCCAGTGAGCCGTGGCGTTCGATGATCTCGAAGAACACGGTGGGACGATCTCCGATCGGCTTGGTGAAGATCTGAAGAAGATAGCCGTCCTCGTCGCGGTCGACGAGGATGCCTCGCTTCTGCAATTCCTCGATCGGAACTCGAACCTCTCCGATACGCGCGCGCAATTCGGGATCCTCGTAATACGAAGCCGGAGTAGAGAGAAACTCGATTCCTTCGTCGACCAGAGCATCGACTGCTCCGAGGATGTCGTTGGTCGCAAGTGCGAGATGCTGAGCGCCGGGACCTTGGTAGAACTCGAGGTACTCGTCGATCTGTGACCGCTTCTTCGCGATGGCAGGTTCGTTGAGTGGGAACTTGACTCGGTGATTGCCGCTCGAGACGACCTTGCTCATCAGCGCGGAGTAGTCGGTGGCTATGTCGCCGCCCACGAACTCGGCCATGTTGGTGAATCCCATGACCCGGTTGTAGAAGTCGACCCACTGGTCCATCTTGCCGAGTTCGACATTGCCGACGACGTGGTCGAGGGCCTGGAAGATTCGCTTGGGCGCGCCGTCACGCTTGCGGTACGACGACGTCCGTTCGGCGTATCCGGGAAGGTAAGGGCCGGTGTAGCGGGAACGGTCGACGAGGGTGTGCCGAGTCTCGCCGTACGTCGCGATGCTGGCCAGGCGAACGGTGCCGTGCTCGTCGGTGACGTCGTGCGGTTCGCTCAACACTGTCGCGCCTTGGGTGATGGCGTGTGCGATGCACTTGTCCACGTCGGGGACGCTGAGCGCGATGTCGCGGATACCGTCGCCGTGACGGCTGTGATGTTCGATCAGCGGACTTGCCGGATCCACAGCGCCCTTGACGACAAACCGCACGGCCCCACTTTTGAGTACAAACGCGTGGTGGTCGCGGTTTCCCGTCGACGGGCCTGAATAGGCCACCAATTCCATGCCGAATGCGGACTGGAAGAAATGTGAAGTCTGCGTGGCATTTCCGACGATCCATTCGAGGCCGTCCCAACCGCTCACGGGGAAGGGATCGTGATCGCTGTCGTACTCGACCAAGCCGACCAACTGGCGCAATTGCTCCAGATCCAGGCCGGCCAGCTGTTCGTCGTCGGTGAGAGTCTGTTCGACGGTCATGATGAGTCCCCTCTGAGTGCGATGTACACAGCGCGGTGCGCGAGTTATGTTCGGCACTGCCAGTACAAACAGATAAGTCCTTGAGAGGTTGGGTAGTCAACGGAGGTAGTTGAAAGTAGACACAGCGCCGGAATGCGAAGATGGTGGCACTGTTTTGTAGGCAATTTGCATAGTTGAACGACGAGTGGAGCAGACGTGAATCTCGACGCAGTGGATCTGGCTCTGTTGGACGCGATGAACAAGCACCCGAGAGCCGGTGCGTTGGAGCTGTCGCGTCAGGTCAAGGTTGCGCGGGCGACAGTGCAGGCGAGATTGAAAAGGATGGAAGATGCGGGCGTCATCGCCGGATACGCGCCGCACGTCAATTTAGCTGCAGCGGGTTTCGGAGTACAGGCATTCGTGACTTTGCAGATCGCCCAGGGGGCGCTCGACACCGTCACAGCGGAACTCGAGGCAATCCCCGGTGTGCTCGAAGCCTTTGCCACCACCGGCTCCGGCGACGTGCTGTGCCGGATTGCCGCTGCGTCGCACGAGGATTTGCAAGCGACGCTGCTCGAACTGAATCGGTCGGGGATAGCCACCCGGTCGACCAGCGTCATGGTTCTCTCGGTTGTGGTGCCGCTCCGGTCGATGCCCCTCCTGCAGACTCTGCAGTCGGAGCAGACGACCAAGGCCCCGGCGTACCGACGAGGCGGTCAGTCTCGCTGACGACCCGGAGCCCAGAATCCCAGAACGATCGCGGATACCCACATGATCGCAGCGAGCGTGAGTGCTCCTTGATCCATGCCTTTGATGAAGGCTTCACGGGCGAATTCGGCCAACTGGGCACCCTGCGGCCCGGCTGCTTCGGCGACGTGGAGAGCGGCGGCCAGAGAACCGGATACCGGCTCCTTGGCCGGTTCGGGTAGCAAGTCGACCGCGGGCTGGACGTGATTTCCGTAGCCGGCGGCGAGGATACTTCCCGCCAGTGCAACGCCGATGGCGGAGCCGATCTCACGGGTTGCGTCGTTGACTGCTGATGCAACACCCTGTTTGGAGTCCGGTGCGTTGGAGACGATGGCAGCAGTGGCGGGGGTTGTCGACAAACCCAATCCAATAGCGGCCACTACCAAGGGAACACAGACTTCGGCATAGGTCGAACTGGCGTCCAAGCGCGTCAAGAGCGCAATTCCGGTTCCGAGGAAGGCAACCCCGGTTGCGGTGAGGGCGCGAAGGCCGATACGCGGAATCAGTAGGGGAGCAACCACGGACAGCGCCATCACCGGCACAGCGATCGGCATGAGGGCGAGTGCCGATTGCAGGGGGGAGTAGTCGAGCACCAGTTGGAGATACTGCACGATCAGGAAGAACAGGCCGAAGGTCGCCAGAAATTGCAGGGTCAGTGACGCCGCGCCGCTGCCGAATGCACGATTGGCAAACAGTCTGACGTCCAGAAGTGGATGGCGAGTGGGTAATTCGACCCAGCTGAAGACTGCCGTCATGGCAATTCCGCCGATCAGCAACGCGAGAACCACCGGATCGAGCCAACCGCGGGCGGGTGCCTCGATCATGCCCAGGACAAACAGTCCGATCGAGCCGGCGATCAGCGCTGTACCAGGTAGATCGAGTGGAGTTGCCTCCGTGTCCTTCGACGTCACGATCGTGAACGACACCACGAGGATGAGAACTGAGACGACGGCCAGGCTGACGAAAATCGAATGCCAGGACCATTTTTCGAGGAGTAGCCCGGAGACGACGAGTCCGGCGATTGCACCGGATCCTGCGACGCCGGACCAGACTCCGACGGCGCGGGCACGCTGCGCCGGCGGGAAACCTGCAGTGAGTAGAGACAGCGTCGCCGGCATGACAAACGCGGCGCCGACGCCGGAGATCACGCGGGAGACGATGATCCACGACGGTTCGTCCGCGAAGACCGGAATCGACGAGCCGGCAGCAAAAACGAGTAGTCCGAACATGAGCAGTTCTCGTCGACCGTATCGATCGCCGAGTGCGCCCGCCGGCAACAAGAGACAAGCCAGCGTGAGCGTATACCCGTCCACGATCCACGTGAGCTGGCTCTGTGTTGCACCGGTATCGCGGGCCAAGTCGGGAAGGGCCGTGTTGAGCGCGGCCATCGCTGCGACGACCAGCGCGACGGCGCAGCACGCGACCGTCAGCATCCAGATCTGCCGGATGGTCCACGTGGACTGTTCGAGCGTCGTATCGCTACTCACGAAACCTCCCGATAGAAACAAGACCATCAGTATCGTTACAAGAACAGCAGTTCCACAACCCCCAAGTGGGTATAACTGAAGTTGTGACGGTGGGAATCGACAAGCAGGGAATCGAACAGCAGGGAAACGACGAGGACCCGCGCAAACAGCGTTCCAGATCCAGGTTGCTCGACGCAGCGACCACGCTGCTGGCAGAAGGCGGCGTCGACGCCGTGACGATCGATGCCGTCACCAAGTTGGCCAACGTCGCGCGTGCGACGCTGTATCGCCATTTCGACAGCGGCACGGAGCTACTCGCCGCGGCATTTGCTCGCCTCTTACCGCCGGTGCCCGAGATGTCCGGGGAGGGTGACCTCCGCGCGCAGTTGCTCGAGTTGTTGACCAGTCAGGCCAAAGCCATCGAAAGCGCACCGATCCAGGTGACGGCGATGTGCTGGCTCGGCTTGGGGCCGGAACTGAAGGGTTATTCGAGCGTCGATGCCCTGTCCACGGACAAGCCCGAATTGCGATCGCTGCGCCAGACGGTTTTCGAGCAGTACCGACACGCGTTCGATCGGATCCTGCGCTCGCCGGACGCGATCGACGCGTTGGGGGAGTACGACTACGACGTCGCACTTGCTCAGTTGGTCGGACCGTTGGTGCTCACCAAGCTGGCCACGCTGACGCCTCTCGGGGAGGCTGCGTGTGAGCAGATCGTGGACGACTTTCTGGCTGCACGCGGAGTGTCGAGCTGAGAGCTCACGGCTCCAGATTGCGGCGTAGCACGTACTGCTCGAGCCTGTCGATGCCGCGCACTCGTCGCGGACGAAGGTGCCGCAGTTTGAAATTGGCGTCCGAGCCGAGTTGGGTGGCCAACTCGGAGTCGATCAGCACGGTGCCGGGACGAGCAGAGCTGGTGAGACGCGCGGCCTTGTTGACCACCGAACCGTAGAGATCTCCGAAGCGAACCAACGTCGGCCCCATGGCCAGGCCCACCCGAAGCTGCGGATCGTCGTGATCGGCGAGGACCGCCTGCTGGATCTGCAAAGCGATCTCGGCTGCGTGATGAGGACTCTCGGCGGCAAACATGACCTCGTCACCGACGGTCTTGACCACCCAGCCGTAGTTGCGACCGATGATTTCGGTGGACGCGGACTCGAACCGCTCGAGCAGATCGTTGAGTTCGGCGGAGTCGAGGCCGCGGGTCAGCGAGGTGTACCCGACGATGTCGGCGAAACCCACGACCAGAACACGACTCGCTACTTCTTCGCCCGGGTTTCCCACGTTGCGGCCCGTCGACGACGCGACGTGACGCTTCCATACGTACGTCTGCAGAGATTCGACAGCGGGAATGATCTCGGCGCCGAGGCGCAGAACGATCTTCCGGATCGCTTCGGGCTCGTGATCTGCCGAGTCGGCGAGCTGGTCGATGATGTGTGTGCTGATCAGCGAGACCTGCCACTCAGCCAACCTCGACATCGACTGCCCCAGTGAACGGGCGGCAGCCACCTCACTGCTCTGCGAGATGACTCCTCGATTGACCATGTCGATGATCGTCTTGAGGGCGTTGGCGTCTTGCTGGGTGAACATGACGGCGTCGGGATCCTCGTCGACGGCAAAGCCCATCGCGACCCACAAACGATCGGCACGCTCGCGTGTCACACCGGCGAATTCCGCGATCTGCGATTGCGTGAAGCAGCGCGGTCCGCCGAGGAGGGACTCCTCGATGTCGGCTTGAATCCGGCTGAGCAGATGAGCATCGACGTCGACCGGATCAGCAGTGTGAGGTTCGGCAACGTGAGATTCAGCAGGGGCGGGTTCGGTGACCTCGTCGATCCACTCTGACTCCGAACTGCTCACCGTGCTCCTTATTGCCGCAACGAATTTCTGTCCACCATCTTCCACGCGGTGCCCCGAGAACAGTACTGAATTGGCCGAACCGTCTACGGATCCTCGGGCTCAGGCGGGCGGTGAGAGTCAACACGTCGGTGGCTTGTGCAAGAGTTGCCCCGAGAAAAGCACTGTCGATACCGAAACGCACGAGATACTTCTGAAAGGACCTGCGCATGCCACCCCGTAGACGTTCCGGCGCTGCCGCATCAACGCCGGATCACCTCACTGCGGACAATCTGGCAGCGCTCGCCACGGCTGTCGCCGAAGGCAAGCGCGCCACCGTCTATCTGCGCGAGGCGACCCCCAGCTTGGGGATCGAAGCCGGTACCTCGGCGAAAGTCGTGTCGGTGGACGGCAACACCGTGATGATCCGCCCCAAAGGCGTCAACGACGAATTGCCTTTCGAGGCAGAGGAATTGCGCATAAACCGCGTCTCCGCGGCACCGGCCAAACCGGCGCCACGGCCCAAACCAGTTGTGGAGTCCGAGCCCCTGATGGAGCCACTCGTAGAGCCTGTTCGACCGAAGCCGCGTGCGCAGCCTGCACCCGCTCCGGTACCGACTGCCACTGCTGCCCCTGCCGCGACACCTCGTCCGGCCGTCAAGCGTGCGAAGAAACTGCCGGCCGGTATCAGCGTCACCATCCATGCCGGCGCGGACAACGACTGGAGCGTGACGGTCACACAGGGCGCCAAGCGTCCGGGCAAAGCAGTTCCGGTCGCACCCGATGCGGTCGAGCGAGCTGTCCGCGAGTTGGGTGAGCCCACCGCAATCGAGGCTGTCGAGTCCATCATCGTCGCTGCACGGGACATGGCTGCAGCGCGAGTCGACGAGTTGAGTCGTCAGCTCGAGGAGGCACGCAAGATGCTCGAAGCGCTCGGAGCTACCGACTAGAAACGCTGCGTAGGTCCGCACTTTCCGGGGTATGCGTTTTTTGCAGCGGGGAGATTACCGGCGGAGAGATTGTGATGTTGCAGCGAATTGTTTCGGCTCTGGCAGCGTTGGTCTTGGCACTCGGACTCGGGTTCATCGTCAGCAGCAACGCCGTTGCTGCACCCACGCCCATGGGTGGTGGTTCGGGCATCATCATCGACAATCAGCTGGTCTGTACGTTGACCACTATCGGTCACGACAACGGCGGCAGACTCGTGGGTATCACCGCAGGTCACTGCGGTGGTCCTGGATCGTTCGTGATCCCGGAAAGCAACGAGGACGCAGGCGTGGTCGGCACGTTCGTCGAGTCGAATCCGGACCTGGACTACGGGGTCATCCAGTTCGATCCGGGCAAGGTCACACCAGTTCGAACGGTGGGCGCGGCAACCATCACCTCGATCGGCGCTCCGGCCAGCTTCCCGGCTACAGCCTGCAAGGAAGGCCGTACGACGGGCACGACCTGCGGCGTCGTCTGGGGAGACCTGAGCGCCGACGCATCCACCTGGACTCAGATCTGCGTCGACCACGGTGATTCGGGAGCCCCGGTCACGGTCGGGACGACGCTGGTCGCGATGGTCAACGCCTACCTCTGGGTGCCGTGCCTGGGGCCGGAACTCGGCACCAACATGACCTCCATCGTGGACACGATCAATGCCCACGGAGGTGTCGGCGCCGGGTACCGGCCGATCTAGCGGCGGGCTGGGATCAGCCGCACACTGCTCCACCCGAGGCTGATCCCACGAGCTTGGAGTACTTGGCCAACACACCACGTGTGTAGCGAGGCGGCAACGGCTCCCAGCCCTTCTTGCGGGCTTCCAATTCGGAGTCGTCGACCAACAATTCGAGTTGTCCGGTACCCACGTCGAGCCGGATCTGATCGCCGTCGCGAACGAACGCGATGGGACCGCCGTCGACGGCCTCGGGCGCAACGTGTCCGACACACAGGCCGGTGGTGCCGCCCGAGAATCGTCCGTCCGTCAGCAACAGGACGTCCTTGCCGAGACCCGCGCCCTTGATCGCGCCCGTGATGGCCAGCATCTCGCGCATGCCGGGACCACCCTTCGGGCCTTCGTAGCGGATGACGACAACGTCACCGCCGGTGATGGTGCCGTCCTCGAGAGCATCCATCGCGGCGCGCTCGCGTTCGAAAACCCGTGCAGTGCCGACGAATACATCAGACTCGAATCCTGCCGACTTGACCACCGCGCCGCCGGGCGCGAGTGACCCCTTCAAGATCGTGATGCCTCCGGTCGGGTGAATGGGCTTGTTCATCGCCCGCAGGACCTTGCCGTCCGGATCGGGCGGGGTGATGTGCGCGAGATTCTCCGCCACGGTCTTACCGGTGACGGTCAGGCAATCTCCGTGCATGAGTCCCGCGTCGAGTAGTGCCTTCATGATCACGGGGACGCCGCCGATACGGTCGACGTCCGTCATGACGTGCTTTCCGAAAGGCTTGACGTCGGCGAGGTGCGGGACCTTCGCGCCGACGCGAGCGAAGTCGTCGAGCGTCAGCGGGACGTACGCTTCGTGCGCGATCGCGAGGAGATGGAGCACCGCATTGGTGGATCCGCCGAATGCCATGACTACTGCAATGGCGTTCTCGAACGCTTCCTTGGTGAGGATGTCCCTCGCGGTGATACCTCGACGCAGGAGTTCGACAACGGCTTTGCCGCTCTCGCGGGCGAAGCCGTCGCGGCGACGATCCGGTGCGGGCGGTGAAGCGCTGCCGGGCAGCGACATTCCCATGGCCTCGGCGGCGCTGGCCATCGTGTTTGCCGTGTACATGCCGCCGCACGCGCCTTCGCCCGGGCAGATCGCCCGTTCGATGGTGTCGACGTCGGCGCGGCTCATCAGCCCACGCGAGCAGGCGCCAACCGCCTCGAACGCGTCGATGACGGTGACTTCCCGCTCACTGCCGTCGGAAAGTTTGGCGACGCCGGGGAGGGTGGAGCCGGCGTAGAGGAACACGCTGGCGAGGTCGAGGCGGGCCGCCGCCATCATCATGCCGGGCAACGACTTGTCGCAGCCGGCGAGAAGGACCGATCCGTCGAGACGCTCGGCCTGCATGACGGTCTCGACGCTGTCCGCGATCACTTCACGGGAGACGAGGGAGAAGTGCATGCCCTCGTGCCCCATCGAAATGCCGTCGGAGACGGAGATAGTGCCGAATTCGAGAGGGAACCCGCCGGCTTCCCGTACGCCCTCCTTGACGGCCTTGGCCAGGCGATCGAGGGACAGGTTGCATGGCGTGATTTCGTTCCAGGACGAGGCGACGCCGATCTGCGACTTGACCCAGTCGTCGTCGCCCATTCCTACTGCACGCAACATGCCGCGCGCTGCGGTCTTTTCGAGTCCGTCGGTGACGTCACGACTTCTGGGCTTGATGTCGGGTTCGGTCATTTTCCAAGCATAGGCGTCAGCGGGGTGTGTTTCCGGCAGACGAGCGACTCGACTTGCCGACAAACGCCGTCCGTCGTGAATAGACTCGTCGCATCGCAGTTGGGGCTGAGTGTGCAGGTGATTGACGTACAGGGGGATTCACGTGGAGTCGGAACTGACTTCGGCTTTCGGATTTGCAGTTCTGGCCGCCTTCTTGACCGGTAGTGGTGTCTTCCTGGTCGTTCTGACGGTTCTGCACGAGATTGCCCGGTGGAAGGGCCGCTTCGTATCGGTGTGGGTGACTTTCTTTGCCGCTCTGCTGATACTGCCCATCCTGTTCGGCGCGTTGATCGCAGGCTATTCCGCGTTCTCCGAGGTCGACGGGTCCGAGGCTCTGCTTCCGCCGGCGTTCTGGATCCTGATCGCGGCCGGGGGTGCACTCGGCGGTTACATCGGAGTCAAGGTCGGTGTGGTTCGAGGCTCGGCCCTCGATTACCGGTTGTGATCGGGATCGACTCGATCAAACTTCCAGAGAAGCGCAGGCGAAGCCTGGGTGAACATCCCGAAGCTCTCTTGAACGCCCGTTCAGGTGCGGGTTCACTCCTAGCGTGCACACGAATGCCTTCGATCGAATATCCAGACGTGGCCTGCTGCAGGGATCGGCGGCCCTTGCCGGCGCAGTAGGTCTCGGTGTCGCTTCGGCGAGCCACGCCGGTGCCGAGGTTCCGGGTGGCAGCCCGGGCTTCGCGCACGGCGTGGCATCCGGTGACCCGTTGCCGGATGCGGTGATCATCTGGACCCGCATCACCCCGACGGCAGACGCGACGCCCGGTTCCGGCGTCGGGCCGGCGGTGACTCTCAACTGGCAGGTCGCGACCGATGAGGGGTTCGCGAGCGTCGTTGCGTCCGGAAGTGTTGCTGCTTCGGCGGATTCCGATCACACCGCGAAGGTCGACGTCACCGGACTCGATTCGTCGACGACGTACTGGTACCGATTCACTGCGGGTTCGGCTGTTTCTCCGGTGGGCCGCACCCGCACGGCTCCGTCGAACTCGGCAGATCTCGATCGTCTCCGCTTCGGCGTGGTGTCCTGCTCCAATTGGGAGGCGGGGTATTTCGGTGCCTATCGTCACCTGGCATTCCGCGAAGACCTCGACGCGATCATCCACCTCGGTGACTACATCTACGAGTACGGGCAGGGGGAGTACGGCGCGAGAAACGGATCCGTTCGCCTTCACGAGCCGGCCCACGAGATCATTTCGCTGGCCGACTACCGAATTCGGCACGCGCAGTACAAGACAGACCCGGATCTGGCAGCTCTGCACCTGAAGCTCCCGTTCATCACCACGTGGGACGATCACGAATCGGCCGACAACGCGTACCGGGACGGCGCCGAAAACCACACTCCCGGTGTCGAAGGTGACTGGGCAGATCGAAAGGCCAACTCGGCCAAGGCATATTTCGAGTGGATGCCCGTCCGCCCGTCGGGTAGTGGTTCGAGCGTTCAGCTGTATCGTCGGTTCCGCTTCGGGAATCTGGCCGAGATCTCGATGCTCGATCTGCGTACTTACCGCGACGAGCAACCGACCATGAAGCAGGTCGACGATCCGTCGCGCACCATTACCGGACGCGCACAGATGGATTGGTTGACCAACGGAATCGTCACCTCCCCGACGCAGTGGAAGGTCGTCGGCAATCCGGTCATGATCACGCCCTGCGTGTTCCCGCCGCTGGAACCGGCGACCACCGCGGCGTTGACCGAACTGGTGGGTGTGCCGCAGGCCGGTGTCCCGTACAACACGGATCAGTGGGACGGGTACACCGCCGACCGCACCAGGCTTTTCGACGCGATCACCTCGAACGGTGTGGACAACACCGTCTTCATCACCGGTGACATCCACACGTCGTGGGCCTGCGACCTACCGACCAACGCCGCCAACTATCCGGGTGGGCCGACCGTCGGCGCCGAGTTCGTCGTCCCGTCGGTGACGTCGCCCAATATCGACGACATGCTGAAAGTGCCACCGCGCACGGTAACCGTTGCGGCAGAAGAAGCATTCAAGGCCGTGAACCGACACGTGCGGTACGTCGAACTGGATTCGCACGGCTACGGCGTATTCGAAATCGCCCGCGAAGGTACTCAGATGGACTGGTACTACGTCGACGATCTCACCAATCCGCAGAGCAATGCGCACTACGCCGTGAGCTACCGTCTTCCGGCAGGCGCGGGCAGTAGAGTCTCACCCACCTC
Organism: Rhodococcus sp. SB1D; assembly: GCF_048573875.1. Taxonomy (NCBI): domain Bacteria; kingdom Bacillati; phylum Actinomycetota; class Actinomycetes; order Mycobacteriales; family Nocardiaceae; genus Rhodococcus; species Rhodococcus sp. SB1D. Next base: position 405,414 of record NZ_JBMAIQ010000002.1, read on the forward strand.
GGCCGCCCTCGATCAGGCCTCGTACCGACCAGGAGTCGACCAGTGAGTATCGAAGTTTCGCGTCGTAGCGTTCTGATCGGTGGAAGTGTTGTCGCCGGAACGGCATTGCTCGGAACGCCCGCTCGCGCGAGTGTTCCCACCAGCGCCGGAATCCCAGACCTGGACGTGCATGTCATAGTCGTAGACGGCATGCGGCCGGACGAGCTGCGATCGGAGCTCACCCCGACGCTGACCGGGCTTGCGGCCGGCGGTATCCACTACCCGGACGCCAGTGCCATCACGATCGCAGAGACGCTGCCGAACCACACGGCGATGATGACGGGAGTGCTGCCGGCGCGTTCGGGTGTACCCGCCAACTCCGTCTACGATCCGGCCATCGACAAGAAGCGTGACCTCGATCGGCCTTCCGACCTGCAGGCATCGACGGTTCTGGATCGGGTGCGCACCGAACTCGGATTGACCACTGCGAGTGTGCTGTCGAAGCGCTACCTGCACGGGTTGTTCGGTGACCGCGCCTCACTGGTGTGGGATCCGCAGCCGCTCGTTCCCGGTACCGAGCATGCGCCGGACAACTTCACGATCGACGCCTTGATCCGTATCGTCGGCGGGAACTCGCCGCGGCTCTCGTTCACCAACCTCGGTGACGTCGATCGGGTCGGGCACCTGGATCTGTCCGGTCCGTCCGTCCGGATCGCTCGCACGGCTGCACTTCAGAACACCGACAACCAGGTTCGCCGCTTCGTCGACTTCCTTCATGACACGGGGCGCTGGAATCGGAGCATTCTGATCGTGTTGGCCGACCACTCGATGGACTGGTCGGAGCCCGCGCGGCTCATCGGCTTGGATCGACCGCTGAACGCGGACCCGTTGCTGGCAGGCAAGATTCGAATCGCCCAGAACGGTGGCGCAGACCTGATCTACTTCGTCGGACCCGATGGCGAACGGGCGGAAGCCGTCAGCCGGATTCAGCAGATCGTGGATGGTGTGGACGGCGTCGAATCCAGCCACCTCCCCGCCGAATTCGATCTCGGCACCAATGCCGGTGACGTCGTTGCGTTTTGCGCTCAGGGCTGGCGGTTCAGTGATCCGACTCCACTGTCCAACCCGATTCCCGGCAACCACGGTCATTTCGTGACACTGCCCATCCCGTTCTTCCTCAGCGGCGGGCATCCCGCTCTCGACGGTGGACGGAAGATCGACACGCAGGCTCGCACGATCGACGTCGCACCGACGGTTGCGGCTCTGCTCGGCCTCGGTGCACCTGCCGGCGGCTGGGACGGCGTCGCTCGCACGACGGGTGTGTCGCTGAACGTCTAACGAGGATCGCGACCGGTCAGGGCAATCAGCTTGTCCTGCAACGACGCATCGTCAGGAAGATCGACGGGAGCGGAAAACAGACCGCTCTCGGCGAGCATGTCGCGCTGCCCGTCGAGGTCGGACCAGACGGCCTCGACGAGGTCTGGATCGAGTCGCTCGTCTGCTCCGACCGCTCGCGCAAGGTCCCAGGTGTGGATGGTGACGTCCGAGGTCTGCTGGCGCAGATAGGGTTCCACCTTCACCGTGCCGTACGAGAGGTGAACGTGGGCACTGAGGTCCGTCGATTTCCACGCCTTGATGGCGGCATCGGAGTACTTCTGCCATTCGGTCCACAGGTCGTCCCCGACGGGAACGATGTCCGGTGTCGCCTCGCCGACCGTCAGTCCGGCCAGGAGCGGCGGTACCCACTGCTGCTCCTCGATGACGTGGCGGACGAGGTGTTCGACGTGCCAGTCGGAGTCGGGCGTGGGTGCGTTCCAGTCCTCGACCGCAGCGAGTCGTGAACCGAATTCGCGGTGGGCGGTGAGTACGAGTTCGAGCCAATCGAATGCCATCACTCGAGGGTAACCCGATCAGCGTGACGTTAATCGGTGCGTGAGGCTTCGATTCGGTGAAGACTGTCGGGGTTGTCGCTCAGTCGAATCGAGGAGTTTTCATGACCGTCCCCACCGTCACTCTGGCCGAAGGTCTCACTGTCAGCGCCCAGGGATACGGCGCGATGTCCGTCGCCCCGGTCTACGGCCCGGTGGATCCGGCCGAGGCGCTCGCCACGCTGCACCATGCGGTGGACATCGGGATCACGTTCATCGACACCGCCAACGTGTACGGCGAGGGCTCGAGCGAGCGTGCGGTGGGAGAGCTTCTCAAAGACCGCCGGGACGAAGTGCAGTTGGCGACCAAGTTCGGTCTGGTCGGCAACATCGCCAACGGTCAGCGCGGGATCAACGGAGACCCGGCTTACGTGCCGCGGGCACTCGACGAGTCTCTGGGACGACTCGGCGTCGATCATGTCGACCTCTACTACTTGCACCGGGTCGACCCGAACGTGCCGATCGAAGACACCGTCGGCGCGATCGCGGAGCAGGTGAAGGCGGGCAAGGTCCGCAACATCGGCCTGTCCGAGGCGACCGGCGATGAACTGCGTCGTGCGTACGGGGTGCATCCGATCGCGGCGATCCAGTCGGAATGGAGCATCTGGAGTCGGGACGTCGAGAACAAGGTAGTACCCACCGCCGCGGAACTCGGAGTCGGATTCGTGCCCTTCTCACCTGTGGGCCGAGGCTTCCTGGCGGGATCGTTCGATGCGGAGACGCTCGGTGACAACGACCTGCGCCGACGCTTCCCACGCTTCTCGGACTCCGCGCTCCCTGCTAATCAGAAGGTTCTCGACGTGGTCCGCGCCGTCGGTGAGGAGCTCGGCGCGACGCCTGCACAGGTTTCCCTGGCATGGCTCGATGCCAAGGGCCGTCAGCACGGGTTGCCTTCCGTTTCGATTCCCGGCACTCGGTTCGCTGCACGAGTCACGGAAAACGCCGGAGCGTTGGACATCGTTCTGAGCGAAGACCAGATCGCTCGCCTCGACTCCCTCGCCGCGATTACCGAAGGCTTCCGTTCGGCTGATTTGAATTGGGTCTCTCAGGGCCGCGAATAATCATGTCCTGAGCCTTGCGAAAGACAGGAGTAACATACAGACCCGATGAAAAAAGTGTGGTTGGTCTGGGGTGTCGGTGTTTTTGCCTACGTGATCGCCGTGCTTCACCGCACTTCGTTCGGTGTCTCGGGTCTGTCTGCTGCTGATCGGTTCTCGATCTCGCCCAGCGTTCTGTCGAGCTTCGTCGTGCTGCAGATCGTTGTGTACGCCGGCATGCAGATTCCGGCGGGAGTCCTCCTCGACCGCTACGGTTCGCGGATCATGATCGCAGTCGGTGCGTTCATCATGATGTCCGCGCAGTTGGCTCTCGCCTTCACCGAATCGCTGCCCGTCGCGATCGGTGCACGTATTGCCGTCGGTGCCGGGGATGCACTCACCTTCATCTCGGTGTTGCGGTTGGTACCGCAGTGGTTCCCGCCCCGGCAGGTGCCGTTGGTCTCGCAGTTCACGGGCATCCTCGGTCAGCTGGGCCAGGTGATGTCTGCGCTTCCGTTCATGTTGCTGTTGTCCGGACCGGGCTGGACTTTTGCCTACGGCAGCGCTGCCGCTGTCGGACTGTTGGCGTTTGCGCTGGCGTTGAGTGTCATCCGCGACGCGCCTCCCGGTGCCGACCTGGTCGCCGTGCCGGCGGGCGCCAAGGAGATCGGGCGACAGATCAAGACGGTGTGGATGCGGCCCGGCACCCGACTCGGGTTCTTCAGCCACATGGGGACTCAGTTCTCGATCACGACGTTCGCGCTGCTGTGGGGTGTGCCGTACCTGAAATCGGCTCAAGGCCTCGACTCCACGACGGTCGGCTCGCTGCTGACGCTGTCAGTCATCTCGGCAATCGTGGCCGGCCCGATCCTCGGTATTCTCACCGGTCGCTATCCCATGCGTCGATCGTGGTTGGTTCTCACCATCATGGTGGCCAGCGCGCTCATGTGGACGATCGTGCTTTCACGAAGCGAACCGTCTCCGCTCTGGTTGTTGACGATCCTGGTGGTCGTCATCTCGGTGGGTGGGCCGGGTTCGGTGATCGGCTTCGACTACGCGCGCACATCCAATCCGAGTTCGGCGATGGGCACCGCGCAGGGCATGGTCAACATCGGGGGATTCCTCGCTTCCCTCATCGTGATTCAAGTGATGGGCGTCATCCTCGGACACATGGGCGGGTACACGTTCGACGGATTCCGTGTCGCCTGGATGGTGCAATATCCAGTTTGGATTCTCGGTATCGTCGGTGTGCTCGTCACCCGAGGCAAAGCCCGGCGAGCCCTCGCAGCAGAAGGCGTACACGTACGGCCGATTCGCGAAGTCATTCGTCGCAACAAATAACTCGATCGCATCGGGTAATTCATCCCCTGCGGGTGAGGTTCCCAAGCGTCCGAGCCACCAGGCTTGATGGATGAACGACGCAATGAACATCGGACCGGTCGAGCTCGTGGTGCTGGCATTCCCAGGTTCAACTGTGGATCCTGAAGCTGTCGCCGCGCTGCAGAACGTGGTGGAACGAGGTTTTGTCACTCTGCTCGACCTCGTGTACATCGCCAAGGACGCGGACGGACAGGTGTCGCAGATCGATGTCGACGAAGATCTCACCGACATCGGACTGGCGATTCTGTCCATCGAAGCCAAGGCATTGATCAGTGACGAGGACCTGGACGTGGTCCGTGAGTCACTCGAACCAGGAACGTCCGCCGCAGTCATCGTCTACGAGCAGACGTGGGCGCGTGAGCTCGCGTCGACGGTTCGCGGTGGCGGCGGCGACGTAGTCCTTCACGTTCAGATACCGCGCGAGGTAGTCGTCGCAGCGGTCGAAGCAGCATTTCAGTAGCGACAATTACCCAAGGAGTTCGGCATGGTTTTTCGAGGTGGACGCAGAGGGCGGCCGGGGTTGCTCGGCACGGTGGCGCGCACGGCGGTAGTGGCTGGAACCGCAAAGGCGACGTCCAACGCCATGGATCGACGGAGTCAACGAAAGGCCAGCGAGCAGCAGCAGGAATATCAGCAGGAGTACCAGCAGCAACAGCCGCCGCCACAGCAGCAGGTCGCCCCCGTGCAGTCCGTTCCCCCTTCAGGCGCGGACGATCTGGTCTCCAAGCTGCAGGAGTTGGGACAGCTTCATCAGTCCGGCGTGTTGACCGATGCCGAGTTCGCGGCGGCAAAGGCGCAGTTGCTGAGCTAGCCCTGCTGTTCTCTTCAATTGCGGCAATGCGCATTGCCGCAATTCGGCGTGAAAGGCTGACTTATGATCGACCCACGTGCGGCATCGGCCGCAATCGAAGCCGCGAACGCCCGAGTCGCCGAGACTCTACCGTTCTCCGACGACGCCGACTTCACCGAGGCGAAGCGGGGTTTCGTCGCCGCACTCGATCCGGGGCTGGTTTCCGATTCGGACGGAAAAGTCCTGTGGAACAACGATTCCTACGCGTTCCTTGACGAGGACTGCCCGCCAACGGTCAATCCGAGCTTGTGGCGTCAGTCGAAGTTGGTCGCCAAGCAGGGACTCTTTGCGGTGACGGATTCGATCTATCAGATTCGCGGACTTGATCTGTCGAACATGACGTTGATCGAGGGAGATACCGGAATCATCGTCATCGATCCACTGATCTCCCGGGAAACCGCTGCCGCTGGTCTCGCGTTGTACCGGGAACACCGTGGTGATCGACCGGTTGTCGCGGTGATCTACACGCATTCGCACATCGACCACTTCGGCGGGGTCAAAGGAGTGACCACCGACGACGACGTCGCCGCCGGGCGATGCGTGATCGTCGCACCCACCGGGCTCGTGGAGCACGCGGTCGAGGAAAACGTCTATGCGGGAACGGCAATGGCTCGACGCGCGGCCTACATGTACGGAGCGGCCTTACCCCGAGGTCCCCGAGGTAGCGTCGGAGCCGGGTTGGGGCAGACCACCTCAACCGGCACACCGACGCTCATTTCGCCGACGGTGTCGATCTCGAAGACAGGTCACACGGAGACGATCGACGGCGTTCGGATCGAATTCCAGATGACGCCCGGAACCGAGGCCCCGTCCGAGATGAACTTCTACTTCCCGGATTTGCGCGCACTGTGTATGGCGGAGAACGCAACTCATACTCTCCACAACCTGCTCACGCTTCGCGGTGCCCTGGTACGAGATCCTCACGTCTGGTCTGCGTACCTGACGGAATCGATCAATCGTTACGCCTCACGATCCGACGTTCTGTTTGCGTCCCACCACTGGCCGACGTGGGGGACCGAACGGCTCACCGAGTTCCTGTCATTGCAGCGCGACCTCTACGGGTACCTTCACGATCAGACACTTCGTCGAATCAATCAGGGGTGGACCGGTCTCGAGATCGCCGAATCGATCGAGCTGCCAACTGCATTGGCGCAAGCGTGGCACACGCACGGGTACTACGGTTCCGTCAGTCACAACGTCAAAGCCATCTACCAGCGATACATGGGTTGGTTCGACGGTAACCCTGCGCATCTGTGGGAGCATCCACCCGTCGAATCGGCCAAGCGTCACGTGGAGTTCATGGGCGGATCAGCAGAAGTGTTACGGAAAGCTCGGGAATCATACGAGCGCGGCGACTTTCGCTGGGTTGCGCAGGTGGTGAACTACGTGGTCTTCGCTGAACCGGACAACGTCGAGGCCAAGAATCTGCAGGCCGATACCTTCGAGCAACTCGGGTACGGCGCCGAGAACGGCACCTGGCGGAACTTCTACCTCACCGGTGCATACGAACTGCGCAACGGCTCAGTGGGGACGCCCACGGTTGCCGCGGCGCCCGACATCACCGCAGCGCTGTCGGTAAGTCAAGTCTTCGATGCAGTATCGCTGCGCGTGGATGGAGTGCGCGCAGCGGGCTCGCACATCGTCGTCGATTGGAACATCACTGACGAAAACATCGTTCACCGAACGGAACTCAGCAACGGAGTTCTGATCCATTTCGACGTGGAAGGTGAGTCTGCAGATGCTGGGTCTGTGGATGCGATGTTCAGTTTGAGTCGGCGCGACTTACTCGGTGTGCTGCTCGGTGGTGTGGACTTGGGTGCCGAGATTGCGAATGGAACCATCTCGGTTTCCGGCGACCCGGCGAAGCTCGCAGAACTTGCCGGATACCTCGACGAGCCGGATCCGAACTTTGCGATAGTCACTCCGACCTAGCGCTGTATCAGTCGTGAACGAGCCTGTACTTCAACAGGTCTCGAGTCGCGCACCTTTTTGAAGTTGTCCGTTTTGTCTCTGGTTCTCGAAAGTATGTTCGATTAAACTTTCGGCATGGATAGTCGGGGAGCGTGGCAGCTGGATGGTGAGGACCTCAAGAGTGAGGTTCTGGATCTGGTGCGTGTCCGGCACGAGTTGCAGTCGCGGTTGGTGTTGTTGATCGTGGAGATGTTTTCCCGTGAGGTTCTCGGTGGGAAGGGTTTTCGGGCGATCGCGCTGTGGTTGCATGGTTCGACGAATTTGGAGATCGGTGAGTGCAGTCTGCTGGTCGGGTTGGCGCGGTTGTTGATGCTCGAACCTGTTGTGGCGGATGCGTTTCATCGTGGTGACGTGGATGCGTTGAAAGCCCGTCAGGTGGCGTCGTTTTGTCAGCATCCACCCAAGAACATGACGCCGGCGGATGTGGACAAGGCCCGCGGGATCCTGCTTGGCCTGGCGTCGCAGAACATCGCTGATTGTGATGCGGTGCGGGCGGCGATCCGGCGGATCGAGAAGCAGTACGGAAAACGCGAGGACGGCGTTCCGGTGGGTGAGGATTCGGAGCGTAACGAGTTCTACGCGTCGAAGGGCTTGTACGGGCGCGTGTCGGTGAAGGGTGATCTGGATGCGGTGAACGGGGCACGGTTGATCACGTTGTTGTCGAGTCTGTCGGCTCCGACGCCGGAGAAGGACGGTGTCAAAGACACCCGCACTCCGGCACTGCGGCGGGCGGACGGGTTCTGCGAATTGTTGCGCCGGTACGAGCGGGCGGGGTTGGGTCCGATCGAAGGCGGCGTGAAACCGCACGTCACGGTCACGGCCAGCGCGAAAGACCTGACGGATATGCAGGCGCTCAAGGATTTGTTGCCGTCGACCGAAGAACTGGGTTTCGCGTGGACGGATTGGGTGGGTCCGATCAGCATCGATACTGCGCGGATGTTGGCGTGCGACTGCACCGTGACGCGGATTTTGTTGGATGAGAATGGTGTTCCGCTCGACTGTGGCAAAGAAGCAAGGACCGCGACGGTACCCCAGCGGCGGGCGTTGGCGGTTCGTGATGGTGGGTGTGCGTTTCCAGGGTGCGGGACGCCGTCGGGGTGGTGCGATGCCCATCATATTGTTCACTGGGGTGATAGTGGCCCAACGGATCTCGATAATCTGGTCTTGTTGTGTGGTCATCATCATCGGACACTGCACCACACGGAGTGGCGGGTCGAGATCGGCCCCGACCGAAAAACAGTGTTCTATCCACCGATGTCGATTGATTCGTTCCAGCGGCGCATCGGCGGGAACAGTCCGCCCACCGCGGCGTGAATCGCGACAACTGAAGACGTGAGCACCGGGGCACAACCATGCCCCGGTGCTTGCTCAATCCAGTATTTACTCAAGACAACGTGATGTCGGCAATCAGGCCGTGGTGATCGGATCCCTCGATCTCGATCCGTTCCAAGGATGTCGCCACGGCGCCTTTCGTGATGATGTGGTCGATACCGACCACCGCCGGATACCGCTTGTCGGTCGGATAGGTCGGGATCAGGCCGGAACCCAATTGGTCGGCGGCGCTGGTGTATCCGTTCGTGAGAAGATTCCGGAACTGTTTGTTCGAGTACGACGCGTTGAAGTCGCCGCTCACTATCACGTTGTCCCGTCCGGCGACTTTGTCCATGTAAGACCCAAGCCTTCGCTGCTCGTCCGCCCACACCGAAGGCGGTGAGATGTACGCCGGTGCCGGATGCACGGCGAACAATGTGACTGGCTGCGCCAAGCCGACATTCAGTTCTGCGGACAGCGTTTCGGGTGAGAATCCGTCGAGGCTACGCGGATTGGAGAGTGGAAAGCGACTGTAGATTCCTGCCCCGCCACCACCGTCGGTGTACGGGACGAGGAATTGGTGGCTCAGAACCTCGTCAAGCCCGGCGGCTTTGAGCGCGTCGGCTTCCTGGTACGTCAACTCCTGGACCGTCACCACGTCGACCTCGCGTTCGCGGACCATCGCCACAAGCGACTCCGGATCCGCTGCACCGACCATCAAGTTGGCCTGCATGATTCGAATCGATGGACCGTTCGCAGACGTCGACTCCCCAGTTCCGCCGATGTACAGCGGGCTCACAGACCATCCGAACAACCCAAGGACGAGGATCGAGGCGGCGCACACGATCCACTGACGCCCGATACCCGAGACGACGGCACCGATCAGCGGAGCAATCATCAACAAGGGCGCCACTGACGCCAGAACGATCACGATGTTGTGATCGACGTCCAACTGAGTTGCGATCAAGGCAACCAAACCAGTCACGATGCCGGCCACACCGGCCACGGCCGAAAGGCGGCGAAGAACCAGTCGACGAGGGGTCACGGCATCGGGTTGCATGACGTCCATGGAAGCAGAAGAGCGTCATAGCTCCGGGAAACTGCAGGTGGAGTCGGTGCGCCCTATTGTTTGCGCCCTATTGTTGCGGATACGGAAGGTGGCTGCTGCTGTTCTCACTGACGGAGATCGAGCGGCCGAGTTGGGGGAAGGCGCGTTGAGAGCACGCTGGCCTGTCACAGACTTTGCACCCCGCGCCGATCGGCACGATGGTCGCGGGGTCGTCCGTCTGAATTCCGTGTGAGTAGACCATGCGATCGGCGTAGCCGATGTCGCAACCGAGTCCGACGGCGAAGTTGCGCTCGGGTGCGAGGTACCCGAGTCCGCCGCTGTGGGTAGTGCGCGCCACCCAGAGGTATGTCCGGCCGTCGGGCATCTTCGCGACCTGAGTGAGGATGCGACCTGGGCTCGCGAATGCCTCGTGGATGACCCACAGCGGGCAGCTGCCTCCGACTCTGGAGAAGTGAAAGGCGGTAGCAGACTGACGCTTCGAGATGTTTCCGGCGCGATCGGTTCGGACGAAGAAGAAAGGGATGCCGCGTTGGCCGTGTCGTTGGAGAGTGGACAACCGGTGGCAGACTGTCTCGAAGCCGACCTCGAACTTGAGGCTGAGCAGGTCGATGTCGTACCGCAAGGCCTCAGCGGATTGCAGGAATTGGGTGTACGGGAGTAGCAGTGCGCCGGCAAAGTAGTGTGCGAGTCCGACGCGAGCCAGCGCTGCGGACTCGGCGCTCAATGATTCATCCTCGGCGACAAGGGAATCGATCACGTCGGCCTGCGTGAAGAAGGCCAACTGCATTGCGATCTGGAACGCGCGTTGTCCTGCCGACAGACGACGGGCGAGTGTGAGGACCGACTTGTTCGGATCGTAGTAACGCTTGGGCCCGAGCTTGTCGGGTTCGTCGGTACGGATCGTCACGGTGACGCCGTGCTGATCGCGAAGTAGTCGTGCCAGTTGCAAATCCACTGCGCCCACGGACAATCCGTTGTCCAGAAACATCTGCTCGGCAGCGTCGTCCAGAACGGCGATGTGATTCTTTCGGTCGTAGAAGAAGTCCCGAACTTCCTCGTAGGGCATCGGTACGAGTGACACATCGGACGCTGGTTCGCCGGACAACTGCGTCGAGAACTGGTCCAACTGCTCTGTCGCGGCGTGAAGGCGGCGGTGCAACATCACGAGGGTGCGTCCGACCGCCGGCATGCGGGCCACCAATTCGTCCACCTCGGCCAGAGATACGTCTCCAGATTCCGAAGTTTCGGCCAAGGCGTGATGAACGTCCGCAACCAGGCGTGCGTCGGAATCGGAGGCGAAGAATTGCACGTCGAGATCGAACTCGGCGTTGAGCTTGAGAAGGACGGGCACCGTCAGCGGTCGTTGATCGTTCTCCAGTTGATTGACATAGCTGGGGGAGAGTTCGAGTGCCTTCGCCAGTGCGGACTGTGACAGGTTTCGTTCCTCCCGCAGCCGTCGCAGCCGCGCTCCCGCGTACATCTTCTTCATCGAATCTCCTCGGTGCCGATCGCGTTCACCCTACCGAGAAGCTATTCGCAACATTCGCAACATTGCAGCATTGTCATTGCACAAATAGGCAATTGCGAGGGCCTATCCCGAGGTGAATGAGCTGCGTAGCGTGCAAATAGATACCGAAGAACGTGAGAAGAGGACCGATGAAGACGCATCTCGTACGCACTCACCGCTCTGCCGAAGAGTTCCCCAAGGAAGACCACCTCGCGTGGAAGATCGCGGAAGTTGCGACGGATTCCGTCGACGTCACCGACGCCACATCCGACATGATCGTCAACCGGATCATCGACAACGCGGCAGTTGCCGCAGCTTCCCTGGTACGCCGTCCCGTGGTGAATGCGCGGGCGCAAGCACACTCGCATCCGTATACGCCGGGCTCCACCGTGTTCGGTATCCCCGGTACGTTCTCGCCTGAATGGGCCGCCTGGGCCAACGGTGTCGCGGTTCGTGAACTCGATTTCCACGACACGTTCCTCGCCGCCGAGTACTCGCACCCCGGAGACAACATCCCGCCGATCCTCGCCGTCGCTCAGCACACCAGCCGTGACGGTCGAGACCTGATTCGTGGTCTGGCGACCGGCTACGAGATCCAGATCGACCTGGTTCGGGCTATCTGCCTGCACGAGCACAAGATCGACCACGTCGCACACCTCGGCCCCTCGGCTGCGGCAGGTATCGGAACTTTGCTGGGCCTGGGCACCGAGACGGTCTACCAGGCAATCGGCCAGGCGCTGCACCTCACGACGGCGACACGTCAGTCCCGCAAGGGCGAGATCTCCAGTTGGAAGGCGTACGCGCCTGCGCTGGCAGGCAAGGTTGCCGTAGAGGCGGTCGACCGCGCGATGCGCGGTGAGGGCGCACCGTCACCGATCTGGGAAGGCGAAGACGGCGTCATCGCCTGGTTACTCGGTGGCCCGGACAAGGAGTACCACGTTCCGCTGCCCGGTTCGGGTGAGGCGAAGCGCGCCATCCTCGACTCGTACACCAAAGAACACTCCGCGGAGTACCAGAGCCAGGCGCCGATCGACCTCGCTCGCCGAATGCGTTCTCGTGTCGGTGATCTCGACCAGATCGCGTCGATCGTCCTGCATACCAGTCACCACACCCACGTCGTCATCGGCACCGGTTCCGGCGATCCGCAGAAGTTCGACCCGACCGCCTCGCGTGAAACCCTCGACCACTCGGTGATGTACATCTTTGCCGTTGCGCTACAGGACGGTACGTGGCACCACGAACATTCCTACGCGTCCGAGCGTGCACAGCGCGCGGACACGATCGAGCTGTGGAACAAGATCTCCACGCGCGAAGATCCCGAATGGACACGCCGTTACCACTCGACGGATCCGGACGAGAAGGCTTTCGGTGCTCGCGCCGAGATCACCTTGAAGAGCGGCGAAGTCATCGTCGACGAGCTTGCGGTGGCCGATGCGCACCCGCTCGGCGCACGTCCGTTCGCTCGCGATCAGTACGTCGCGAAATTCCGCACCCTCGCCGAGGGCGTCATCGAGCCGAGCGAACAGGACCGCTTCCTCGATGCGGCTCAGCGCACCGCCGAATTGAAGGCAGGCGAACTCGATCAGCTGACCTTCACCGTTTCCGAAGACGTTCTTGCTCGGGCTCCCAAGGTCGCCAAGGGACTTTTCTGATGTCGGGCCTCATCGCAGCAGCGACGTCTGCAGCCGACAAGCGGATTGCCTTCCGGGCGGGGCTGACGTCCGGAAAGATTCAACGACTCCCGGGTGCGATCAATCCGCTGACAGCCAGACTGATTCAGGAAATCGGGTTCGAGGGTGTCTACGTTTCAGGTGGTGCGTACTCCGCCGGATTGGCGCTTCCCGACATCGGACTGACCACCTTGACCGAGGTCGCCGGCCACAGCAAGCAGATCGCGCGCGTCACGGACCTCCCGACGCTCGTCGACGCCGACACCGGTTTCGGTGAACCTATGAGCGCGGCCCGCACGGTCACGATCTTCGAGGACGACGGAATAGCCGGTCTGCACCTCGAGGACCAGATCAACCCGAAGCGCTGCGGGCACCTCGACGGCAAAGCAATTGTGCCCACCGAAGACATGGTTCGCCGTGTTCGTGCTGCAGTGTCGGCGCGTCGTGACCCGAACTTCGTCATCTGCGCGCGCACCGATGCTGCCGGAATCGACGGTATCGACGCGGCGATCGAGCGAGCAAAGGCCTATGTGGATGCCGGTGCTGATTTGATCTTCACCGAAGCTCTTGCCACCGAAGCAGACTTCGAGAAGTTCCGCGCAGCAGTCGACACTCCGCTCCTCGCCAACATGACCGAGTTCGGGAAGTCGAACCTCATTTCGGCGAAGACATTGGAAGAGATCGGTTTCAACGCCGTCATCTACCCCGTGACCACCCTTCGGCTGGCGATGTTCGCTATCGAAAAGGGTCTGCGCGAGATTTTTGCGGAGGGCACGCAAGAAGGACTGCTCGGCGAAATGCAGCATCGCAGCAGGTTGTACGAGATTCTCGAGTACGAGCGCTACAACGAATTCGACAGTGGCATTTTCAATTTCAGCTTGGAGGGGAGTAGGACATGACCGAACAGATTCCGGCGATCTACAAGGGCTTGGCCGGAGTTGTCGTCGATACGACGGCTATCTCCAAGGTAGTGCCCGAGACGAATTCGTTGACGTATCGCGGTTACGCAGTGCAGGACCTTGCCGCGAACTGCAGCTTCGAAGAAGTTGCGCACCTGCTCTGGTACGGCGAACTGCCGACTCCCGAGCAGCTCGAATTACTCTGCCTGCGTGAGCGTGCGGCCCGTCGTGCCGACCGCTCACTGCTCTCACTCCTGACCAAGATGCCGGACAACTGCCACCCCATGGATGTTGTCCGCACGGCGATCAGCTACCTCGGCGCCGAGGATCCGGCGGAGGACGACAACTCGGAGAAGGCCAATCTGGCCAAGGCGCTGCGGATGACGGCTGTGCTGCCGACCATCGTCGCAGCCGATTTCCGCCGCCGGCGCGGTCAGGATCCCATCGCGCCGCAGTCGGACCTGGGTTTCGCCGAAAACTTCTTGAACATGTGTTTCGGTGCTGTTCCGGAGTCGGCGATCGTGAAGGCCTTCGAGGTCTCGCTGATCCTGTACGCGGAGCACTCCTTCAACGCCTCGACGTTCGCCGCTCGTGTTGTGACGTCCACACTTTCGGACATCTACAGCGCAGTGACCGCTGCTATCGGCACGCTCAAGGGCCCGTTGCACGGCGGTGCAAACGAAGCTGTCATGCACGACATGCTCGAGATCGACGACCCCGACCGCGCCGAAGCCTGGATGTCGGAGAAGTTGGCTGCCAAGGAGAAGGTCATGGGCTTCGGGCACCGCGTCTACAAGAACGGTGATTCGCGTGTTCCGACCATGAAGCAGGCCCTCCTCGACGTCGCGGCAGCGACCGACGGCGAGAAGTGGGTGCAGATGTACGAGATCCTCGAGAAGACCATGGTCAGTGCCACCGGAATCAAGCCGAATCTCGATTTCCCCACGGGCCCTGCATATTTCCTCATGGGCTTCGACGTCGAGATGTTCACGCCGATCTTCGTGATGAGCCGCATCACCGGATGGACGGCGCACATCATCGAGCAGGGGCAGTCGAATGCACTGATCAGGCCGCTGAGCCAGTATTCGGGCGTGCCACAGCGCACAGTCGTGGCATGACACTTTTTGCTGTCGTGGCATGACACCCCTTTGATACTGCGTCGGCGAGGTTCGGTTCTGGCATCACCGTCTCCTGGCCTCGTCGACGCTTCTCCGTTCGCACTATCTGCAACTTTGCATCGAGAATTCGCAAAGATATTCAAGTGCAATGTGTTTCGACTTTTCTCTAGCGGAAATAACGTGAGTGTCATGACTGAAACGCACGAAGAAATCTTGATCATCCGTCGTGGCGAGACCCTCGACGTCGTGTTCAACCGGCCGGAAAAGCGCAACGCATTGACCCCGCAGATGTACGACGCCATTGCCGGAGCCTGCCGGCGCGCCGACTCCGACCGCGAGATTCGGTTACTCACTCTCCGAGGTGCTGGGGGAGAGGCGTTCTCGGCGGGCTCCGACATTGGCCACTTTCAAACCTTCTCGAGCTTTCACGACGGGCTCGACTACGAAAGCCGGTTCGTCGGCGTACTGACCGAACTCGAGAAAGTGAGGGTTCCCACCCTCGCGGTCATCGACGGTGTGTGCGCGGGAGCAGGGCTGTTGCTGTCGGCAGCGTGCGATGTGCGGATCGCGACGCAGGGGTCACGCTTCTGCCTACCGATCGCGCGCACACTCGGAAACTCGTTGTCGATCCATTCCGTGGCTTTGCTGGCGGACAGGATCGGCAGTTCGCGTCTGATGTCGTTGATCGCTCGGGCTGGGGTGATGTCGAGTGGCGAGGCTCTGCGGAGCGGCTTCCTCAGCGACTGTGCAACAGAGTCCGAGTTCGCGACCCTGACTGCCCAGGTATCTCGCGATCTACTTGCCGCCGCCCCGATGACCGTCTGGACTATTCGGGAGTCCCTGCGACGCATCAGAACCCGAGTGATTGCCGACAACGATGATCTGATGAGCATGATCTACAGCAGTGACGACTTCAAAGCCGGCGTCGACGGTTTCCTTCGCGGGGAACGACCGGTGTGGGCCGGCGTGTAGTTCGGCGGTAGAACCACAGGCTTGCGTTGGAGCGCGCTCTAACCCCTAGCGTTGCCGACCATGACAACAAAGACCTGGATCATCACTGGAGTTTCTCAGGGTTTCGGCCGTGAACTCGCACTGTCTGCACTTCGATCGGGGGACGCGGTAGTCGCTGCAGTTCGTCGTCCCGAGTCCGTTGCAGATATTGCGTCGGCGAATCCGGATCGGTTCTCGGCGGTGACGTTCGACGTCAGAGATACCGCAGCGGCTCCGGGCGTCGTCGAATATGCGCTCGAGCGTTTTGGTCGCATCGACGTGCTGGTCAACAATGCCGGTCGTGGGATGGTCGGCGCGGCGGAGATGGTGGACGATTCGACCTTGCGGGATCTCATGGAACTGCACCTGATCGGACCCGCCGCGTTGGTGCGCGCCGTCCTCCCGTCGATGCGAGTGCAGGGCAGCGGGACGATCGTGCAGATGAGCAGTCAAGGCGGCCGTATGTCGTTTCCCGGCGTCGGGGCGTACTCGGCGTCGAAGTTCGCTCTCGAAGGTTGGTCGGAGGCTCTCGCCGGTGAGGTCGCGCAGTTCGGCGTTCGGGTGATGATCGTCGAGCCCAGCCGATTCCGTACAGCATTCAACACGCCTGGCGTTCTGAGCTTCGCCGAATCATCATCGGAATACCGTGATTTGCTGGATCCCGTTCTGCGGGACATGGCGGCCGCAGACGGTGTTCAGGAGGGTGATCCGGAGAAAGCAGCAGAGATCATCACCTCGCTTGTGCACAGCGAGAATGTGCCACTTCGTCTGCCACTCGGAAAGGAAGCCGTGGAGCGTGTCTCCGCGTCGTATCGGAAGAATCTCGCCGAGGTATGCGTCTGGGCCGACCTGGCTCGCAGTGCAGACTTCGCGGATGCTGCCGGCCCTGTCCGCCCGTTCTAGGCTGAGAGTCATGGCTACGGAAGACTTGATGCGTAAGGCACTCGAGGCACTTGGGGAAGTGGACGGGCCAATGTCGATCGAGGTGATTCACCGACTCGTCGATGCAGGGGACGTTCAGGAGCCGATGTCGATCGCCGAAGTCTCGGACCTGCTGGATGTCTCGGCACATACGCTGCGCTACTACGAGAAGATCGGTCTGGTCGAGGTCGATCGTGACTCGAGCGGACATCGTGTGTACGGTCCGGAATCTGTTCGCAGGCTGGTGTTTCTGACCCGCATGCGTATTTCAGGTATGGCGATTCGCGACCTGCAGCACTACGTCGAACTGGTCGACGCCGGTGAAGGGACAGTTCCGGAGAGGCTCGACATGCTGCTCGAGCACCGGGACACCGTTCGTCGGCAGATCAAGGAGCTCACGTTGTCTTTGGCTGCGACGGAGTACAAGATTGCGACTTACGGCGGGCGGACCGGAGAGCAGGAGTAACCCCGATTACTTGCCCGGCATTCGATTCAGCCCGCTTTCCATGGATACTGCCAGTCGCTCGAGTGCGGCAAGGACCTTCCCCCGGTCCCGGCCGAGTTGGGTGAACAATTCACCGTGAGCGGCGAGTTCGCGAGGAAAGACGTCGTCGACGACAGCGTTTCCCTGGACCGTCATCGTGATCAGTGCAGATCGCCTGTCTTCGGGATTGCTTGTGCGGGAGACGAGTCCTCGCTTCTCGAGTCGCGCGAGTGCCTTGCTGACCCCGGCCCGAGACATACCGAGGCGTTCGGCGAGACGAATCGCGGTGACCGGTTCCTCGGCGTATCGCAGTGGCACAAGCAGTTCCACTTCCGACACGGTGAGATCCGCGGTTTGGTATACCGGTTCGACTGCTAGTTCGAGAAGCGCCGTAATCCGTTTGAGTTGCGCGACTACTTCCATGGGCGAGGTGTCGAGGTCGGGATTGTTTTCGGCCCAGAGGTTGCAGGTACGGGAGCGGAGTGTTGGTTCGTTCACGATTCCTCAACTTTGTTAACCGGTAAACAAATTTGCTAGATTGCCAGAATAGCCACCGTCTCGGGTGGGACGATCTGCGGACTGGGGGAGCACATGAGGTTCGACGTGGTGATTGTCGGTGGCGGTGCGGCGGGGTTGAGTGCCGCGCTTGTTCTGGCTCGGGCTCGGCGGCGAGTGATGATCGTCGATGCAGGTAACCCGCGCAATGGTGTCTCCGAGCACCTGCACGGGTACCTGACGCGGGATGGTGAGAGTCCTACGCAATTACTTGCGGCCGGCCGCAAGGAGGTTCTCGAGTACGGCAGCGAAATGACGACTGGCACCGCAATCCGAATCGAGCGCACGGATGACGGTGGATTTCTTGTGCAAACCGATGCGACCGCGCAGCTGGAGGCACGGACTGTTCTGGTGGCCACGGGGTTACGTGACGAGCTGCCGAACATCGCTGGGCTGCACGATCGGTGGGGAGTCGATGTTCTGCATTGCCCCTATTGTCACGGATACGAGGTTCGAGATTCCCCGATCGGTGTGCTCGGTGGTGACAACAGGCCGTTCACCATTCATCAGGCGTCGTTGGTGCGCCAATGGTCGGAGGATGTCGTCTTCTTTCCCAATCGCATCGAGCTGACCGGAGCTGAACGGGAGCGGCTGACTGCCAGAGGGATTCGCATTGTCGAAGGCGATGTGGCTGGCGTGTCGGTTGGCGATGGTCGATTGGACGGCGTCGAACTGGCCTCCGGTCAGGTAATTCCGCGAAGCGTAGTGTTTGTCGGCCCACGGTTTGTTCCGCGAGGCGATCTGTTGACTGACCTGGGGTGTGAAGCCGACGAAAATGGTTGGGTGGTAACTGATCCTGCAGGCAGCACAAGTGTGCCTGGAGCCTGGGCCGCGGGGAATGTGTCGGATTCTCCGGCGCAGTTGATCACCGCCGCCGCTGCCGGATCAAAGGCTGCGATTGCACTGAATCACTATCTGCTCGAGCAGGATATCGTGCGAGCGGTTGCGATCGCAGCCGAACTTCAGCCGAGTGAAACCGGAAGCAACCCTCGCGGGGTCTCTTGAGCGATCTGGTTCAGCGCAGACTCCAACGTCGGAAATTGATACTGGAAGCCGCTGTCCGCGAGCACCCCTGGTGAAACCCAGCGACTCTTCGTTACCAGTTCAGCCTCGGTGCGGATGATTCGTGCGCCGAACTCGAGCATCCAGCCCGGCGTCGGAAACCCATATTGTCGGCCAAGTTTCGCTCGTACCATCCGCATCATGTCGGTGTTGGTTACCGGATACGGGGATGCGATATTGACCGGGCCTGAGATCTCCGGATTCTCGTAGACGTGGATGATCGCGCGAATGACGTCGGCGATGTGAATCCAGCTGAACATCTGTCGGCCGTCGCCCATTCGTCCGCCGAAGCCCATTCGGGCGAGGTTGACGAACGGATTGATCGCCCCACCGCCGGCTCCGAGGACGATCGACATCCGAAGTGCCACTTTGCGAACAGGCGTTGGGGCTGAGAACAATTCGTGTTCCCACGCTCGCGCGACCGCTACGGAGAATCCCTTTCCCAGCTCTCCGTTCTTCTCGTCCATCGGTCGATCTCGTGCGTCTCGGTAGATCGTGCCGGTACTGGCATTCGCCCAGAGTGAGGGTGGCTGCGGCGTGCGGGTCAGCGCACGACCCAACAGTGCAGTCGTTTCCACTCGGGAGGAGAAGATGTCGTCGGCATTGCGCTTGTTGTAGCGGCAGCTCACGGAGCGGCCGGCGAGGTTGACGAGCAGATCCGTGCCGCTGAGTACATCGGCGACGCCGTGCTCGTCGGACCACGTGGCATCGCTCGTTCCTCCCCGGCCGATCGTCCGAACGTCGACCCCGTTGGATTCGAGCGTTCGAAGAAGGTGTTGGCCTACGTAACCCGACGCACCACAGACAACAACGGCCTTCATGGTTTTGTGTTCCCCTCTGCAGAAACGACTTTTGTCATCAGGGCGGCGACATCGCCGACCAGACCTCGTGCCACTGGCAGCCGGGCGAGTGTGAGCGCTTTCGCGATGATCGGTACCAGGCCGTCGACCAGGGAACGGGTGCGCGCTTGCCCCGGAGACGCGTCGGTAACCCAGTGCAGCGTCACGCCCAGATAGCTGAGCCACAAGAGCGTGGGGAGCTGGGTCTCCAATGACGCCGGCGTCTTCTGCTTCGACGCCGCCAGTGCTTCACGCATCAGATCGACGGCCATCGATCTCGCATCGGTCGACTCGGCCGAGAACGGGCTGGACTGTGATGTGGTGGGCAGGGCAACGTGCAGAAACGTGCTGCCGAAGCCGTGATAGGGCCCCATGACATCGAGTCCGGTGTGCAGAACAATCCTGAGATTTTCTGTCAGTGACCCACCTTCGCGAAGGAGTGGAAGCGCCCGCGCGCGGTGATCGCGTTGGATGACGAGATACAGCTCGTGAACCAGTTCGTCTTTACTGGCGAAGTAGTAGTAGGCGTTCCCGAGCGAGACCTCTGCCTCATTTGCGATCTTGCGCATGGTCGTCGCTGCGAAGCCCTCGTCGCGGAAGAGCCGCAATGCTGTTTCCACCAGCTTTTCCCTGGTCTCGATCCCGCGACTACTCATCGACACTCCTTCTTTGAACATGTTCAAGTGCAGCGTACGCCCCAAAGTTGAACACGTTCAAGACTTGATCTGTTGCGAGCGAGATAATAAGCGCGCATACTAAATCCATGATTGAGATTGTGAGCGGTTCGCCAGGTGGTCGGCGATGAACGCATGGTTGGGAGTTGTGTCCGCCGAACATGTGCGTCGCGCAGTGGATCTCGGTATCGCACAGATCGGGCACGGAAAGAGAGCCGGATTGGCACGGATGAAAGCAGGTGACGTGCTGGTCTACTATTCGCCGGTCGAGTCCATTGGTGATCGAGATCCGTTGCGCGAGTTCACAGCTCTCGGTGTGATCGAAGAGGGTGAGATCTGGCAGGCGGACGAGGGGTGCTTCAAGCCGTTTCGGCGTCGAGTGCGATACGAGCAGTTCACGCCCGTTCCACTCGGCGATGTGCGGAGTCGATTGGCGCTGACCTCGGCACCGAATTGGGGGTATCAACTCCGGCGTGGCTTGATTCCGTTGGATGACAACGACGTCGAGGTTCTGCGTTCGACGACGAGCTGACACACTGGCGCTGTGGCGAAGAAACTGGAAACCGACTTCGAGGACGCGGACGAGAGTCCCGGTCTGATGTTGTGGCGTGTCACCAATGCTTGGCAAGCCTCGATTCGCGCGGCGCTGCGACCTTTCGACCTGACCCACGTGCAGTTCGTTCTGCTCGCAGCACTGACCTGGCTGGATGCAGAGACGCCGATAACTCAACGCGGTCTTGCCGAGTACGCGCGCACCGACGCGATGATGACGTCACAGGTGATTCGGACCCTCGAATCCAAGGGGTTTGTCGAACGACGTCCACATCCGACCGATGCTCGTGCTCGCTCGCTTGCCGTCACGCCGGTGGGTGCGGCCTTGGCCGGCAGGGCGAACCGCGCGGTGGAATCTTCGGACCGGGAATTCTTCGCCGCTCTGGGGGATCGTCAGGCGGCCTTCGTCGCGATGCTCGGCGCGCTTGATCGACGGTAACAACCCTCAGTTTCGAGGAGGTTGCTCTGTAGTTCTCTGCAGCAGTGCGTATTTGGCTTCCAGTCCGTCCAGTAGGGATTCCAGCGCGAGTTCGAAACTGGCACCGTCGATTTCCGCAGCACGCTCACGCAACAGATGTGCTCGCGTGAGGTGCGGGTAACGCTCGGCGTAGATCGCAGGATCGTCCACGAATCCGCCGGAGAACGTCGCCGTCGCAGCACCCATGACCACGTACTTGACGGAAGCGCCGATCAGTGTTGCCGTGCGCTGTGGCCATCCGGCGCGCACCAGTCCGCCATGGATGGCGTTCGCGCGATCGAGGGCGATGGGCCTGACGCTCGGACCGTAGGCCAAGTAGGGAACGATATTGGGATGCTTGCCCAGGGCGGCGTGGTAGGACCGCGCCCACGTGCGTAGCGCGCCGCGCCAATCGTCGGAGTCGAAGCCGCTCACGTCGACGGACTCCATGATGACGTTCGCGACGTCGTCGAGTAACTCGTCCTTGTTGGCGTAATGGCTGTACAGCGACGGTGCCTGTACGCCGAGAACAGTGGCGAGTTTGCGCATCGAGAAGTCGGTCAAACCGTGCTCGTCCACCAGTTTCAGGGCGGTGTCCCTGATGATCGGCTTGCTCAGTAGTGGAACCCGCGGTCGCGCCATCGCCCAGAACCCTTTCGTCTGAAAGTACTGGACAACCTTACACTGTGAGTTTATTATCCAATTAACCTAACAGTGTTCGGGAACGTGGAGGATCAGATGACACGGGTGTTCGAGAACAAGTCCGATCTCCTGGGGGCGGTCGGTGAAACGCTGGGCTCGAGCGAGTGGGTCGAGGTCACCCGCGAGATGGTCCATCAATTTGCCGACGCGACCGGTGACCATCAGTGGATTCATGTCGACGACGAAAGAGCCAGGCGCGAATCACCTTTCGGTGGACCAATTGCGCACGGGTATCTGACGCTCTCACTCCTGCCGCTTCTGTCGAAGTCCGTGTATCGCATCGACGGCGCGAAGATGGTCGTCAACTACGGGTCCGACAAGGTTCGATTCCCGAGTCCGGTGCCAGTCGGGGCCAAGGTTCGAAATACCGCAGTGCTCTCCGCAATCGAAGAATTGCCGAACGGTTCACTACAGAGTCAGATCACCAACACCGTCGAGATCGAAGGCGTGGGCAAACCTGCCGTCGTTGCGCAGACCGTCGCGCGAATCTTGTTCTGAAATCCTGCAAGAAGAAAGCAGACTCCACATGAATCTCGAACTGACCACTGAGGAAGTTGCGTTCCGCGAGGAGATGCGAAAGTTCTTCACCACCGAATTCTCGCCCGAACTTCGAGCACGTGCAGCCGGATTCGGAAAGCTGACTCGTGAGGACATCGTTGCGGGTCAACAGATTCTGAACGCACACGGGTTGGCGGTTCCACACTGGCCGGTCGAATGGGGTGGCAAGGACTGGACTCCGGTTCAGCGCCACATCTATTCCGAGGAAATGCAGTTGGCGTCGGTACCCAACCCGTTGCCGTTCAACGTGAGCATGGTTGGGCCCGTTATCGCTGCCTTCGGTTCGCAGGAGCAGAAGGAGAAATTTCTCCCCGCTACGGCCAACGCCGATATCTGGTGGTGCCAGGGTTTTTCGGAACCAGAAGCCGGTTCGGATCTCGCTTCACTCAAGACGGCCGCTGTCCGTGACGGCGCGGATTACATCGTCAACGGTCAGAAGACGTGGACTACTCTCGCTCAGCACGCCGAGTGGATCTTCTGTCTGGTTCGCACAGATGCCAGTGCCCAGAAGCGGCAGGCCGGAATTTCGTTCTTGCTCATCGATCTGGCAACTCCCGGCATCACGGTTCGCCCCATCAAACTGATCGACGGCAGCGTCGAGGTCAACGAGGTGTTCTTCGACAACGTCCGCGTACCTGCGGAGAATCTTGTCGGCGAGGAGAACAAGGGCTGGGACTACGCCAAGTTCCTGCTCGGCAACGAACGCACGGGGGTCACACGGGTCGGGTTCTCCAAAACCCTTGTCGCCACGGCAAAAGAGAAGGCGCGGGAGGTTCGCGTCGGAAAAGGCACACTCCTCGATGATCCGTTGTTCGCGGCTCGGTTGGCTGAGCTGGAAAACGATTTGCTTGCGCTGGATCTGACTCAACTGCGAGTTGTGGCGAGTTCGGCAGACGGCAAGCCGAATCCGGCATCGTCGCTGCTCAAGCTCCGTGGCTCCGAATTGCAGCAGGCGGCAACGGAATTGCTGATGGATGTTGCGGGTCCGGACTCGTCGCCGGTGAACACGGCCGAGATCGACTCGCCGGAGTGGGCGCAGCAGGCGGCGCCGCGCTACCTGAACTACCGGAAGGTTTCCATCTACAGCGGATCAAGTGAGGTGCAGCGCTCCATCATTGCCTCCTCGATCCTCGGATTGTGAGCATCTGAGATGAATTTCGAACTCGACGACGAGCAGACGATGCTTCGCGACACGACGCGTGAATTGCTCAACCGCAGCTACGACGCGGAGAAGCGCAACGCCACCTCGGCCACTGACGAGGGATGGAATGCCTCGGTGTGGAAGCAGTTCGCCGAGCTCGGGCTGCTCGGCCTGCCATTCGCGGAGGCCGATGGCGGGATGGGCGCTGGGCCGGTCGAGACCATGGTGGTGATGACCGAACTGGGCCGGGCGCTTGCACCCGAGCCGTACTTGGGTGGTGTTCTGATCCCCGGTGGGTTGATTGCTTCACTCGGTTCGGCAGGTCAACGGGCGCGACTCCTGCCGGCGCTCAGCGACGGGACCACATTGTCGGCCTTCGCCCATACGGAACCTGGCACGCGCTGGCCGGTCGCCACTGTCACGACCACTGCATCGCAGGAGGGATCGGGGTGGACGATCACCGGCGTCAAGAACCCGGTCCTGCAGGGCGACAGCGCGCACGTCGTGATCGTCAGCGCCGCACTTCCAGGCGGGGGTACCGGGCTTTTTCTGGTAGATGCGGAAAGCGCGGGTGTCTCACGGAGCACATACGCAACTCACGACGGCCGTCGCGGTGCGCAGTTCACGTTCACCGATGCCGCGGCCGAACAGCTTGGTGAGGGCGGCGATGTCACGGAGGCGATCGTCGAAGCAGAGGTTCGGGCGCAGGCAGCTCTGTGCGCCGAGGCGATCGGGATCATGACCGAAGCGCTGCGACTGACGACGGATTACCTGAAGCAGCGCAAGCAGTTCGGCGTTCCGCTCGCGAAGTTCCAGACTTTGACGCATCGGGCTGCCGACATGTACGTGGCGCTCGAACTGGCGAGCAGCATGAGTCTGTACGCCACCATGGCCATCGCCGACGGAGTGATCGATCCGACCATCGCGTCGCGAGCGAAGCTGTCTGTCGGTCGCGCCGCGCATCAGATCGGTCAGGAAGCAATTCAGATGCACGGTGGTATCGGAATGACAGCCGAGTATCCGGTCGGGCACTACGTCTCGCGGCTGGTGGCCATCGAACATGCTTTGGGCGCATCGGACGATCACCTCAGGGTGCTGGCCGCCGGCGTCTCGAACTATTCGATGGTGAACGTCACCGAGTAGATCGGTGGTGAAGATAACGGGAGGTCACGCGCAGGTCGCGTGGCCTCCCTTGTCTGTGCGGGGGGCGACCCGCGGTATTCGAGGTCAAGTAAAATTCCTGTGATCAGTCCGAGAAGAGAAAGGGATCGAAGTGACCGCGCATACCGAGCAGCTCGAGTTCCAAGCAGAAACACGTCAGCTGCTGGATCTGATGGTTCATTCAATCTATACGAACAAGGACAGCTTCCTTCGTGAGTTGATCTCCAACGCTTCGGACGCGCTGGACAAGCTCCGCCTCGAGTCGTACCAGGACAAAGACCTCAACGTCGACGTCTCCGATCTGCACATCGAGATCGACATCGACAAAGCGGCGCGCACCCTCACGATCCGCGACAACGGCATCGGCATGTCGCGTGACGAGGTCGTCGACCTGATCGGCACGCTCGCCAAGTCCGGCACCGCCGAGGTACGTCGTAAGCTCAAGGAAGCCAAGGATGCAGCGGCATCGGAAGAACTGATCGGTCAGTTCGGCATCGGCTTCTACTCCACGTTCATGGTCGCGGACAAGGTCACGCTGCTGACCCGCCGTGCCGGTGAAGATCACGCGACGCGCTGGGAGTCGACCGGCGAAGGCACGTACACGCTCGAGCATGTAAACGAGGCACCGCAGGGTAGCTCCGTGACCTTGCACCTGATGCCCGAGGATTCCGAGAACGGCCTGCACGACTACACGTCGGAATGGAAGATCAAGGAACTGGTCAAGAAGTACTCCGACTTCATCGCGTGGCCCATCCGCATGGATGTCGCTCGTACGTCGACGCCGGCCGAGGGCGAGGAGCCCGAGGTCACCATCGAGACCGAGACGATCAACTCGATGAAGGCGCTGTGGACTCGCGCCAAGGACGAGGTGTCCGAGGACGAGTACAAGGAGTTCTACAAGCACGTCAGCCACGCCTGGGACGAGCCTCTCGAGGTCATCCCGATGAAGGCCGAAGGTACTTTCGAATACCAAGCGCTGCTGTTCATTCCGTCGACGGCGCCGTTCGATCTGTTCATGCGTGAGCGCAAGGCCGGCATCCACCTCTACGTCAAGCGCGTCTTCATCATGGACGACTGCGAAGAGTTGGTGCCCGATTACCTGCGCTTCGTCAAGGGCGTGGTCGACGCACAAGACCTCTCGCTCAACGTCTCTCGTGAAATTCTGCAGCAGGACCGGCAGATCGCTGCCATCCGTCGTCGTCTGACCAAGAAGGTCCTCTCGACCATCAAGGACATGAAGGCGAACGAGCCCGAGAAGTACTCGACCTTCTGGACCGAGTTCGGACGCGCGCTCAAGGAAGGCCTGATGGCCGATGCCGACAACCGCAAGACGCTGCTCGACATCTCGTCGTTTGCCTCGACCAACAGCGAAGAGGGCGTGACCACTCTCGCCGAGTACGTGGAGCGCATGAAGGACGGTCAGGAACAGATCTACTTCATGACGGGCGAATCTCGTCACCTGATCGAAAGCTCTCCGCACATGGAGGCTTTCAAGGCCAAGGGCCTCGAGGTTCTGGTTCTCACCGACCCGGTGGACGAGATGTGGGTCGACGCTGTCTCGGACTTCGACGGCAAGACCTTCCAGTCGATCGCCAAGGGCGAGGTCGACCTCGACACCGAGGACGAGAAGAAGGCGGCCGAGGCCGAGCGCGAAGAGAAGGAGAAGGAATTCGGCGAGCTGCTGACGTGGCTGACCGAAACCCTGTCCGACGACATCAAGGAAACGCGTCTCTCGACGCGCCTGACCACGTCGGCTGCCTGCATCGTCGGCGACGCGTTCAGCATGTCTCCGACGCTCGAGAAGATGTACAAGGCTTCGGGTCAGCCTGTTCCACACAGCAAGCGCATTCTCGAGCTCAACCCGGAGCATCCGCTTGTCTCGGGTCTGCGGGAGGCGCAGGCCGCCAATGACAATGCAGAGAACCTGACGGAGACGGCTCAGTTGCTCTACGGCATGGCGTTGCTTGCCGAGGGCGGTGAACTGAGCGATCCGGCGCACTTCACGCGCCTGCTGGCCGATCGTTTGGCTCGCACAGTCTGATCTCGTCTAGCTCGCTCGAACTCCCGGCACTCACCTTCATCGGTGGGTGCCGGGAGTTTTTTCTTGATCGTTTTCTAATGAGGACCGTTTCTGTCCGCAATAACTTCTAACGTAGTTCTCACAGGGCACGAACCCACGAGCGAAGGAAAACATCATGAACGCACCGATCACCACCGTCACCGGCGAGCGCGCGGATCTCCTCCAGAGCCTGCGTCGGCATCGTGAATTCCTTCTCTTCACCGTCAAGGACCTCACCGACGAGCAGGCCGCTTCGAGGCCGACCGTGAGTGAACTGTGCCTCGGCGGATTGATCAAGCATGTGGGTCAGGCGGAAAAGGGATGGGTCGACTTCATTCTGGAAGGGCCGGCCGGACTTGGTGGGGACTTCGACCCGACCCAGTGGTCGGAAGAGATGCAACAGGAACGGGCGAACGAATTCGCCATGGTCGAGGGTGAAACCTTGGCAGGCATCGTTTCCGAGTACGAGGGGATCGCGGCCAGGACCGACGAGTTGGTGGCCTCGCTGGACAGCCTCGACATCTCGCATCCACTGCCGTCGGCGCCGTGGTTCGAAGCGGGAGCTCGCTGGTCAGCGCGGCGCGCATTGCTGCACATCATCGCCGAGACGGCCCAGCATGCGGGCCACGCGGACATGCTTCGCGAAGCCATCGACGGTTCCAAGACGATGGGTTGATGGATGGATTGATCCACCGGGATGTTTACACATCACACAAATATGTAACACTAGTGTCTATGAGCACCGAAAAGTCTGCCTTGCAACCGCCGATGCAGTGGGACGCCTGGGGCGATCCGGCCAAGAAGCGTGAACTGTCGGACGCAGTCACATCATTGTTGACCGGATTTCTCGGTGTCTCCGCACCGACTCGATCGCGTCTCGCCATCGAAGACGTCCAGGTGGCTCCGTCCGCTATGGCCCAGTCGCATGTCGAAGCGCTGTCCGGGCTGGTCGGGGCCGAGTACGTCAGTACCAAGGATTCCGATCGAATCCTTCGGGCCGGTGGCAAGAGCACCCCGGATCTGCTTCGCCGTCGTAGCGTCGAGCCGCAGGACGCACCGGACGCAGTCGTCACTCCAGGGACAGACGCAGAGGTCGAGCAGGTTCTCCGATACTGCTCTGCCAACCGGATCGCAGTGGTCCCGTTCGGTGGTGGCACCAGCGTCGTCGGCGGGCTCGATCCCATTCGTGACGGGTTCGACGCAGTTCTTTCTCTCGATCTGCGCAGGTTCGATCAGCTTGTCGGGTTGGACGAGGAATCGGGCATTGCGACGTTCGGCGGCGGAACTACCGGCCCACGGGCCGAGGAGCTTCTGCGTGAGCACGGTTTCTCGGTCGGGCACTTCCCGCAGAGCTTCCTGTTCGCCACTCTGGGCGGGTTTGCCGCAACCCGGTCTTCGGGGCAGGCGTCGGCTGGATACGGGCGCTTCGAGGACATGGTCCAGGGCCTCACTGTTGTCACTCCGAGTGGTGTGATCGAGACCGGGCGTGCGCCGGCATCTGCCGCAGGCCCCGATCTGGGTGAGCTCTTTGTCGGCTCCGAGGGCACCTTCGGCGTCATCACGCACGTGCGTGTGCGGGTTCACCGTCTGCCCGAGACCACAGTGCGCGAAGGGTGGAGCTTCCCCGACTTCGCCACCGGCGCAGCCGCATTGCGTGAGCTGGTCCAGGAAGGATCGGCTCCGACAGTATTGCGGTTGTCCGACGAGGCCGAGAGTGGCGTGAATCTGGCGACCACCGACAAGATCGGCGAGAACGCCTTCACCGGTGGTTGCCTCGGCATCACTACCTACGAGGGCACCGCTTCGCACACCGCTGAACGGATGGCGGAGGCCCGCGCAATTCTCACCGCTCACGGCGGCACGTCGCTCGGTGAGGAGCCCGGAAACAGCTGGGAACACGGGCGATTCGATGCGCCGTATCTGCGTGACGCTCTGCTCGACGTCGGCGCACTGTGCGAAACCCTCGAGACGGCAACCACCTGGGGTAACCTCGCGAACCTGCGCTCCTCGGTCACCGAGGCGCTGACCAAGGCTCTCGTCGAGCAGGGGACTCAGCCGCTCGTGATGTGCCACATTTCGCACACCTACAAGACCGGTGCTTCGCTGTACTTCACCGTTGTCAGCGCGCAGACCGAGGATCCGATCGCTCAGTGGCACAAGGCGAAAACTGCCGCTGGCGATGCGATCATCGCCGCCGGTGGCACGATCACCCATCACCACGCTGTCGGCGCCGATCACCGCCCATGGATGAAGGACGAGATCGGTGAATTGGGCGCGAACATCCTTCGCGCAGTGAAGAATGCAGTGGACCCTGCCGGCATTCTCAATCCTGGAAAGCTGATTCCGTGACCGAAACCCGCAGTCAGATCGAGAAGGTTACCGTCCTGATCAATCCGATGGCGGGACATGGTCACGCGCCTGCGGCAGGACGCAAAGGTGTTGCGCGACTGCGCGCTCGGGGAGTTGCCGTCACCGAGATCATCGGAACCGACGCCGACGACGCCAAGAAATTGGCCCGTCGTGCGATCGAGGAGGGTACCGACGCGCTGGTGGTGGTCGGCGGCGACGGTGCCATCAGCATCGGACTGCAGGCTGCCGCGTTGACGGATACGCCCATTGGGCTCATCCCGGCGGGCACCGGCAACGATCACGCCCGTGAGTTCGGTATTCCCACAGGCGATCCCGAGGCAGCAGCCGATGTCATCGCAGACGGTGTCGTGCAGCAGTCAGATCTGGCGAAGATCACGCTGGCCGACGGTTCCGTCGTCTGGTCGGGAACCATCATCGCCAGCGGCTTCGACTCGCTGGTCAGTGAGCGGGCCAATCGGATGTCCTGGCCCAAGGGGCCGATGCGCTACAACCTGGCGATGCTCGCCGAGTTGGCGAAGATGAAGCCGCTGCCGTACCGGATCGAACTCGACGACGAGGTCATCACGGTGGACGCGACGCTGGTCGCTGTTGGCAACGGGCGCTCGTACGGTGGCGGCATGCTCATCACGCCAGGAGCGTCGAAGTCGGACGGGTTGCTGGATCTGACCGTCGTCGGGCACGGTTCAAGGTTGCGTCTGGTGCGCCTGTTTCCGCGGGTGTACAAGGGAACTCACGTCTCGCTCGACGCCGTGCAAACGTACCGATCCAAGAAGGTCCGGCTGGTCTCCGAAGGCATCATCGCTTACGCGGACGGTGATCGGGTGGGACCGTTGCCCATCACGATCGAGGCAGTTCCCACGGCGCTCAACATCTTGACGCACACTCGGATCTGAGTCGGTTCTGCCGGGCACTAGGTAGCGGTGGTGTCAGACTTCTCGGATGAACGAATCGACGAAGTCGGCGCACCGCCGCACTGCGTGGACGTCGGAGAAATGGCAGCTAGCCACCGACATCCCGTTGACCGCTGCGGCCTGCCTTTTCTTGGTGGCGTACGCGTACCAAGTGCTGGCGCAACCGACGGGCCTTCCACATCGTCTGACCGAATGGACGATGTGGGCTGCGTGGGTCGTTTTTGCCGTCGACTACGCAGTTCGCCTGTGGTTGGCACCTGCCCGCGGTCGCTGGTTCGTCAGGCATCTCTTGGACTTGGCGATGGTGGTGTTGCCCATGCTGCGTCCGCTGCGCCTACTTCGGTTGGTCACACTGCTTGCGATAGTTCACCGCTCGAGCGGGCAAAGCTTGCGTGGACGGGTGGTTATTTACGCCACTGGTGCCACGGCCTTGCTGATCGGTGTCGCGGCGCGGGCCATGCTCGATGCCGAGCGTCACGCGCAGGGCGCTGCCATCACGTCGTACGGAACGGCATTGTGGTGGGCGATGGAGACGGTCACGACCGTCGGTTACGGAGACATGGCGCCCGTTACCACGACCGGGCGCATGATCGCCGGAGCATTGATGATCGGCGGAATTGCGTTGCTGGGCATCGTGACTGCCACACTCGCTTCCTGGTTGGTCGAGCGCGTGGCGGAACAGGACGAGGCATCCCAGGCCGCGACGCGTAAGCAGGTGGCGGACCTGTCCGAGGAAGTCCGAGCCTTGGCCACCCGCACGCACCGAGTCGATCTCGCGTCCGTCGATACCGATTCGCTGCGTCGCGAACTGGCGTCGAGGGGAGTCGTGGCGCAGCATGCACCTTCGGACAATTGACCCGCAGTACAGCAAACAATAGAACGATGGTCTGATAATCTTGCGTGATGGTGGCGACCCACGGATTTCAGCGCGCGCGCAGGCCTGAGCAGATCGAAGCGCGTCGGTGCGCGATTCTCGATGCGGCCCGCGCGATGCTCGGGTCCAGGCCCGTCGCCGACATCAGCCTGCGTGAGCTCAGTGAGAGCGTCGGACTGGCGAAGTCGAACGTGCTTCGCTACTTCGACAGTCGCGAAGCCATCTTTCTCGAAGTGCTCGACGAGAACTGGGTTGCGTGGTTGGACGGGTTGTCCGAGTCGTTGACCCCGACCGGTGACGACTCGCCGTTCGCCACTGAAATCCATGTGGCATCGACGGTTGCGGAATCGCTTGTCGCACAGCGTTTACTGTGTGAGTTGATGAGCGTAATGGCAGGTGTCCTCGAAAGAAACATCTCCGTCGACTTCGCCCGTGACTTCAAGAAGCGGGCAACGGTCAACTCGGGAAGGTTTGCGTCGCTGATTCATTCGCAATTGCCTCACCTCTCGGAGGGCGACGCGGCTCAATTCGCCAAGGTAACCCTGGTGATTGTTGCAGGCTTGTGGCCGACTGCCGAGCCTGCCGAATCCATGGTCGTCGTACTGAACGAGATGCAGGCGCCCCCTGCTGCCGACATGTTCGCAACCGGCCTACGTGAAGGTCTGATCAATCAGCTCGTCGGGCTGTCGGCGCGAGCGGCAACCCGAACGAGCTGAGCCCGTTCAGGCGCTGTGCAGCGTCAGGACGGTGATCTCGCTCGGTGCGAACACGCGGAATGGTGGACCCCAGAACCCGGTTCCGCGGCTTGTGTACAACTGCGTGCGGTCGCCGTGACGGGTGAGCCCGTGCACCGAAGGTTGATCGAGTTTGACCAGAAAGTTGAAGGGCCAGATCTGTCCGCCGTGGGTATGACCGGCGAGCTGCAGATCCACTCCCGCGGAAGCGGACTGAGTTACCTGCTTCGGTTGATGGGCGAGCATCAGGATCGGCAAATCGGGGTCGGTGCCGGCAAGGGCCATATCGAAGTTCGCGCCGTGACCGTCGAGCTTCGATCCCAGAGCGGTGGCGTCGTCGACTCCGGCGATGACCAGGTTGTCGCCGCCCTTGGTGACGACGAGGTGCCGGTTGTGCAGGGCATCCCAGCCGATCGAGGTCATGTAGTCGAGCCACTCCTGAGCCTCGTGGAAGTACTCGTGATTCCCGGTGACGTAGACACGAGCGAGTCTGGCTTCCACCGACGCGAGTGGGGTGGCTTGGCCGAGGCGCTGCTCCACTGTTCCGTCGGCAATGTCACCGACGTGGGCCACGATGTCGGCGTCGAGTTCGTTGACTGCCGCGATCACGCGCTCGGACCACTTCTCGCGATTGATCGGCCCGAAGTGAGTGTCGGTGATCGCGACTACCCGAAGTTTGTCCATCCCCGCACCAAGGCGGGGGATGGTGACGTCGACCTGCTTGATCCGTGGCAGTCTCATGGCTTCCCGGTAGCCCCAGATCAGCAGAACGGCCGAGATGATCAGTGCGGCAACGGCGACAATTCTCGATCGAAGCGGGTCATCCACGCCGCCGACGAGCAGTCCGAGCCTCAGAACTTCGCCGAGCAGGGTCCACACGAACACGACCCAGATGATTCCGAGGAGGGCGTCGCCGATCAGGCGAACTGGATCGCGGTCGGTGTGTCCGTGGCTGAGCACCAAACTGGCAGGCAGGGCGATCAAGAGGGTGGCAAACAGAACGGTGCCGAAAACTGCCACCGCCGTCGGCCAGTCCGGCCGGATGAACAAGCTCCACCACGGGTACACGAACAACAGGGCCAAGATCGACGCGACAATCGCGGATATGGCAACGATCCGCAACGGTCTGCGGCGCGGAACTCGAGCGACGTCGGTCGCCTGGGGTGTAGTCACCCCGTCCAGAGTAAAGGTCCACTGGTCTATTAACAAGGGGACGGTGGTCCGCTATCGGGATGTCGGTGTTCTCGGATAGGTTTCCGAACATTGAAACTCGGCCAGTGATCAGGTGGGTGGCGCATGGAGAAGTACGACGTCAAGAAGGCATACAAGGATCTCTATTCGCCCGGGCGCCGCGATTTTGCCCTCGTGACCGTCCCGCGCCTCGGCTACTTCGCCGTCGACGGTCACGGTGATCCCAACACTGCCACCGAGTACTCCGAGGCGCTCGAAGCGCTGTATTCGGTGTCCTACGCGACCAAATTCGCGAGCAAGAAGGAACTGGATCGCGACTTCGTCGTGGGCCCGCTGGAAGGGTTGTGGCGGGCAGATGACCCCGAGGTGTTCGTGACGCGGGACAAGTCGTCGTGGGATTGGACGATGATGATCTCGCAACCGGAGTGGATCACGGAGACGGAACTGTCTGCGTCGATTGACGCAGTCCGGGCCAAGGCAGTGCGGGCCAAGAAGGAGATTGCCGCTCTCGACAAGGTCAGGTTTCTCGAGTTGGAGGAAGGTCTGTCCGTCCAGATTCTTCACGTCGGCTCGTACGACGACGAAGCTCCCACCCTGGACCGGCTGCACAACACGTTCATCCCGTCGAACGGCCTGAGCTTCAACGGCGATCATCATGAGATCTATCTCAGCGACGCTCGCCGTACACCGCCCGAGAAACTGAAGACGGTTCTGCGTCAGCCTGTTTCGAGGTAGCGATTACGGCTCGAGGCCGCGCAGCTTCTCGAGGTCGCGTCGCTCGCGTTTGGTCGGTCTGCCGGCGCCACGATCACGTCGCGGAATGGACGCGATCAGTTCGGGCGGTGGTGGGGGCGGCGAATTGTCCTGCAGGCAATCGGCGGCCAGCACGGCGCTGACTCGCTTCGTGATCGGCTTGACCACGACGACGATGCGCTCGATGCCGGATACACGCACCCGCACCTCGTCGCCGGCTTTCACCTGCTGAGCCGCCTTTGCCGACGTTCCATTGACCCGAACGTGTCCCGATCGGCAGGCCGTCGCCGCCTGCGAGCGTGTCTTGAACAGCCGAACCGCCCACGTCCAGCTGTCCACACGAACACTGATCGCGTCGGAGGGGAGTTGGGCTGGCACGCACTCCAGCCTACCGACGAGTGCTCACAGACCCTGCGCGCGGATGCCCGAGTAGGCGCGCGGCGCATACCGCAGTCGTAGCGGCAGCAGATGCCAGAACCGATCTGTCAATGTCAGGAAGCGGGCGAACCAGAAGTACATCCGTTCGTCGCGCGGCGTCCATTCCCATTCAAGGGTCTTGCGTGCCTTCTCCGGCATCAGTGCCTTGCCGATCCAGTTCGCCACGGCCATCGTGGGGCGAGAGCTAAGACGCCACAGCCACGTCGGAACCTTCGGAGCCGGTGCGATGTCGTGCTCGGCGATGCGCGTCGACCATTTTGTGGTGTGGGTGTTGATCAGGTGGTTGTCGAGCATGTCTTCCCAATACGTGCGGAAGCTGACGTAGTCGTCGAAAGCCGGTCGATCGGTGAGTCCGTAACAGCGCCAACAAGTTACGGCCTCACGGACAAGTTGGTCCTTCTGCTCCGCCGTGAACTTCTTGTACGCGAATCGCTCGTTGAAATCGAGTATCACCTCGAAGAACGTGACGTGTGTCCACCAGAAAGTGTCAGGAGCGAGGGCGTGGTAGCGCCCGCCGGTTTCGTCGATTCCTTTGAGATCGGTGTGGAAGTTGCGAACGAGCGTGCCTGTGCCCTCTTCGGTCCGGTCGTACACGACGCCGTAGATGGGCGGCAGTGAGCGGAACAGGCGGTCGAGCGGGTTGTCGAAAAAATTCGAATGGTCCTGCAGCGCTCCACTTACCGCGGGATGCATGTTCTGCAGCGTGCCTGCGCGTCCGAGATACAGCAGACCGCGAACGTCGCCGAAGTGTGTCCACGTCAGGGAACCGGGGCCGATCGGATCTGCTCGCAGGGCCCGGGGCGCTGGCAGTTCCCGGGGCTTCGGCCGACGAGTACCTGTGTCCGCATCGCTGCTCATCTGGTTGACCCTCCGCCTGCGTTCATGTGACAACGGTTGTTGTCAAATGGTGACTTTTGCTGCGCCGCGCGAATTTGTCAATGGATTCGGCTAGATCTGCCCGAAAACAACTCCGGCCCCTCACCTGCAACAGGTGAGGGGCCGGAAGAGTGAAGCGGTCAGACTCAGGCGTATTCGTAGAAGCCGCGACCGGTCTTCTTGCCGAGGCGACCGGCGTCGACCATGCGGCGAAGCAGCGCCGGCGGAGCGTAGTGCGGTTCTGCGAATTCCGCGTACAGGGACTCTGCCGCTGCGAGGGCAATGTCGAGACCGACGGTGTCGAGCAGCGTCAGCGGGCCCATCGGGTAGCCGCAGCCGCCCTTCATGGCCTCGTCGATGTCTTCTGCTGTGGCGTAGCCGGATTCGAGCATCCGGACAGCCTGGCACAGGTACGGGATGAGCAGAGCGTTGACGATGAAGCCCGAACGGTCGCCCGCGCGAACCGTCTTCTTGCGCAAGGTGTTCTTGGCGTAGTCGGTGACGGCGAGAACGGTCTCTTCGGACGTCGTCAGGCTGACCACGATCTCCACGAGCGGCATGACCGGCACGGGGTTGAAGAAGTGAACGCCGACAACCTGGCCGGGGCGCGAGGTGGCCTTGGCGATCTTGATGACGGGGATCGACGAGGTGTTGGTCGCCAGAATGCCTGCAGGCTTGACGATCTTGTCGAGCTTGCCGAAGATCTCGTACTTGAGAGCTTCGATCTCGGGAGCAGCTTCGATCACCAGATCGCGATCGGCGAACTCTTCCATGTCCAAGGTGACGCGGACGCGTGCGATCGCGGCGTCGGCTTCTTCCTGGGTGATCTTGCCCTTGGCGACGCCGCGGTTGATCGACTTGGCGATCCGTTCGCGAGCAGCGGCGGCAAATTCTTCTTTGGTTTCGAGCACCAGTACCGAGCTACCGGCTTTTGCACAAACTTCGGCAATGCCGGCACCCATGGTGCCGCCGCCGATTACGCCTACGAGTTCCACAATTCTCCTCAAAATTAGGGGCAAGCCCCTGTGCGCCGTTCCGGTAGTCAGAACTACCAGAAAGGCGCACAGGGGCGCGAAGTGCCTTACTTCAACAGCGCACGCGACATCACGACGCGCTGAATCTGGTTGGTGCCTTCGTAGATCTGCGTGATCTTGGCGTCGCGCATCATGCGCTCGACCGGGAAGTCGGTGGTGTAGCCGGCGCCACCGAACAGCTGCACGGCGTCGGTGGTGACCTCCATGGCAACGTCCGAAGCGAAGCACTTCGCCGCAGCGGAGATGAAGCCGAGGTTCTTCTCGCCGCGCTCGGCGCGTGCTGCGGAGGTGTAAACCATCAGACGTGCGGCTTCGACCTTCATCGCCATGTCCGCGAGCATGAACTGAACAGCCTGGAAGTCGCTGATGGACTTGCCGAACTGCTTGCGATCCTTGGTGTATGCCAGAGCCGCGTCGAGTGCGCCCTGGGCCAGGCCGACAGCCTGAGCACCGATGGTGGGACGCGTGTGGTCGAGGGTCTCGAGTGCCGTCTTGAAGCCGGTGCCCGGTTCGCCGATGATGCGGTCGCCGGGGATGCGGCAGTTCTCGAAGTACAGCTCGGCGGTGGGGGAGCCCTTGATGCCGAGCTTCTTTTCCTTCGGTCCGACGACAAAGCCCTCGTCGTCCTTGTGGACCATGAAGGAGGAGATGCCGTTTGCGCCCTTGTCGGGATCGGTGACAGCCATGACGGTGTACCAGGTGGACTTGCCGCCGTTGGTGATCCAGCACTTGGAGCCGTTGAGGATCCAGTCGTCGCCGTCAGCCTTTGCGCGGGTACGCATCGAAGCGGCGTCGGATCCGGCTTCACGCTCGGACAGTGCGTACGACGCCATTCCGCCGTTGACGAGGTCTGGGAGCACCTTGGACTTGAGCTCTTCGGAACCCTTGAGGATCAGGCCCATGGTGCCGAGCTTGTTCACAGCGGGGATCAGCGAGGAGGAGCCACAGACGCGGGCGACTTCCTCGATGACGATGCAGGTGGCGACGGAATCGGCGCCCTGGCCGTCGTAAGCCTCGGGAACGTGGATGGCGTTGAAGCCCGACGCGTTGAGAGCGGTGAGCGCTTCCTCGGGGAAACGTGCGTTCTCGTCGACGTCCTTGGCGTACGGCGCGATTTCCTTCTCGGAGAGTCCGCGGATAGCAGCCCGCAGTTCGTCGTGCTCTTCGTTCAGTGCGAAGAGATTGAAATCCGGGTTTCCTGCCATGGGAACGCTCCTTGGTGAAGGTGGCTTGAAGGCGGTCGGTGCGGCTCCGGCGTTACCAGCGAGATTCGCGGACAGACCGGTGCCCATGACCCCAGTCAAACACGGCACTGAGTGCCAGGTCAAGGGATGGGTGTGTGAAGTTTCGGTGCACGAGCAGTGTCAGCCGAGTTGTTCGTGGATTTTTCTGCTGATCTCATCAGCGGACGTGCCCGGGGGAAAGGCTACTACCAGCACGGACTTCGATTCTGGCGTGCTGGTCTTGGACCCGGGTGCCACGCCGTACGTCCGCCGAACGTCGAGCAATGCCTGACTTAGTGCGTCAGCTGTGGCGTCCTCGTCGCCTTTGATCATGCTTCGCAAGAGGTAGTTGTGGCACGCGGTGACAGCTGCGGCAAAACCGACAACCTCGAGGACAGGTTCGCGGGGCACAGCGCTGCGCAGGTAGTCGACGAAGAGGCGCTCGTAGCGGAATCCGGTGACGAGTTCGCGGTCGCGAAGAGCCGGAACATGCTGTACGACGCGGTATCGCCGCATCGACAGGTCTCGGTTCCTGCGGAAGAAATCGAAGACCAGTCCCGCGGCCTCGCACACGGACGCCCAGGGGTCGGCGGAATCGGACGCGAGGAACTCTGCGACGTGTTCGAGGAGGGACTCGTGATCGGCGAAGATCACGTCTTCCTTGGAGCGGAACTGCCGGAAGAACGTCCGACGCGACACGCCGGCGGCAGCGGCGATCTGCTCGACGGTGGTGGCTTCGTACCCGTTCTCCGAGAACAACCGGATCGCTTGAGACGCGACGTGTACCCGAAACTGTGCGGGGTCAGTTCCGGGTACATCGGAGCGCTCGGTCATGGATGCAAGTATCCAGGTTTCGTCGGCGTCAGTTGTCGGCGCGTAGCTGGAACTTGAGAACCTTGCCGGTGGGGGTGCGAGGAAGGTCGAGCGGGAAGACGATGTCGCGGGGAACCTTGTACCCGGCCAGCAAAGTGCGGGTGTGCTCGACGATGTCTTCGGCGGATGCCTGTAATCCCTTGCCCAGCACCACGAATGCCTTCGGGCGCTCGCCCCACTTCTCGTCCGGAACGCCGACGACTGCCACGTCGATCACCGCGGGGTGACTCATGATCGCCTGCTCGACCTCGACGGTGGAGATGTTCTCGCCGCCTGAGATGATGATGTCCTTCGCGCGGTCCTTGAGCTGGATGTATCCGTCGGGATGCATGACGCCGAGGTCGCCGGAATGGAACCAACCACCGGCAAATGCTTCGGCTGTCGCGGCCTCGTCGCGGTAGTACCCGAGCATCACGTTGTTGCCGCGGAGCACGATCTCACCCATGGTCTGGCCGTCGGCGGGGACGTCGTTCATCTCGGCATCGACAACGCGAGCATTTTCGGCCTGCACCATGCCGACTCCCTGACGAGAGAGAAGTGCGGCGCGCTCGGACTGCGGCTTGTCGTCCCAGGCTTCCTGGTATTCGCAGATCGTGTAGGGGCCGTATACCTCGGTGAGGCCGTAGACGTGAACGACGGTGACACCGATGTCTTCGAGTTTTCCGATGATCGTCGGTGACGGGGGAGCGCCGGCGGTGGTGATGCGCAAGGCGTCGACCTTGTGGGCCTGGTCTGCGTCGGCGATGGTGGAGCAGACGGTAGGAGCGCCGCACAGATGTGTCACGCCCAGATTGTCGATGGCGTCCCAGATCGCATCGGCGCGGACCGCGCGCAGGCAGATGTGTGTGCCCGCGGCCTGAGTGACGGCCCACGGCGTGCACCACCCGTTGCAGTGGAACATCGGCAGTGTCCACAGATACTTCGTCGCTCCGTCGAAGCCGTTGTGGAATGTCTCGCCGAGCGAGTTCAGGTACGCCCCGCGGTGGGAGTACATGACGCCCTTGGGTTTTCCGGTGGTGCCCGAGGTGTAGTTGATGGCGATGCACTGCTGCTCGTCGTCGACGCCCCAGTGCAGTGGCTGATCGGAGAGAGCTTCGCCTTCGGCAATCAGATCGGCGTACTGCCCGGTGACGATTCCGGTGGGAACGTCCGGATAGGGGACGGTGGAGTCCGGGATCTCGACGATCTCACGCAGGCTCCCCACGTTTGCCTTGGACGAGGTGACCGAACCGACGAATTCGGAGTCCACGAACAGGATCGTGGTTCCCGAGTGATCGAGAATGTATTCGAGTTCGGGACCGGCGAGGCGTGAGTTCAGGGCGATCAGGACCCCGCCGGCGAGGGGAACGGCAAAATGCGCGAACAGCATCTCGGGTACGTTCGGCGCCAGGTATGCGACGCGGTCACCGGGCTGAATGCGTTCACGCAGGACGCGGGCCAGAGCCGCGACCTCGTCACCGAACTCTCGGTACGAGTAGGTCCGGTCGCCGTGAACGACGGCGGTGCGCTCGGGGAACACCGCGGCGCTGCGCTCGAGAAAACGCAGCGGACTGAGCGGGGTGTTGTTGGCTGCAACAGCTGTCGGGACAGACACGGTTCCTCCGAAGGCGACGTGGCACGGTTGGTGTCACGATAAGTGTGATCGGCACTACAAATGGCCTGGATGCACGCTATTGCCCAGCCAAAGGTGCCGCTACCCTCTGAATTGGGTACGTGGAGGTGAGAGTGAACAGGGTACTGAGACCGAGCGACGACGACGCGTTGCGCGCCGAACTGCGTCGGCTGCACCCCAAAACCGAGTTGCCGGTTCTGTTCGGCGGCTGCGTCAGCGACCGGTCGCTGACCATCACCGGTCACGTCGGCACGCGCAGCAACATCCTGCGAAACCTGCGGATCGACGCCGAATGCGGACTCGGCGGTCGGGCGATCGCAGAACAACGACCGGGCGCGGTCCAGGACTACGCGAACTCGTCGCACATCACTCACGACTACGACTACGAAGTGGGCACCGAAGCGATCGAATCCTTGATGGCAGTCCCCATCGTCGTACGCGGGGTTACTCGCGGAGCGATCTACGGAGGACTGCGTGCCAACCTGCCGATCGGCGACGTGATCGCAGAGACGATGATGCGATCGTCGTACGCGTTGGCCCGCGAATTCGAGATTCGCGACGAAGTGGATCGTCGGGTGGCGATGCTCGATACCGCTGCGGTGGAACATGGTTCGAACCGCGATGCCCAGATATCCGAAGGGTTGACCGAGAGCGTCCTGGCGCTCGGCGAGATCGCGGCGAACCTCGAGGACATGGCTCTCAGCGCGCAGGTCCTCGCGGTCGAGGCAAAGTTGCGGTCGTTGGCGTCGCCGAAACCTTCCGCGAACACTCCAGTCGCGAACACCGTTGTCCTGTCGCCACGCGAGCGGGAGGTGATGGGGTACGTCGCTCTCGGACTGCGCAATGCCGAGATCGCCGAGAGGTTGTCCCTGAGCGTCGAAACGATCAAGACGTACATGAGGAATCTGATGGGAAAACTCGACGTCCGCAGTCGTCACGAAGCGGTCGTGGAAGCGCGGCGGCAGGGTTTGATTCTGTGAGGGCTTGATTCTCTGATCGGTCCCGCCAAGCGGAATTTCGGAACTGCGTCGCCGCTCCGGTTGATATGACGGACCTCACTATCGGCAGAGTTCGACACGAGTGATGAGGGCATCGATGCAGGATTTGTTCGACAACAACGACATGACCGGCCTGGCCGAAGCGATCAAGAGCGGCGACGTCTCCGCCAAGGAAGTCCTCGAGTTCAGTCTGGACAGGCTCGACGAGCGCAACCCGGCAGTCAACGCGGTGATCAGTGAGCGTCGAGAGGAAGCGCGCAACGAGGTATCAGGCGGCCTGCCGGACGGCCCACTGCACGGCGTCCCGTTCGTGATCAAAGACCTCGGCATGGATGTGGCAGGATTGCCGAGCACCAATGGATCTCGATTGTTCGCCGACGCTGTGGCAGAAAATGATTCGACGCTCGTCGAGCGCTACCGCCAGGCTGGTCTGGTTGTCATCGGCAAGACGAACACCCCGGAGTTCGGCAAGAACGCGAGTACCGAACCTGCGCTGTTCGGACCCACCCGTAACCCTTACGCCCTTGATCGTTCGCCCGGCGGATCTTCGGGTGGCACGGCTGTAGCTGTTGCCGTCGGGATTGTGCCAGGCGGGCATGCCAGCGACGGTGGTGGATCGATCCGTATTCCCGCATCGGCCTGCGGCCTGGTAGGCCTCAAGCCGAGCCGAGGACGTACTCCGACGGCACCGGCGCGCACGCTCTTCTCGTCGCCGATGAGTGTTCATCACGCGCTCACCCGAAGTGTCCGCGACACTGCGCTGCTTCTCGATCTGTCCGCCGGGCCGACAGTGGGCGATCCTTACGTGATCCTGGCGCCGAAGCGGCCGTACATCGAGGAAGTGGGTGCCGATCCCGGACGGTTGCGGATCGGTCTGAGTAACGCTCTTCCTGACGGCACACCGGTGGACCCGGAGTGCTCGGCCGTCGCGACCGGTGTTGCCGGCCTGCTCGAAGAACTCGGTCACGATGTCACCGAGAGTGCCCCGAACTTTCCGCTCGATGCGCTCACTGCCGGGCTTTCGGTGTTGATGGGCATTCCGATGACGATCGAGGTCGACGAACGACTCGACGCCCTGAATCGCGCGATCCGCGACGACGACCTCGAGCCGATGGCGCGGATGATCTACGACCGCGCGAAGTCCGAAAGTGCGACGAACGTTGTCAAGGCATTGCAGGAACTCGAGCGGGCCGCCCAGGTGATCGGTGCGTTCTTTGTCGATCACGACCTGTTGCTGACTCCGACGATGGCTCGGCCGGCAGCTCCGCTCGGTCTGCTCGATACGGCGAATCCTATGTCGATCTGGGAGCATTCGGCCGGGTACAGCGGCTTGACCAGTCCGTTCAACAGTTCAGGTCAGCCGGCGATTTCCTTGCCGATGGGTCATGACTCGGCCGGCGTTCCGATCGGCGTGCAGTTGGTCGGCGCGTTCGGCCGTGAAGATCTGCTGATTCAGGTTGCGTCGCAGCTCGAAACAGCCCGTCCGTGGTCCATTGCGCCGGTGTGGCCGCCGGTCCCGGCGTAGCGCGCGGTCGTCCGAGCCGGGGAGGACGTCAGGCGATGATGCGAATCGGCCACTGGCCGTTCACATCTGCCACGTCCCTCCCTTGGCTGAGAAGGTACTCGGCGAAATCGCGTTGCCGCTCGGCGTGCCAATCGGCTTGATCGACCATGAGATCGAGCCCCAGGATGTCGGGGAACCGCACGGCCAACTCGCGGGCCAACGCTGCCGCAGCTTTGGCATCGGCCTCGGCTTCGTGCGCCGACTCCAATGAAATTCCGTAGTGCTCGCACACGGCCGCAAGCGTTCGCTTGCCCTTGCGGAACGTATCCATCGCCCGATCGATCACGTACGGATCGATCACCAACCCCGGAACGAATGCAGGCTTGCCGATGCGCAGACCCTCGGCATGCATGACCGTCAGATCATAGGAGGCATTGAACGCCACGACGGCGTGATCGCGCGCCCAGGAATTGTGCAGAGCCTCGCGAATCTCTTCGTAGCCCTCGGAATAATCCTGGCCGTGTTGCGCCGCGAACTCGGTGCTGATGCCGTGAACAGCCGAGGCGCCGGCGGGGATGT
This sequence comes from Rhodococcus sp. SB1D, assembly GCF_048573875.1. Classification (NCBI taxonomy): domain Bacteria; kingdom Bacillati; phylum Actinomycetota; class Actinomycetes; order Mycobacteriales; family Nocardiaceae; genus Rhodococcus; species Rhodococcus sp. SB1D. The sequence goes on from NZ_JBMAIQ010000002.1 coordinate 448,258, forward strand.
CGACGCCGGGATCGAGTAGCCACGTGCGTGTTTCGACACTCGAACCGTCGATCACCGCGACGCAGGCACTGACGATACGAGCGGTCGACGGATCCCGCCCCGTGGTCTCGAGGTCGAACGCGCAGATCGGGCGATCGGACCAGCTACTCATCGGGGGCCTTTCGGTGCAGAACGTCATGTCCGAATCACTATGCACCTCCCTACTGACACAAACGACGAACAGCCACCTCCGGGGTGAAGGTGGAGGTGGCTGCTGCGTGACTGTGTGACGGACCTACAGAATCTCGGTTCCGACCGTGAAGCGATCCATGACGTCTTCACGTGGAGTCACACCGAAGCCCGGTCCCTGCGGCACAGCGATGTGGCCGTCCTCGATGACAAACGGTTCGGTGATGTCCTCCTTGTAGAAGCGATCGGAAGCCGAGATGTCGCCGGGCAGCGTGAACCCGTCCAGCGCCGCGAGGGCCGCGTTGGCGGCGCGGCCGATTCCGGTCTCGAGCATTCCGCCGCACCACACCGCAATACCGTGTGCCGAGGCGAGATCGTGGATGCGCTTGGCTTCCAGATATCCACCGACACGGCTCGGCTTGATGTTGATGACCGAAGCGGCACCGAGCGTGATGGCATCCGCCGCATCCTTGGCCGACTCGACCGACTCGTCGAGGCAGATCGGAGTCGAGAGGGACTGGGCGAGCTTGGCGTGCTGCACCAAATCGTCCTCGGCCAGCGGCTGTTCGATGAGGAGCAATGCGAATTCGTCCAGGCGGCGCAGCAACTGCGCGTCGACGAGGGTGTACGCGGCATTCGCGTCGACCTGCAGAGGAACGTCGTAGCCGAACTCCTTGCGCACCGCAGCCACGGGAGCGATGTCCCAGCCCGGCTTGATCTTCAGCTTGATTCGCACGTAACCCTGCGACAGATAGTTGCCGACGGTTTCGAGTAGCTGCGGAATGCTGTCCTGGATGCCGACGGACACTCCCGAGGGCACCCGAGTGCGAGTGGCACCGAGGTACCGAGCGAAAGACTGTCCACGAGCCCGCAATTCAGCATCGAGGATTGCCATTTCGATAGCCGACTTCGACATCTGGTGACCCACGACGTGGTGAAGTACGCTGCCGACCGTCTCGGCCGAGAGCGGCTGATCCGACTGCGACTTACGCAGCGTCGGAACGAGATACTCGCGAAGCATCGCCCGCGCACCAGCGGTGTATTCGGAGTTGTAGTACGGATCGCTGAGCGAGCCGCACTCGCCCCAGCCGACGGTCTCCACCGGACCGTTGGGGCCGTCGGTGGTGCCGCTTACTTTCAGGACGAGGGTGTTGCGCTCGAGCTGGGTGCTGAATGACGTGGTGAAGGGGGAGACGAGAGGGATGCGCAGTTCGCGCAATTCGACGGACTCAATGTGCATGGACTTGCTCTTCTCCGGTTGTCTCGCAGATTTTCGTGAACATGTAATAGCCGCTGGGGTCGAAGCCGGTCGATTGCCATTCCTTCGAGGCGATCAGTGGTTCGAGGTACTCGCGAAGCGCGTGTCGCCAGGCAAAGGCAGAGGCGCGGTCGACTGTTCTCAGATGCTCGATGTCTCTGGGTATTCCGACTGCGATATCGACGCAGTCGGGTGGGATCGGGAGCATTCGAGGCGTACCGTCTTCGGTGGGTTGAAGCACCTTGAATGTATCATTCACGGCCACAGTAGAACTCGGAGATCCATCGACGTCGAGGTCCCAACTGACGAGCATACGATCGCTGGCGTCGCCTGCGTTGATTCCGTCTGCCATCGACCCGTAGAAATCCGGGTTGTATTCGGCCGGTTCGGCTCCGAGACGCTGAATGTTGAAATAGGCATTTCGTGCGACCAGTGGATCGAAGGTCCACCGGATCGTCCTGACGCCGCGCTCGATGCACCAGTCTCGCTGATGATGCTTGAGGGCGCGGCCGATTCCCTTGCCTGCGTGTCCCGGTAGTACTCCGGCGATGTGTGAGTGCAGAACCTCGCCGAGAGGCTCGACGAAGAATCCGACGCAACCACCGATCATTTCGCCTTCGGAAAAGGCTCCCACCACGTAGTGACCACCGTGGTGAAGCGCAACCAACATCGCAGTGCCGAAATGAGCCGGTCCGGGACTGGTAGCCCAGATCTCGTCGAAAACGGCGGATAGATCGGCTATTTCGCGGGTATCGACCAGTTCTCGAAACTCAACCGCTTTGCTTTTCGACACGAGGGCCCCCTTCAGACGTGATCGAACGAATAAGGCCCGCAACCAACGCCGTCCTCGGAGCGATTGCGGACACGAGCGCATGCTCGGTCTCGGCGTGTGCACCGCCGCCGACGCCACCGAGGCCGTCGAGGGTGGGGATACCGATACCGGCAGTGAAGTTTCCGTCCGAGGCTCCGCCGACGGCGAGGCCGACGAGCGGAGTCAGATCATGCTCGAGCGCAACGCGTTCCGCCAACGCCAGCAACGGTGCGGACATCGTCGCTTCGAGAGGTGGACGGTTGACACCACCCGAGACCGTGACTACGGCTTCGGGGTGGATTGCCTGCAGGGCTCGGATATTCGCATCGACGCGCTCCTGCTCGGCGGCGCTGGTTGCGCGCACGTCCACGTCGACGAAGGCTTCTGCCGGAACGGTGTTGGTTGTGGTTCCGGCTGAAATGACAGTCGGGGTGACGGTGGTTGCCTGTGCCGGCGAGGACAAGTCGTTGATCGCGATCACGAGACGAGCCAGTTCTACTGCAGCGTTGATGCCTTTTTCCGGCTCCAGCCCGGCGTGGGCGGCGCGACCGGCAACATGGATCCGATACAGCGACACCCCCTTGCGGACAGTCTTCAGTTCGCCACCGTCACCGCCGGCCTCGAGAACCAGTACCGCGCCTGCCGCAAGTTCCTCGATGAGGGACCGCGACGTGGGTGAACCGATTTCTTCGTCACCGGTCACGAGGAGTGTGATTCCGTCGAGTGCATCGTCGCCGTGCAGCTCCCGGACGATAGCGAGGGCGTGGATTGCCTGAACGACACCAAGTTTCATGTCGAGTCCGCCCGGACCTCGGAGCGCTCCGTCGGTGACGGCTGCGGGCAGGCGTGTCAGGGTGCCGATCGGCCACACGGTGTCATGATGACCGAGCAGCATCAACCGCGTCGGTGAGCTGCCGAAACGGGTCACCAGATGGGTTCGGCCTTCCGTCACTATCGACTCCGGTGTCACGCCGAGTCGTTCGTGGACAAGATCTGACGTCCACTTCGCGCTGCGGGCAACAGCTTCGAGATCGTGTGACGGCGACTCGACTTCGATGAGCGCGATGGCGTCCTCGAGGATCTGAGGAAGTTGGCGCTCGGCCAGATCGCGGAGAATGGTCATCGGTTGTTCACTCGCGGATACGCGCGGCTTCCGACGTGTAGCAATTGTGTACTCCCGTTGTCGGAGAAAGTGATCCGGATCCAACCTGCTGATTGAGGGAGTCGGGTCCCGAACACTCCAGGGTGAACTTCGATCAGGCTGAGAGAGACGGACTCTGCGCTTTCGGCGGTGACCGAAGGGTCGATGTGATCGGTGCGGCGGGCGGTCAGGGAACCGCCGGTCCTTTCCAAGACGAAATCGGCTGCGGCATCGCGGTACAGGCCGCACAGCGCATCGAGTTCTTCAGGTGAGGACGTGACGCGGGTGTGGGGGTCACCAGGCGAGAATGCCGGTGTCACACTGACGCCGCCTATGGAACCGATTACTTCAGCCAGAAGATCGCCGGAGAGAGCGTCCATTGCTCCACCGTTGGCCATCAGGACCACGGCTAGACCGCACGACGGCACCACTCGCAAGAACGACTGCTGGCCGAGAGTTCCGCCATTGTGGCCATGAGCCAGTACACCGCCCCAATTGTGCAGCAACCACGTGGTTCCCATGATGTCCGCTGACGACACGTCACCGATCTGGCGGCGCTCCTCGAGCATCGCCAGATGAGTGGAACGCCGAAGGAGAACCGGGTCCTCGCGCATCGAGTCCTGAGCGAACAGGAGTAGATCTTCGGCCGTGCTGTTGATGAGGCCGGCGGGGCCCATCGAGCGGGGGATGAGGAACTGTGGTGTCTGCTCGAGGTCGTCGGCACCGCCGACGTGCCCGACTGCAGCGCGGTGCAGTGCCGTCTCCTCAGGCAGGGTCGTGGTTTTGGTCAGGCCGAGCGGTTCGATGATCCGCTCGCGCAGAACCGCGTCCCAACTCTTACCTCGGAGAACCTCGATGATTCGTCCGGCGATCACGAAGCCGGTGTTGCAGTACGACCAATCGGTGCCGGGGGCGAAGAGCTGCACCGTTGATTTCAGTGATGCGACGTATCGCTCGACGCAGTCGTCGCCGCGCCCGCCGTCGATGAAAACGTCACCGTCGATGCCACTGGTGTGAGTCAACAGGTGGCGAGTCGTGACCGTTTCGGTGGCTACCGCGTCGGCAACTGCGAAGTCCGGCAGGATGTTCCGGACAGGTGAGTCGAGATCCAGCAATCCTTCTTCGACGAGCTGCATGATCAGGGTGGCCGTCCAGACCTTGCTGATCGAACCCATCTGGAACAGCGTGTCGGGCGTAGCCGCGACGCCGGTGCGGGTACTGACGACACCGGACGTGACCACGGTGCGGGAGAATCCGCTGCGGGTTGTGGTCAGAATTCCCAGTGAGGCGCCGGGCACCCCGTACTTCGCACTCAGGGTGTCGAGTCGGTACTGCCAGTAGTCGGGATCGACCGTGGTCAGTGCGGGCTTGGGGGAGAGGTGCCGTTCGATCCAGTCGACGAGACGAGTGCTGTACTCCAGTCGGTGGGACGGCCGACCCGTCAACACGAAGGCATGTGACGCGTCCGGGAAAACCACCAACTCGGTCGGGGTGCCGGCCAAACGCAGTCCACCGAACCACTGTTCGGCCTGGTTGACCGGGCAACGGACGTCGCTGCCGCCGTGAAGGATCAGCGTCGGTGTCGTCACCTGGGAGACTCGCCCCAGCGGCGAAAGTTCCCGTACCCGAGATGACTGCGGGTCGAATTCGACCGTCTGCAGCAAGATGCCCTCGTCCGAGGGGCCGGCTGTGTTCGCGATGTCGCAAACGAGACCACCGGCGACTGCGACGGCAAACCGATCGGTGACGGACGTCAGGGCGCACGTCATGAATCCGCCGTAGCTGTAGCCCGTGAGTACCAGTTGCTTCGGATCGGCCATCCCCTCGGCGACAAGGGTTTCGACCGGTTCGAGCAGGTCGGCACGATCCGCCTCACCCCAGCCGTCCCGCACACCGTCGAAGAAGTCGTTTCCGTAGCCGTCACTTCCGCGCGGATTGATCATCAAGACCGTGAATCCCAGCGCGACCAGTTCCGCGTGGTATGCGTGCATCACGGTCGGCGTTCCGGTCCAGGCATTGTGTGGTCCGCCGTGGACGTCCAGAACCAGCGGACCGGCGCCCGTGACGTTCGGGTCGCGCAGGATCCAACCCTGAACACGGGTGCCGTCGCTGATGTCGAACCAACGCTCGGAGGCGACTGGAAACGCGACGGAAGTTGTCAGTTCCGTGTTCAATTCGGTGACGGTTTCGACTGCACGAGTCTCGAGGTCGATGACGGCGACCTCGCCGAAGGATGTCGCCGTTGCCAGCGCGACGACGGCTCGCCCGGACGTCAGGGCAAGGCCTGAGACCACTGTCCGCTCGCCGGTGAGAAGTGGTGAGACGGAGCCTGATCCGAAATCGACCTTGTGCAGTTCGGTGGAGCCGTGGTTGCGGATGCAGAAGACGATGTCGCCGTCGGCGGTGAAACTCGGTGCGCCACCGGGATAACCGGTCCCGCCCGGCATGACGTTTCGGTCGAGTCCGGACGTCAGGCTGCGGTCTTCCACTCGCTGGTCGCGGTGCAGGACAAGAAGTTCGTTGTTGTGAATGATCGGTGTGTGCCAACCGACGGTTACGACCGCGTCGCCGGCAGGTGTCCATGCAAGTGGTCCTGCGATGCCGCGTGCTTGCCCCAACATCCGCGGAGCGGAGGCGAGATCAGTCAGCGATACGGTCCAGGCGGAACTCGCCCGCGTCAGATCGGCGTCGCCGTCCATCGCCGCGGTGAAAGCCAGTTCGGTGCCGTCGGGACTGTACGAGGGATGCGAAGCGTCCCAATCGCCGTCCGTCAGCTGCCGTAGTGAGCCGGCGGCCAGATCGAACTCGAACAGGTGCGCCCGAACGCTGCCCCGGACACCGGATCCGTCGACCTTGTAGTTGAGGCGCTTCGCCACCAAGAGGCATGACGATCCGGCGGCAGTGCGGTCGACGGGGGCGCTGAAGGCGATCCGAGCGCCGTCGGGAGAGAACACCGGTGCCCCCGCGCCGAGCGGGAGCTGCGCCGTGGTGGTCAGCTGTGTTGCCGGACCCCCGGTGGCGTCGACCTTCCACAGTTGTGGTGTGCCCGAGGAATCCGGCCGAACGAAGACCAACAGCGTCGAAACGGGATGCCAGGCCGGCGAGGTGTCGGCAGGTCCCGCGGTGAGCTGTAGTTGCGGGGAAGCCAACCAGATCGAGTGCTCGTTGGTATCCGCAGCCGGATTCGATTCGGTACGTACGTATGCAATGCGTCCCGACGCCGATACGGCGATGCTGGTCGGTGTAACCACGGACGCGTAATCCTGGATTCTCGCCGAACGACGTTCTTCGGCACGGGCTACGGCAGCGGGGGAGTCGAGAGTGGTCGGCGTTGTCATTGGAACATCGGCTCCCCGAATGTCGGGATCGCGGACAACAGCTTTGCCGTGTACGGCTCCTTCGGCGAATCGATCACGTCGAGAACCGGCCCGTGCTCGACGATCTCGCCGCCGAGCATGACTGCGACGTGGTCACAGACGTAACGGATCACCGCCAGGTTGTGACTGACGAACAGAACCGTCAGACCAAGCTGCTTCTGCAGATCCACCAACAGATTCAGAACCGCGCCCTGCACGGACACGTCCAGAGCGGAGGTGATTTCGTCGGCAAGCAGAACTGCCGGTGCGGCTGCCAAAGCCCGCGCGAGGGCAACGCGTTGGCGCTGACCACCCGACAACGACGATGGGTATTCGTGCGCCTTCTCCACCGGCAGTTGGACGGTGGTGAGGAGTCGAGCGACCTCGGCGGCGCGGTCGCCGCGGCTGCGCCGAGCTTTGTCACGACGCTCGGTGGACCGCAGCGCCTCGGCGAGTGACTGGCCGATGGTCATTCGCGGGTCGAGGCACGAGTACGGATCTTGGAAGACCATCTGGATCCGGTGGCGCAGACGAGCCGTCGCGCCGCGGGCGTGAGCGACGTCCACACCGTCGAGAAGGATCTGGCCGGAACTGGGCTCGGCCAGGCCGACAGTTGCTCGCGCCAGTGTCGACTTTCCGGAACCCGATTCACCGACGAGACCGACCACCGATCCGGAGGGGATGTCGAGATTGATGTTCTTGACGGCGTGGAATTTTTTCGAACCGCTACCGAGGTGGACGTTGACGTCACGGAATTCGAGTCTGCTCATCGGATCTCCTCTGCAACAGCCAACAGTTCTTCCAACTCGATGTCGGCGGTGCTCTCCTCGGCGTCGAGGCTCTCCACCTGCCAGGCTTCGTCGACGGTGGCAAGCGGCTTGTCGCGATCGGTGCTCATGGTGGGGACCGCGGCGATCAGCGCGCGGGTGTACGGATGCTTTGCACGGCCGGCAATCAGATCGTCGACTGCGATGTCTTCGACGATTTCGCCGGCAAACATGACGAGGACACGGGTGCACATGCCGGTGATGACGGCCATGTCGTGCGAGATGAGAAGGATTGCGGCGCCGGTTTCTTCGCGAACCTCGTGGAGCAGCCCGAGGACCTCACGCTGAACGGTCACGTCGAGCGCAGTGGTGGGTTCGTCCGCGATGATCAGAGCGGGCTTACCCATCAGACCCATGGCGATCATCGCGCGCTGACGCATACCGCCGGAGAACTCGTGGGGGTACTGCTTCGCACGCCTGGGCGCGTCGGGGATCTTGACGGCGTTCAGTCGCTCGACTGCCGCCTTCTTCGCGTCGGCCTTGCTCATACCTTCGTGGAGCCAACCGATCTCGGCGACCTGGTATCCGACCTTGAGAGACGGATTCATGGACGACATCGGATCCTGGAACACCATCGCCATACGTGTGCCGAGTTGGCGGGCAACCTTGCGCGAAGCCGCGTCGTCCGGCCGCTTGCCGTCCTTCATCAGCACGGTGCCGTCGAACTCGATGAGCCCGGCGTCGACCACGGTGGGGTGGTCGGTCAGCTGCGCGATTGCCATGCAACTCAGTGACTTTCCGGACCCGGATTCACCGACGATGCCCACGGTTTCGCCGCGGTGAACTGTAAAACTGATGTTGTCGACGGGGCGACGCCAGTCGTCACCCGCGGGGACTGCGACGGACATGTTGCGGACGGTCAGTACCGCGTCTTCGTCGGTGGGCGCCGAATCGGCCTGGGCAGTTTTCCGGTTGATCGGCTTCCACTTCGGCAGGCGACTGCTGATCGGGCTGCGAACTCCCGCGCCGCGAGCAATGGCCTCGCCGAGCAGCGTGAAGGTCAAGCCGGCGAGCACGACGGCGATGCCGGGGGCGAGTGCGGTGGCCGGGTTGACGAAGATCTTCGACAGACCTTCGTTGAGCATCCGGCCCCAGTCGAATGCAGGCGGCTGAATGCCCAAGCCGAGGAACGAGAGTCCGGCGAAGACCACGAGGCCGCTGCCGACAGCGATGCTGGCATTGACGATGAGTGGTTCACGGATATTGGGGAGAATGTGGCGGAACAGCAGCCCCGGCTTGGTAACCCCGAGGATGCGTGCTGCGTCGATGAAGTCGCGTCCGTTGACCGACGAAGCCAGTGCGTACGTCAACCTCGCGAACGGCGAGGCCAGGGCGAGACCGATGGCGATCACCGCGCTGCCAGCACCCTGTCCGAGAACGACCAACAGGAAGATCGCGAGGAGCAGTCCGGGGAATGCGATGGCGAAGTTGAGGAATGCCACGACCATTCGTCCGACCCAGCGGGGAGCGAGCGTCGGGAGCGTACCGAGTATCAGGCCAATTGTGACACCGAGTGCGACGGCTCCGAGAGCCATGAGCACCGACAGTCTCGCGGCGGTCATCGTGCGGGCGAAGACGTCACGCCCGCCGGCGTCGGTGCCGAAGATGTGCTCGGAACTCGGTCCCTGAGAGAGTGCCTTCGGGTTGGCTGCGACAGCGGCGTCACCCCAGATCATCGGTCCGAAGATGACGAGGGCGATCAGAGCGGTCAGGAAGGTGAGGGCCAGGATTCCCAATGGGGTGCGGAACGTTCCGACGATCCAGTGTCGTCGCGGGGGCGTCTTGGGGGCCGCAGTGGGGGCCGTAGGTGAGGTGCTCAACTCAGTTCTCCCGAATTGTGGATCGTGGGTCGATGAGAGCGAGCACCACGTCGACGATGAAATTGATGAGAAGGACGATGGCGCCGTAGATCACGACCAGTGTCTGGGCGAGCGGGTAGTCCTTCTCGGTGATGGACTTGACCAGCGCCATGCCCATGCCGGGCCAGGCGAAGATGCTCTCGATGAGCACGGTGCCGGCAATCAGACCACCCAGGAGGAGTCCGGCGAGCGTCAGCGTCGACGTCATGAGGTTGGGCATTGCATGACGGAAGTAGATTCGTGCCACGGGCATTCGCTTGGCGCGCGCCGTACGGATGTAGTCCATGTCCAACACGCCGAGCGCCTCTGCACGGACGATGCGCGACATCGAGGCGATGGCACCGATCGACATGGCCGCGACCGGGAGGATGTAGCTTTCCGGTCCACCTCGGCCGGCGACGGGCAGAACAGGGAACGTGACGGCAAAGAGGTAGACCAGCGCCGTACCGAACATGAACTCGGGGATCACGGCGATGGTGCCCGACGTTGCGGTGTAACCGATCTCGACTCCGCGTCGTCGACCGTTGCGGGTCAGTGCAGCGAAGATGAGGCCGATCGGAATGCCCACTAGCAGCACCGTGACGACTGTGAGTACAGCCAGTTCGAGTGTTGCCGGTAGGCGGGACGCGATCACCTCGAAGACCGGAGTCCTCAAGGTGATCGAGTCACCGGGATTCCCGCTCAGCAACCCGCCGACGAATCGGAAGTACTGCTGCCACAAGGGAAGGTCGTAACCGAGCTGAGACCTCGTTGTCTCGACCAGTTCGACCGGTGCGTTCATTCCCAGTGCCAACCGAACCGGGTCTCCCGGAATCAGTTGGAGCATCAGGAACGCCGCAGTCACCAGCGCCCAGAGTGAAATCACGAAGGTGCCGAAACGACGCAGAAGATATGCGGGCCAGCTGTCGGACTCGAGCCACTTTGCTCGAGCCTGAGGCGCCGCTTCTGGTTTCGCGGCTTCAATAGTTTGACTCATGGGCTGTCTTTCCGGAGGGCGGGATGCTGGGGCGGGAAGATATTTCAGAGTGGGCGGACGGCCTACTGGTAGAGACGCAGCGCAGAACCGTTGAGCGACTTGCCGAATGAGAGTCCGGCCTTGTTGAAGTACACGTTCATGACGGAGTCTGCGAAGGGCACGGCCGCGATCGTCTTGGTGAGCTCCGACTCGGCGTCGGCCCAGGCGTCACAAGCGTCGCTACCGGTCAGACCGGAAGCCTTGGTGGCTGCTGCTTCGTAGGCGGGGTTGCTGACCGATCCGAAGTTCTTGCCTGCTGCGGGAACCGGCCCGGCAAAGTACGCAGTGAAGGTGCTGGGCAGCGAGGAGTTGACCTGGACCCAGGCGATGTCCCAGGCAGAGTTGTCCTTGCCGCTCAGAATGACGTCGATGATCTTGTTCGAGTCGCCCCCGGTCACCTCGACGTTTGCGCCGAGTTCGGACCACGCCGACTGAGCAAGTTCGGCCGCCGCGTTGCGCGGATCGTCGGTGCCGTCGTACACGAGGCGGAGATTGAGCGGCTTGCCATCCTTGCTTCGCTTGCCGTCAGCGCCGGCGGTCCAACCAGCGCCGTCCAGTGTTGCCTTGGCGGCAGTGAGGTCGAAGTCCGGAATGTTGCCTGCGACAGAGTCGTAAACGCAGGCGCGCGGTTCGACAGCGACGAGGCTGGTTGCCCGGACCCCGTGTCCGGCGGTGATGACCTGAGTGAGGTCGTCGAGATCGACCGCTTGGATCAGGGCCTTGCGCACTGCGGGATCGCTGGTGGGATTACTCGCGATCTGGTTGAAGTACATCTGGCCTGCCGGCAGAGGCCGACCGACGGAGTCCAGATTGGCTGCCGCGACGCGGTCCTTGTCCGGACCGGCGATCGGAGCTGCGTTGAGTTCACCCGAGAGCAGCTGATTTGCGGCGGTGCTCACGTTCGGCGACATGGCGGCGACGACCGTCTTGGGGACGCCCGGGGTGTCGGAGGTCGTGCCGTCGGGGCCCCAGTTGTAGCCCTCGCGACGCTGGAACGTGTAGTGGTCGTTGGCGGCAACTTCGGTGACTTCGAACATGCCGGTGCCGAGCGACTTCTTGTTCGACGCTGTCGGATCTTTCAATCCGGCCTCGCACAGGATCGGCAGGCGACCGACGTTGAGAAGAAGGAACGGGCTCGGCGCCGGAGTGGTCACCGTGACAGTGTGCGTTGCAGGATCGGCAGTCGCAGTGGCGCCGGTCGGCACGGAGGACCCGCGCAACTGTGAACCGTTGTCCGGGTTGGCCACGAAGTTGATGTTGTCCGCGACGGTCTGCGGTGTCAGCGTCGATCCGTCGGTACAGGTCACCCCGTCACGGATGGTGAAGGACGCCGAGGTCGGGGTCTCCTCCCACTTCTCCGCCAACCACGGTCCGACTTCACTGGTATCGGGATCCTGGTAGATCAGGTAGTCGTACGCCAAACGAGACAACTCGGCGGTCGCCGAGGCGGCCGACATGATCGGGTTGAGTGCACCCGGATCGGCCTGCAGGGCGAAACGGAAGGTCCCGTCGGTGGCCGGTTCACCGCCACTGGCGCCCGAGGACGTGCCTCCCGAGCCACAAGCAGACAACACAAGCGTGAGCCCTGCGGCTGCCGCAAGTGTTGGATAGAAGCGGTGTTTCATGGTGCCTCCGTGATGGAGCAGGGGCCCGAGCGAAAAACGTGAGGGCGCGGTTGAGTGTTGACTGCTAAATCTTGGCGCATGACGTGACGCGCATCTCTGTCGATCCTCACGAAAATCGGGTCGATTTTCGTCCGCTCCCACGAAAACCGTCAGGATCAGTGAATACCTGTCCGTATACCGACAGCGACCGGCGAAACACGACGATTTCCCCGGTCGCTACCGGCGGTCTACTGGTACAGGCGCAGGGCCGAACCGATGAAATTGCGGCCGAATGCAAGACCCGCATTGTTGAAGTAGAGAGTCGTGATCTTGTCGGCAAAAGGTACCGCCGAGTTTGCTTTGATGATCTCGGACTCAGCGTCTGCCCAAGCGGCACAAGCGTCCTCGCACGTCAGCCCGGAAGCCTTGGTGACGGCTGCGTCGTAGGCCGGGTTGGAGATCGACGCAAAGTTCATTCCCGCAGCGGGCACCGGACCGGAGAGGAAGGGGACCAGCATGCTGGGCAGCGCGACGTTGATCGGCTCCCACGCGACATCCCACGCCGTGTTGTCCTTGCCGCTGAGTGCGACATCGAGAATCTTGTTCGAGTCTCCACTGGTGAGTTCAACGGTGGCGCCCAGGTCGTTCCACGCGTTGACTGCGACGTCGGCGGCAGCATCGGTCGCGTCGCCGAACGTCTCGTAGACCATCCGAATTCGGAGCGGTGTGCCGTCCTTGCTGCGTTTACCGTCCGCGCCGACCTTCCAGCCCGCAGACTCGAGAGTTGCTGCGGCCGCACTGGTATCGAAGTCCGGTAGGTTTCCGGCGACAGAGTCGTAGATGCAGGCCCGCGGTTCGATGGACACCATCGTGGTCGATCGGGTTCCGCGGCCGGCGGTGAAGATCTCGGCGAGGTCGTCGAGATTGAGAGCCTGGACCAGCGCCTTGCGTACGGCAGGATCGCTCGTCGGATTGCCGGGACTGTGGTTGAAGAACATCTCGCCCGCTGGAGCAGGCTGCTTGACGGTATCCAAGTTCGCGGCGTTCATGCGGTCCTGATCGGGGCCGGAGACGGCAGCGGCATTCAGATCACCGGACAACACCTGGTTGGCCGCTGTGCTGTTGTTCGTGATGATGGATGCGACGACATTCTTGGGTACACCGGCAGTGTCGGAGGTAGTGCCGTCCGGTCCCCAGTTGTATCCGTCGCGCCGAACGTAGGAGTAATGATCGTTGGCGACTGCCTCGGTCATCTGGAACATGCCCGACCCGAAGGTCGTCTTGTTTGCCGCCGTCGGATCCTTCAACCCGGCCTCGCACATGATCGGTATTCGCGCCAGGTTGAGAAGCAGGAACGGAGAGGGTTCCGGAGTTGTGACCGTTACGGTCCGGGTCGCCGGGTCGGCGGTGGCAGTTGCAGTTGCCGGTGCGTACACCCCGCGGAGAGCGGATTTGTTTGCTGCGTTGGTGATGAAATTGACGTTGTCGGCGACGGTCTGGGCAGTCAGAGCGGATCCGTCGTTACAGGTGACGCCGTCGCGAATGGTGAAGGACGCGGAAGTGGTTGTCTCTTCCCATTTCTCGGCGAGCCACGGCTTGGTTACGCCGGTATCGGGATCCGGATGGAGCAGATAGTCGTAGCTCAGACGCGCCAGTTGGTGCGCCGGCGAAGCGGCGGTCATCAGCGGATTCAGAGCGCCGGGGTCGGCCACGAGAGCCAATTTGAAGGTGCCGTCCGTGACGGGTTCACCCCCACCCGAACCCGATGAGCCACCCGTTGAGCACGCGGTCAGGGCAAGAACGGTGCCAGTTGCCGCAGCCAGTAGTGCGTAGGACCGTTGTTTCATGGTGCCTCCGGAAGGTGTGGTCCCGCCCGAGTGACGCGAGGTCTGTCGGGTCAGGAGCAAAAGACGATTGCTTGAATCTTCACCCAACAAAAGAACGAGAACATCGTCCGGATTTACGAATGTTTCGTGAGACTTGGTAGATCGCTACAACATTGTCGGATGGAAGAGACGAAGCTGGAGCATCAGGCTGAATCGAGTTTCCGGATCATCGAGATCGATGCCGGCAATCCCGGCAAGCTTCTTGAGGCGGTACCGGAACGTGTTGACGTGGATGTGAACCAAGGACGCAGCAGCCGGAATGTCGCCGAACGTGTCGAGCCAGGCGCGGAGCGTGTCGACAAGGTTGATGTCGTGACTGCGGTCGTACTCACGCAGTACCGCGAGCGGACCCGATGCGGTCTCGTTCTCGTCCGCCAGGGCGTCGGAGAGGCGCAGAAGTAGGGAATTGATCTGCACGTCGTCGGCGCACGCGACGGTCCGGCCCGAAGAATTCCACGTCGACCTCAGAACGCGAAGCGCTCGGTCGGCTTCGTCGCGTGACTTCTCCAGCGTCATCACGTCGGCCACTGTCGCACCGATTCCGATGACCACCGACTTTTCCGAACGGGAACGGTCTGCAAACTCCGACGCGATCCGACGCACGTAGTCGTCGTCGGTCTGATGCCGGGTGTGTGGGATGACGGCGTAGACGGTGCCGCCGATCGCTGCCGCCACCGACAACGGAAATACTTGGTCGAGATAGGTATTGAGTGTCAGGGCCAGTTGATCGACATCGGCTTCGGCCTCCAACGATGCACCGGCGCCGCTACGGAAGCCGGCCGCAAGTACGTTTGCCTTCGAGCGGCCGTAGCCCAGTCGCTCGGCCGCTTCCTTGGCCGAAGTGCCGCCACTCAGTAACGTGATCACCTCGCCCAACCTCAGCCGTCGTGCCGAATCCGCGGCCAGCTTGGCGCGAAGTAAACTCATCGCGGCCACGCCCGCCGCCTCGACGAGCGTTTTGACCTGCAATTCGTTCGGCTCCTCGTCCAAGATCACCCAGATCGAACCGAGGATCTGCGATGCCGCATGTATTCGCATGCCGACGCGGGGCCTGATGCCCGGCCCGATACCCGGTAGAAATACCGGCAGGGTAGAGCCGTAGATCTTGTTGAAATACCCCATTGACCTGAGCCGATCGGAATAGTGCTGCGGCACTTGATGTCCGAGGACACTCTGCTTACGTGCCTCGTCGCCGAAGGCTTGATCCGCCGAGAACGCGAGGATCCGGCTCGACTGATTCTCGATGGTGACCGGGCCGTTCAATACCTGAGCGATCGAGTTGGCAAGATCGAACAGGTCGGCGTCGGCGGCCGACGTGCGGTCCCCGTTGTTGCCGGATTCGAGGATCTCGTTGATCAACGACGCGCTTTGCAGCCAGCTTGCATCCTTGACCATTCCGAGGAGTGCGACGTCGGTGTCGGCCACCGCCTTCTCGACGAGGCCGTCGAAGTCCAGGGGCTCTTTGACGATCAGCGCTACCGCACCTGCCGAGCCGTATTCTCTTACCGCCGTTGCGATATCGGCCGAACCTGCGAGACCTGCGCCGAGTACGACGGCGCCCGCACTGTCCTGGGTAGCTTCGGACCCTTCGTGCAGGGTCACGCGGCTGACAGTGCGGGCGCCGTCGACGGTGTCGCCACCGCTGAGGAACGTCATTCCCAGTCTGTCGACGATGTCGACGATCGATACTCCCGTAGGTGTGGTCACCACCACACCTTAGGGGGAGCGGGGTCGATCAGTTGTCTGGTTGCCCTGCTCAGTTGCTGGGCTGCTCCGCCACGGCCTTCTCGACGAACCGGCGGGTCTGATCGAACGCCGCGGGCACCTGGACGGAATCGGTCATGTCACTGATCTCGGACCACCGTTCGGCGACGACCTCGGGGGAGAGTGCGCCTTCGGGGATGTAGACGCCCTGCGACTCCTCCATGCGAGCGATCGCGAAGACGCCGGCGCCGGCGCTGAGGATGGTCTTCGTCGGTGCGTCATCGGAGACCATGAACAGTGCGCCGGGTGAAATCGATTCGGGTGCAAGCAGAGCGAGAGTCTTCTCGTCGAGGAGGTCTTCGGTCATGCGGGTCGCGGCGGTCGGGGCCAGCGAGTTGACGCGGATGCCCTTGCGTTCGCCCTCGATGGCGAGAACGTTCATCAGGCCGACGACGCCGGACTTCGCGGCGCCGTAGTTCGCCTGGCCGAAGTTGCCGTAAATTCCCGATGCCGACGTAGTCATGAGGATGCGTCCGTAGTTCTGTTCGACCATGTGCGGCCAGACTGCCTTGGAACAGATGACGGAACCCATCAGATGCACGTCGATGACTTTGCGGAAGTCGTCGAGCTCGGCCTTGATGAACGACTTGTCGCGCAGGATTCCGGCGTTGTTGATCAGGATGTCCACGCGGCCCCACTTGTCCACGGCCGTCGCGACCATGGCGGCAACGGCGTCGACGTCGGTGATGTCGCAGTGGTCCGCGATGGCCTCGCCGCCCAGCTCGACGATTTCCGCCACTACTTTGGCGGCTGCGGTATCAGCGCCGCCACTGCCGTTGACCGAGCCACCCATGTCGTTGACGACGACGCGTGCGCCGCGTGCGGCGAGGGCCAATGCGTGTGAACGGCCGAGTCCGCCGCCTGCGCCCGTGATGATCGCTACCTTGCCGGAAAAATCCAACGACATGGGAAAACCTCTCTGATCTGGGATACTACTCAGTATTACTATGCGATGGCGTGGAAACAGTCAAGGGCCGGCAGGCAGTGTGAATGGGAGTGGAAGTCGAATGAGTAGTGATCTTCCGGACGTGCGATCCGCGATCATCACCAGCGCCGCCGACGCCTTTGCCGAAGACGGTTACGCAGCCACGACTGTAGATTTACTGGCCGATCGAATCGGCGCCACCAAAGGTCTTGTCTACTACCACTTTCGTTCGAAGTTCGACATCTACCTGGCAATCTACGAGCGCGGGATGAGCCTGCTCCGCGCTGAGGTCGAGTCTCGGATGGGCGGGGCAGAAAGCGGCCTCGCGCGTCTCGAAGCGATGTCGCACGCCCACCTGGTCAATCTCATGACACATCTCGGGTACCACCACACGATCCACCAAGGTGTCCGGGGTCAGATGAACTCCGCGCTCAAGCCGAGGCAACAGCAAGTCCTCGTGGAACTGAATTCGCTGCGACTCGACTACGAGAATCTGTTCGTCGACGTGATGACCGAAGGTGTCGCGGATGGTTCCATTCGTGCGGGCTCACCTCGAATGGCGGCAAAAGTCCTCCTCAGCAGTCTCAACGGCATCGACCTCTGGTACCGAAGGCGTGAAGGGCAGACGTTGGCGGAGACGGAGTCGTTGGCGGACCAGATCGTCGAACTGTTGATCGGCGGATTGCGCGCTGCGAACTGACTGAAAGCTGCATTCGTCGAGCGGGTTTTCTCCGACCGGTTCGTGCTGTCCTGCGGCTTGTCGTTCGGTTTGTCGTGCTCTGACAGTCGGGGTAGCATGTTGGCGTCGTGCGCGGACTTGCGTAGGAATTCAGGGAAGAGGAGGTGTGGCTGTAATGCGTGGCCAACCTCCGAGTACCAACTGAAGCTGTAGCCGCCCGGGTTGATCCGGTATTTTGCTGCAGCTTCATCGTGTGTTCATCGGCTTCGGCTTTGCTGTGAAGCAAGCGTCGTCGTTCACTCTTCCCTCGAAAGCTGTTCAGCATGCGCGAATTTCGTCGTTCACGTTCGGTACTGCCACGTCGTTCCGCGGGGCTCGGTGACTCACATCCCGGACACTCGCGTGCCGCACGCACCGTCGTCAAGGCTGCCCCGCCCGAGGCGGTGGCGCCCGTCGAATCGACCGTCGTCAACAGCGGCGTGTACCGCGACGGCGAGCGGATAGCGTCACCGTCCACGCTGGCGGAAGCACTGTCATGCCTTCCGGATTCGCAGTCGATGGCGTGGATCGGCATGTACCGGCCCGACGACGCCCAGTTGTATGCCGCTGCACAACATTTCGACCTCCACGAACTGGCGGTCGAGGATGCGATCGTCGCGCACCAGCGCCCCAAGCTCGAGCGCTACGGTAAGACGCTGTTCGTGGTGCTGCGTGCTGCGCGGTACCGCGACGAGACCGAGCGGGTCGAATTCGGCGAGTTGCACATCTTCTGTGGTCCGAACTTCATTCTGACCGTCCGTCACAGTGAATCGCCGGATCTGTCGGCGGTGCGGACTCGCATGGAGAACGATCCTGACCTGTTGCGGTTGGGTACCGAGGCCGTTCTCTATGCCATTCTCGACGCAGTCGTCGACGGGTACGCCCCGGTGGTGGCCGGCCTGCAGAACGACATCGACGAGATCGAAACCGAAGTATTCAGTGGCGATCCCGGAGTTTCGCGTCGCATCTACGAACTGACCCGTGAGGTGATCGAATTCCAGCGGGCGACGCGTCCGCTGCTGGGAATGCTGCGTGGGTTGTCGGCAGGGTTCGACAAGTACCACACGGACGAGGAACTCCAGCGATACCTGCGCGACGTCACCGACCATGCGACGACGGTGGTGGAGCGGGCCGACGGCTTTCGTCAGTTGCTCGGAAACATCCTCACGGTGAACGCAACTCTGGTGTCGCAGAACCAGAACGAGGAGATGCGCAATCTGACGCAGGCGAGCTACGCGCAGAACGAGGAGATCAAGAAGGTCTCGGCGTGGGCGGCAATTCTCTTCGCGCCGACGCTCATCGGAACCGTGTACGGAATGAACTTCGACGACATGCCGGAGCTGCACTGGCACTTGGGCTATCCGTTTGCACTCTCGATGATGTTCCTGACCTGTGGAAGTCTCTACACGATCTTCAAGCGTCGGGGCTGGCTGTAGAAAGCGCCGGCTGTAGAAAGCGCTGTGCGCCTTGCCAACCGAGATCGGTTGTCAAGGCGCACAGGTGTTTTTCGGGAGGGCGCTCGAATCAGAGCGTTGCGACGCAGACCGTGAACTTACGTTCCGGGTGCTCGAATCCCGAGTCTGCCCCCGAACCGCATTCGTCGATCGACGTGGAGTTCTGCAGGATTTCGACGACCTCGACTACATTGGTGCCGCTGGTATCCGAGCATTCGATGCGGGCGGGCTCGTCCATTCCGCTGCCGAGGTCCATGCATCCGCCGACTACCCAGTCGACGTCGAGACAGACAGCGCCCTGCTCGTCACCCGCGAGGGTCTCGTAGTAGTACGAGTCGACATCGGAGGCACACAGATCAGAGGTGGGAACCTTGGCGACCACCTTGTAGTTGGAATCCTTGCTACCGCAGTCCGCGTTGTCGATTTCCGCGGCCGTCGTGGTGCCTCCGAGCTTGACGCAATCACCGATCGACACGTCGATGTCGACGTCGCCGCCGTCGTCCGAGCCCTCCTGGCCGGTGATCTTCGAGGTGGTCGGGGCCGCGGAGGTAGTGGTCGAATCGGCAACCGAGGAAGATGATTCCGCAATGGCTTTCGGCTCGATGTCGGAACCGCAACCGACGGTGAAGGCGGCGATTGCAGAAGTTGCGATCACCGCAGTGCAAAGTCGCCGGACGATTCCGGACATAAGGACCCCTTTGTTGATTCTTGGATAATTCTGTTGGTTCGTGGATTGTTCGGGACCTATTCCAATACATCGGTAGTCGAATTGCCAACCGGACTGTCAGTATGGGTAGGTGGAGCTACCCCTGATGCCGCCGCTTGCCCCGATGCTCGCGAAGGCTGCGGCCACTGTGCCGCCTCAGCCCGAGTCCGGTGACCCGACGTGGTCGTACGAGCCGAAATGGGACGGATTTCGAGCAATCATCTTTCGTGACGGTGACGAAGTGGTGCTCGGATCGCGAGGAGGAAAGGACCTGGCGCGGTACTTTCCCGAAGCGGTGGAAGCCGTCAAGTCTGAATTGCCCGAAAAATGTGTGGTGGACGGAGAACTGGTGGTTCCCCGTGAGATCGACGGTGTGACGCGCCTGAGTTGGGAAGCGCTCTCCGAGCGGATTCACCCCGCCGCGAGCCGCGTCGCATTGTTGTCGGAACAGACGCCAGCGCAATTTGTCGGGTTCGATTTACTGGCGCTCGGGGATCGCGACGTCTCGATCGAGGACTTCGGGGTCCGACGTGCGCTGCTCCTAGATTCCGTCGGTGGCGGTCCGAGTTGCCACGTCACGGCAGCGACGGCCGACAGCGCCGAAGCAATGGCCTGGTTCGAAACCTTCGAAGGCGCGGGCCTCGACGGGGTTGTCGCCAAGAAGCTGGCGGGACCGTACCTGCCGAACAAACGCGAGATGATCAAGGTGAAACACGCCAGGACCGCGGATGTCGTACTGCTGGGCTACCGTCCCCACAAGAGTCAGCCAGGTATCGGGTCGATGCTTCTGGGTCTGTACGACGGTTCCGAATTGAAGATGATCGGTGGCGCTTCGGCTTTCACCGCGGCGCGGCGGATCGAGTTGTTGGCCGAACTCGAACCTTTGCGCCTCGGCGACGACGTTGTAGCCGAGGGAGAGGCCAGCCGGTGGAGATCGGCCGCAGACCGCTCCTGGATTCCGCTTCGTCCTGAGCGGGTGCTCGAAGTGGCGTACGACCAGATGGAAGGGGAACGCTTTCGGCACGCCGCACGATTCCTGCGCTGGCGTCCGGACAGGGTGCCCGACGAATGCACATTCGATCAGTTGGAGGTTCCGGTGCGATACGACTTCGCGGATGTTCTTGCAGGTGGTAAGTGATGGCGAGCCCGGCAGAGGAACTGGACGTCGACGGGATCGCGGTCCGATTGTCGAGCCCGGACAAGATCTACTATCCGCAGTTGGGTGAGGACGGCGGAACCAAACGGCATCTTGTCGAGTACTACCGAACGGTGGCGCTGCAGGGTGCAGCGTTGCGGGCGCTCCAAGATCGGCCCACGCATCTTCAGCGATTCCCCGACGGCATCGAGGGCGAAGAGGTTTACCAGAAGCGGCTGCCGGCAAAACGGCCCGAGCACGTCGAATCCTGCGAGGTCACGTTCCCGTCGGGTCGCAAGGCCGACGTCCTTCGAGTGCGAAGTGCTGCGAACATCGTGTGGGCCGCCAATCTCGGGACTGTCACGTTTCATCCCTGGGCCGTGCGGTGCCCGGACACCGACCACCCGGACGAACTGCGCATCGATCTCGATCCGCAACCGGGGACCGGGTTCGACGAGGCCGTTGCCATCGCGGACGAGGTCCTTCGCCCTCTGCTCGCCGAGTTGGGATTGGAAGGATTTCCCAAGACGTCCGGTGGCCGAGGCCTTCACGTCTACATCCCGCTCGAGGCGCGCTGGGATTTTGTCGAGGTCCGTCACGCGGGTATCGCCCTTGCTCGTGAAGTCGAGCGTCGTAGTGCCGATCGCGCCACAACCGCGTGGTGGAAGGAAGAGCGGGGTGAACGGATCTTCATCGACTTCAATCAGAATGCCCGTGACCGGACGATCGCGGCGGCGTATTCCGCTCGTAAGACGCCGATCGCAACTGTGTCGACGCCGGTGACCTGGGACGAACTGCGCGACGTGCATCCAGACGACTGCACCATCGCCACGGTTCCCGGCTTGCTCGCCGATCGTGGTGATCCGATGGAAGCCATGCACGACAAGGCCTTTGCCCTCGATGTTCTGTTGGAGATGTGGGAGAAGGATCTGGCGGCAGGACTGGGCGATCTGCCGTACCCGCCGAACTATCCCAAAATGCCCGGTGAACCCAAACGTGTTCAACCGAGCAAGGACCGCGATCGGAAGAACAAAGACGGGTAGCGTCAGAGGCGGACATATCGGGTAATTCGATCAGACGTCGAATGTACGGTCACGTCGAATGCACTGTGGGGGTTGGATATGGATCGCCGGAAAATGCGAGCAGCAAGCTTAGCGGCGGGCGGTGTGATTCTTGCCGCCTTCGGATTGTCACTCGGTAGCGGAACAGCGTCAGCCGCGACGTTGGATTGTTCGGCGCGCGGGCAAGATCAGACGATCGTCGACGGGTCATCCGCATGCCGAGCGGTGGCAGATCCCTCCAGTTACGCGATTTCACACGTCGAGGGCGACGGCGTCGGCGTCGCGGATTCTCGAGACGGCGGCAGGTCGGCAGGCCTCGGCCTCTTCGGCGGCGTTGCTGCGGCGGAGTCGCGCGGTGGGTTACTTGCCGCGGTCGCGTACGGCCCGGGTTCGCTCGCACTCGGTCGCACCGACTCCTCACCCTTTGCCGTGGTGCTCAGCGGACCTGGCGGCAGAGCGGCAGTGGGTGACGCGGACGTCGGGGCGATCTGCTCAGGTGGTCCCACCCTTGTTTTCAATATCGCCACAGGTCAGGGATGTTTCAGCGACGGCACTTCGACGTGGGTCACCCCGTGAGGGCACCCCGGCCCTGAGCCTCTTGCGTGACAGTGGTCACAATGGTGTCAAGCTCCTGCCACCGATCGGGTGACCGGGCAACTTGATCAGCGGGGATCGGAGGACGCGATGACTCCCAGTGCACGACGGGGTTCACTCGCCCGGGTGGAGGTGCCTTCGCGCACCGAGCTGTACGTGGACCGGCGATTCCTTCCCTTGGCCGACCGCTTCTTCGCGATGTATCGCCAACCGCAACAAGGCGGCGGCGCGCTGGTCGTGTACCTGGGAGGCGAGAAAGTTCTCGACATCTGGGCCGGCAATGCCGATCGTGATCGGCGCTGGGACCACGACACGGTGTCGCTGTCGTTCTCGACCGGCAAAGGCGTCGCCAGCACCGTCGTTCACCGACTCGCCGAACGTGGGTTGATCGACTACGACGCCCCGGTTGCTCGGTACTGGCCTGAATTCGCGGCGGCCGGCAAGGACAAGATCACCGTCCGCGAACTGATGTCACATCGCGCGGGCCTTCA
This sequence comes from Rhodococcus sp. SB1D, assembly GCF_048573875.1. Lineage (NCBI taxonomy): Bacteria > Bacillati > Actinomycetota > Actinomycetes > Mycobacteriales > Nocardiaceae > Rhodococcus > Rhodococcus sp. SB1D. The sequence goes on from NZ_JBMAIQ010000002.1 coordinate 471,031, forward strand.
CCGAGTTCGCGGCTTGATGCCGCATCCTCTCGACCTGATGGACTACGACGCGGTCGTTGCCGCCCTGGCTGCCGAGAAACCGGATCCGCGTCGGCTTCGAGGCCCCGGCTATCACGCTGTGACCTACGGCTGGTTGGTAGCCGAACTTGTGGCCAGGGTGTCCGGTCAGCCGTTCATCGACGTCGTACAAGCGGAGATAGCGAAGCCCCTCGGAGTCGACGAATTCTGGTACCGCGTACCCGAAACCGAGCGTCCACGGATCGCGAAGCTGTTCCCACATATCAACCCTGCCGGCTTGAACTGGGCCTTCGCGTCGACCGTGCTCTCACACGTCGGTCCGACTCGCGGACTCGCGGAGGCCGCGATGCCGGACGGTTTCGACGTCATGGTGCGCAACCCGGCTGTCCACGACGCCGTCATGCCGGGCTGGAACGGAGTGTTCAGCGCGCGTGCTCTCGCGAAGATGTACGGCGCCATCGCGAACGGCGGCGTGATCGACGGGAAGCGGTTCCTGAAGGAATCGACCATCGACCAGATGTCGACCATCCAGACTCGCGATCGGGATTACGTGCTGGCGGTGCGGCCCAACTGGACTCTCGGTTACCACCCGCCAATCATTGCCGCGCGGCGGCAGCCGCGGAATGCGATAGGCCACTACGGAGTCGGCGGTTCAGGCGCGTATGCGGACCTGTCCAGCGGACTCTCGCTCGGTTTCACCACCAACAGGTTGGGTAGTGCTGTGACAGCTCTCGGTGATCTTCGCCTTGCGAGGCTCGGCGCCGAGGCGCAGGAGTTGGTTCGTCGAATCTGACACGAAGGGAATGCCATGAGCAGCAACGTGTACCGGGTGACCGAGATCGTCGGCTCGTCCACCGAGAGCAGTGACGCGGCAATTCGCACCGCCATCGCCCGGGCGAACGAGACGGTGCGCAACCTCGAATGGTTCGAGGTGGTGGAAACTCGCGGTCACATCGAGAACGGCGCCGTGGCGCATTTCCAGGTCACGTTGAAGGTCGGCTTCCGGCTCGACGGCGACGAATCTTGAGTCGTCGTTCATGAGTGTTGATCTCAGGGCGGCCGTCGGGTTTATGGCGGGACATGCCAGGACTCTCGATCGGCATCGGCTGAATTTGATTCTCGGACAGGGTGACCGGGCCGCGGTTTGTGCGGCCGTGGACGGTTATCGCAACCCGGACGGTGGGTACGGCTGGGGACTCGAACCGGATCTTCGCTCGGCAACCAGCCAACCTGGCGGAGCGCTGCATGCCTTCGAAGCCTTTGCCGACATCGGAACGCCGACGCCCAGAGCGGTCGAACTGTGCGACTGGTTGCAGACCAATTCGCTGGCAGGCGGCGGTTTACCCTTCGCCTTCCCGATTGCAGACCCAGCCGGGTGTGCGCCCTTCTGGGTGGATGCAGATCCGTTGGCGCCGTCGTTGCAGATCACCAGCATCGTGTGTGCTGCAGCGGCTCGCGTTGCCGAATTCGACGAGGCCGTCGCCGAACATCCGTGGTTCGCCTCTGCCGTTCGATATTGCCTCGACGCGATCGACGGGGCGGATTCTCTGCATGCCCTCGAGCTGGCCTTTGCCTTGCAGTTTCTCGACGCGGTTCACCGGAACAGTCCCGAAGCGTCGTCGTTGGTGAGCACTCTTGGTTCGCGTATCCCGGCTGACGGCTTGGTTCACGTGGACGGGGGAGCCGAGGGCGAATTCATGCGGCCCCTCGATTTCTCACCGCTTCCCGGCGGCCCGACCCGCGCGTTGTTCGACGCATCAGTGATCGAGTCCGAACTGTCTGCGCTCGCTGCGCGACAACATGGCGACGGCGGTTGGGCGGTGGATTTCGACAGCTATTCACCCGCCGCGGCGTTGGAATGGCGAGGTCACGCCACCGTGCAGGCGGTGTGGCTGCTGAAGCGCAATGGGGTGATCTGAAAACGATTCTCGCGCCAAATTGGAACACGTTATAGTCTGGGAACCAGTTCGAGCTTCGTGTTTCAGGGATAGGGGAATGTCATGGCGTATGTGATCACGCAGCCGTGCTGCAACGACGCCTCGTGTGTTGACGTGTGTCCGGTCAATTGCATTCACCCGACACCGGACGAAGCTCCGTTCGCGACCACCGAAATGCTCTACATCGATCCCGACACCTGCATCGATTGTGGTGCGTGTGTGGACGAGTGCCCGGTCGAGGCGATCTTCCCGGACAACGAACTCGACGAGGACGACGCGCCGTACCTGCAGATGAATGCGTCGTACTTCGAGAAGCATCCGATGGGCCCGGATTGGCCCGAGCCGATCACGATGGCCAAGATCGATCCCGAACTGGGAACGCTGAAAGTGGCGATCGTCGGCTCCGGCCCCGCAGCCTGCTATGCGGCGATGGAACTGACCGGCAAGCCTCGCGTCGAGGTCGACATGTTCGATCGGCTTCCCACTCCCTACGGATTGGTGCGCGCCGGCGTGGCGCCGGATCATCCCGGAACCAAGGGGGTCACCGATCAGTTCCGCGCCGTCGTCGCGAAGAAGACTGTGCGCTGCCACTTCAACGTCGAGGTGGGCACCCACATCTCGCATTCGGAACTCTTGGACCATCACCACGCAGTGATCTACGCGGTGGGCGCTGCCGGGGATCGCAAGCTCGAGATCCCGGGCGAGGATCTGCCGGGAAGTCACGCCGCCACCGAGTTCGTCGCCTGGTACAACGGCCACCCGGGATATGCCGATCGGACTTTCGATCTGTCCGGCGAGCGAGCGGTGATCGTCGGAAACGGCAACGTCGCACTCGACGTCGCACGCATCCTGGTGACCGACCCTGACCAGCTTGCGAAGACGGACCTCGCCGAGCATGCATTGGAAGCGCTGCGGAACAGCAAGATTCGTGAGGTGGTCATTCTCGGGCGTCGTGGGCCGGCGCAGGCCGCGTACACCAATCCCGAACTGTTGGCGCTCGGACAGATGGCGAACGTGGACGTAGTCGTCGACCCGATCGAAGCCGAACTCGACGAGGCCAGTCAGGCGTTCGTGGAAAGCGATGCCGCCGAGCCGTCCGTCCTGCTCAAGGTCAAGCAGGCGCAGGAATTTGCTTCGCGTACCGCAGATCCTTCTCGCAAGCGGATCGTTCTCCGGTTCCTCACCTCTCCCGTCGAGGTCCTCGGCGACGGTGCAGTCTCACAGGTGAGGATCGTGAAAAACCAATTGGTGGCAACGCCGACCGGTCAGCTCTCCGCCCGGCCTACCGAAACCGAGGAGACGATCGACACTTCACTGGTGCTTCGGTCGGTCGGATACCGCGGCACACCGATGGCCGACTTGCCCTTCGACGACGCTCGCGGCGTGATCCCCAACGAGAACGGCAGAGTAATCGACACCGAGACCGGCACGCCGATCCCGGGTGTCTACGTCGCGGGTTGGATCAAGCGCGGACCGACTGGCGTGATCGGCACCAACAAGTACTGCTCCGCCGAGACCGTGTCGATGATCTTCGACGACTTCGCTGGTGGGCGCCTCGCCACCCCGACCGAGGATGCCGACAAGTTGCAGGTTTTGTTGGCAGACCGGTCGCCGGATCAGGTGGACTATCAAGGTTGGCAGCGGATCGACAAGGCAGAACGCGCATCCGGTGCCGCAACCGGACGGCCGCGAACCAAACTCATCTCCATCGAATCCATGTTGGCGGCTGCCCGGAGCGAGGGATAGCAACGTTTGGGCGAACATCCGAATTGCTCGATTGCCGCTTTTGTGTGTTAATGACTATGGAAATGTGCGGTTTGCTCTCTTCGGCGTGCTCGGGTGTGTAGGTGTGCTCCGAGCGGGTGCGTCCGAATGGTGCATCGGCATCGGTACCAGGCGGGTATCGATGCCGGCCGCGCACGATCCACGTGAGTACGTGGTCAGTCGAGCGAAGGTAGTGACATGGGCAGCAAACAGGGTCGTCGGACGTCACGGGTTGCCGTGGCAATCGTCGGAGCAGTGGCCGCCGGCCTCGCTCTGGCCGGACCCTCCGCGGCTGTTCCGCTCTTTCCCGGTGGACCCGACATTCCGTTGCCCGTGATCCCCGGCGTTCCGTACCTCGACCCGGCAATTCCGGTTCCGGGCATCCCGGGTACGCCGATCCAGGCGCCCATCGGCGTCCCCAACTTCTCCGCGCCGTCGCTCAATCCGTCCGCGGGTGAGACAGTCGGCATCGCGCAGCCGATCATCATTCGTTTCAACGAGGCCGTCGGCGACCGTGCCACGGCCGAGCGCGCGATTCGCGTGACCACCGATCCGCCGGTCGAGGGCAGCTTCTACTGGATCAACGACAGCCAGGTCCGTTGGAAGCCGACACAGTTCTGGCCGGCGAACATCTCCGTGACCGTCGACGCCGGTGATTCGCACTCCACGTTCAACATCGGTGACGCACTCGTCACCGTCGCGGACGACAACACCAAGCAGGTCACCGTCACCCGCAACGGTGAGGTCGTGCGCACCATGCCGACGTCGTTCGGCAAGCCGGGTCACGAAACACCGAACGGCACGTACATCGTCGGCGAGCAGTTGCGCGACATGTACATGGATTCGTCCACGTACGGCGTCCCGATCGATTCTCCCGAGGGTTACCGCACCTACGTCGAGTACGCGACACGAATTTCCTACAGTGGCATCTTCGTCCATGCCGCTCCGTGGTCGGTTGCGCAACAAGGTTTCACCAACGTCAGCCACGGCTGCCTCAATGTCAGCACCGAGGACGCCAAGTGGTTCTTCGAGAACGCAGGCAAGGGTGACCCGGTGATCGTGCAGAACACCGCAGGTGGAGTCCTCAGCGGCGCCGACGGATTGGGCGACTGGAACCGCTAGACATCGACGAGGAAGGCCCTGCGCGAGAAGTATTCGCGCAGGGCCTTTTTCGTGTCGCGTTCAGCTCGAGTGTCTTGTACGTTCACCATTCATTCGTTGCGGGCGGTCAGACTGCCTCAGTGAGATCGAGTCCGGAAAGAACGCTGCCCACATCAGGCAAGCCAGGTCTGTGGGGCAGACCATGGCGTGATTACGCGCTGTTCGCGCTCTTGGTAGGTCCCAATCTCGCGTTGCTGATCTTGTTCACCTATCGCCCGCTGGTGGACAACATCCGACTTTCGTTCTTCGACTGGAACATTGCGGACCCGAAGGCGACGTTCATCGGGCTGAGCAATTACCGCGAGTGGTTCGGACGAAGCGACACCTGGCAGATCGTCACCAACACAGTGGTATTCACATTGGTCACAGTGGTGGGTTCGATGGTCATCGGTTTGGCGTTGGCCATGCTGCTCGATCGCAAGCTCGTCGGGCGAAACCTGGTCCGGTCGGCCATCTTCGCGCCGTTCGTGATCTCCGGTGCAGCGATCGGTGTCGCGTTTCAGTTCGTCTTCGACCCCAACTTCGGCCTGATCCAGGATCTCCTGCACCGTGTCGGACTCCAATCGCCCGACTTCTATCAGGATCCCCACTGGGCGCTGTTCATGGTGACGGTGACATACATGTGGAAGAACCTCGGGTACACGTTTGTCATCTATCTCGCTGCACTGCAAGGAGTTCGGCAGGAGCTGAACGAAGCTGCCGAAATCGACGGCGCCAAGCCGTGGACCAAGTTCCGCCGGGTTCTCCTACCTCAGTTGCGCCCGACGACGTTCTTCCTCTCCATCACCGTCATGCTCAACTCGCTCCAGGTCTTCGACATCATCAACGTCATGACCCGAGGTGGTCCGCTGGGTACAGGGACGACAACGATGGTCTACCAGGTGTACAACGAGACGTTCCGAAACTTCCGGGCGGGCTACGGTGCGACGGTTGCCACCATCATGTTCCTGATCCTGCTGATCATCACCGTCTACCAGGTTCGTGCCATGGATCGGGGAGAAGAGAAATGACAGCGGTAGAGGAAAAGAAAAGCGCTGCTCCGACTTCCGTCGTTAGGCCGGGGCCGGACCGCAAGAACGTGGACCGGCGTGAGGTCGGTGTGAAGATCCTCGGCTATGCGGCAATGGTGATCGCGTTGGTCATCATCGTCCTGCCGCTCTACTGGATCGTGATGACCTCGTTCAAGGAGCGCCCGGAGATCTACACGCAGCCGGCAACGTGGTGGCCGTCGTCGCTGCATCCCGAAAACTATTCGGAAGCAACCACATCGGTCCCGTTCTGGATGTTCTTGCGGAACTCGATAGTGATCACGACGATTCTGTCGGCGGCGAAGTTCGTTCTGGGGACTCTCAGCGCCTATGGGCTTGTTTTCCTGCGCTTCCCGGGGAAGAACTTCGTCTTTCTCGGAATCATCGCCGCATTGATGGTTCCGAACCAGATCACCGTGATCTCGAATTACGCGCTCGTGGCAGAGTGGGGCTGGCGTAACACGTTCCAGGGCATCATAGTTCCGCTCGCGGGTGTAGCCTTCGGTACGTTCCTCATGCGCAACCACTTCCTCTCGATCCCTTCGGAGATCGTCGAGGCGGCGCGGATGGACGGAGCCGGCCACTGGCGGTTGCTCTGGCGCGTGGTGCTCCCCGTTTCCGGACCCACGATGGTGGCGTTCGGCATCATCACGGTGGTCAACGAATGGAACGAGTACCTGTGGCCGTTCCTCATGTCCGACGATTCCTCGGTAGCACCGCTGCCGATCGGATTGACCCAACTGCAGAACAACGACGGACTTACCAACTGGGGTCCGGTCATGGCAGGAACGGTGCTGACGATGCTACCGATCCTGGTGATTTTCCTTCTGCTGCAACGACACATGATCAAGGGCCTCACCTCCGGTGCGGTCAAGGGCTGACAGCTTTCCCGTCACATTTCTTTCTCGAGGAGCAGTAATGGCAAACATGAACAGGCGCGGATTCTTGAGCCTCGGCGGTGCAATCGCCGCCGGCGCCGCACTGACCGCGTGCGCGGGATCCGGCGGGTCGAGCGCTGATGCTGCGGGAACATCCGGTGCGTCGGGTGATTCCAACACCATCACCTTCTGGTCGAACCATCCGGGTAAGTCCACCGACGTGGAGAAGGAACTGATCAACCGCTTCCAGACCAAGTACCCGGACCTGAAGGTCAACTTGGTGGACGGCGGCAAGAACTACGAAGAGGTGGCACAGAAGTTCAACGCTGCCCTCTCCGGTGGAGATGTGCCCGATGTGGTTGTGCTGTCGGATGTCTGGTGGTTCAACTATGCACTGGCCGGGGCAATCGAGCCGCTCGACGGACTCTTCTCCGAGGTGGGGGTCGACTCGGCCGACTACGTCGATTCACTGCTCGCCGACTACCTGTTCCAGGGCAAGCACTATGCGCTTCCCTACGCGCGGTCGACGCCGTTGTTCTACTACAACAAGGCGGTCTGGTCGCAGGCAGGTCTTCCCGACCGTGGGCCGGCGACATGGCAGGAGTTCGACGAGTGGGGACCCGAGCTGCAGAAGGTCGTGGGCAACGGCAAGTTGGCACACGGGTGGGGCAACGCGAAGGATTACCTCGGCTGGACCTACGAAGGCCCAATCTGGACGTTCGGCGGCTCGTACTCCGACCAGTGGAATCTGCAGCTCGACAACGAGAAGACCATTGCCGCAGGGCAGTTCCTCTCCAGCATGATTCACGACAAGAAGTACGCCGCGGTCTCCACTGACATCGCAAACGAATTCGGTACCGGCATTCTGGCGTCGACCATCGCGTCGACGGGCGATCTGTCCGGCATCAAGAAGACTGCCAACTTCGACTTCGGCACCGCTTTCCTCCCGGCAGTGGACGGAACTCCCGGTTGCCCCACCGGCGGTGCCGGGCTTGCCATCCCGTCCAAGATCTCCGATCAGCGTAAGAAGAACGCGCTCAAGTTCATCGACTTCATCACCAATGGTGAGAACACGGCGTACTTCTCGCAGAACGTCGGCTACATGCCGGTCCGCAAGTCGGCAACCTCGGAGCCGAGCATGAAGGCGTTCCTCGACGCGAACCCCAACTCCCGTACCGCTGTGGATCAGCTCTCGCGTACGCGCTCGCAGGACTACGCACGCGTGTTCGTCCCGGGTGGGGATCAGATCATCGGCACCGGACTCGAGCAGATCGCTCTCCAGAAGGCCGACGTCGCATCGACATTCGCCGGCGTTGCCACGCAGTTGCAGCAGATCATCGACCGGCAGATCACCCCCAAGCTGCCGAAGTAGTAGGAGAGAACACTCATGGCCAACGTGCAATTCGCGGGAGTCACGCACCGCTACGAAGGAACCGATCGACCGGCAGTCGACCGTCTCGACCTCGACATCGCCGATGGTGAGTTCCTGGTACTCGTAGGACCTTCCGGTTGCGGTAAGTCCACCAGCCTGCGAATGCTCGCCGGTCTCGAGTCCGCGTCGGACGGCCGGATCGAGATCGGCGGCACGGACGTCACGCACCTCGCTCCGCGAGCACGTGACGTCGCCATGGTGTTTCAGAGTTACGCGCTGTACCCGAACATGACCGTCGAGCAGAACATGGGTTTTGCGCTCCAGAACGCGGGAGTGGGAAAGGCCGAGCGACGGGAACGGGTACTCGAGGCCGCGCGGATGCTCGAACTCGAACCCTTGCTCGGACGGAAACCGGCAAAGCTGTCGGGCGGGCAACGTCAGCGAGTTGCCATGGGTAGAGCCATCGTTCGCCATCCCAAGGTGTTCTGCATGGACGAACCACTCAGTAATCTGGACGCCAAACTGCGCGTCAGCACACGGTCGCAGATCGCCGCCCTACAGCGTCGACTCGGCACCACGACGGTCTACGTCACCCACGATCAGGTCGAAGCGATGACGATGGGGGACCGAGTGGCGGTGATGCTGGACGGTCGCTTGCAGCAGGTGGCGAAGCCGCGCGAACTCTACGACAACCCCGTCAACACCTTTGTGGCCGCCTTCATCGGATCGCCCGGCATGAACCTGATCGAAGCGCCGGTCGAGGGAACCGTCGCAGTGCTCGGTGATCTGCGGATTCCGCTGCCCACCGGGGCGTCCGAGCGGGAGCGGGTCGTCGTGGGAGTGCGCCCGGAATCGTGGGATCTGGTGGGAGCGTGGCGAAAGGGCTCGCTGGCCGTGGATGCCGATCTGCTCGAAGAGTTGGGAGCCGAATCGTTCGTCTATGCAAAGGGTGCCCCGGATTCGCAGTGGCAGAGCCGATCCGGTCGAATCGTCATTCGCGTCGACCGGAAGATGTCGGTGGCACCGGGGGAGTCGCTTCATCTGCTGCCCAAGGCCGGCGAGGTGTACTTCTTTTCCGCGGAGACCGGAGTACGTCTGTAGCGATACTGTGTGCGGCATGACCGTCGCACGTTCGCTGTTGCTGTTCGTACTCGCCGCGCTGCTCGAAATCGGGGGCGCGTGGTTGGTGTGGCAGGGAATTCGCGAGCACAAGGGATGGATCTGGGTGGGGCTCGGCGTCATCTCGCTCGGCCTCTACGGTCTGGTCGCCACCATGCAACCCGATGCGAACTTCGGGCGCATCCTCGCCGCGTACGGCGGGATCTTCGTCGCAGGTTCACTGCTGTGGGCGGTGGTGATGGACGGATTCCGCCCGGATCGTTTCGACATCGCCGGTGCGCTGATCTGTCTGGTCGGCGTCGGGGTGATCATGTACGCCCGGTAGGCCTTCGGCCCCGTGCGCGCTCAGGGAGTCCAGGGGGTCCCTAAGCGCGCACAGGGGCTTGCCCCTGCTACCAGATCTTCACACGCTTCTCCGGCTCCAAATACAGTGCGTCACCGGGCTTGACGTCGAACTCCTCGTGGAACGTGTCGAGGTTGCGGACGACGCCGTTGCACCGGAACTCCGGCGGCGAGTGCGGGTCGACGGCCAGACGGCGAAGCGCTTCGGCCTCACGGGCCTTCGTGCGCCATACCTGCGCCCACCCGAAGAACACGCGCTGCAAGCCGGTGAGTCCGTCGATGACCGGAGGTTCGGTACCTTCGGTCGCGATCTTGTACGCCGCGATCGCGATCGACAGCCCGCCGAGGTCGCCGATGTTCTCGCCGATCGTGAACTCGCCGTTGACGTGGTGGCCCGGCAGTTCCTTGGGCTCGAACTCGTTGTACTGCTCGATGAGAGCCTTTGTGCGCTTGCCGAATTCGCTGCGGTCCTCGTCGGTCCACCAGTCGACCATGTTGCCGTCGCCGTCGTACTTGGCGCCCTGATCGTCGAACCCGTGACCGATCTCGTGGCCGATGACGGCGCCGATGCCGCCGTAGTTGGCAGCGTCGTCGGCTGCCGCGTCGAAGAACGGCGGCTGGAGAATGGCTGCGGGGAACACGATTTCGTTCATGCCCGGGTTGTAGTAGGCGTTGACGGTCTGCGGCGTCATGAACCACTCGTCACGGTCGACGGGGCCGCCCAGCTTGGCCAGGTCACGGTCGTACTCGGCGGCGTATCCGCGACGGTAGTTGCCCACCAGGTCGGTTGCCGAGATCTCGAGTCCGGCGTAGTCGCGCCACTTGTCGGGGTAACCGATCTTCGGGGTGAACTTCTCGAGCTTGGCCAATGCAGCCTCACGAGTCTGCGGGCTCATCCACTCGAGGTCGGAGATGTTGCGGCGGTACGCCTCCTGCAGGTTTGCGACCAGTTCCAGCATGCGGGTCTTCGCCTCTGCGGGGAAGTGTCGATCGACGTAGAGCTTGCCGACGGCCTCGCCGAGCAGATCCTGGACCAGGCTTACCCCGCGCTTCCAGCGCTCACGGTTCTCTTCGGTCCCGGACAGTGTGGTGCCGTAGAAAGCGAAAGTCTCGTCGACCAGGGCCGAATGCAGGTAAGGGGAGCGGGCATGAAGCACCTTCCACGCCGCCCATGCCTTCCAGTCGTCCAGTGACTCCGACGCCCAGAGTGCGGTGAAGGTGTGCAGGAAATCGGGCTGGCGGACCACGATCTCGGCGAACTTCTCCGAATCGGCGCCGAGACCGGACAGCCATGCCGCCCAGTCCAAACCGGGGTTCTGTTCGGTCAGTTCCTCGAAGCCCACCAGGTTGTAACTCAGATCTGCGTCACGACGCTTGACGACGTCCCAGTGCCCGGCCGCGATCTTCTTCTCGAGTTCGAACACACGCTGGGCGTCGTACCCGACGCCGGCCAGGGTGAACATCTTGTCGATGTGCGCGACGTACTTCTCGCGGATCTCCGCGTAGTTGTCCTCGCGGTAGTACGACTCGTCGGGGAGGCTGATTCCCGACTGGCTGAAGTGGATCAGGTACCGCTCGGAGTTCTTGGCATCGGTGTCGACGTAATGCGAGATGGCACCGCCGACGCCGACGCGCTGGTGGCGTCCGATCACGGTGGCCAGCGACGACCGGTCCGGCGCATCGGCGACGGCGTCGAGCTCGTCGTCGATGGGGCCGAGGCCTGCGGCCTCCACGGCGTCGGCGTCCATGAAGCTCGAGTACAGGTCGCCGATGCGCTGTGCATCGGTACCGGCGGCCGAGTTGGACTCCGCGGCTTCGGTGATGATGGTCTGTACGTCTTCTTCGGCCTTGTCGTAGAGCGTCCGGAAGGCCCCGTCGACTGCGCGGTCTGCCGGAATCTCGTATTCGGCGAGCCATTTTCCGTTGACGTGGACGAACAGATCGTCCTGCGCCCGTGTGTCGCCGTCGAGGTGGGTGAGGTCGATGCCTGAGCGATGAGCCGTGGTCATTTCTCCATCCTTACACGATCATGACGAACTGCTCGGTGTGTGCGCGATCGCTCCACGCCGAGTTCATCTCTTGTGCTGGGCAACGTCGGTATGGCATGGCACGATCGAATACGTGACCAGCAGACCTGCCGCAGATCCGCACCTGCAGGACCTCGCGCGACTACGACGTGTGCGAGACCGTATCGACCGGGAGTACGCGCGGCCTCTGGACGTGGAGGCGCTCGCGCGGGGAGTGAACATGTCTGCGGGGCATCTCAGTCGCCAATTCCGTCAGGCATACGGAGAACCGCCGTACGCCTACCTGATGACCAGGCGAATCGAGCGAGCGATGGCGTTACTGCGGCGCGGAGACCTCAGTGTCACGGACGTCTGCTTCGAGGTCGGTTGCAGCTCTCTCGGCACTTTCAGCAGCAAGTTCACCGAATTGGTGGGGGTTCCGCCCAGTGTCTATCGGCGCGAGGCCGAGCAGTCGACAGCAGGAATGCCGTCCTGCGTGTCCAAACAAGTCACCAGACCGATCAGGAATCGAGAAGCGCAGACCGCGCAGCCGCAATTAACGTGATCGCCATGGACATCACCATTCACTCGAGTTTCCTTCCGCAGGACGACCCTGAAGCCGCCCTGAACTTCTATCGCGACACGCTCGGCTTCGAGGTTCGCAACGACGTCGGCTACGACGGGATGCGTTGGATCACGGTGGGGCCGCCCGGCCAGCCCGGCACCTCCGTCGTGCTGCATCCGCCGGCCGTCGATCCCGGAATCACCGACGAGGAGCGCCGCACCATCATCGAGATGATGGCCAAGGGCACCTACGGCGGACTTCTCCTGGCCACCAAAGATCTGGACGACACGTTCGAGCGGCTTCAGGCCGGCGACATCGACGTCGTCCAGGAACCGACCGAGCAGCCGTACGGCGTTCGCGATTGCGCCGTCCGGGACCCAGCGGGAAACCTGATCCGTATTCAAGAACTGCGCTGAGCCCGTCAACTGCGCTGAGACCGTCGGCGATCGACTGACAGATGGAGACACGATGACTGCCTTGCACACCGCAGACAGCCACGATTTGATCCGCGTGCAAGGCGCGCGGGTGAACAACCTCGAAGACATCAGTGTCGAGATCCCGAAGCGGAGGCTGACGGTATTCACCGGCGTCTCCGGTTCGGGGAAGAGTTCGCTGGTGTTCAGTACGATCGCCGCGGAATCGCAGCGGATGATCAACGAGACCTACAGCGCTTTCGTTCAAGGATTCATGCCGACGCTCGCGCGGCCGGACGTCGATGTTCTCGACGGCCTGACCACCGCGATCATCGTCGATCAGCAGCGGATGGGAGTCGACCCGCGCTCGACCGTCGGAACCGCCACCGACGCCAACGCGATGCTCCGCATCCTGTTCAGCCGTCTCGGAAAGCCTCACATCGGTTCGCCTCAGGCGTTTTCGTTCAACGTGGCCTCGATCTCCGGAGCAGGCGCGGTCACGATGGAACGCGGCGGACGTCAGACGAAAGAGCGTCGCAGCTTCAAGATCACCGGCGGCATGTGTCCGCGGTGTGAGGGACGAGGGGCGGTCAACGATTTCGATCTGACCGCGTTGTACGACGACACCAAGTCGCTCAACGAGAGTGCGATCACGGTCCCCGGCTACAGCATGGAGGGTTGGTACGGCCGGATCTACCGCGGCTGCGGTTTCTTCGATCCCGACAAGCCGATCAAGAAGTACACCAAGAAGGAACTGAACGATCTGCTCTACAAAGAGCCGACCAAGATCAAGGTCGAAGGCATCAACCTGACGTACACGGGTCTGATTCCGCAGATTCAGAAGTCGTTCCTGGCCAAAGACGTCGACGCGATGCAGCCCCACATCAGGGCTTTCGTCGAGCGGGCGATCACCTTCACCACCTGCCCCGAATGCGACGGCACGCGACTGAGTGAGGGGGCGCGGTCGTCGAAGATCAAGGGCGTCAACATCGCCGACGCCTGCTCGATGCAGATCAGCGATCTCGCGGAATGGGTCAGCGGACTGAAGGAGCCTTCGGTCGCGCCGTTGCTCACGACGCTCGGTGAAACGCTCGACTCGTTCGTGGAGATCGGACTCGGCTACCTCAGTCTCGATCGGCCGTCGGGAACCCTCTCCGGCGGTGAAGCTCAGCGCACCAAGATGATTCGTCACCTGGGTTCCTCGCTCACCGACATCACGTATGTTTTCGACGAGCCCACTACCGGCCTGCATCCGCACGACATCGCGAGGATGAACGACCTACTGCTGCGCCTGCGCGACAAGGGCAACACCGTGCTCGTGGTCGAGCACAAGCCGGAGACGATCGTGATCGCCGACCACATCGTCGACCTCGGTCCGGGTGCGGGTAGCGCCGGCGGAAACGTCTGCTTCGAGGGCACCGTCGACGGTTTGCGTGCCAGCGACACCGTCACCGGCCGTCACTTCGACGACCGGGCCGCAATCAAAGAGACCGTGCGGGAGTCCACCGGAGCAATCGAGATTCGTGGAGCGAACGCACACAACCTGCAGGACGTCGACGTCGACGTACCGCTCGGCGTCCTGGTCGTGGTCACCGGTGTGGCAGGGTCGGGCAAGAGTTCGCTGATCCACGGCTCGCTCGCGAAACGCGAAGACGTGGTGTCGGTCGATCAGAGTGCGATCCGTGGCTCGCGCCGGAGCAACCCGGCAACGTACACCGGGCTGCTCGACCCGATCCGCAAGGCATTCGCGAAGGCCAACGGCGTGAAGCCGGCGCTGTTCAGTGCCAACTCCGAGGGCGCCTGCCCGACGTGCAACGGCAACGGCGTCATCTACAGCGACCTGGCGATGATGGCCGGAGTTGCCACTCTCTGCGAGGAGTGCGAGGGCAAGCGCTTCCAAGCCGAGGTGCTCGAATACAAATTCGGTGGCAAGGACATCAACGAGGTTCTCACGATGTCAGTGGCCGAGGCCGAGGAGTTCTTCGGCGACGGCGAGGCGAAGACCCTCGCTGCGCACAAGATCCTCGTTCGACTGGTCGACGTGGGGCTCGGCTACCTCACGATCGGCCAGCCACTGACGACGCTGTCGGGCGGTGAGCGCCAGCGAATCAAGCTGGCAACTCACCTGGGCGAGAAGGGCGGCGTGTACGTCCTCGACGAGCCGACCACCGGACTGCACCTGGCCGACGTCGAGCAGTTGCTCGGCCTGCTCGATCGACTGGTCGATTCCGGTAAGTCAGTCATCGTGATCGAGCACCACCAAGCGGTGATGGCACACGCAGACTGGATCATCGACCTCGGCCCTGGTGCCGGTCACGACGGCGGTCGGATCGTCTTCGAGGGCACTCCCGAGGAGCTCGTCGCCGACGGCTCCACACTCACCGGAAAGCACCTCGCGGCATACGTCGGCAGCTGACCGGGCTCCTACCTCAGGCGTCGATACCCAGGTTGATGACGGCGAGGTAGGACCCGTCCGACTGCTTTTCGACGGTCATGAGGCCGGTGTCGTCGTAGATGCCGTCACTGGCGTTGTTCGTGTTGTTCTCACGACCGGTGTGCTCGCTGTACGGGGACTGCGAGTACACCTCGTCGAGAAGGGTCTCGTCGAAGAAGGTCTGCGACGTGAGGACCGTCTTCTTGTCGATGTGAACCTTGACGTGGATGTGGGTGGTGCGGCCCATGTACCAGCCGGGAAAGATCGTGGTGAACTGCGCGATGCCGTTTGCATCGGTGGTCTGGGCGCCGCGCAGGTAGGTGCCGTCGTCGGTGGTGGTGGCTTCGGTGTCGCCGACGCTGTACGAACCGTCGGAGGTCTCACCGGACCCTCCCATGCCGCCGCCCATTCCGCCGGGGGCGCCTGACGGTGGTTCGCCCATTCCGCCTCCGGGTGCACCTGACGGAGGTTCACCCATCCCGCCGGCCGGGGGAGTTCCGCCACCGCCGCCGCCGTTGGCGCTCAGCGAACCGGATTCGAAGCCGGAGTACACGCCGCCGGCGTCGCAGTGCCAGATCTCGACGACGGCGTTACCGACCGCGCCGATGCTGCCGTCGACGTTGCACTGGCTGTTGTCCTGCACGCGCATCGCAACCTGCAGCGTGGTGCCCGGACGGTCCTCGCGGATGTCGCCGCGAATGGAGTCGACGTCGAACCAGTAGGGACCCTGCGTCTCTTCCTTGCTCATGACACACTGCGGTGCTTTGGCCAGAAGTGCGGTGACAGCGTCGCCGGACGTGGCCGCGGCGGAAGTGCCGGAAGTGGTTGTCGTCGACGCAGCCGCAGCCGAAGTCGTCGTGGCGGTGCCACTGTTGCCGGAGCACGCTGCGATGAGCCCGCCGAGACTGATGGTTCCGCCGAGGGCGAGAGCCCGCCGACGGCTCACGCGCAGCCTGCTCGCTTCGATGTCTTTGTTCACGCCGCTGTACCTCCATTGTGTGGGCTGTTGTCTCAATGGTGGACGGGCGACCTGGTGCGGAACTGGTTATCCGCTGTGAACTTGCTGGGAGAGCATCTGAATGCTCGAAGTGGCCCGCACATAGACCTGTCCGCCGGCGTCGACGATGCGAGTTTCGATCAGCGCGAGCCTGCGCCCGGCACGAATCACGGAGGCCTCGGCGCGCAAGACCGGCCCGCCGATGTCGGGTGAGCGCAGGAAGTCGATCTTGTGGTCGAGGACGCGATAGTCCTGGTCGACGCGGGTCAGGGTCTGGGCAGACAGGCCAGTGATGGCGTCGACTGCCGAGATGAGGACACCGCCCTGAACGGCGCCCAACGGGTTGGCCATCCAGGCCACGGGTGCGAACTCACCGACGACGGAACCCGGGGTCACGTCGACGACAGCAAGATCGAGGAGACCGGCGAGTGGACCGCGTTCGAGTTTGCCGTCGCGGATTCCTTCGACGACGTCGGACCCGGACAACCCGCTCAGGTTGCTTGTCTTCTCCGGCGTCGGGACGGGCAGCGGCTCGCCCTCCACGTAGTCGTCGATTCCCACGACGGGGGGACGCGAGACCACCATGGCGCGACCGGCCATCACTGCCAGAAGGGTGCCGTTCTCGTCGCGAAGTTGCCCGGATGCGAGTCCGACGCCGTCGTCGAGATGCACGAGTGTTCCGGTGGCACCGACGTCCGCGACGTCGGGGATGTCGGCGCCCGCACTGACCGTGACCTGCGCGAGCACGGACTGATGGCCCGAGGTCAGTCCCGAGTACACCGCGCCACCCATGGCACCGTCGATCATGACTCCGATGGAACCGAGCACGGTCTTGCCACGGTGATCGTGGAATCGCTCGCCGACGGCCTGCGCGAAGGCCAGGTCCCCGGGCTCGACCGAAACGGCGCGCACACCCATCAATGTGTTGAGTGGGTCAAGCTTCTTGACGGGCGCGGCGGAGTTGTCGATGCTCATCTGTCGAGTATCTCCAGCGCGCCGAGTCCTGCCGAGACCGGGTCTCAACCACCGATACGTGAATGCATCTCCCAGACGAGGACTTCGGCCCCGGCGTCGGAGGTCAGCTGCTGGCCACCCGAATCGCTCAACCGGACAGCATCGCCTTCGTACAGTGTGCCGACGCCCTCCATCTCGGCAGTGCCCTGCGCGACGAAGACGTGCAGGAACCGTGCGCCCGGAAGATTCACGGAGGTGCCCGGCAGAATGCGTGCGACATGCATGGCGGCGTTCTTGTTGTTGATGCGAATCGCCGAATGATCCTTGTAGCGCTCCATCCCGGAGGCAACCGGGATCAGACCGCCGCGCAGCAGTTCGTCGTCGATCTCGAGCTGTTCGTAACCGGGGGTCAGTCCACCTTCGTCCGGTACCACCCACATCTGAATGAAATGCACGGGGTCGGAATGCTGTTCGCCGCCGATACGCCACGAATCGTTCTTCTCACTGTGCATGATTCCGGTACCGGCGCTCATGCGCTGGGCGAGTCCCGGATAGATGACGCCGGTGTGGCCGATGGAATCCTGGTGCACGAGCGAACCGCGAAGCACCCAGGTCACGATTTCCATGTCCTTGTGCGGATGGGTGTCGAAACCGGTTCCCGCCAGTACGGTGTCGTCGTTGTTGACGAGCAGCAATCCGTGATGAGTGTTGTCCGGATCGTAGTGCTGTCCGAACGAGAACGAATGTTTCGAATCCAGCCAGGAGACGCGGGATTTCAAGCGATCGCCGGAGCGGTGCACATCGATGTGCGGTGTCGTCCGTGGGGCCTGTGCTCGACCAGATGCCATGGCTCCTCCTTCTGTACCACCGGGATCCACCACAATCGGGATCCGCCACTACCGGCATCCACCCTACGACGAACCTGCTGTGTAGTCCGAACATTGGGCGTACTCGGTGGTGTCGTCAGTTCGTCGACGCGTGCATCTCCCACACGAGTATCTCCGCATCGCCGATTCCCTCGACTCGTTGACCGCCAGTATCCTTGAGTCGCAACGAATCTCCCGGACCGAGCAATCCGACTCCCTCGACGTCGACAGTGCCCCCGGCGATGAAGCCGTGCACGTACGGCGCATCCGGGAGAGATACCGACCCACCGGTCTCGAGGCGAGCAACATGCAGTGCCGCATGTTTGTTGTGCAAGCTGATCGCGCTGTGGTCGCGATGCGCGGGCATCCCCGACGCCAGGGTGATCAGGCCACCGCCGTCGAGTTCGGAGTTGATGTCGAGTTCCTGATAGCTCGGAGTCACTCCGGATTCGTCCGGGGGTATCCACATCTGGACGAGGTGAACGGGCTCGGTGACACGTGAGCCGTCGGCCCGGAAGCGATCGTTGCGCTCGGAGTGCAGGATTCCGGTACCGGCGCTCATTCTCTGCGCGAGTCCGCGATGGATGACCCCGGAGTGCCCAGCGGAATCCTGGTGAACCAGAGATCCGCTGAGCACCCACGTCACGATCTCGGTGTCGCGGTGCTGATGAGTGTCGAAACCGTAGTCGGCTTCGATGATGTCGTCGTTGTTCACCAACAGAAGTCCGTGCGCGTACGCGGCGTGATCGAAGTTTCCAGCGAAGGGGAAACTGTGACGCGCCGTGAGCCAGCCGTAGTTGAGATGCGCACGTTCGTCAGCTCGCTGGACGACTACCGACGACATGTCAGCTCAGCGTCTCGTGTGCCGCCGGGATGGATCCCAGGCGTCCGGCCTGGAAGTCCTCGAAGGCCTGCATGACCTCGGACTTGGTGTTCATGACGAACGGCCCGGCCATTGCGATGGGCTCACGAATCGGTTTGCCGCCGAGGATGAATACCTCGAGAGATTCGGTCCGTGAATCCTGGCGATCGGAAGCGGCGACGGTGATGGAGTCACCGCGTCCGAAGACAGCTGTCTGTCCGACACGAATGGGCCGACGCTCGGCTCCGACCGTTCCTTCGCCGGCGAGCACGTAGACGATGGCGTTGAACTCGGGGTTCCAGGGCAGAGTCAGGCTCGCACCGGGGGCAATAGTGGTGTGGGAGAGCGCGATGGGTGTGTACGTCGATCCGGGTCCGGCGTGGCCGGCGATGTCTCCGGCGATGACGCGTACCAAGGCTCCGCCGTCCGGCGAGGAAAGCAGGGCCACCTTGTTACCGGTGATGTCCTGGTACCGCGGAGATGCCATCTTGTTGTCGCGAGGCAGGTTGACCCACAGTTGGACGCCGTGGAAAAGGCCGCCGCTGAGGACGAGGTGCTCCGGCGGAGTTTCGATGTGGAGGATGCCGCCACCCGCGGTCATCCACTGGGTGTCGCCGCCGCCGATAATGCCACCGCCACCGTTGGAGTCCTGGTGCTCCATGATGCCGTCGATCATGTAGGTCACGGTTTCGAAGCCGCGGTGCGGGTGCCACGGTGTGCCTTTGGGTTCGCCGGGTGCGTAGTTGACCTCGCCCATCTGGTCCATGTGGATGAAGGGATCGAGGGCGGAGAGGTCGATGCCGGCGAAGGCGCGGTGAACGGGAAAGCCTTCACCTTCGTATCCGACCGGTGCGGTGGTGATGCTCTTGACGGGGCGGTCGACTGCTGACTCTGCCGGCTCGTCGAGACGGGGCAGGGCCAAGATGTTCTCGACTGTCACAGCAGGCATGTCGTACTCCTTGTATCCGTGAAGCTGATGTCAGGTAGTTGATTGTTCAACTATCTCATTCGGAGTCAACAAAGTCGAGCCCCGGGTATTCCCGGGGCCCGACTGGTGTTCGGATCAGCCTGTCGTCTGGATCAGCGCAACATGCTGCCTAGGGTCTTTGCAGCTGCCATGACCTCGGCGCCCAGCGCTGCTTGGTCCTCGGAGTCGAAGACGGAAATTCCGAGGCTGGAGATGGCGTCGCGGCGTCTGCCGGGAATCACTGCCGATATCCCCAGGACGGACGGGATGACTTCGCCGACGGTCACTGCGTAGCCGCGTGCGCGTGCAGCCGTCACTTCCTCTCGTTCCCCACTCGTCGGCGGGAGTGAGGCAAGGATGGAAAGCCCGGCGGAGCCGCGGTCGATCGGATCAACCTGCCCTGGGTGGAACGCGACGTGGACTTTGGCGCTGCGCGGTTCGACCACCATCAGGGCGCGCACTTCGGTGTCGCTCTCGCGGACCACCAGGTGTGCGGTCGCCTCGGTGGCCTCGGCGAGTTCTTGAAGAATCGGGCGAGCGAGGGTGCGCAAATCTTGTTCCACCGGTTCGGCGAGGGTGACCAGCCCGGCGCCGAGAGTGACGCGCTTGAAGGAGTCCTTGCGGCACAGGTGATGAGCCTCGAGTGTGCGGATCAATCGATGTGCGACGGTTCGGTGGACTCCCACGCCGTCGGCGATGTCGGTGACCGACAAGCCGTGCGGATAGGACGTCAGGAGTTCCAGGATCTCGAGTCCGTGGTGCAGCGTTTTCGACATGCTCGAGTCCACTTGAACTGCACTTTTGCGCGGTCGGTGTTCCTCGCTCAGCTCTGACATCAAATCCCTTTCTTGACGTTTGTGAGGTATGCCACCTACGCTTTGAACATATCGCACAGTGTGTGCGATTATCGCACACTTTACGAAGCTGCACAACCTTCGGGTGGATGCAGCGCAGCGTGTTCGGAGAGAACCTTCATGAGCAACTACCGCGTCGTGGCAACGGAGGACGTTGTCGCAATCCATCAGCTGTACGGCTACCAGAGTCATTGCATAGACTCTGGGCGCCAGCAGGATTGGGCGCAGACATTCACCGAAGGCGGTGAGTTTCATTCCCCCAGTTATCCGGAACCCGTGGTCGGTTTCGACGACCTTGCGGCTTTTGCTGCTCGCTTCTACGCTGCGGCGGAAGCTGCCGACGAGGTGCATCGTCACGTTCTGACCAATGTCGTCGTCGAGGCGGTGGACGAGAGTGCTCTGGCAGTGCGCGGGTACCTGCAGATCTTTGCCACCGCTCGCGGCGGCGAGTCGCGACTGGTGCGGATGACGACTGTCGCTGATCGTGTGGTTCGGGTCGGTGAGGAGTGGAAGATCGCCCGCCGCACCGTCTCCCGTGACGACGCGCCCCGAGCGTCCGAACATGCGTGAAGTACCGAAATGTTTCTTGCACAACAATATTCAGTAGGAGAAGTTCATCATGACCGAAAGCTCTGACCAGACGAACCCGGGCCGCACCGTAGTGACGCAGATGTCGGCGGTATACCCGGAGTTGGCAGGCAAGGTCGCAGTGGTGACCGGTGCGGCCCAGGGAATGGGTGCGACGTTCGCCGAAGGACTGGCAACACGTGGCGTACATGTCGTCGGCGCCGACATCAACGAAGAGCAGATGCTCGCCACGGCCACGCGAATCAACACGGACCTGGAGTCGAATGCACTGGCGGACAAGCCGGGTCGCGTCGTCGGAGCTCGGGTCGACGTCACCAAGCCCGACGAGCATGAATTGCTTGCGCAGTTGGCGTTGAAGGAGTTCGGCCGGGTCGATTTCTGGATCAACAATGCGGGTATCTTCCCGTTTGCGCTGGCCGAGGAGATCACCCCGGAGCAGATCGGCGCAACGCTGAGTGTCAATGTCGAAGGAGTGCTCTACGGTGCTCAGGCGGCGGCACGTCACCTCGGTCCCGGCGGCGCCATCGTCAACATGTCTTCGGTGTCTGCGCTGCGTGTGCGGAAGGGGAGAGGCGCATACTGCACGTCGAAAGCTGCCGTTGCGCACCTCACGGAGTCTCTCGCAGTGGAGTTCGGCGACAAGGGTATTCGGGTCAACTCCATTGCACCCGGCTACATCGACACGGCGATGACGAAGTGGGTTCAGGAAGATCCGATCGCGCTCGCGAACGCACTCGACGCGGTACCGCTGCATCGTCTGGGCTCGCCCGAAGAGGTCTTCGGCCCGCTGCTGTTCCTGCTCTCGGACAGCGCGCGCTACGTCACCGGGCACAGCATTGCGGTGGACGGTGGTTCGCGGCATGTCTGAGTCCACGACATATCCCGGCGTCGTTCTCGTTACCGGCGGTGCTGCCGGGATGGGAGCGCATCACGCGCACACTCTCGCCGCGCGCGGTTCGCATGTCTGCATTGCCGATGTTTCGGATTCATCCGGCGTGGTCGACGACATCGTCGCCGCAGGCGGATCGGCATCCGCTCATATTCTCGACGTCACCGATGCCGAGGCCTGGGACCGGGTTGTCGACGAAATTCGCACCACCCGTGGGGAACTCGGCGGACTGGTCAACAATGCCGGTATCTCGCGTCGGCTCGAATTCATGGACACCCCGAACGACATCTGGGAGCTGACCATGAAGATCAACCTCTTCGGCCCGTTCTACGGTATGAAGGCGGTGGCGCCGCTGATGCGCGAGAGTGGTGGCGGATCGATCGTCAACATCTCGTCCATCGCCGGTCAGATCGGATACTTCTCTCCGGCTTACTCGTCGAGCAAGTGGGGTCTGACCGGTCTGTCGAAGTCGGCCGCAGGCAACTTCGCGCAGTGGGGGATTCGCGTCAACTCGGTGCACCCGGGACTGGTCGGTACGGCGCTGCTCGGCGGCGCGAACGACTTCGTCGCCGCGTCACTGAAGTCGGTTCCCTTCGGACGCATGGGAACTCTCGACGAGATCACCGAAGCAGTGCTTTTCCTGCTCTCGAACAGTTCCACCTACACCACCGGTACGGAACTCACTGTCGACGGCGGGTTGGTGTCGAACGGTCTTTACCACCGCATCATCGCGGAGACTGGAGAACTTTCATGACCGAGCACTGGGACGTCGTTGTCATCGGTGGCGGCGGAGCAGGTCTCGCCGCTGCGGTGTCGGCAGCTGAAGAAGGCGCATCCGTTCTGCTGTTCGAATCCGAAACCGAACTCGGTGGATCCACCGCGCTGTCGGCCGGCATCTTCACGGCCGCCGGAACGAGCGTGCAGGCCGGCCTCGGCGTCGACGACTCGGCAGAGAAGTTCTTCCAGCACTACATGGACCTCAACCAGTGGATGCTCTCACCCGGATTGATTCGTGCGTTCTGCGAAAACGCCGGTCCGACACTGGAATGGCTCATCGGACTCGGCGTCGA
Organism: Rhodococcus sp. SB1D; assembly: GCF_048573875.1. Taxonomy (NCBI): domain Bacteria; kingdom Bacillati; phylum Actinomycetota; class Actinomycetes; order Mycobacteriales; family Nocardiaceae; genus Rhodococcus; species Rhodococcus sp. SB1D. The sequence continues at coordinate 494,115 of NZ_JBMAIQ010000002.1, forward strand.
GATTCCCGCGACGATCTCGGGTAACGCTCACCAGCCGGGACTCGCCCAAGCCGGCGTCGAGGACGTCTGGCGCGGCCACGTGCCCAAGGACCAGGGATACGGACTGATTCAGGTGCTGGACAAGGCTCGTCGTAAGCACGGGATCGAGGTCATCTTCGGAACACGGGTGCAGAAGCTGATCGAGGAAGACAGTCGGGTTGTCGGCGTTGTCGCCGACGACATCGAGGTGCCTGCGGGCGCCGTCGTTGTTGCCTCCGGTGGATTCGCGCAAGATCCGGGTTTGGTGGAACGCCACTTCCCGCACGCGAACAAGGCCGGAGAGGCCTTGTTCGTCGTCGCAGCCGAGGGGAGCCGCGGAGACCATCTTCGTTTTGCCGAAGACCTCGGTGCTTCCCTGGCGGGCGACGGCTGGGGTCTGATGCTGCCCACCGTCTACTTCCAGCGATTCCACCACTGGCAGGCCGGCTTTCCGCCGAAGTCGCGGATCTACGTCAACCAGGACGGCCGTCGTTTCATGGACGAGGACAGCTCGTACGCGGTCTCGACCGGCATCATCGACCATCAGGGTGGATACGGTTGGATGATCTTCGACGAGAACGCTCGCGTGAATCTGGCTCCAGGATATGCGGATTGGAATCCCGAACGCATCGAGGAAGAAGTTGCCGCCGGTGGCACGATTCGTGCGGACACGATCGAAGACCTCGCAGTGGCTACGGGTGTTCCGGTTGCGACGTTGGCGCAAACCCTGCGTCGATGGAACGACCAACTGCCCAGCGGTCACGACGACGACTTCCTCCGCCATCGCACGTTGCGGAACAAGGGTGCCGTCGGCAATCCGGATCCTATTGCGACAGCTCCGTTCTATGCCGCGAAAATCCTTCCGGCAGAGCTCGTCTGTACGCATGCGGGAATGGAGATCAACACCGATGCGGCCGTGCTCGGCAGCACCGGAGTACCTATCGAGGGTCTGTACGCCGCAGGTGAGGCCGGCGCCGGAATCCTCGGACTGAGATACGTGGGCGGCGGCAATGCGGTTGCCAACGCTTTGACCATGGGCCGCGTAGCGGGACGTAATGCGGCGAATTACACCAGGACCAGCGCTGAGAGCGCACCGGTCCATTCCATCGCGCACTCCTGACGTCCGACGTCTGCGCGGCACCGAATCCAGTCAGTATCCAATCCAGGCAGGGAACAACATGTCAGAGAATGAGACCATGGCGAGAGCCGAATCCACCGAGGGCAGCAGCGTGGCAACCGAACGACAGTCGACGACGAAGGTAATTCGCGCGGCCATCGTCGGTACCGTCGTCGAGTACTACGACTTCGGTATCTACGGATACATGGCCACGACGATCGCCGCGCTGTTCTTCGTTTCCCATGACCCGAACGCAGCACTGCTCGGTACCTTTGCAGCATTCGCCGTGGCCTTCTTCCTACGCGTGCCCGGCGGAATCTTCTTCGGCCACATCGGCGACAAGTACGGCCGAAAGAATGCTCTCTCCTGGACCATCCTTCTGATGGTTCTCGCGACAGCCGGAATGGGCCTGCTGCCGACTTACGCCACGTTGGGTGTGTGGGCGACGTCCATCCTGGTTCTGGCTCGTTGTCTGCAGGGCTTCGCGGCCGGCGGCGAACTCGGCGGCGCCAACGCGTTCGTCTCCGAGTCCGCTCCCAAACGGTGGCGGGCGACGCAGACCTCGATGGTCAATACCGGCACCTACCTGGGTTCGCTGGCAGCTTCGCTCATGGCCCTCGGCCTGACGTCGGTGTTCTCGCAAGAGCAGATCCTCGAATGGGCTTGGCGTATCCCGTTCCTGCTCAGCCTGCTGATCGGTGGCATCGGTATCTGGATCCGCAGCCAGATGGAAGACACTCCTCAGTTCGAAGAACTGCAGGACAAGGGTGAGACCAAGAAGCTTCCCATCCGTGAGTTGCTCAGCACCTCCGGTGGCAGCGTCGTCAAGATCATCCTGCTGGGCGCACTCATCACCGGCGGTTACTACATCGCCTCGGTGTATGCCGCGACGTACCTGCAGACCACCGGCGGTCATTCGTCGCGCGTTGCTTTCCTTTCCACCTCTCTTGCACTGGTTCTCGGCGTCATCACGTTGCCGATCTCGGGATACATGGCAGACAAGTACGGGCGTCGGCCGGTGCTGTTCGCCGGTAGTGCCGCCGCAGTGGTTCTCGGAATCCCGATGTTCATGATGATGGCCGGTTCTGGCATCTGGCAGGCGGTTGTCGGTCAGTCAGTGCTCTTCATCTGCGTTTCCGTTGTCAACGGTGCTTCGTACGTGACCTATGTCGAAATGCTGAAAGCATCTGTGCGGTACAGCGGTCTGGCATTGGGTAACAACGTCACCAACATGTTCCTCGGTGGCACCGCGCCTTTCATCGCCACCTATCTCATCAGCTTGACCGGTAACTCTCTCGCTCCGGCTGGATACTTCGTCTTCTGTGCGGTGATCACCCTCGTCACGGTCTTCTTCATCAAGGAGACCAAGGGTGTTGAACTGCAGGTTGATTGATCATCGGGTAGAACAGGAGCCTGACCGTGTCCCTCGCTGACAAGCAAGAAATCACCGAAGTTCTGTATCGCTACGCTCGCGCCGTCGATCGGAAGGATTTCGACAGCGTGGCCCTCTGCTACTTCGACGACGCGATAGACAACCATGGTGGTTACATCGGAACCGTCGACGGGCTGATCGAAGACATGAAGCTCAGACACAAGACGATCGACTCGTCGATTCACTGCATTTCCAACATACTGATCGACGTCAACGGCGATGTCGCTCAGTGCGAGTCGTACTGTTTGTGCTTTCTGCGGCAAGAGCGTTCCGGTACGGATACGGTGCAGACGCTTGCGACGATCAAATGCCGTTACGTCGACAGGTTCGAAAGGCGCCACGGTGAATGGCGAATCGCCGATCGGATTGTCGTGTTCGACGAATCCCGTGAAGACGTGATCGAGAACATCCTGTCCACGGACTGGGTGACGCAACGTCGATCCTTCGACGATCCGGTGTACACCAGGACGCCTTGACCAGTAGTGCAGACGAAGGCCTTCACACACATCGTGTGTGAAGGCCTTTCGCCTGTTCACTTCTCGTGTCAGCTCACTGCGTCCGGTGCGGCGACCTCGGTCAAACGGCCGTCCGAGAGCCTGAGCCAGCGTTCGACTTTGACCTCGGCCAGGAATCTCTCGTCGTGGCTGACCACCACGAACGCCCCCTGATATGCATTCAGGGCACTTTCGAGTTGAGCAACGCTCACCAAGTCGAGGTTGTTGGTCGGCTCGTCGAGAAGAAGCAGCTGCGGGGCCGGATCGGCGAAGAGAACGCACGCCAATGTAGCCCGCAGTCGTTCACCGCCCGAGAGTGCAGCGACGGGAAGATGAGCACCCGCACCCCGAAAGAGGAAGCGCGCCAGGATGTTCATGCGTTCCGGTGCCGGTAGGTCTGGAGCAGACAAGGCAAAGTTCTCTGCGACGGTGCGTGCGGGGTCGAGTAGGTCGAGCCTCTGCGACAGGTATGCCACTCGACCGTCGGCTCGCGTGATCTCACCGGAAGTCGGCGCCACATCCCCGTTGACGATGCGTAGCAACGTCGACTTTCCGACGCCGTTCGGCCCGGTCAACGCGATACGCTCCGGTCCTCGAATGGCCAGGTCGATTCCGGAGTCGGCGAAGATCGCATGATCACCGAACGCGAATTGCATTCGCTCACCGAGGAACACCGTCCGGCCGGCGGGTACATGTGTGCCAGGCAATTCGAGTGAAATCGTCTGGTCGTCTCGAAGAGCGCGGCCCGCTTTGTCGAGTCGGTCCTTCGCCGCGTCGACCCGGGCGAGGTGTGTCTCGTTGGCCTTGCCTGCCGACTCCTGAGCATTGCGCTTCATGGTCCCCGCAAAGATCTTGGGCAAGCCCGCGTTCCCGAGATTGCGGGCAGCGTTACTTGCGCGTCGCGAAGCACGTTCTCGGGCCTGCTGCAGTTCGCGCTTCTCGCGCTTGACCTCTTGCTCGGCGTTGCGGATGTTCTTCTCCGCCACTTCGCGAGCCGAGCGTGCCGCGGCTTCGTAGTCGGTGAAATTGCCACCGTAGAAGCTGATCTCGCCGCTGTGAAGTTCGGCGATGCGGTCCATGCGGTCGAGTAGTCCTCGATCGTGACTGACCACCAACAGACAACCACTCCAGTCGTCGAGAACGTCGTAAAGCCTGCGGCGCGCGTCCAGGTCGAGGTTGTTGGTGGGTTCGTCGAGGAGAAGGACATCGGGGCGTCGCAGGAGTTGCGCCGCCAGTCCGAGCGAGACGACCTGCCCGCCGCTCAGAGTGTCGAGGCGACGATCGAACGTCATGTCGGCCAAACCGAGTCGACCGAGTTGGGCTCGCGTTCGTTCCTCGATATCCCAGTCGGACCCGATTGTCGTGAAGTGTTCTTCTCGTGTGTCCCCGGATTCGACTGCGTCCAACGCAGCGAGCGTCGGGGCGATGCCCAAAACCTCGGCAATGGTCAGATCGCCCGTCAGTGGCAGGTCCTGCGGAAGGTATCCGAGAACGCCGTCGACGGACACACTGCCGGCGCGCGGCCGCAACTGGCCGGCGATCAATCTGAGCAGAGTGCTTTTCCCGACGCCGTTCTGGGCCACCAGCCCGGTTCGGCCGCCGGGCACGGTGAATGACAATTCGTCGAAGACCGGAGTGTCGTCCGGCCAGGCAAAAGACAGATTCGAGCAAACGATGTAGGTATCGGACATGAATAGACCTCAGGTGTTGTGCGGGCGCGGCAACGCTGCTCCGCGAAGAGTCGGGTAAGTGAACGACAACATGGCCACGACGGCAGCGCTCCGAGGCGTCTGCCGGTGGCCGTCATGCCCGGTTTTATCCGGAGATGTCGAGTTCACCAACCATGTCTGATCCTTTTTGGTCTGTATCGTTTCATCCGACGATAACAGGAGCCGGTATCTACATACGAGCAATACCGGCGCAGAGAAGTTCGACCAGTCGTCGATACACCCGATCCGGGTCGGTGCCGGCCGGTTGTCCCTCTACCGATTCGAGGATGCAGAAGCCGTGCAGCGCACTGCGAAGAGACCACGCCGCCTGCTCCGAATCATCCGGGCTCAGACCGTATCCCGCGATCACCTTGTTGATGACGTCGACCACCTCGCCGACGGCGGAGACCAGATCGGGATGCGGAGCAGTGGGGTAGCGGTCGGTGATGGCGTAGAGCCCGGGGTGTACTCGGACGAACGCACGCCATGCGTCCGCGAGCGCCATGACGGCGTCGTCGCGCGAGAGACCGACCGCGGCGGCACGCAGTTGTTCGGCGAGAAGGCTGCGTGCGAGGAGGCTGAGTTGATGGTGGACGTCGTCGACCCCGTCGACGTGTTTGTACAGCGCTGACTGCCGGACGTCGAGGGTCTCGGCGAGTTGACTCAGTACCAGAGCGTCGGCGCCTTTGCTGTCGACCAGATCGGCTGCGGCAGCGATCACGCGTTCACGGGTAACCGGAGTTCTCATGCACGCATCTTCCCTGTATGACAGGCTTCGCGTCGGTGATACATTATCACCATGAGTGATGAAGTATCGCCACGCGAGCTGTCCGGCGATCAACTACGCCGTCGTGACCTGCGCGTAGTCGTCACCGGTGCATGCATCCTCGGGTTGACCTCGGTGCTCTACGAACTCTCAGGAGTGTCTCCGTCGACGGGTGCATTCTTTCGGTGTCTCTATGCGCTCATCCCTCTCGGCATGCTCGTGCTCGTTCAGCGTCGTCGGTCACCCCGGCCTTCGATCTCGGCGCCCTGGATCGTGAAGTCTCTACTTGCCGGCGCGTTCCTCGGAATCGATCTGGTGCTCTGGCACGAGTCGATTCATTCGATCGGGGCAGGTCTTTCGACTGTGATCCTGAATTTGCAGGTGCTGTTCGTCGCAATCCTCGGCTACGTTGTCCTGCGCCAACGGATCGGCCGGGAACTGGTCGCCAGCCTTCCGTTGCTCTTTGTCGGAGTTGCTCTGGTAGCCGGGACGAGCACAACGCTCACCGGGTCGAATCCTGCTGTCGGAGTGTCGTTTGCCGTGATCGCCGCAGGCGCGTACGCGGTCTACATCTTCCTCATGGGTCTGGCTACTCGGGCGGCGGGCAGAACGGCGTTGCCGATGTTCGTCTCGACGGGAGCCACTGCCCTCACGGCAGGTGCATACGGCCTCGTGAGTGGAACTTTGGATCTGACCCCTTCGCTCGTAGCTCAAGGCTGGCTTGTGCTGCTCGCGTTGGTATCTCAGGTGATCGGGTGGCTGCTGGTAGCCAGCGCCAGTCAGCGTCTGCCTGCAAGTGCAGTCGCCGCCAGCCTCGTGTTGCAATCGGCGTCAGCACTGTTGTTCGGCGCAGTGCTGCTTGCACAGACCCCAACTCTCGTCCAACTTGCGGGTGCCGGAATGATTTTGGCCGGAGTGGTTGTGGCGACGCGGATACCCGCGAAGAAATCCTCGACGACTGTTGTCGGAAAACGAATGGAGACAAGCGTATGACCACGGCGGCTGACCACATCTACATCAACGGCGACATCAGGGCCATGGACGGTGCGGTCGGCGATAACGCCACCGCTGTGGCAGTCAAGGACGGCAGATTTGTCGCCCTCGGAACTGACGCCGAGATCTCGGCGCTGACCGATTCCGAAACCTCCGTTGTCGATCTCGCCGGAGCGGTGGTTGTGCCGGGGTTCATCGAGACGCACCTTCATCCGATGATGTGGGGTTTGATGCTCAGTGGGGTCGACGCAACGACGAATACGTGCCCGACCATCGAGAAGTTGATCACGGCGTTGGCCGCGCGGGCCGCGATCACACCACTTGGCGAGCCCATCGAAGCGTGGGGCTTCGACGACAGCCTCGTGGCGGAAGATCGAGGCCTGACCGCGGTTGATCTGGACAAGGCTTCCACCGATCATCCGATTCTGGTGCGGCACTTGTCTGCTCACGGAATCTATGTCAACTCGGTCGCACTGGAGAAGGCCGGGATCGATGCCACCACGGTCGATCCGGAGGGTGGTGTCATCGTTCGAGACAGCGACGGTGTACCCACCGGTGAACTGTGCGAGGTTCCGGCAATGTCTCTGGTGCACGGACTTGTTCCGGATATGAACCCGGATGCGTCCAAGATCGCGATGCTGCGGGCGCAGGAAGTCATGGCGTCGGTGGGCGTGACGAGTTTCCACGACATGTACGTCACGGCCGAGGTGTACGAGGCGTACCGGCAACTCGACGCCGATGGTGACTTGAGGCTGCGTGCGCGCCTCTATCTCGGCCACGGGGTTCACGATCAGTTGGGTGAACTCGCCGATCCGACCGAGCGAGTTCGTGTGGGCGGCGTCAAACTCATTTCGGACGGGTCGATTCAGTTGCACACCGCTGCGCTGACCGCGCCGTACCACGATCTGGGCGGATGCCACTGCGGCGGAATGGCAATCCCGGCAGGTGCGCTCGGGGCACTCGTCGAGGAACATCACGCTGTCGGCCGACACGTTGCGATTCATACCAACGGTGATCAGGCCATCGATTTTGCATTGGACGCAATTGCAGCGGCACGGACGGCGCACCCGGACATCGAAGTTTCGCATCGACTCGAGCACGTTCAGACGTTGCGGGAAGATCAGATCGCGCGGATGGTCGAACTCGGGGTGGTGGCGTCGATCTTCGTGAACCACGTCTACTACTGGGGTGACCGGCACCGCGATCGTTTTCTCGGACCGGGTCGCGGCGAGCGGATCAGCCCCGTGGCGTCGGTCGTGGCGGCGGGGCTTGCCTACGCGCTGCATTGCGACTGCCCTGTCACTCCAGTGAACCCGCTCTTCACGATGAACACCGCCGTACATCGTGTGACGCGAGAAGGTCACGTTCTGGGTGCGGAGCAACGGGTTTCCGCGTCCGAGGCGCTGGCCGGCTACACAAGCGCAGCCGCTCGTCTCACCGGTGAGTCATCGGACAAAGGTCGGATAGCGGTGGGACTTTTGGCGGATTTTGTTGTGCTCGACGGAGATCCGCTGCGCAGCGATTCGACAGACTTGAATGAACTGTCGGTCCTGCGCACGGTTGTCGGAGGTGAGACCGTCTTCGGGGCGTAGATGCTCGTCGTTTTACCTTGGGATTGGGTGCCGGTAGTCAACTCCTTACCGGCTTCGCAACTGTAGATGCACGTGGGCCGGGGAGCGAATTTGCTTCCTGGCCCACAGCTTTGGATGCAGCACGGGCAGTCGCGATTCGATGGTCGGACAAAGTTATTGGTGGAGTGCTGGTTTCGGAGCGCGCGAGAGTTTGTCCTGGCCGGACGATCCGGCGGGGCGCAGCGATCGATGGCGCCCGTGTCCGTGGCGCTAGTGGACGAAATGCGGGGGTCTCGAAACGGCTCGATCTTTCTGTTTGCTCGAGGGTCGCTGTTCTCGGCGAGTTCGTTCGTGGATTCCCGGACATACCAAGAGCATCTAGAACTTGTTCTTGTTTGGATAGGAACGAATCGCCCGTTCGATCGCAGAACGCTTTTTGGTAAATAGTTGCGATGCGCAGCTAACTATTTCTAACGGTACTGGTCAGGGTGCAGAATTAGCCCTTGAGGGATGTTGAAATTCCTTCTGAACGTTTGACCAGTAAAACCGCCACAAAAGCTGATACGTGTGATAAAAATTGATCCGAAGCGGAGCGGTTGCTATGTATGAGCGAGGGCATGCACAGCGTCACGGTTCGGCTCGCAAGCTTTCTGCAACATGTTTGGCACCGATGGCGGATGTACCTCGTTCCGCCATCTCTTCACCCAATGCCCGGCAACGGGACAGACGAAATGAGTCTTCACATGCCTCGATTTTTCCCGGTCGGGGACGGACGAGAATCCCGTCTCCCCCGGCGCGCCACTGCTGTGTTGGCGGCTCTGCCGGCTGCACTGCTCCTCGCGACCTCGGGTGCGCTGCTTGCACCTGGTAGCGCCGCGGCCGCCCCGGGCGACGACATCACTGACCAGTGCCTGGAGATGTCCCAGAACGGTGGACCCTGGGTGAAGCCGGCGGCCTTCGATCCCAGTGGAACCGACTACATCCCGATCCCCGGTGACGAGGGCACGCAGTTGGCCTTCAACGTTCGTAATGTCTGCGACCTTCCTGCCACGCTCACTCTTTTCAGTGAGAGCTGGTCCGTCTCGGGCGGCGGCACTGCGACAGTGCGGGGCAAGCTCGACGGCCAGGTCGGCCAGCAGTTCGTGATCGGGCCGAATGCGAATTCGTCGACGCGGATCGAGCTGGTGAAAACGCCTCTCGCACAGAACGCCAACGTGATGGCTGGTTTCATGATTGGCATCCCTGCCGGCGAAGTTTTGCAGGGATACGAGATCAACCCCGGCTGGGGTCTCGTCCTGGTGGAGGGCGAGCCCGTCGTTGTTGCTCCCAGTGCGCCGACCGGTTTGACTCTGGGTTCGGCCGAAGTAGAGGCGGGCACACCCGTCAAGGTCTCCGGCAAGGCAGAGCCGAACAGTACCGTCACCGTGACCGGAGGCGGCGCCACCTGCACCGCCACCGCGGATACGAGTGGGAACTTCAGCTGCAACCTGACGATCACCACGCCCGGCAGTCATCCGATCACCGCCACGGCGACAAATGCGGGTGGGACCAGCCCCGCCTCCACGGCGGTCACGGTCAAGGTCACGGCGAAAACCACCGATCCAGGTGGCAGCAGCAGCGGTTCGCTCGGAAGTAGCACCGGTTCGCTCGGAAGTCTCGACCTGTTCGGCAGCCTCGGCGGATAACCACTCCGGCCCAACCGGCCACTTAGACCTCGCGATGCACGGGGCGATCTCGACCATCTCCGCGCATCGCCAACCTTCTCGGTCACCGAATTCAATTCGGCGGCTTCATTTCCCATGCCCCTTCCTGGGGCTGTTTCACCGGAGTGCACATCCGCACGGCCCGGGCTCAACCAAGCGCGTCGGATGTCCCGCCGCGAACTGCACAGGAGGAATACCAGATGAACAAGACCACAAAGGGTGCGATCGCCGCAGGTGCGGCTGCTGTTCTGCTCGCAGGTGGTGCCGGAACCATGGCTGCGTGGAACGCGTCGACCGGCGCTGGCGGAAGCCAGACCGTCAATGCCGGCTCGATGACGATCAGCGAAGCGGCCGGCTCCGGCGTATGGAAGCTCGGCGCGAACACGTTCAACCCGGCCAGCGACAAAATTGTCCCCGGTGACGTACTCACCTACACCGCCACGTACAACTACACCCTCGTCGGCACAAACCTGAAGGCGACGCTGACACCTACCGTCGGCGGAATCTCCGGGGCTCTCGCGAGCAAGCTGGAGGTCGCGACTGCCGGTGGTCAGAACGCGAGCGTCTCCGCGGGCACTGGCACGCGCGATATCACCACGACGATCACGTTCAAGCCGGACACCACCAACACGGACGGCGCTGGCCAGGCAGCCACGCTGTCGGGAGCCTCGGTCACCCTCGAGCAGACGCTCACCCCGTAGTTAATCCGTAACCAGAAGAAGGTCACGTGAAGACCCAATACAAATGGGCGATCGCAGCGTCGTCGGTTCTGCTCATCGGGTTCGTCTCGGTGCAGCAGACCGGCGCGCTGTGGCGCGATACCGCAGAATCGACCGGCGGCACTATCCAGGCAGGCATGCTCGATATCTCTGCCGGCGGAGAAGGGGTCAAGCAGTTCAACCTCGATGGGTTCAAGTTGGACAACAAGGGCCCGGGCGACAGCATTCAGATGCCACTGCCGGTGATCAACTCCGGCAACGTGCAGATGAACTACGTGCTTTCCGATGTTGTACTCAACGGCGCGACCCCACCGCCGCTGAGCCTGCGCGTGGCCAAGGTAGCCAACGAGGCGGCCTGCACCGCCACTGGCGACGTGGGCACTGAGCTCTACAACGGTGCCATGGACGGCGCGGCCTTTTCCGAACAGCTGGTTCCGGCCGGGCAGATGCAGGTGTTGTGCCTGCGGGCCACGCTGGGCCAGGGCGCGGCAGCGAGCCAGCAGTCCAACGCGACGTTCACTTTCGACGCAAGCTCAGTGAGCCAGTCATGACCGTCACCGCGAGAAGCCGGCGTGCAGGCGAACGTGCCGAGTATCGACCCCGGCACAGCGCACACGTGGAAACATCTGAGCGGCAACATGATCCCGAACAAGGCGGAGACGACAAGACCACCCTATGGTGGTGGACTCGCACCATCGTCTCGTGGGTACTGCTGCTGCTGATGGTCGGCATTCTCGCGGTGATGGTCGTTATCCCTCGACTCACCGGCTCCACCGCGTACACGGTTCTCACCGGTTCGATGGAACCGACCATGCCCCCTGGCACGCTCATCGTGGTCAAGCCGACCCCCAACGAGGATCTGACCACCGGGGACGTGATCACGTTCCAGCCCGTCTCCGGCGATCCAGCGGTGGTCACCCACCGCATCGAAGGCATCTATTACACGGGGGAAGGGGAGCGTCGCATCCACACTCGCGGCGACAACAACCCCGTCGCCGACTCGTGGTCGCTGGTGCCCGAGCAGATCCGTGGTCGGGTCATCTACTCGGTGCCGTATCTGGGCCGGGTGAACTCGGTGATCAACGGGCAATCGCGTTCGATTCTCACCACAGGCGTAGCTGCGGGCCTGGCTGTATATGCCGTGTGGATGGTCGTCAGTGGCATCCGCGACAAGCGGGGCAAGGCCGGTGACGACGAAAGTGGCACAGACCCGACTCTTTCCGGCCCTGAACTCGGCGCGCCGGTATTGCCCGCCGATCCATCGGCACCAACCTCCGAATCGAAATAGGACAGCAGAATGTCTACAGAACAGAAATCGGGCGGCGACGCGCGTCTCGGGGCGCGGATGCGAAGCCGTCTGGGCGAGACCGGTTGGATACGGACCCGGGCCGTGCTCTCACTGGGCATGGTCCTGGGCCTCGGAGCGGTCGGCACGATGGCGGCGTGGTCCGACAGCGCTACTGCGACCACCGGCATGTTCAGCACTTCGTCGGTCCAGCTGAAAGTCGACAACCAGCGGCCCGCACACCAATTCACCGAACTCAAGCGCAACAGCATGCTGCCAGGCCAGAGTGAGGCTGGGGCATTGACGGTTCAGAACACCGGAACTGCCAACTTCCAGTGGGCGGTATCGGCAACGGCCACGGGTTCGTCCGCGCTGATCGGGAAGCTCAAGGTTTCCCTACATCAGACCGGCGCCAACGACGGCAGTACCTGTTCAGGACCGATCATCGGGACGCAGCAAGCGTTCTCCGGGAACCCGACACTCGTCTCTGGCCGATCACTCGCTGCCGGTGTTTCGGAGCAGGTGTGCATCAAGGTGACCGTCGATTCGACCGCGGGTCAGACGGAGCAGTTCAAGATCGCCGATCTGGGCTTCAACTTCACCGCAACGGGGCAGTGATCATCGCGATGGACAGCACCGATGAGGAGGTGAGCGTGGGACGCAGTCGTGGCAAGGAAATTGCCTTGAATGTGGCTGCGGTCGCCGGGCTCATCTGCATAATCGCCACTCTCGCGTCCCTGATATTCGGGATCAAACCACTGGTGTTTCGCTCGGGTTCGATGGAACCTGCAATTTCCACCGGTGCGCTGGCGCTGGCGAAGACCGTGCCTGCAACTGAATTGGCTGTCGGCGACGTGATCAGCGTCGACAACGACCAAGGCGTGCGCATCACCCACCGCGTGGTCGAACTCGAATCGGCAGGAGCGGACACCGTGCTCGCCACGCTCAAGGGCGATGCCAACAATGTGGCTGATCGACTGCCCTACACCATCACCGAGGCCGACCGAGTGTTCATCAGCGTCGGCGGGCTCGGCTATGTCGTTGCTTGGCTTTCCAGCCCGCTCGCAACCTTCCTTGGCGGCGGATTGGTAGGCGCGGTGCTGGTCATCGCATTTGGACGAACTAAAGACCGGCGTCTGGAGAATGCCCGCGCCGCCACTACAAATGACGCCCGCGTCGATGCTGACGAAACCTGCGGGGAGCTTCAGGAGGCTCATAATGATTGAAATGCGACGGGCTAGCACCCGCATGAAGTCGCTGCGGTCGTTGATCGCTGTCGGCGGCGCTGCTGCAATGGCTTTCGGTCTGGCTCAGGCCACTGGGACGTTGGCAAATCCAACTGACGTGGTCAATTCGACTGGCGCACAGGTGGCGACGGGCAACTTCTATCCGACGCCGTTGACCTCGACTGTGAACTGCTCGACGTCGGGAGGAGCAGACCTATTGGGACGTAGAGCAAACCTGAGCTGGCCCGCGGTTCCAGGTGTCACGGGGTACAAGGTGGTTTTCGTGAGGAAATCCGATCCGAGCTACATCGTTCGAACGGATAATCTGTCGGCGAGCCAAACGTCCATCAGTGGAATTACCCATGGCAGTCGCAATGTGATGTGGGCGCGGGTGTACACCGTGAACGGGCCGGCAATCTCATCTGGTTTCATGTCGTCTGTCGAGATAACCCATAAGGACCTCGTAAGTAACAGGACCGAATGCGAGGGTAATCGTGGTCCGCAATTGGCTAACCAGGCCTGGGAAAATACCAACACCTGGAATCCGGCGACACCGGCACCCAACGGGGCGAACCCTCTGAGCAGGATGCAGGCCGAAGCGATGGTGCCGAACGAGCCTGATGCGTTGGAGACGACCACCACCCAAGCTCCGTCCACGAGCGAGACCGCCAATCCGACAACGTCTACCGAGCCGACCAGCACCACCGAGGCCACGACCACGACGGCACCGAGCACGACAACTCCGGCACCGACCACCCCGGAAACCACGTCGCCGGAGACCACTCCCTCGGCTGATCCGAAGCCGGTTCTGACGGACACAGTCGAGAGTGGCGGCCTCACCGGCGGCTGGACTGCGGGTGGTAACAGGGTTGCAGTGGTCGACGCCGACGGCAACGAACTCGCAAGTGGCCGTGTGGAATCGGGTTCCACTCTGCATTGGTACAACGGCCAGTTGTGGATTGTCGGGGCAACCGAGGTCTACCGCATCATGGAGTCACCGCAGGACGGCACATGGAAGTTCTACAAGGACAGCGGGCAGAACATGCCTGACTTCGGGTAGCGGCCAATCACTCGACGTCTGGACTGTGCCCCCGAGTTTCCGGACCCGGGGGCACAGTCGTAGCTGCGCATGTTCCGACGGTGTCGGGCAATCAGGTAACCGGCTGGTCGCCCGCTGGAGAGGTTTCGGCCGCCCGTGAACTGGATAAACCAACTGCAGACGGCAACGACGTGTAGAGATGCCTGAAGCGTTCGCAGTGGATTGGCACTTATTCGGGGCTCGAGTTATCTTACTGCAAAGTAAGTGTTTGGTGTCGGAGTCGATTGGGGCTATGCCGACCTGAGTACAGGGATCGATATGCGGATGAACCTGGGGGCAGGTGTTCGGCGACGTCGTTGGGCGCGCGACGTATTCGCAGCCGCGACGGCATGTGCGCTGGCGATGTCCGCGTTGCTCTCGGTACAGATTTCAGCGTCGGCGTCCGAGCTGGACGAGTACGTGAATTTGCCTTTGGTGAATCGGAATGCCGAACACGGTCCGGGCGGTGTCCATCCCGCGTTGCCGACTGATCTCGGCACCTTGCAAGCCCTTGTGGAAGAAGCCCGCGCCAGTGGTCGCAGTCCGGAATCCTATGCGGCCTTGCTGTTTCAGTATCGATTGGTCGCTGCCACGGAAGCCGCCGGAATCGATCTCTCATCGTGGAATCCGCGCGCCGGAGTGTCGGCTAATCGCACGAACCTGGTGAAGTCGTACCGCTACTACGAGGATCTGCAACTCGGTCACCCGGAATTGCAGTGGGCGGGCATGGGCGGACAGGTTGGTGCGGACTTCGGCGGGGGACTGATCGACTTCGAACTGATGGCGGACATGTACTCGTTTCCGAATCTGCAATATGTTGCCAATTCGATAGTTTCTCAGGTCACGGATCAGGTTGGCGTGCAAGCGCTGAACCAATTGCCGGCAGGGCTGCGCGCACTCGCCGCGGTGGGCAGGAACGTCACGGCGGACGACTTGGATTATGTGCTGGGGATGATCCTGGTGATGCAGAAGAACATCTTCTCGGATCTGATGCCGATGCATCAGGCATACGTGGATGAAGGACTTCCCGCGCTGGAGGAAATGCAGAGTGCCGGATTGTTCGGTCAGGATGTCATGGACGCCTGGCGTGATGTAGCCTCCGGCGATTCGAATCGGATTGCACGTGGGAACGTAGCACTGCTCCAACGTGAGCAAGGGATGGTCATCCGCGACCAGTGGGATACCGTGCGCGCCTACAAAGGTGATGTGGGAGAGGCGATCACTTACGCATCGACTGTCGCCGGTTCACCTTCGGTCGCCGGCGTCGTACCGCCTCGCTCGTTTCGGTCTCTCGAGTTCGCGACGACACTGGCGGACGGACGCACCGCGACAGTGACACTGCCCCTCCCGGATTGGAACTGGTCGGTGTACGAGGACCGGTGGGACTACATCACCTCGCAGCTCTTGCCGAAGTACCGAGCGATGGTCGAAGAAGATTGGCCACGGCTCGTAGCCACATTGAGTGTTCCCTACGAAATTCAATTGGAGAGTCACCGCCCGATGATGAGCCTCCCACAAACTCTCGAATCGGCCCTCTCCAGTTTGAAAGTGACGGTTCAGTGATGTCGGGTGCCAGATTTCGAAGGTTTGCCCCGCTGGTAGCGCTGACCGTTGCGCTGGTTCTGCCTGCGACTGCTGGGGCCGAGGCCCCAGGCAGTGGTGTTCCAGACGATGCGCAAGCTCCGGCATCCCAGGAGTTTCGGACCGATACTCCCACTCTGGGAGAGATTTTCAACGGGTTCACGGTCGGTGCGCTCAGGTCGGGGGAGTTCGCATCGGAAGAGGAGATCTTCACTGCGCTCACCGCCGATGATCCGTTTTACGACGAGCCGGTGTTGACCGGCGTCGAGCGTCCCGGTGACCTCCTGAAGTCGAAGAAGGTGGATGTACTGTTCACGGGATACAAACCGGGACAGCTCGACGCCTACAAGATCATGTACGTCACAACTGGAATCGACGGTTCGACGCCGGTGGTGAGCACCGGGATCATGATGATCCCGATCGACGGAACACCGGCATCGGAGAAGAAAGTCATCAGCTACCAGGAGGCCAACGACAGCGTCGGCGGCTACTGTCATCCGAGTTCGCACTGGACGGGCGGTGATCCGCTGGACGGCGCCTCCTGGTCGGCCTTGGGTCCGCTGGCGCTGATGTTCGGAAAAGGTTATGCCGTAGTAATTTCCGACGTCGGGAACAACGGAGACCGTGATCCCCACGGGGTCTTCGCGGGTAAGTTCGCCGGGCACGCCCAGTTGGATGCAGTGCGCGCAGCATTTCAGGTGCAGGATTCCGAGCTGAATCCGGATGCGGAGATTGCGTTGTTCGGAATCGCTGGTGGTGGAGTCGGTTCGGCATTCGCCGCCGAATCCGCGCAGTCCTACGCACCGGAACTCGACATCGTCTCGACAGTCCTCGAGGGAATGGTGATCAAGCCCCGAACATTCATGGAGACAACAGATTCCTCGGTCGGGGCCGGCTTCGGATTGGCGACGCTCCTCGGCCTCGAGCCCTGGTACCCCGAGATGAAGTTGAACGACAAGCTCAATCCGGTGGGCCGAGCGATTGCCGACGTGTACCGGGATGAGTGTCAGATGCCGGCGTACTTCACGCTTCCGTTCGTACCGCTGGCGAGCCTTTTCGAGCCGGGGATCGATCCGATCACAGAACCCAGTTTCCAGCGCGCGTACGACGACAACGTACTGGGCCACGGTGCTCCGGCGTCGAAGGTATTGATAACTTCGTGCGCAAAGGACGACTCCCCGATGTCACTTGTACCGGCAGCTGATGCGCGAGAACTGGCGGACACGTACAGGAGTGGAGGGACCGACGTGAGCTACCAGCCCACCGACTGCAGTATGGACCGCGCATTCACGAATCCATACGGTTGGGGAACTGATCTGTTCGGAATGCAGACGATCGACTGGATAGCCCACAATTTCGACAACTGAGTGAAACTATCCGGTGACAGCGAGACGCAAACTCTGATGGCGGCGTACGAACATGCTGGGGACCCAACGGGGTGGGGATTCGGAATCGATTGTGAAGTGCGCACTGTTTTCGAGAAGGACTGCGATCGCGATCTTTGCTTCCAGACGAGCCAGCGCGGCCCCGACACAGAAATGTGCTCCTTTGCCGAAGGCGAAATGTGCTCGGGGATTGACTCTGTCGAGGTTCATCACCTGTGGTTCGACGAACGACTCGGGGTCGCGGTTCGCCGAACCCCACAGCAGTATGAGATGACTGCCGGCGGGCAGTGTCATGCCACCGAGTGTCGTGTCCGCGTTGACATGTCGGTGATGTCCGCGAAAGGGTGACTCGAGCCTGAGCGTTTCTTCCAGGAACGCGCCCACGAGTAGAGGGTCCTCGCGCAGCTGCGTCTGAATCTCAGGGCGCTCGGCGAGCAACCGTGCAGAGTTGGCGATCAGTCCGGCGGTCGATTCGCCACCCGCACCGACGAGTTGCACCAACATCAGCACGGCCACGTCTTCGCTGAGTTCGCCTGCGTCACAGCAACGGACGAGGTCTCCGAGTAGATCATCCACCGGGTGAGCCCGTGCGTCACGAAACTTGCTGTAGAGGTACCCGGTGAGTTCGGCCGCCGAGGTGACGACGCCTGTCAAACGCTCCGACGTCACGATGCCGCTGAGAAGTTCGGTGCTGTCGTACGACCACGCCAGCAATTGGGGGACGTCGTGTGCCGGCAGGCCGATCAGCGTGGCAACCATCTGCAGCGGCAGCGTGTCCGCTACCGACGTGACCCATTCGATCCGTCGACCGTCGAAGCCGTTGTCCCACAACTGCTGCGTGTACTCGGTCATCACCGGCTCGAGTGCTCGTATACGTTTGGCGACCAGTGTCGGCAAGACAAGTTTGCGCTGGTGTTGATGGTCGGGCTCGTCGGCAGTCGCGAGAACGTGAACAGCTTGGCCGCCGCCGTTCATGTCGAATGTCATTGCCGAACCGTCCGGTGTACGAACCAGCACGCCGGTGAGGTTGTTGGAGAAGTCGTCGGTACGGGAAACGGCTTCGGTGACCAATTCCCACGTGGACACCAGATAGAAGTCGGTATCAGGAATGCGGTACACGGGGTGCTCGCGCCGGAGTACGTCGTATAGCGGGTACGGGTCGTCGATGTTCGACGGCAGGAAAGGGTTGATGTCGAGCGTCGATGGTGTCACGAAGGGAAGATGTCACGGCCGTCGAGGAGAAGTCAACAGGTGGAAAATGCCTCTGAACTGGCATTTTGAGAAAATCTCACGCACTTCAACCCCCTCGTACTTCTCCCAGGTCAGAGGCTCGCGGCCTTCCGTAGCCTTGAGATTTCTGATTGAATCTGTCTCAGAGTGAGACGAGGTGACGGAGAGTGACCGGTGCAAACGAGCGCCGCGCCGCCGACTGGTTGGCCGGCGGTAACCGCCGTGAACTCGCAACCGAGCGCATCTTCGCGGCTGCGGCAGAGCTGATTCGAGAACAGGGATTCGATCGGTTCAACGCCGACGACGTCGCTGCCCGCGCAGGCTGTTCGAGGGCAACGCTCTACCGCTACGTAGGTGGCAAGTCCGCGATCCGCGAGGGGTTGTTGTCACGAGGTGCGGCATCCGTGGCGAGCCAGGTCGCAACTGCCGTCGAATCACTGCACGGCGACGAGCGCATCGTGGAGTCGATCCTCGTCGCCGTCGACGCGATCAGATCCGACGCTGCCATGAGCCACGGCCTTGCGGCAGCGCGGGCCAACGGAATCGACGAGTATCTCGTGTCCTCGCCGTTGCTCCCGCGTACTGCACTGGAACTTGCAGGATTGGATCCTGAAGGTCAAGAGTCGCAGTGGGTGGTTCGGATCGTGTTGATGCTGTTGGCGTGGCCTCTTGCAGACAGGGCCGCCGAACGAGGGATGGTCGAGTCGTTCATCTACTCCTGAGCGGGATTCCGTGTTCGTGAACGGTGCATCGGATCGTCGCTGCTGTAGACGGTTCGGTTCATTGCTTCATTCCTCGGCTCGGTACTCTGAGCGTGTCCGCTGCCGCGAAGGAGAGAGTCACGATGGTCGTACGCAGGCCCCGCGACCGTAAGCAGCAGATTCTTGCGGCTGCAGGTGAGCTTTTCCGTGAGCACGGTTATCACAACGTGTCTGTCGCTCAGGTGGCTGCTGCAGTTGGAATCACGGCACCTGCGCTCTATCGGCACTTCAAGAACAAGCCGGATCTCCTCTACGCCGCGGTCAACGCAGGCATCGAATCGCTCTACGATCGGGTCGCAGGTGCCGAGGATCTGAAAACACTGATCACCGAACTTGCGGCATCGGTGTCCAAACGTCGGGGTCTGTCGCTCCTGTGGCAGCGAGAGGCACGCTATCTGCCTGACGAGCAACGTGAGGAAATGCGTTCGACCCTCAAGAGTGCAGCTTCGCGCGATGCAGCGCTGATCCGAATTGAGCGTCCCGACCTCGACGAGGAAGACAGCTATCTGCTCGCCTGGGCTGTCATCGCAGTCTTCAACAGTGTGTCTTCGCATCGAGTGTCCTTGCCGAGGCGTCAGATGGAACTGCTGCTTGTCGAGTTGGCAGACCGCGCTGCATACGCGGAACTGGGTCGCTCAGAAGTGAAAGTCGTGGCGGCAACGGGTCACCTGCCCGTTGTGATACCCAGACGTGAACTCTTGTTGACCGAAGCAATTCGGCTGTTCGACGAGCGTGGATATCAAGCAGTCAATACCGAGGACATCGGTGAGGCTGCAGGAACGACAGGCCCGAATGTGTACAACCACTTCGATGCCAAGATCGACCTGCTGATCTCCGCGGTCTCGAGGGGCGGCGAGCGTCGCCGGCTCGGCGTTGCACAGGCTCTCGGCGCCGCAACCGGCCCGGAGGACGCGCTGTCCGGATTGCTTGCCGCACATATCGATTTCGCGATCAACGAGCGTCATTTGATCGGGTTGTTGATCAGCGAACTCGACCAATTACCGGACAAGTTCCGCCGCACGTGTGAACAGAATCAACGTGAGTACGTCGCGCTATGGGTCAAGATGCTCGAAGAAGTCCGTCCGGGCCTCGAGTCCGCCACCGCCAGGATCACCGTCAATGCCACTTTGACAGTTGTGGAGAACGCCGTCCGAATCGGCCGGCTTCGCCGTCGCGACGACCTGTCGGACAGACTCTTCGAGATCGGCTGCGCCCTGCTGCTGGGCGCATGAAAAATTCGGGTAAGCGCCACGGGCGGCGGATCGACTCACGAAACTGATCGGAGACGTCATGCGTTTCGACGCAACAGAACTGACGATCGAGGAGCTTGCTCTTCAGGCTGAAGTGCGGGAGTACCTCGACAAGCGACTCACCCCCGGTACCTACTCGCTCGGACTCGGGATGGCCGGGGCGGTGGATCCGGTGTTCTCGCGAGATCTGGGTCGACGTGGGTGGCTCGGCATGTCGCTGCCGAAGGAATACGGCGGGGGCGGACGGTCAGCAGTGGATCGATTGGTCGTCGTCGAAGAACTTCTCGCGCGGGGAGCGCCGGTCGGCTATCACTGGATCGGAGACAGACAGTCGGGTCCGAGCATCGCCGCCAACGGCACGGAAGAACAGAAGCGGTACTTCCTTCCCGGTATCGCGAGCGGTGAGTTCTCGTTCTCGATCGGGATGAGTGAGCCCGACTCGGGTTCGGACCTGGCATCGGTGCGCACTCGCGCCGAACGTGTCGATGGTGGCTGGAAAGTCAACGGCACCAAGATCTGGACCACCGGCGCCTTCCATGCCACACACATACTCGCCCTGCTTCGAACCTCGGCAGACAAGCACAACGGTCTCACTCAGCTGATCGTCGATCGCGACAGCGAGGGTCTGACCGTCTCACCCATTCCGTTCATCGACGGTAGTGAGGACTTCTGCGAGGTGTCGTTCCAGGATGTTTTCGTGCCGGATTCGCGTCGCCTCGGAGACGTCGGAGCGGGCTGGGGACAAAACACCGGTGAACTCGCACTCGAGCGAGGTGGCGTCGACCGTTGGATGTCGCTGATGCCGGTCCTCGAGAACTTCGCGGCCAACCAAGCAGCGCAATGCGGTCCAGCTGCCCTCGCCGATCTGGGCTCGATTACCGCACGCTGCTGGGCTTTTCGCGGGATGTCGCTGTCCATCGCACGGATGGTCGACGCCGGTCGCTCGCCGGTCACGGAGGCCGCGCTGATCAAGGAGATGGCAACACGCTTCGAACAGGACTGTGTTGCGACCGTCGCGCGGCACCTCGGCCGGGCTCCGGACCTTGCATCCGACGATCCGTACGAGTCGCTGCTCGCCCGGGCCGTGCTGGTGGCGCCGTCGTGGTCGATTCGCGGCGGTACCAACGAAATTCTCCGCACCGTGATCATGAAAGGGTTGGACCGATGAATTCGGGGTCACAGATCAACGCGTACACATTCGACGCCGACCTCGAATCGATGGTCGAGCAATTTTTCGCCGAGAAGTCCGGCACCGAGGTGGTAGCGCAGGCGGAGATCGGCGGTCTGCCCGCCGGATTATGGAGCGCGGCAGTCGAACTAGGGTTACCTCTGGTCGGTCTTCCCGAATCGGTTGGTGGTTCCGGTGGCTCGCTCCTCGACGCCGTGACTGTCCAGCGCGCGGCGGCGAGGCACGCTGCGCCGCTGCCGCTCGCCGAGACGTACCTCGCGGGCAGGCTGGCAACAGCGGGCGGGTTACCCGTGCCCTCCGGAATCGCAACGGTCGCCCCGGGTTCGCCGCGCGACGATGTGCGCCGGACCAACGACGGTGTTCTCTCGGGAACCTTTCACGACGTGCCGTGGGGTAGCGCTGCATCAGTGCTGGCAGCAGTTCTCGGTGATCGCGTCGTACTCCTTGACATCTCCGACGCCGAGATCGGTGGCGGGACGGATCTTGCGGGGCAACCGCGTGAGAGCCTGACGTTCTCCGAAGCGCGGACCATTGACGGCGACAACCCGGTCGATGCCCGGATTCTCAGCAAGCTCGGCGCGTTCTTGCGCTCGGTGCAGATGTCGGGAGCGATGGAGTCGGCGTCGACGTTGACCCGGCGCTATGTGTCCGACCGGGTGCAATTCGGTAGGCCCGTCGCGCAGTTTCAAGCAGTCCAGCAGCATATCGTGACGCTTGCTCAGATGGCTTCGATGTCCACGCTGGCCGTCGATCGCACTGCACATGCACTCATCAGAGGCGACGCCGACTTCGAAGTGAGCGCAACCAAATTGGTGGTTTCGCAGAATGCGCTCGTGAGCGTCCGCGCCGCCCACCAGGCACACGATGCAATCGGCATGACCCGCGAATACCGATTGCAAGAACTGACGCGTCGACTGCACGCCTGGCGATCGGAGTTCGGCGACGAAATCGCGAGTGCGACGCAACTAGGAGAGGCCGTAGCGGCGTCGCCGTCACTGCACCGCTTGATCACCGACCCAGAACCGACATTGAAGCTGTAATCCTGACCGTCGTAAAGGATTACGTTGCGTTGCAACGAAGATCGCGCTTCAGCACCTTGCCTGCTGCCGACAGCGGCAATGCATCGACGAATTGGAAAGTGCGCGGAGATTTGTATCCGGCTATCAGCGTTTTCACGTGAGCGCGCAGTTCGTCGGCGTCGGCGTCGAAACCATGCCGAAGGACGACCACGGCATGGACACGCTCGCCCCACTGGGCATCGGGCAGACCGATCACGGAACAGGCCGCGACGGATTCGTGTTGTTCCAGAGCGTTTTCGACCTCGGTGGAGTAGACGTTCTCGCCACCGGTGACGATCATGTCCTTGATGCGATCGACGATGAACAGGTAACCGCGGGCGTCGAGGTACCCCGCGTCGCCGGTATGCATCCACCCGCTGCGGAGCACTTCAGCGGTCTCCTTCGGTTTGTTCCAGTATCCGAGCATGACGTGGCTGCCGAACGTGACGATTTCGCCCACCTCGCCGGGTGGGAGTTCCGAGCCGGCCGGGTCGACGATTTTCACCTCGCAATGAGGGAGTGCGCGACCAGCGCTGCGGAGGAGGTCACCACCTTCGAGGTGATCGGCTGGACTCAGCATGCTGATGTGCGCGGTTTCAGTCATCCCGTAGCCCTGAGCGAAGGAACTGTTGGGGAACATTTGCATGACCTGTCCGAGAAGCGTCGGAGATATGGGCGAGGCGCCGTATCTCAGGATCCTGACGCTGGACAGATCGTAGGTGGTTGCGTCTTCGCCCGTTTCGTTTTTGTGGGCGACCAACATCTGGAGCATTGTCGGCACCAGACCCACGGTTGTCGGGCGATAGCGGTCCACGGCCTCGAGGAACGTCCGTGGGCTGAAGTTCGGTACGAAGACCTGAGTTCCACCCATCAGCGACTGAGCCAACCATCCGACGATCCCGGCAATGTGAAACAGAGGGTTCACCGCGAGGTTCGTTCCGTTGCTGATTGCCACGCCGCCTGCCGCGAGAGTGCCCAGCGCCGAGGTCATCAGCGCTTGATGGCTGATCATCACGCCCTTCGGCACTCCGGTGGTCCCGCCGGTGTAGAGGAGTAGTGCAAGCGTGTCGCCGCCGACGCGCAGATCGTCGACCGGAATCGCCTCCGCGATCACCTGTTCGTAGTCGAGCATTCCGTCCGGAACTCGGTCGTTGCCGCAGTAGACGACAGTGGTCAGGCCTGGACACGCCTCGCGAAGGGTAGATCCGACGGAAGCAAAATTCTCGTCCACGAGTAATACCGTCGACCCTGAATCTTCCAGGGCGTATGTGATTTCCGCCGTGCTCCAGCGAGAATTGACCGGACTGGCCACTGCTCCGAACCACCAGCAGGCCAGGAGCGCCTCGTGGTAGTAGTCGGAGTTCGATGCCAAGATCGCGACTCTGTCACCGGTGCGCAGGCCTAACGTCTGCAGCCCGCCCGCGAGCCTCTTGATCCGGTCGACCGATTCGCGAGACGTGCGCACTCGGCCATCGGAGATCGTCATCACCGCTTCGGGCGACGCTCGTAGGGATCGGTGAACGAATTGAGTCAGCTGCATGCGATTCCTCCTGCGAGTGTGCGGCGAGTGCTCTGACTCGGATCAGTTCCGGCACTGATGCTATTGGCCTGACAATTGCCCTCACTCACCGCCTGAAATCATGCCCCACTCCGGTGCAATCTAGACGATTGTCCAGTTAACTCTGACGATTCCATCCTGCCGTGGGGTGATTTCTGCGAGAGTGTCGAACATGCGAGCAATCCTGGTAGCCGGTATGAGTGCGTTCGTGGCGGTCGTCTCGGCGCCCTCTGCCGGCGCCGAAACGACTACGAACCAAGTGCGCTCGTTTTCCGAGACCACGTCAGTCGGGGTCCACAATTCCTACGAGAAGGCGACGTTTTCGTACTTCGCCGACGCTTTGGATTCCGGGGCGTCGTTGCTCGAGCTGGACTTGTGGACCAACGGAGGCGGTCCGGACTGGCGTGTGTCGCACATGAATCCGGTGGCGAGCGACAGCAACTGCGTCGGCGCTCAGGACGCATCCGGGTTGCGAAGCGGTCTACGAGATCAGGGATTCCGTGGATGCCTGGCAGATATGCGGGCGTGGCACGAGGCCAATCCCGAGCATCCGCCGGTGATGATCAAGTTGGAAATCAAGGACGGGTTCACTGCCGGGTACGGACGTGGGCCCGCGGATCTCGACGCCCTGATTCTCGGGACTCTCGGAGACGCGGTTTTCACGCCGGCCGATCTGATGGGGGAGTCCTACTCCACCCCGGATGCCGCCGTCACCGAGCGTGGATGGCCGAGCAATTCCGAAATGACCGGGAAATTTCTGTTCGAGCTGATACCGGGAACGATCGAGGAGGGAAACCCTCTCGATACGGAGTGGACGGACCGGCAGTATGCGACGCACCTGCGAGATCTGTCCTCCGCCGGGCTCGTCGAACTCGGCGCCGCCTTTCCCGCTGTTCACCGTGCATCACCGGGAGACCCACGTCTCGACCGCTATACCGACCCGGGGATCCGTCCGTGGTTCGTGATCTTCGACGGTGACGCTCTCGACTACACCGCCGGAGTCGTGGATCCGAGTTGGTACCACGATCGCGGCTACCTGCTCGTCATGACCGACGCGCACAAGGTCGCTCCGCAGATCGACGGAACCCATGCCACCGAAACCGAGGCGAGCGAGCGTCTCGACCTGTTGGCCGGGCAGCACGCAAGTTACATCACCGCGGACTGGTCGAGGTTGCCGA
Organism: Rhodococcus sp. SB1D; assembly: GCF_048573875.1. Lineage (NCBI taxonomy): Bacteria > Bacillati > Actinomycetota > Actinomycetes > Mycobacteriales > Nocardiaceae > Rhodococcus > Rhodococcus sp. SB1D. The sequence continues at coordinate 519,416 of NZ_JBMAIQ010000002.1, forward strand.
ACGTAGTGTCCACCGTGGTGCCGCGTCGGTGATTTTCGAATGGCCGGATCGTGAAGAGCGAGATCTGACGGGCGGCAATTCTCAGGAACAGGGTGCAGGATGGGTTCATGCGCACTGTCACGTGGAATCCCGAAGTCTACGGCCGCTATTCGGGTGAGCGGTCACGCCCGTTCGTGGACCTGGTGTCACGGGTGGCCACCGAAGACCCGACGCGGGTAGCCGACCTCGGCTGCGGATCAGGCACCCTGACCGCGATGCTCGGGGAAAGATGGCCGGACGCCTCGGTATCCGGATTCGACTCGTCTCCCGAAATGGTCGCGCAGGCCCCTACAGACCTACCGGGAAACGTCACCGTCGAGTTGGGGGACATCATGTCCTTCGACGCCACCGGTTACGACGTGGTCGTCAGTAACGCTGCATTGCAGTGGGTTCCGAGCCATCGCGAGCTGATCGACCAGTGGGCGGACACCCTGGAATCCGGATCGTGGCTGGCGTGGCAGGTGCCGGGTAACTTCGATGCTCCGTCCCATGCGCTCATGCGAGATCTCGCGGAATCAGCGGAATGGAGTGAGCGACTGGGTGGCGTCCTACGCGGCCCGGAAGGCGTCGACAGTCCAGTTCAGTACGCGCAGCGTCTCCAAGAACACGGATTCGACGTCGACGCCTGGGAGACGACGTACGTACACGTGCTGGCAGGTGCCGACCCGGTGCTCGGATGGGTACGGGGGACGGGGTTACGACCCGTGCTCGACGTTCTCGGCGAAGCTGACGCTCCGGAGTTCGAGCGTCAGTATTCCGATCTGCTGAGGGAGGCCTACCCCGCAACAGCCGCCGGAACGCTCTTTCCGTTCCGGCGGGTGTTCTGCGTCGGACGCAAACGGTAACTACTCGGCTGGGTTGCGGTCAGCCGATCACTGCGCCGTGACAAAGCCTTCCGAGACCAGCCAGTCGCGGGCCACGTCCGCCGGCTCCTTGCCGTCGACGTCGACCTGCCGGTTGAGCTCGGTCATCACCTCGTTGGTCAGTCGCTCCGAGATCGGTGCCATGACTTCTGCTACCTGCGGATGTGCTTCCGCGAAGTCCTTTTTCATCACCAGTGCCGGATTGTATTTCGGGAAGAACTGGAGATCGTCGTCGAGCAGAACGAGATCAAGTGCGATGATGCGACCGTCGGTGGTGAACACCTCGCCGAACTTGCACTGATCGCCATCGGCTGTCGCCTGGTAGATGATGCCGGTCTGCAGGATCTGGCGTTGGGCACGAGAGGCGTCGAAACCGTATTTCGCTGCCAGGCCGGGATATCCGTCCTGGCGGACGTTGAACTCGGTCTCGACGCACGTCACCGCAGCTCCGGGATCGGATTCGACCAACTTCGCGTAGTCGGAAACGGTCTTGACACCGGTCTTCTCAGCGGTCTCCTTGCTCATCGCCAATGCATACGTATTGTTCATCGGCGCCGGATCGGTCCACACCATGTCGTTCGCAGCAAGGTCCGCATCGCGGACGGCCTCGAACTGCGCCTGCGAATCGGGAAGCGGTGTCTCGTTGCCGAGGTAGTTGATCCAGCCGGTTCCGGTGTATTCGTACGCAAGATCGATCTGGCCGTTCAACTGTGCGTCACGGGTGCTGTTCGAGCCCTGGATGTTCGTGAGATCTCGAACATCCGCGCCCGCAGCGGCCATCGCGAATTCGATGACGTACCCGAGCACGATCTGCTCGGTGAAGTCCTTGGAGCCGACGGTCATCTTCACACCCTCGAGCTCCGGAACCGGCTCGATGCTGCCGGGGCCGACGGCCAGGGGCAGTGCGCCACCGGACTCGAGACCACACGAAGCGACAAGTGTGAGGCCGATCGTGGCAACCGCGAGTTTCCAGCCCCACGTTCTGGTGATCGAAGTCTTGGTCATCGCAATCCCTTGGGCCCGAGATAAGTTTCGGCGAGCGCGCCGAGCCAGTCGATCAGCAAGGCCAGCGACACCGCCAGTACGGCACCGACAACGAGGGTGACGTTGTCGCGGAGCTTGTATCCGGTGTCGATCAGAATGCCGAGTCCGCCGGCACTGACCAGGAAGCACAGCGTCGCGGTACCGACGGCCAGAACGAGCGAAGTACGCAGTCCTGCAAGGATGTACGGGACGGCCATCGGGAACTCGAGTTGACGTAGGACCGTGAGCGAAGACATTCCCTGCCCGCGCCCCGCATCGATCAAGGTCTTGTCCACTTGCTGGTAGCCGAGGATGGTGTTGCGCAGCACCGGAAGCAACGAATAGAACGCAATGGGAAACACGCCGATCCAGAAGCCGGTCGTTCTTGTCGCGAGATAGAACAGCACGAGCAGGCCGATGGCAGGCGCTGCGGCTCCGATGTTGGCTATTCCCACGAAGAACGGTGCCAGGCGGGTGAATTTCGGCCTGGTCAGCAGGGTTCCGAGTGGAACCGCGATGGCGACGACGATGATGACCACGGCGGCGGTGATCAGTACGTGCTGCCAGGTCAGAGTGACGATGTTGTCGAGGTTGATGCTCGCCTTCTGCGTCGCGTTGAGATCTCGGCTGAATGCCCAGATCAACACGCCCGCAACCAGGATCAGGACGATGACCGGCTGCACATACAGTCGCATCCGTTCCGCACGGCGCGTGGCGGCGTTCTCGGCCGCACCCAGATCGGGGGCGTCCGGTTCCATCTCAGGCGCGGAGACGCGCTCCTCTGTCGTGGCAGTCATGTTCAACCCTCGACGTTCTCGGTGTCTGGCTCTTCGTCGTGGTCGTGCGCATGCTCCTCGCGCATTTCGGAGAGATGGCTGACCAGTGTGTCGATGGTGATGAGACCGACGTACTCGCCACGCCGTCCGGTGACCACGGTGGACGCATTGCTCTCTGCGAGAAGAGCTTCCAACGCATCCTGCAGGGTGGACTGGATGGACACGGCTTCGCCGATCTCGTTACCGACACCTCGAAGAGTCGACGCATGGGCGAGGTGGCCGGGCGAGACCCAGCGAAGCGGCCGTCCGCGCTGATCGAGAATCAGGGCCCACTTCCACTTACGCGCTGCGAGTGCGGTTCTCAAATCATCGACCGAATCGGTTTCGCGGGCGGTGAGGCACTGCTTGAGTTTGATCTGGCGCACGCGTGTCAGGGTCAGCTGCTTGAGCGAGGCGTCCGCCCCGACAAATCCGGCGACCATGTCGTTTGCGGGATTGGCGAGAATCGCTTCCGGAGTGTCGTACTGCATGATGCTGGATTGATTGCCCAGCACGGCAATACGGTCACCGAGTTTGACTGCCTCGTTGAAATCGTGCGTGACGAAGACGATGGTCTTACCCAACTCCGACTGCAGACGCATCAGTTCGTCCTGGAGCAGGCCGCGGGTGATCGGATCGACGGCACCGAAAGGTTCGTCCATCAACAGCACCGGAGGATCGGCAGCCAGCGCCCGCGCCACGCCCACACGCTGTTGCTGCCCACCGGACAATTGGCGAGGGTAGCGGTCGCGATAGGTATCGGGATCGAGGCCTACGAGGTCGAGCATCTCGTCGGTGCGCGCTGCGATACGTTTCTTGTCCCAACCGATCAGACCCGGGACAGTCGCGACGTTCTTCGCAATCGTGAAGTGCGGGAACAAGCCTGCCTGCTGGATCGAGTACCCGATGCCACGGCGGAGCTTGTCCGGGTCGATCGACAGCGCGTCCTTGCCGTCGATGGTGATCTTGCCGGAGGTAGGTTCGATCAGGCGGTTGATCATGCGCATCGTCGTCGTCTTGCCGCAACCCGAAGGTCCGACGAAGACCACGATTTCACCGGCCGGAACAGTCAGCGAAACATTGTCCACCGCTGCAGCTTTCTGGCCCGGGTACCGCTTGGTGACGGACTCCAGGACGATCTCGACCCCGGATACCTTCTGATCTGTGGATACGTCAGACGGAATGGTTTCAGTCATTGCAGCCCCTTCGAAGTAGTGAGACGACCGATGACGACGTAGATTCCGTCGAGAATCAGAGCGAGAATGACGATCAGTACGGTGCCGACCAGCGCTTGCGGAACAGCATTCGGGCTACCGACACGCGAGAGTCCGGAGAAGATCAGGTTTCCCAGACCAGGACCTTTGGCGTACGCCGCGATGGCGAGGATGCCCATGAGCATCTGTGTACTGACCCGCATGCCGGTGAGGATCGACGGCCACGCGATCGGTAGCTCGATTCGACTCAGTACGTGCATGCGATTCATTCCGACACCGCGGGCTGCGTCCGTGATCGCCGGGTTGACTGCATCCAGACCGATGATCGTGTTCCGAATGATCGGGAGCAGGGCATACAAGATCAACGCGGTGATCGTGGGAGCGACGCCGAGACCGAGAATCGGAATGAGCAGTCCGAGGAGGGCGAATGAAGGAACCGTCAGGATCGTGCTGGCCAACGCCGTAGCGATGGAGGATCCCGCCGGGCTCCGGTAGACGAGAATGCCGATGATCACGGCGGCGATCGTCGCGATGATCACGGACTGGATAACTGCTGAAACATGAAGGTACGAGTCGGTCAACAACTGTTGTCGTCGTGCAACGACAAAATCCCATAGCGCGCCCATATTTCCGAACCCACTTTCTTCGGACTTCTGCTCGCTCGAACGTCTTCCCTCGACACCGACCGGCGCACAAGGGCTTTCCCCACAGCCTCCGTAGGCCGAGGGGTTTCCCTCGACTGTCGTCCAAAAACTGAGATACTGCAACTAATTCCGATTGCAGCGTGTCGGATGTTGTTCTGGACGTGAGATTTTGCGAGACGCGGGTATGTACCCACTGCGAGCAGAGTTGAAACGCGCTGGAGATGGCAAAGCGGGAGAGTTCCGCAGAACTCTCCCGCATTGCTTGATTTGTCCGAATTGGCCTCAGGCCCAGCTGAGCACATCCTCATCGGAGAGGCGCGGCAGACGATCGAACCAGGGGTTCTCACCGGGATGGCCGATGTTCACCACGAGGATCGTCTTGAAACGTCCGTCTGCGAAGAATTCGCCGTCGATGCCGTCGGCGTCGAACCCGGCCATCGGGCCGGCGACCAGACCCTGTGCGCGAATCGCGAGGATCACATAGCCGGCCTGAAGTGCGGCATTGAACCGACTCGTCGAACTGGCGGCAGCCTCGTCGGATTCGAAGTAGTCCTTCATCTCCGGGCGAATGGGGAACAGGTTGGGGATGTGCTTGTAGAACTCGGTGTCCACCGCCAGAACGGCAACTGCAGGAGCGGCCTCGGTCTTGGCTTTGTTGCCGTCTGCCATGTGCTCGACGAGGCGTGCTTTGCCTTCCTCGGTACGGACGAACAGCACACGTAGCGGATTGGTGTTGGCCGCGGTCGGTGCCCACTTCGCGAGCTCCCAGATCGCAGTCAGTTCGTCGTCGGTCACAGGTTCGTTCGAGAAGGAGTTGGCGGTGCGAGCCGCAGTGAAGAGGAGTTCGCGGCCGGCTTCGTCGAGTTGCTGGGCGGTGAATGGCGTGGCTGCGTCGAGAGACATCGGGGGTTTCCGTTCCGTGGTAGCTCGACCGAGCATCACCCGGTAAAGCTAGTTGCTAGTAAAAAAATAGTGCCTACGGATACGTTAGCACTGTGGCTAGGATGGTGGGGTGGCAAGCAAGAGCGAAGCGGGACACGAGCCCCGCGCATGTGACGGGGCTCTGGCCCGCGCGTTCGGCTTCCTGGGCAAACGGTGGAACGGCGTCATTCTCGGCACGCTGCTGAACGGGCCGGCGGGATTCTCCGAACTCAAGCGCGCGGTGGGCGGGATCAGTGATTCGGTGCTCTCGGAACGCCTGACGGAGTTGGCAGGGGCAGGCCTGGTGACGAGGAGCGTCGATGCAGGTCCGCCCATCGCCGTGGAGTACGAACTCACAGCGTCGGGGCAGGCGCTGCTCCCCGCTCTCAGTGAACTGACAACGTGGGCCGCCGAAAATCTGCCACCCGAGAGTTGCTCGAACTGAGCGCTCGCTAGGACGCCGGCGCCGCGACCGCGTGGGTCGCGCTTCTGTGGGACGAAATCTCGTAGGAAGCGACGAAACATCTACGCAACGTAGATGCAACGTAGCCAAAACTAGTGTTCTGGATCACACAGTGTTCGTGTGGTCGAGAGGCCTTTGGTCACGAATCTGTGGGCAGAACGGGTCCTGGTTCGCTACCGGTGGTGGATGAGGACAAGGTTCCGCGGGTTGAGCACACAGCTCGCGGAACCGCCCCACCACACGCCCCGACGAGGGCACCGGCCGACAGGAGTTCAGGTGTCCGTAGTTGCGGAAGTCTCGGCGATCGATTTCGCGGAGACCGAATTCGATTGGGCGCAGCGATCGACGCTGATTCGTGAAGTCGACCCACTCGTTCCGGGGCCACCATCCTTGGCGATGTGTCTGAGCGAGCCGACGCGCGGACTGGTCGACATCGCTTCACTGCTTCTCGCGGCTCCTTGGTTGCTTCGATCGCCGCGTGGGGACGGGCATCCGGTCCTCGTTCTCCCCGGATTGCTGACTTCGGACGTTTCGACTCTCGCCTTGAGGACATACCTCAGCTTTCTCGGATACCGGGTTCACGGTTGGAATCTGGGTCTGAACACCGGTCCGACGGCGACGGTGGTCGACGGACTGCCTGCCGCATTGGCCGAGGTAGCAGATCGATACGAGCAGAAGGTGTCGGTAATTGGCTGGAGTCTGGGCGGTATCTACGCTCGAAAGCTGGCGAGGGACCTGCCGGATTCGGTGCGTCAGGTAGTGACACTGGGAAGTCCTTTCGGTCTCACCAGTCTGGAGCAGACGAGAGTCGGATCTCTCTACGCTCGTTTGTCCGGCAATCACGCGATACTGCCTCCGGTCGACGGCATCGAATCCGAACAGGGATCGCCTATTTCCGTTCCCGCCACGTCGGTCTACTCCAGGCACGACGGTATCGTTCCATGGCAAGCGTGCTGTGAAACCTCGGCAGGCCTGTCGGAAAGCATTGCGGTGCAAGGCAGTCACATGGGGTTGACCCACAACCCGTCGGCGTTGTGGACCGTTGCCGATCGTCTGGCGCAGGACGTCGACAACTGGCAACCTTTTGCGGCTCCGAAACGGCTTCGACGCATGTTTCCCTGCTGAGGTGCGAGGCTGAGGTCCGAGGCCGGGGTGTGGGGGAGAACCCTGAGTCCGACGCGGGGACGGACTCGTACCTGAGGACACACCGCGTCGGAAAAGATGGGTCCATGGCCTGATGCGCACAGGTGGATCGGCAGCGGATAGTGGAGGTCGACGCGGATGAACCGCGAGTTCCGTTGAAAGGAAACAACACATGACCTCCCCGATGAATACCCGCAAGCTCACCCGCGCCCGCTCGGGAGCAATGTTCGGTGGGGTGTGCGCCGGAATCGCTCGGTACTTCGGTTGGAAGTCGTCGACTGTCCGCTTGCTGTTCGTACTCTCGTGCCTGCTGCCCGGCCCGCAGTTTCTGATCTACATCGTGATGTGGATTTTCATTCCTCGTGAGCAGATCTGACCGAACCGCTCAACGGCGGCGGTCTTTCAGGCATTGCTTGGCCTCGTGCAATTCCTCCGAACTCAGTGGAGGAAGGGGCAGTGCGTCACGGTGCAAGCCCTCCGTGCGTAGGCCGTCGAGCATTACCGAGAGGTATCGACGCCACACGGTCGGGTTGACGGGCTGAGCAAATTCGGTGACTGCGCCCACCATGAAGATGAGGCCGAACAGGTCCGTCGGTACGGCGTCGGTGCGCAGCATCCCGGCCTCCTGGGCCCGGTAGAAGATCCTCTCGACCGACGGTTCGATGATGGATCGTTGGCATGCGACTTGCTCGCATCCCTCGTCGGTTCCGTTCAGGACGTCTTTGAGTCCGCGGTTGACCGACATACGGCTGCAGGCGAATTCGGCAAAGGTGACAAGTCCGTCCCACGGATCCGGATTGGCAAGTGACGCGTCCGCGGCCGCTGCCATGTCGGCGAAGTTCTGCTGGAAGACTCCGTCGATCAATTCTTCTTTGCTGGCGAACCGCCGATAGACCGTTCCGACGCCGACCCCCGCGCGCCGGGCGACGTCGTCGAGTGTGACGTCGATCCCTTCTTCGGCGAACAATTCACGTGCGGCGTCGATGATCAACTGCCGATTACGTGCAGCATCGGCGCGAAGGGGGCGCTCCATTGCGGTACTCATGTCCCCACTCTACCCGCCAAGTGGAGACAGCCTCTCCGTTTTCGTGTAGCGTTTTTGCTAACCGGAGAAGTCATCTCCGCATAGGTTGGGCGAGGGACTATGTCAGACATTGCTGAACGGACTGAATTCGAGCAGTCCTCAGCGCCTTCAGGGGACAACCACGCAAAGCGGTGGCTGGTTCTCGCGGTTCTGGGAATTGCGCAGCTGATGGTGGTCTTGGATGCCACCATCGTCAACATCGCGCTGCCTGCTGCGCAGCGCTCACTGGAGTTCGGTGATTCGGACCGCCAGTGGATCATCACGGCATACGCATTGGCGTTCGGCAGTTTGCTGCTACTCGGCGGTCGATTGAGCGACTTGTTCGGGCGCAGGCGAACTTTCATCGTCGGCCTGATCGGCTTCGCAGTCGCTTCCGCCATCGGTGGCGCAGCCGTCAACTTCGAAATGCTTGTTGCCGCTCGTGCCGGCCAAGGCGTATTCGGTGCGCTCCTTGCCCCGGCAGCCCTGTCGCTGCTGTCCGTGACATTCACGGATCCAGGTGAGCGTGCCAAGGCGTTCGGTATCTTCGGTGCCGTTGCCGGCGGTGGTGGCGCCATCGGACTGCTGCTCGGCGGCGCACTCACCGAGTGGGTCGACTGGCGCTGGTGCCTCTTCGTAAATCTCTTCTTCGCGGCGATCGCCCTGGTCGGAGCAGTCCTGTTGCTCGCGCCGCACACCAGTGACTCGCGACCCAAACTCGACATCCCCGGAACGATCCTGGTGTCGATCAGCTTGTTCAGCATCGTCTTCGGATTCTCGAAGGCCGAGTCGGACGGGTGGAGTGCAACTCCCACTATCTCGTGGCTCGTTGCCGGCGTCGTGTTCATGGCGGCGTTCATCTACTGGCAGACCAAGTCCGAGCACCCACTTCTTCCGCTGCGGGTGGTCCTCGACCGAATCCGGGCTGGCTCGTACCTGGCGATCTTCCTTTCCGGCGCAGGCATGTTCGCAGTCTTCCTGTTCCTGACGTACTACATGCAGCTGATCCTCGGGTACAGCCCGATCATGACCGGCCTCGCATTCATGCCGATGGTGTTCGGAATCGTGACAGCGGCAACGCTTTCGACAGCGGTTTTGCTGCCGCGCGTCGGTCCGCGAGTGCTGATCGTGAGCGGAATGGTCATCGCGGCGATCGGAATGACGCTGCTGGCCCAGATTTCCGTGGACAGCACCTATGCAGTACACATTCTGCCGGGGCTCGTCGTCACCGGACTCGGCATGGGCAGCATTTTCGCCCCGTCGATGCAGGGAGCAACTTCAGGCGTGCATCACGAAGATGCCGGCGTCGCATCTGCCACGGTCAACACGATGCAGCAGGTGGGCGGCTCGATCGGAACTGCACTGCTCAGCACGATTGCCGCCTCGGCTTCCACCAACTACCTGGTGGGCCGCGAGATGAATCCGCTGACTCAGGCGCAGGCCGCCGTCGAGAGTTACACCACGACGTTCTATTGGGCCGCAGGCATATTCGCGGTCGGTGCGGTCTTGACCGGACTGGTTCTTCGGAGTGGACTGCTTCCGGATTCGCCGGAAGGTGAACCGGTAATCGCCCACTGACAGCAAATTTCGGGGTCGACGCCGCAATGGCGTCGACCCCGAAATCGACTCAGCAGTTCTTCCCGGGCGTTGCCTGAAACCGATGAAGGACGTGATCGAGTTGCTCGGAGGACAGCGCCGGCACGGGCAGTTCCCGATGGTCGGTGCGGGACGCGCAGAGTCCGTCGATCATGAACCCGAGTGCGCGGCGGTAAGCCTGAGGGGCCTCGTCGCCACCGAACTTCTGGGCCATCTTGACGACCTGCATGAGAAGCGGAATGTCGTTGACTTCGAAGTCGCTGCGCAGGGTGCCCTGTTCCTTGGCTCGATTGACAAGTACCGCGGTGTGTCGAGCGATCCCGGCGCGCGCGCGAGCGAAGGTGTCGGACGTGAAGCGTCCGTCCATCAGGAGATCGCCGAATCCGCGGTTGTCTGCCATGCGCAGAGAGATCACGTCGAGAAAGTAGACAAGACCTTCCCAGGCGTCGGGCATCTCTCGGGCGGTGGCGGCGATCGTTTCGATCTCGGAACACCGCGTGTCGAACAGTGCCTGGATCAGTTCGTCCTTGCTGGCGAACCGGCGATAGACGGTGCCGACGCCGACGCCGGCGTGCTTCGCGACGTCCGCCAGCGTGGCGTCGAGTCCTTGGGCAGCGAACACCTCGCGAGCGGAGTTGAGGATGCGCTCGAGGTTGGCCTTGGCGTCGGACCGAAGGCGCGGCTGTGAGCAGTCGGCCGAGGTCCCCGCATGAGAAGCGTCGGGGTGTGTTGTCGGCATCCTCACAGTCTACGGCACTAAGCGGAATGATCGATTCCGTTAGTGCTATATTACTAAGCGGAACGTGTGGTTCCGATTGTCCGTATGAGAGAAGCCGATATGAGCACGTCTGACATCTGGGTCGGGAGCAATCCGATCTCGATGGTGGGTACGCGGAGTGCAGGTTTCGCGGCAACGAGGCTTCGCGCCCTTGCCGGCGACGGCGCCTTTGCTCAGCTCGTTCGTTTTGCCCTCGTCGGCGGAGCCAGCAACATCTTGTACTTTGCCGCTTTTCTGGCGCTGCGCGGTGACGGAGCGCTGGTCGCCAACGCAGTTGGTGCGGTCTTGAGCACCATTCTGGCCAATGAGCTGCATCGCCGGCTCACCTTCCACGCCGCGGATCGCGTCAACTGGTTCACCGCGCAGTGGGAAGGCGGTGGACTCGCACTGGTCGGGTTGATCGCCAGTTCTGCCGCCATCAGTGCGCTCGGCTTCCTTCTCCCAGGCGCCGACGGGCTTCTTCAAGCCGGGCTTGTGATCGCCGTGAGCGGAATTGTCGGTGGCCTGCGATTCGTCGCCCTTCGCGGTTGGGTGTTCTGAGCGGTTCTCGAATTCGGATCGGACTCGGCTCGTAGGGAACACTGAGACCCATGAGCCTTTCGATAGCCGACTCCGGCATCCGTCTGGCTGTGCTCTGCATCGTCATGGCACTTGTCGCCACGCTCGTCTACCGATTCACCTATCTCGGTAGCGTTCGGGTGGTCCCCGGTGCCCTCGCTCGTGGCGCTCTTCAGCTGGCTGCGATTTCGTTGATCCTTGCCGCCGCCTTGGCCCACATCTGGTCGGCGCTCCTCGTGCTCGCCGGCATGTTCGTTGCGGCGTCTTTCACCGCGGCACGACGCTCGAACGCGGGGACGTCCGGAGTTTGGCTGACCATCGCGTTGGCGTCGGGAATCGGTGTGGTTCTGCCACTGATGCTGCTGTCCGGAGTGGTTCCGCTGCAAGGCGTCGCTCTGGTGCCGATCGGCGGCATTGTTCTGGGTGGCGCGATGACTGCAACATCGATGGCAGCCAAACGCGGACTCGACGCCGTCGACGACCGATACGGGGAAGTGGAAGCAGCACTGAGCCTTGGATTTTCCCAACGAGATGCGCGGTGGGAGGTAGCCCGCACCGCTGCCTCCGATGCTCTGCTGCCTGGAGTCGACCAGACGCGCACCGTCGGCCTCGTGACATTGCCCGGAGCCTTTGTCGGTGTGTTGCTCGCGACGGGATCGGCCGTTCAGGCCGGTGCTGTGCAAATTCTTGTATTGGCAGGGTTGTTGTTGGCACAAACCTGCTCGGTGGCCGTGGCGTTGGAACTCGTCGCCCGCGGTTTCGTCTTTCGAGGTCAAGCTGTCAGGCCTGCGCGAGTTCGTTGATCTTGTCGCTGCGAAGGACGCGCTCGGGAAGATTGTTTGCCGCGAGGGTGATCATTGCCCTACCGATGCTTCACTGGTCACGCCGCTAGGCCATACCCTGCGCAAGAGTGGGTAAAGAGGCACGGAGATTTGATACGACCGTGTCGATTCGTGAATCGTCCATGTATTCGACCAGCACTCTGTTGCCGACCATCACAATGGAACGGACTGGAGATCATCCGGCCGGAATGGCCAACTGAACGCTTGACCTGCAATTATGAGTCCATTTTGATCCGACTCGCGACTAAAGTCCCTACAAACCGGCTGGACGGTTGGCTGAAAATAGTTTTATGGACGAAGGAGTTGATGAAATACACGTTCTCGGATCGGAGTCCGCCGGTCGAATGGTAGAGGCGTCGGCGATCATCGTTCTCGGTGCGCTCTGTGCAGTAGTCGCAGGTTCGGGTGTGTTCTTTGTCGTCGGATCGATTGGTGGCTTCGCCCGATTGCTCTACCTGGTTGTTCGTGGTCCGCTCAACTCTTGCTCGGTACCGGTGTCGAATGTCGAGCTGGCGCCTTCGAGAACGTCATGTGGTCGTTGATGCTCCCGAACGTCGAGTGAAGACGATCAAGGATGTAGTTCTGACGCATGTTCCACGGTGACTTCGATCCCTGCTTCGGGAACTGTTCCACAGCACGCATGACGTACCCCGACGCCAGGTCCAGGATCGGCCGCTGGTCCATCTCTTCGCTCGCGTGCGGCACGCACTTCGAATAGCCGCGCTTGTCCATCTCCGTCAGCAGTCGGCAGACGTACATCGACGTGAGATCTGCTCGCAGAGTCCACGAGGCGTTGGTGTAGCCGACGCACATCGCGAAGTTCGGTACGTCGCTGATCATCATGCCCTTGTAGACGTAACGATCACCGAGGGTGACGGGTTCGCCGTCCACTTCGATCGACATCCCGCCGCACGCTTCCATCTTCAATCCTGTTGCAGTGACGATGATGTCAGCTTCGAGTTCGCGACCTGACGCGAGACGAATTCCGGTCTCGGTGAAAGTGTCGATGCGATCGGTCTCGATCGAGGCCTTGCCGGATCGGAGGGCTTTGAACAAATCGCCGTCCGGTACGACGCACAAGCGTTGATCCCAGGGATCGTAGGTGGGTGTGAAGTGAGGATCGAGTGGGATCTCTTCCGGGAGTTGGCGACTGATCGCGAGGTTCAGCAACCGCTTTGCACGCGCTGGACTGCGCCGGCACAGTTGATAGAAACTCAGGTTCACTACGATGCTCTTCCATCGAGCGATGCTGTGCGCGAGTTGATTCGGCAATACTGCGCGGATGGTGTCCGATACCTTGTCGCTGGACGGCAGAGCCAGAATGTATGTCGGTGATCGCTGGAGCATGGTGACATGGCTCGCGTCGCGCGACATCGTGGGGACCAAAGTGACTGCGGTGGCGCCGCTTCCGATCACAACGATCTTCTTGTCGGAGTAATCGAGATCCTCGGGCCAGAACTGCGGGTGCACTACGTCGCCGCTGAATGATTCACGTCCAGGGAAGTCGGGGGTGTATCCGCCTTCGTAGCTGTAGTAACCGCTGCAGAGATAGAGGAAGTTGCAGGTCAGGGTTTCATCTTCGTCACCGGTCGTGACAGTGACCGTCCACGTCGAGTCAGCTGACGACCATGATGCGGCCGTCACCTTCCGGTTGTACCGAATCTTCTTGTCGATCCCGTTCTCTCGCGCGGTGTCGCGCACGTACCGGAGGATCGAATCACCGTCGGCGATTGCTTTGGCATCTGTCCACGGCCGAAACGGGTAGCCGAGCGTGAACATGTCGGAATCCGATCGGATGCCAGGGTATTTGAAGAGGTCCCAGGTTCCGCCACTGTTCGCACGGGCCTCGAGGATTGCGTACGACTTGCCGGGAAGCTCGGTCTGGAGTCGATACGCAGCACCGATGCCGGACAAGCCGGCGCCGACGATCAGGACATCGAGGTGTTCGGTGCTCATCAGTTCGGACTCCGTATCGATCGTGTGGGGCCACCGGGCAGACTAAGTGTTCGATCTCCACACTACTGAACGATGCTCAGTAAGGCGAGGATGACCATGTGATCGTCGGCGGTCGGATAGCCGCACACAGTGGTTTACCTGCGGCGTCGGTGAGGCCGAGGTCTCCGTGGAGCATGCCGGAAGCGTCGGCCTCCTCGGCGATGTGCTCGGGGATCGCGTCGAGCATCAGCTTTGCGCGCCGAAACATCTCGAACGTCTGGTCATCGGATACCGTCACCCAGGACAGGTAGATGAAGCGTCCGCGAGGTGGACCCTGGATGTATGGACCGAGTAAGTCCCAGGCACCGGACTTTCGCTCCAGACTCGCTGTCAGTTCCCATCGCACTGTCTCGGTATCTCCCGGTACGAGGTCGAGGATTTCGTGTGGCTTGCCTCGGCGCTGAACGCCGACGTGGATGTTGCTGCGCTCTTCGAAGGTTGCGGTTTCGGAACACTCACGTCCGGGCAGGCTGTGACCGGTGATGATGATCTGCATATCGACATCATGCTCTGCATAGGTCGGGAGGGGTTGGCGTGGTGAGTCGTTCGGGTAGAACCTCTGTTGCGGCCGTGGTGGCGAGCATTCTGTTGTCGGGTCTCGGGTGGGGGTCAGGTGTTGCAGTGGCGACGGCGGACGAACCGGAAGTCGCGGGCGCGCTGGAGTCCTATGGCGAACTCTCGGCCGCAGTGTTTCCGGTCGGCGCCGGTGAGACGCAGCGGGTCGTCTATCGAACTCTGCGTACCGCTGACAGATGGGGAGAGTCGTCAGGGTCCGTGTTTCTGCCGGAAGGCGCCCCACCGGCGGGCGGTTGGCCCGTCATCTCCTATGCCCACGGAACTTTGGGCAGTGCGGATCAGTGTGCACCCTCGTCGACCGGATTCGGTCCGGGCGAGATCGAACCGATCGAACGCTGGTTGGAGCAGGGGTACGCGGTGGTCGCTACCGACTACTCGGGAGTTGGTACCGACGGGGTGCTGGCCTATCTCGACGGACATGCCGCCGGGGCGAATGCCGTCGACATCGTGCGGGCCGCGCACGAGTTGTACGGCAATGTGCTGAGTCCGCGGTGGATGGTCGCGGGTTTGTCCGAAGGTGGTCATGCGGCGTACTTCGCGGGACACGAGGCCACCACTCGTGCACCGGAATTGGATTTCCGCGGCTCGGTCGTTGTTGCCGGCCCCACACACATGGAAGGGCTGTTTCCGTTGGGCGGACCGCTGTTTCCCGACTTCGGCATCACCGGGCTGGTGGGATACGCGCTGTACGTTCTGGCCGGGATCGACGATCAACGACCCGAAGAGAACATTCGCGAGGTTCTCTCGCCGCAGGGGATCGAGTGGATGGAAAAGGCTCGGACACTGTGCGCCGGAGATCTCGGCCGCCACATTCGCGCCGAACGAATCCAATTGAGCTCGTTGTTTTCTCGGTCGGTATGGACGCCACGCTTCCACGATCTGTTTCGCGAGATGATGCAGGTGCCGGTCGACGGCTACGACCGTCCACTGCGCGTGGTGCAGAGCGTGTCGGACACAACGGTTCCTGTCGCCCTTACCTGGGCGCAACTGGTCGACATGCGTTCGCGGGGAACGCAGTTCGAGTATCAAGAACTCGCCGGAATCAGCCACGGTCAAACGACGGTCGCTTCGATGGACCAGACCATGGAGTTCGTCGATCGATTGATGAGGTGATGTCCTGGTGGTGTGGTTGTCCAGGGTGGCTGTTCAGCGCATACGCCGCGGACCGTAATCGTGGCCACCGTTGGCGAACCACACGATTGCCGCAATCGCGTACAGGATGCAGACCAGGAGTAGTAGGCCGCCTGCGATCCACAGCGAGATCTGACCGAGCCGTTTCACTCGATCGGACGCATACCGCGACCCGGCCATATCGCCGTCAGCCCACAGCGGATACACGTTGAAGGCGTGCGTGAAAGCGGAGAAGGAAAGCGGCCAGAAGAACAGCAGCGAGACCACTGCCCAGCCCGCATTGACGGGTGGTCGAATCGGGTGCTGAGGAACGGATTGCTGGACAGTGGGTTGATCCGGGGTGGTCATGGGGGGCTCCTGACATGAGGTGGCCCTTTCGACGCTACTGCGATGGAGCTGAAGAATCACTGAGTGTGCGCGATCAGCCGTAATGCCAGTCGCGATCCATCCGTCGGAAGTACGGAAAGAGTGTGGCCTCCTCGAAATCGAGGTGCGACTGCATATGATCCGCCAATTCGGAGATTGCGGCGTGTGCCCGATTGACCGTGGAGGATTCGGTGCTCAGCGCGAGCGACGCACGCTTGGCTTCCGACACGATCTCCCCGACAAGCTTGTGTTCTGCCTGCAGTCGTTCGACCGCAGGGGCCAACTCGGGAAAGTTCCTGGTCATTACCGGGAACATTCGTTGATCTTCGATGGTGTGGTGCAGAGTCAGCGTGTTGCAGTAGAAGTCGCAGTTGACCCGTAGTTGCCAGACGAAATCCGCGATCGTCAGATTGTCGATCATCTCGGGTATCCGAGTCAGATCGGCGGTTTCGTCCGAAAACAGTTGCAGGGCATTCTCGAGTACCTCGATATCGGCTCGCAGAGGTTCGTGAACCTGACGTAGCTGTTCGATCATCCTCAGACCGGCAACTGTTGCCGTGTTGTGCGAATGAGGGGTGTTCACGTCAGCGCAACTCGATCCCGCTCCGCGAGCATCCTCGCTACCGGCAGGACGTCCTTTGCTGCCATCTCGATACGCTCGAATACCTCGGGGTTGAGGATAGTCGTTCCGTCGAAATCACCTGAGCTGAGATAGATCCCGACCGGAGCGGTCAGCGCTTGGAAGAAAGCGAACAGTGGACGCAGGGCATGGTCCAACACGAGAGCGTGGCGGTCGCTGCCACCTGTCGCAGCAAGAATCACCGGAGTGTTGGCAAGCGCGTACTGGTCCACGAGATCGAAGAAATGCTTGAACATTCCCGTGTACGAGCCTCGGAACACCGGTGACGCCGCGATGACGATATCGGCGGACTCGACTGCTGCCAGCGCTTCGGCGGTCACTGAGTCGACGTGATCGCGATCCAGAGCAGATGCAAGACCTGGAATCAGATCCACGATTTCGAAAACTCGTGTGTCGATCTGCTCGAAGTCTCCCAAGGTTTCGACGATCAGGTCGACGAGGGCGCGAGTCTTGGAGGGTTTTTGAAGGTTGCCGACAACGGCAACAATTTTGAGCGGTGTGCTCATCGAAACTCCTATTTTTGGGACGACTTCAGTGATTCGATTTCCTTACGCACAACGGGGGCTACTTCGGTGCCGAGGATCTCGATCGCACGCAGCATGTCCTTCTGTGGCACGTTGCCGAACCCCATCTGGATCATGATGCGGTCATGATGGAACAGTTCGTACTGCGCCATCGTCTTGTCGATGATTTCCTGCGGGCCGCCGAGGAAGAACGCACCCGCGGTGGTTGCCTGCGCTTCATATGCCCTGCGCGGCATGGGAACTCCGTTTCCGCGCTGATGATGATTCTGCATCCACCCGGCCTGGAAGTACGGGTACGACGTGTCGAGTGCTGTTTGCTTCGAGGTATCGACAAATCCTGGCGAAGCAATCGAGACAGCCAGTTTCTTCGGATCGTGTCCGAACTCCGCTGCAGCCCTGCGGTATAGATCGACGAACGGTTCGAACTGTTGGTAACTTCCACCGATGATGGCCAGTGAGAGGGGCAGGCCCAGTTTCGCGGCACGGACGACAGAGGCCGGAGTACCTCCGACTGCGATCCACACCGGAATCTGACGGTCCGGGCGGGGCGTCACGTCACCGTCGATCAGTGGTGGGCGAAGTTGTCCTTCCCAGTTGATCGGGTTCTCGTCGCGCAGTTTCAGTAGTAGATCAAGCTTTTCGGCGAAGAGTTCGTTGTACTGGGACAAGTCGTACCCGAAGAGCGGAAATGACTCCGTGTACGAACCTCGGCCGGCAATGATCTCGGCACGGCCTTCGGAAAGCAGGTCGACTGTCGCGAACTGTTGGAACACACGGACGGGATCGTCGGAACTGAGTACAGTTACGGCGCTGGACAGCTTGATGTTGTCGGTAGCTTGAGCCATTGCCGCGAGCACAACTGCCGGGGCTGAGACTGCGAAGTCGGTGCGATGGTGCTCGCCGACGCCGAAGACATCGAGTCCAACCTGATCGGCAACGGTTGCCTGCTCCACCAAATGGCGAAGGTGGACACCGGGATTCATCATCGCGCCGGTAGTGGGATCTGGGGTGAGTTCACCGAAATGGTAGACGCCCAATTCGAAAGCCATGTTGTTTCTCGCTATCTGTTCGTGGGGGTGATGGAAAGCTGTCCTACGTGCGCATCGCATGCGCCGCCTTGATTGGTGTGATGTGTGGCAAGTCGGGAGGAGAAGCGTTCGAGTACCGGAAGCTCCTCGGTTTCAATGAGATCGGAGAAATATTCGGCGATCCCTCGCGTGTGTATGGCGGACGCTTTTCGAAGCGTCTTCTTGCCTGCAGGCGTCATCGATACCGTCACGACGCGTCGATCGTTGTCCGGTCTAACGCGCTCCACTAATCCGGCCTCGACCAATCGATCGACGACGCGCGTCACGCCACTGGTGGTGACCAGGACCAGTTCGGCCAGATCGCCCATTCGGATCGTGTTTCCCGGAGCTTGGTGCAGTCGGAGCAGAACGTCGTACTGGCCAAGGGTGAGTCCGGTGGTGGTTCGAAGGTCCGCCTCCATCTTGCCGAGGATGACGCTGTGGGAGACGACGAGGTCGCGCCACACACGACCACGTACGTGTTCATCAGTTGTCATCGGTGACGCCCTCCATTTATTTGCGACCGCAAGTATTGCTTACTCAAATAATACGCGTGCGACCGTCGAACTATTCCCTGCTCTTATTTGCGCTGGTAGTGAGGTATTGACTCGAACGCATGTTCGAGTATGATTTGGGGAGGGGATCGGGGGATTCAATGAGTGTCTTGTTGTCGGATGTGGTGTCTGGTTCTGCGGTGGGGTTACGCGGACGTCTGTGGCAGTTGTCTGCTGCTGAGTTGCGCGCTGCTGCTGTCGAGGCGAGTGCGGAGATTCTGCGCCTCGAAGCTGTGCGTGTGGCTGTGGTGGACGAGTTGTCGTTGCGCCCGGATGATCAGGTGATTGCCAGCCGCGGTGTGGAGTCCTGGTTGGCGGCTAACACGATGCTGCAGGTTCGGGACGGGAAGAAGATCGCCGCGTTGGGTGCGGCGTTGCGGCCGTTTCCGGCGGTGGCTGCTCGGTTCGATGGCGGGGATTGCTCGTTCGATCATGCCGTGTTGATCGTGGCGTTCTGTGAGTCACCACCGAAGGGCATGCCGGAGGAAGCGCTCCCTCGCTGTATCGATTTGTTGTTGGCTGCCGCGTCCGGAGTGGAAGCGACAACCACGAAAGTGCGGAACGTGATCGCGACGTTAGAGCGCATTTTCGAATCGGATGAGATTCCGCCCGCCGAGGATGTGGATCGGAATGAGTTGCGGATCGCGTCGACGTTGAACGGTCGGGTGGTGGTGCGTGGTGATTTCGACGCCCTCACCGGAGAAATGCTGCTGTCGGCCCTGTCGAATTTGACGATGCCCACCCCGGCACCGGATGGAACCCCGGATTCTCGGTCGGCAGCGAAGCGGACCGCGGACGGGTTCACCGAACTGATCCGCCGCTATCTCGACTGCGCCAAGACCGGAACCGACGGCGGTCAGCGGCCGCACGTGAACGTGCACATCAACGCCCGCGATCTGGCGGAGCATCGGGACTGCGCCGCCACACCAACTGATGGTGGTGGAGTGGCTGTGTCTGATCTTGATGTCGGGCACATGCCGTGGCTGGGGCCGCTCTCGGTCTCGCAGACCAGACTCCTTGGGTGCGATTGTTTCCTGTCCACGGTGCTGCTCGATGATCACGGCGCGCCCTTGGATGCGCAACCAGGAAAGAGGCTGGTCACCGCCGAACAACGGACTGCGTTGATTGCCCGCGACAGAGGCTGCGCGTTCCCGGGCTGCACATGCGTGCCCGCCTGGACCGATGCGCACCATATCCGGCACTGGGCGAACGGCGGGCCGACGGTGATGAACAACCTGGTCCTGCTGTGCCGTTCACATCACCGACTGATGCACCGGAAATCAGGGTTCGTCGGCAAATGGGAAATCCGAATCGGCGCCGACAACAAACCCTGTTTCATCCCGCCGCCCTCGATCGACCCCGGACAGCAACCCAGGCCGGCGAACACCACCTTCAAAACCTGAGAGGTCAAACCTCTTTGGCGACAACAGAACACGGACCGAGCACCGCATCGAAGGGATCCTCCGATGCGGTGCCAACCGGCCGTGGAGGAGTCGAATCAGTGCTTCGAGCGCTTGTGGCGGTACATCTCCGCATCGGCCGTATCCCAAGTCTCGGAAAGGCTTTGGGTCATGGAAAAGTCGGCTCGACCGATCGAACAACAGACGTCGGCATTCCGGAACGCCTTCTCCAAACACTCGAGCAGGTAGTCGACGGCGCGCGGCTGTGTATCGGGCAGAGCGATTCCGAACTCGTCTCCGCCCAACCGTGAAACCACCGCACCAGGGTGCGCGCACGCTGCCAAGATCTTGCCGGCCCTTTGAACGTATTCGTCGCCCGCGGCGTGGCCGAGTTCGTCGTTGATGGTCTTCATGCCGTCCAGATCGACGATGATGATAGCTCCCGGATCGGCGAATTGGCGGTACCGAGTTTGCTCGGCCTCGAGGATGCGATTCCACCCGCGCCGATTGAGAAGACCTGTCAACGGGTCGGTCTCGGCATCGAGTTGCGCAGTTTCGGCCAGTCGGACTGACTGCGCGCGCTGATAGTCGACATCGAGAATGGTTCCGAGAAGTCGGCACAGGAGATTGAGGAGGGCCAGGTTGTCCTCGAGTGCGGAGTCGCCCGCACTCGGGTCGGCGCCACACAGAGTGCCGAAGAGACTGCCGTCGTTGTGGAGGATTGGGATGCTGAGGTATGCGCCAATGCCTTCCCACCTGCCATCACGGGACAGTGCGCGCACGAGCGCGCGATTCGATGAGACTGGCGGCGCATTTCCGAGTACCACCCCGCTGCACATGGTGTTTGGCCAAGCCCGGGTCTCGCCGACTTCGATGTGAAGTGGGTTGGGTGAGACGGTGAGAAAGATTTGATTGGACCCGTCGAACCGCGTGATCGACCACAGTGCCAGCGGAAGATATTCGTCGAGGTAGGACACGACCGAGCGACTTGCGTCGTCGAAATTCGTCAGAGGTGGCAAGAGTGGCAACATCGGGATGGTGCGCGTCTGGCCGTGCGGCATTTTGACCTCCTGATCGACCCTAGGATTCTGTCGATGTTCAGGCTCTTGGTCCCGCGTGCGACATATCTTCCACGAACAGTCTGCCTCGAGAATCCTCGCGATTGCTGAAAGTGTGCTGTGATTCTTCCGACCGCGGGGCCGTTGATTCTTTGGTGGCCAGCTAATCTTCCGGTATGGAGCTGGCGCGTGGAGCGAACACAGTCGTTGAGGGAACTTCGCTGAAGGTGGCGGTGAACGGTAGCGCCCCGGGCACGGTAGACCTGATGGTGTTCCAGCTCGACGAACGGAACAAAGTACGGGACGACGCAGATTTTGTCTTCTTCAATCAGCCGGTCTCACCCGAAGGCGCGGTGCGCTTGGAGTCCGGCGGCGTCATCGAAATCGACATTGCGAGGTTGCCCGCTGACATCCATCAGCTGAGTGTTGCCGTGGCACTTGATGCGGCGGCAAACGGAACCCTGTCTGCTGTCGGGGGCCTTGGTGTCGTGGTGGAGCAGGTTGGTTCCACCGCCATCGTGGCTCAGGCTTTGGGGTTGACGAGTGAGAGGGCAGCGGTTCTCGTCGAGATCTATCGCCGCGGCGCGGGCTGGAAGCTGCGAAACGTGTCAGCTGGCTGGGACAGCGGATTGGCGGACCTGGTAACAGCATTCGGAGTGTCGGTCGACGAGGAACCGCCGGCTCGACCCGCCGGCTCTGCTGAAACGACAGACGGCATTCGGACCGTGCCCGACGAAGCCAAACTCTCCATGGTGAAGCGGGAGAAGCTGGACCTCCGAAAGCGCGAAGTGGCCAAGGTCCTGCTGACGAAGGGTGGCAACGGAATTCGGGCACGGGTGGTCCTGGTGATCGACAAAACCGGAAGTATGGCCAAGCAGTACCGCACCAGAGTGGTGCATCGTGTTGTCGAACGCATGATTCCCGTTGCGATCCAACTCGATGACGACGGCAAGCTGGAGCCGTACTTGTATGCAGTCAGCTTCGTCAAACTCCCCGAGATCTCTGTCCATGACGCGGAAGAGTGGTCGGATACCTACCTGCACTTGCGCGGCTCGCACGGCGGATTCAACTACGACAAGATCGGCGCCGCAAATCGTGAAGTGCCGATCATGACTGAGATTCTTTCCGGCCTGACACGTGGTTCGGCGCCGACGCTCGTCCTGTTCTTCACCGACGGTGGCTTCAGCGAGCGCAAGGAAATCACGAAATTGATGCGCGAAGCGTCTGGGCTCCCGGCCTTTTGGCAGTTCGTCGGAATCGGCAAGGCCAACTACGGAGTGCTGGAGAAGCTCGACGACCTCGACGGCAGGGTGGTCGACAATGCCGGATTCTTCGCGCTGGACGACATCGACACCGTCGACGACGCCCAGTTGTACACCCGTTTGCTGAGTGAATTCCCGGATTGGCACAAGGCAGCTGTAGCCGCGGGCATCACAACGCCGTGATTTAGCTGGTCGAAACCAACTGCAGTGCATTCTCTTTCAAGAATTCGTCGATGTGCGCCCAGGTGGAGTCTCTCGCGGTGGGGCCGGCAACGAGCCCGAGGTGACTTCCCGGCGCCTTCTCGAACCGGACCGACGGCGCTCCGGTGAGGACCGACGTGATCGCTTCCACCGAAGCGATGGGTGCAATCACGTCAGTGGTGCCGCCGACCGCGAGAACGGGAACGCTCAGAGCTGACAGTTTGATCTCGCGTCCGGCAAGCGTGACGGCGTCGTTGTAGAGATTGTTGCCGAGCATGAGTTGTTCGCAGATCTGCTGAAAAGCCTTGCCAGGGTATCCAGGCATGGCTGCCATGAACTTGTCTATCGATTCCATGCGAGCCAGTGTCTCGGTGTTGTGGAGGTTGCGCATGATGAACCATGGCTTGAGAACTTCGCGCTGCAACGCCGTCACCTTGTAACTCGCCTGAACGAGTGGAGCAGGTAGTCCGCCGACAAGATTGGTCGCGGACGTGAGTGGGGTGTCGCCCGTGTATTTGCCGATCAGCCTCAAGGGGCTGATAGCGGGAATCTTCGTGTAATCGATTGGCGTTCCGATTGCCGTGATCGATGCGATCGGCAGGTCGGAGTGAGCGGAGCCCGTGAGCAGAGACATGGTCCCGCCGAGGCTCCACCCGATCAGCGAAACCGGTGCGCCGTCATGTAGGTCCGAGATCGTACGGATCGCTTCCGGGATGATGTCGTCGACCCAGGCCTCGAAACCCATCCCGCGGTCGGAGTACCGCATGGTCCCGTAGTCGAGGAGGTAGGGCGTGTTCGCCCCATCCAGTAGGTGCGCGGCGAGGCTTTGGCCCGCACGAAGGTCGTAACAGTCGGCTGAAACCGCGAGGGGCGGTACGAGGAGAACCGGATTACCTCTTGGCCTCCACAATGCGCCGAAGCGATACAGATCGCGGTGTGGACCTTCGCTGATCAGTACGGACGGGGTGCGTTCGGTCTTCTCGACACCGTCGCCGAACGAGAGTCCCCATGCATTGCGTGCTGCGGTGTCCAGCGTCGGACGCCACGTCGCGATCAAACCACTGATATCGAGCACTGGTTCCCCTCGGAGTCGAATCGGCGGACGGCCGAGTCAGCCGCGCTCGGTGTATGTTACCTGCCTTCACATACATCGATCTCGGGGGTGTAAAAACCCAGCTCGGCAACGGAGCCACCGTGCCGAGCTGGGCTGATCGGGGTGATATGGCAGTGATCGGGTGGGGACGATCAGGCGGGGACGATCAAGCCGGTCGAGGCTGTGGCCGTCGCGTATCGCTGTGCAACGTCTTCCCAGTTGATGACGTTCCAGTAGGCCTTCACGTAGTCGGCCTTGACGTTCTTGTACTGCAGGTAGAAAGCGTGCTCCCACATGTCGAGCATGAGCAACGGAACGATACCGATGCTGATGTTGCCTTGCTGGTCGGTGAGCTGCTCGATGACCAGGCGCTGCCCGACCGTGTCGTAGGCCAGTACCGCCCAGCCGGACCCCTGCAAAGTGGTTGCTACAGCGGAGAAGTGGTTGACGAATGCGTCGAAGGTGCCGAAGTGCTCGTCGATTGCGGCTGCCAACTCGCCCTCTGGCCGCTCACCGCCGTTGGGGGAGAGGTTCTTCCAGAAGATGGAGTGATTGGTGTGGCCGCCGAGGTGGAAGGCGAGGTTCTTGCTGAGCAGCGGCGCCTTCGCGGTGATCGTGCCGTCTTCGCGCGCAGCAGCCAACTGCTCGATTGCGCTGTTGGCGCCCGCCACGTACGTGGCGTGGTGCTTGCTGTGGTGCAGTTCCATGATCTCGCCGGAGATGTGCGGTTCGAGAGCGGCGTAGTCGTAATCCAGTTCGGGGAGAACGTATTCAGTCATGTGACATGCCTTCCTTTGAGGAAATGTTGTGAGTCGAGAGATTTCGATAGGTTCGATTGTGATAGACGAGCGGCGCTGACATGTGCTGCGGATCGATGACGTCGACGACGCGTGCAGTGACGATCACTGCGGCGCCACATGTAGTGGCATTCAAGGGAACCGCACGCAGGGCGTGGCCTGTCCCATGTAGGAACGGTTCACCCGTCGAGAGAAACGACCAGGGCATATCGTCTCCGAAGCGCACAGCGCCGCGGGTTGCGAACGTGGAAGCCAGTCGTTCGTTCGCCGAATTTGCCAGGTGAACAACAAAACTGCGGGCGGAAGCGATGACGCTCGCAGAGCCTCGCAACGACTGCAGTGAAAACGCCAGAACTGCAGGATCGGCGCTGATCGAGATCACCGACGATGACGTGATGCCGGCCGGGCCGTCATCGCCCGTTGCGGTGATGATCGAGACGCCGGCGGGATGGTTCCGGAACGCCTCGACGAAGGAGTTTCGGATGGACGGCTCCGCATCAACAGAGTCGTCCGAAACAGATTGGGTGCCAACCAGTTTTGTGGTCACTCCTCGCCCCTCTTCTGTCTCGGGTTTTGCTGCCGTTGCACTGTCTTGTGCAATACCGACGTTAAAACCTCGAGTGCAGTTGAGGTCAAGATGCTGTGGCGGACCTCACCGTCCGAGCTTGGCTGCCAGACGTTCCATGTATCCGACAACCTCGTCGGGGCTCTTGTCCGGAGTGCCGAACATTGCTTCGGTGACACCGATGTCTGCCCAGTGGGCGAGCTTCTCCGAATCGGGTTTGCCTGCCAGGACGGTTATTTCAGGCTCGCCGACTCTACCTGCTTCGGCCCAGATCTTTCGGAGCAGTTCCACGTTTCCGTCGATCTCCTGCTCGATGGGTGTGGTGATCCACCCGTCGGCAGACTTTGCGATCCACTTGAAAGTCTTCTCGTTGCCGCCGCCGCCCAAGAGGATGGGAGGACGGGGCTTCTGAACTGGTTTGGGCCACGCCCAGCTGGGTCCGTACTTCACGAATTGGCCGTCGTACGACGCTTCTTCCTTCGACCACAGTTCGCCCATGGCTTCGAGATACTCGCGGAGTGCGGTCCGGCGTTTGTTGGGCGGTACGCCGTGGTCGGCGAGTTCCTCTGCATTCCAGCCGAATCCGACGCCGAAGACCACGCGTCCGCCGGAAAGATGGTCCAGCGATGCGATGGTTTTCGCGAGAGTGATCGGATCGTGTTCGAGGGGGAGGGCCACGGAGGTGCCCAATCGGATGGTGTTCGTGACCGACGCGGCGGTGCCGAGGGCAACCCAGGGGTCGAGTGTGCGCATGTAACGGTCGTCGGGCAATTCGGCCGACTGGGTTCCGGGGTGATCGGAATCCCTCGAGACGGGGATGTGAGTGTGCTCCGGAACGTAAAAGGCGTCGAATCCATTCGCCTCCGCAGCCTTTGCTGCATCGGCAGGGCGGATGCCGCGATCACTGGTGAACAGGCTGAGTCCGTAGCGCACTGGTTCTCCTTCGATGGTCCGTCGAAAAACTGTAACCTGTTGCATCTTCGTTCGGATAGGTTTCCAGCCCAGTAAATCGATTGCCGACGTGACCGGGGACGTGGTGAACTCGGGCGGACTTTGTTGTGGGTCGAGAAGTGGATGCAGTAGAGGTGGATGCAGTAGTGATGGATGCAGCGGAGATGAATCGGTTGTCGTGGAATGCGGCGACCGTCGCTCACAACAGTCACAAAGGAGACCAGGCACAGTTCTTTCGCAACGGCGGGTCGACCTTGTATCCGGAAGAACTGGCGCTGCTCGGCGAGATCGACGGCTCCTCGATTCTTCATCTGCAGTGCAATTCCGGTCAGGATTCGTTGAGTTTGGCCGCTCTCGGTGCCGCGGTGACCGGCGTCGACATCGCGGATTCCGCGATCGACTTCGCCCGAACCTTGTCCGCGGAATCCGGAATTGCCGCCGATTTCGAGCGTGCCGATGTATCTGCGTGGCTCCGCGCTGCTGCCGCTGGCCAGAGAAAGTTCGACCGAGTCTTTTCTTCGTACGGAACGGTGATCTGGTTACCCGATCTCGACGAGTGGGCCGAGGGGATTGCCGGTGTTCTCGCGCCGAACGGTCGATTCGTTCTGGTGGAGTTTCATCCGTTTGCCATGTGTTTCGACGAGAAGTGGTCGCTGACATACCCGTACGGAGGCGGGACTCCCGTGACCGAACCCCGTGGCGTGGGCGACTACGTGGCAGATTCGGCCGATCTCGTCTTGCCAGGCGCTGAGGGAAAAGGAGTCGAGAACTTCGAAAATCCTTTCCCCTCATGTGAATTCAACTGGTCCATTTCCGAGGTGCTAGGAACTTTGCGGCGCGCCGGATTGACGCTCGAGTCTTTCGACGAGTACCCGTACGCCAACGGTTGGCAAGGATTCGAGGAGATGGCTGAACTCGGCGGCAAGCGTTGGGGAGTCCCGGCCGGACGACCCGAGATCCCGCTCATGTATTCGCTGTCGGTTCGCTTGGCCGACTGACGCCTATTTCCCCCGCATTTGCGGGTAATTGCAGACACAGGTAGTAATTACCCCCATGCCCTCGACGCCACTGACACGACGCATCGCCGTCGACCTGTGCCGTCTTGGTGCCAACTGCTGTTGCTGTTGATTCCTTCCGACTCTCCTGAGTGAGAATGGCGCCGCTCTGTGCGCCTTCGCCCCTGCATATGCGCCCGTTGCTGCATGTGTGCCGGAATTTTCCGTACGTCGAGGAAGAACAGCGATGTCGACTCCTGTCGAAGCAATAGAACCAACATCAGTCACGGAACCGAACCGTGAGCCGCGTCGGCCGTGGACTTCGAGTGCGACCACTGTCGGACTGCCGGTGCTTTCCGTGATCGCATTCTTGGCCCTGTGGCAGGTCGCTGCCGCGAGCGGCACCTGGAGTGAGACCTTCGTGCCGTTCCCGAGCACGGTCTGGCATGCCTTCGTCAACACGATGACCACGCACGACGGAGTGCGCGGCTACCAGGGCTACCTGCTCTGGGAGCACCTCTACATGACGCTGCGACGGGTGCTGGTCGGTGTGATCATCGGCGTCGGATTGGGCGTGATCCTCGGTTTGGCCATGGGATCGGTGACATGGCTGCGGAGCCTGCTCGAACCGTGGTTGACGTTCCTGCGCGCACTGCCGCCCCTGGCGTATTTCTTCCTGCTGGTGATCTGGCTGGGAATCGACGAGGCGCCGAAGATTACATTGCTGGCGCTCGCTGCTCTTCCGCCGGCAGCGGTGGCCACCACAGCTGCTGTGGTCGCGGCGCCGGTCGGACTGGTCGAAGCGGCCAGGGCCCTGGGAGCCTCACGGGCGCAAGTGATCCGGGACGTCGTCGTCCCGTCGGCCTTACCGGAAACTTTCACGGGCATTCGGCTGTCGGTAGGTATGGCGTACTCGTCGGTGGTCGCGGCCGAACTGTTCAACGGCATCCCCGGAATTGGCGGAATGGTCAAGGATGCAAGCAATTACAACAACACACCGGTCGTGCTGGTGGGGATCTTTGTCATCGGATTCTCCGGCCTGATCATCGACGGACTGCTGCGGGCTGCAGAGCGCCGCGCCGTTCCCTGGAGGGGAAAAGTATGACTGACAATCAGAAACACGCCAGCAGCAATCTGAAGCGCAGCAGTAATTCGACGCCCAATGAAGGAAGGGCTGCCCGGACGGCGTTCACGGTGCTGATCGGCGTCCTTGCCCTTGTTCTCGGTGCGTGCTCGGTGGATCATTCGGGCCAGGATTCGTCCAAGGAAACGATCCGTATCGCTTACCAGTCGTTCCCGAGCGGCGACTTGATAGTCAAGAACAATCGCTGGCTCGAAGACGCACTGCCCGAGTACAACGTGAAGTGGACGAAGTTCGATTCGGGAGCCGACATCAACACCGCCTTCATCGCCGGTGAAATCGATTTCGGCGCAATCGGTTCGAGCCCGGTTGCTCGTGGCCTCTCGGCACCGCTGAACATTCCGTATCAGGTCGCGTTTGTTCTGGACGTGGCCGGCGACAACGAAGCCCTGGTGGCGCGCAACGCAACCGGAATCAAGACCGTCGCAGATCTGCGCGGCAAGAAAGTGGCCACGGCATTCGCCTCGACCGCGCACTACAGTCTGCTGGCAGCGCTGAACCAGGCCGGACTCAGTGCCGACGACGTCCAATTGGTGGATCTCCAGCCGCAAGCATCCCTCGCAGCCTGGCAGCGCGGTGACATCGATGCCGTCTACACCTGGCTGCCCACGCTCGACGAACTCCGTAAGGACGGAACACAGTTGATCGCCAGCCGTGAGCTCGCGACAGCAGGAAAGCCGACACTCGATCTTGGTGTGGTGTCGACTGCGTTTGCCAAGGATCACCCCGAGATCGTCGACACCTGGCGCCAGGTTCAGGCCCGCGCGCTCACGACGATCGCCACTGATCCGAACGCGGCAGCGGAAGCTGTTGCCGCACAATTAGGCGCCTCGAAGGACGACGCGGCAGCGCAGTTGAAACAGGGTGTGTTCCTCACTCCGGAGCAGATCTCCTCGCCGGAATGGTTGGGCACCGAGGGCGCTCCCGGGAATCTGGCAGTGAACCTGCAGAGTGCAGCGCAATTCCTGGCCGAGCAGAAGCAGATCGACAGTGTGCCTGATCTGGCGGTCTTTCAGAATGCTCTCTATGTGAAGGGGCTTCCCGATGTCCTTGACCAGTAGCGTGACCGCACAGCAGGCCTCGGGAGGATTCGCTGCCGACCGCCCGGGCGCGATCCGAATCGACACCGTCTCGCACAGGTACGGCCACGGTCGAGAGTCCGTCACGGCACTCGGGCCCGTATCGATCGACGTCACACCTGGTGAGTTTCTGGTTCTCGTCGGAGCGTCGGGTTGCGGCAAGAGCACATTGCTGCGGCTGATCGCGGGTTTCGAAAGTCCTTCCAGTGGAACGGTTCAGGTCTCCGGATCCGACCCGATTCCCGGGTCGAGTGCGGGAGTGGTGTTTCAGCAGCCACGGCTCTTTCCGTGGAAATCGGTGGGCGGCAACATCGATCTGGCACTCAAATACGCCGGCGTTGCGAAGAGCGAACGCGGGCAAAGGCGTGACGAGCTTCTCGACCGCGTCGGTCTGGTCGGCACTGCGGACCGGCGTATCTGGGAAATCTCCGGCGGGCAGCAGCAGCGGGTGGCAATTGCTCGTGCCTTGGCGGCCGAAACGTCGTTGCTCCTGTTGGACGAACCCTTTGCCGCGCTGGACGCCCTCACTCGCGAGCGTCTGCAGGAGGACCTGCGCAGTGTCAGTGCCGAATCGGGGCGAACAAGTGTCTTCGTCACTCACAGTGCCGACGAGGCGGCCTTTCTCGGCTCCCGCGTCGTAGTTCTGACAAGCCGACCGGGCAAGGTCGCGCTCGACCTGAAAATCGATCTGCCACGAACCGGCGTCGATCCCGACGATCTCCGAGGCTCACCCGAATACGCGGCATTCCGAGCCGAAGTCGGCCATGCGGTCAAGGTTGCAGCTGCAGCGTAGGTACCCTGCGCGTCGACTACCAGGTGGCCGCGTCGATAATAGGAAGGAGAACGTGCAGGACACGACGAACAAGGAGTGGTCATGGCAACTGAGGTGGAGTCCGGTGACCTCGTGCAGGCAGCCGGCCATGCGGGTCCGTGGACGGTAGTCGAAGTTCGCCAGGGGATGGCGCTGCTCGAACACAGTGACGGGCACAGGTTGTCGCGTCGAACGACGACGTTGACCGTCGTCCGCAAGGGCTCGGGCAAGAAGGCAACGGCCGTCGAAGACGGGAACGACGAAAACGGATCGCCAACTCTGTTCGACTGAAACCGCAGCTCGACTGAAACCGCAGCTCGACTGAAACCGCAGCTCGACTGATCTTCCGTCAGTTCGAGACGGCGTCAGCTGGAGAAAATGTCGTCTACGCGTTTGTCGAAGTATTCGGCGATTCGGAACGCCAGTGACAGACGCGGGTCGAAGTGTCCCTTCTCGATCGAGATGACGGTCTGGCGTGTGATGCCGAGCGCGTCGGCGCACGCTTGCTGTGACAATCCGGCTGCCGTACGAAGTTCTTGAAGGTTGTTGCGCATCAGATCTTGTCAGATCTCGATTGTGGGGTGCGGTCCCTCGACACTGCCCAGTACCGGATTCCGAAGTCGGCCAGCCCGAGGGCTGTAAACATTACGAGCGGCAGTTCGGGAGCGCCGAAGACATTGTGCGCGATCAGCGCGATCCCCATGGCAGTGATCAAGTCGGTGAACGCGCCGAAGCCGGCCTTGCGACTCCATTCTGTTTCGACGGTGTCCTCGGGGTAGGCGGGGGCCTTGTCGTTCTCCGATGAAAAAAGGGCCCACGCCGACCCGATACAAGCCGGTGCCATGACGATTGCGAAGACGATGAAGGCCAACGTCTTCCGATCATCGGCGGTCAATGCTGCGAAAAAGCTGAAGGCTAGCGTTGCTGCGACGCCGATACCGATGATCAGGCTCCACCGTGCCGTGGTGCTCATGAAGCCTCCCAGGTGTAAGAGTTCTTTGACATGCCTGAGCGTAGGTCTACGTGCGCTGGATGTCAAAGAACTCTTACATCGCGCTGAGGGTCAAGCGACCCCGAAAGGCGCTGCGTATGAAAACTTCCCCGTCTGATCGGGGCGGTGCGTGGTGAGGGTCCTGATCTGAAAGTGCTCGCCCCACTCGGCTTCCGGAGACTCGATCCCGGCGTCCGTGCTGGTGACGAACCCGAACTGCGGGTAGTACTCGGTGCTGCCCAGGAGGGCGAGCAGTGGCACGTCCAGAGCGTCGGACGCACCGATCACCGCGTGCATCAGCGCCGAACCGACGCCGCTGCGTTGGTTGTCCGGTGTGACTGCCAACGGGCCGAGGCCAACCGCCTCAACGGGACCGACCCATCCGCGTGTTCCGATCACGAAACCAACGATCTCATCACCGGCGACGGCGACAAGGGACAACTTCGGTAAGTAGTCGTTCGAGGCGAAGAGCTGACGTGTCAGTTCGATCTCGTAGGGAGACTCGCCGGGCGGCGCTTGGTCGGCAAACGCCGCCCCGAGCAGTGAATAGATTGCGTCACGGTCGGAAGAAGTTTCGCGGCGGATGTACATGGCCACGAAACTACCCGCTTCATCTCCGATCGTGCTCCTCGTTTTCGGCCTGACGTGCCACTCGCTTTTCGTAGTCCGCACGCCCGTTCGGATCTACCGATGTCAGCGCGCGGCGATCGTCGATCACCCGGCGTCCGATGTTTATCATCCATTCGGGTACTACAGCGTCGATGAGGTCCCAGCCCGCAAGGTAACGCGGAACAGTAGTTTCGGCTCGCCGGTGCGCGACCGTGTCGACGACAGCTTTGGCCACGACCTCGGGTTCAACCGTCGGCATGCCCTTTCCGAGTGGCACACCGGAGGAGAGCCCGGTGCGCACCGCGCTGGGCAGGATGGCGCTGACGCTGACGCCGGAATCTGCGAATTCGACACGAGCAGAGGCGGAAAGGCCCACCGCACCGAACTTGCTTGCGTTGTACACGGCCATTCCTGGCACCGGTAGCTTGCCTGCCATGGATGCGATGTTGACGACGTGGCCGCGTCGCCGATCCACCATGCCGGGAAGCACGGTGCGCATCCCGTGAATCGGGCCCCAGACATTGACGTCGAGGGTTACTCGACTGGTGGCGTCGGACTCGTCGAGGAAGCTGCCGAGCGGCATCACGCCCGCATTGTTGACCAGAATGTCGATGTGACCGAATTCGCCGATCACTGTGGAGACGAACACATCCCAGGATTCGCGTGAGGTGACGTCCAGAGCGTACCCGCGGGCCCGTGCGCCGATGGATGCGGCGGTGTCGACGGCCGTCTCCTCGTCGAGGTCGCCGACGCAGACGAGTGCGCCGCGAGCTGCGAACAACTCCGCTGTGGCCCGGCCGATTCCGCGGCCACCTCCGGAGATGACGACGACTGCTCCGTCGAGATCGATCGGCGGGTAGGTGGTGCCGAAAAGGCTCATGTGGTGTACTCCGGTTCGGGGGTGGTGGTGGGCTCAGCGGGGGTGTCGTCTGACGCAGGGTTGTCGGACAGCGTGTGGTTGTAGGCGTATGGATCGAAGGCCCGTAGCCGTCGACGCATGGCTCCTGACGACCACGGCCAGTTGAAGCTGTTGCGGCCGTTGACGTCGAAGAAATAGCTTTCGCAACCACCGGCGTTGTAGACCGTGGTACCCAATGCCTCCTGAACTTGAGAGTTGAAGGCTGCCTGTACTTCCGGGCGCACGTCGATGGTTTTCCAGCCGTGCCGACGAGCGTGGCCGATCGCCTGTGCCACATAGTTCAGTTGGGCTTCCAGAATCATGAAGGCCGACGTGTGTCCGGTGCCGAGGCTCGGGCCCAGCAGAATGAACGCGTTGGGGAATCCGCTGACGGCGGAACCGAAGTACGCCCGCGGGCTTCCCTGCCAATGATCGTCGAGTGATCGACCTTCTCCGTCGAATACCTTTGATGCAATGGGCATGTCGAGGATGTGGAAGCCCGTTCCGAAGATGATGGCGTCCACTTCCGATTCCACTCCGTCGGCTCCGATCACGGTGTTGCCGTGGATCTCTTCGACTGCGTTGGCATGGACGGTCACGTTGGGTCTGCCGAGGGCCGGGTAGTACGAGTTCGACATGAGTAGTCGCTTGCAACCGAGGGTGTAGTCGGGAGTCAGCGCCTTGCGTAGCTTCGGATCGCGCACCTGCAAGCGCAATTGGGCCGACCCGAGTTTCTGCACGATACGCAGGATCCACGGATTGCGGAACCCCAATCCAAGCGCTTCCATGATTCCGTATTCGATGCTGCGTAGAGCCTTGTGCGCTCCCGGTACGAATCGCATGACGGACCTTTCGATCCGCGGTACGTAGTGATCGGGCTTGGGAAGGACCCATTGAGCGGTGCGTTGGTAAAGGTGAAGGGCGGACACGTCGGAGACGATGCGCGGCACGAATTGGACTGCGGAAGCGCCGGTACCTACGACGGCGACGCGCTTTCCGGTCAAGTCGTAGTCGTGATTCCACTGCGAGGAATGAAACACCTCGCCCTCGAACGTTTCCAGCCCGGGAATCGTGGGCGTCAAGGGTTCGTTCCACGGGCCGGCGGCGGCTATCACGAAACGAGCAGTGAGTTCACCGCTGGAAGTTGTGATCTTCCAGAGTGATTGCGATGCGTCCCACTGTGCGGAGAGCATTTCGACCCCGAAGCGAACGTGCTTGTCGACGCCGTGGCGGACGGCCGTGTCCTCGATGTACTCGCGGATCTCCGGCTGCTCCGCGAACAGTCGGGTCCAATCCGGATTGGCGGCAAAGGAATACGAGTACAGGCCGGACGGAACGTCGCAGGCACAACCGGGATAGGTGTTGGCGCGCCAGGTGCCGCCGAGGGAGTCAGCTTTCTCGAGCAGGACAAAATTGTCGATCCCGAGGCGCTGCAGGTGAATTGCGGCACCGATCCCGGAGATCCCGCCACCGATGATCACGACCTCGAAGTGGTCAGTTCTGTTGTTCACTGAGTCTGCGCTTTCACTGGTGGGACGGGGTGGAGTGGAACGGGCGCGCATCGAGTTCGCGTTTCACGCTCGCACGTGTTGTACGTAGGGATGATTCGAACGTGGCGAGCCGCCGTCGGCCGTCCATGAAGTTGGCGCCCATGACGGCGAGATCGTCGTCGGTGGCGTCTATGCGCAAGACCCTGGTTCCCGCAGCGCGGACCAGTTCGATTTCCCGGTCGAGGCCCTTGGACATGGAGTTCCGCAGGGCGCCGCGTTCGATGCGGGCAGCACCGCGCGCCGGCTTCAGTGTTCGAGATGCCATGGGCGCCAGTACAACCAGCTCGTCGAGTTCGAGGGGGAGCAGGAGGTCTACCGATGCCGTGGATGCCGCGCCGCCGTCGATGTACCTGACGCCGTCGATGGTGACAGGTGGGAACCAGCCGGGAATCGCCCAAGACGCTCGAAGCGCTTCACCGACTGTCGCTTTCGGAGCCCCCTGTGCCCCGAACGCGACCCGTCGCCCGGTTCTGTAGTCCATGGATACCATGTACGCGCACGGATGTGGGAGCCACGAATCGCCAGGGGCAAGAGATTCGGCGAGCGTGGTGAGCCAGGACGGGTCGCCGCCACCACGCGGTGCGATACCGCTCATCCGGCTCAGAACGGGAAGATCTCGACGCGTCACCAGTCGTGGATTGCCGATCCCCAAACTCGGTAGTGGCGGGATTTTTCCGGGTGCCGATGCTGTGTGGGCGAGGAGTTCGGGACGTGCGGCGGGTTCTCCGAGTTGCATGGCTACCAGCTCGTCGACGCCGACTCCGCTGCCGAGCATTGTCACGAAC
Organism: Rhodococcus sp. SB1D; assembly: GCF_048573875.1. Taxonomy (NCBI): domain Bacteria; kingdom Bacillati; phylum Actinomycetota; class Actinomycetes; order Mycobacteriales; family Nocardiaceae; genus Rhodococcus; species Rhodococcus sp. SB1D. Next base: position 554,417 of record NZ_JBMAIQ010000002.1, read on the forward strand.
TCGGCTCCGGCGGACGTGCCGATGATGGCGGTGGCTTCGCGGGGATCCCAGTCGAGGGCGTCCCGAACCGAGGCGAGGGCAGCAACGGTCCAGGCGAAGCCGAGGGTGCCGCCGCATCCGATTGCCAAGCCGCGTCTAGGCGCGCTGTGTCGTCCGGGCCCGGGCGCGGTGGTGCCGGTCACTTCTGAAGTCATATTTCGGAGACTATCAGTATCTGAATAACGTGGGTACCCCAAATTTGGGTTTCGGGAGTGCGCCTGCGGTGCGCTTCCGGTATTCGGCTACCGTTGGAATCTCGATACTCAGAACCGCGAGGAGGTTCCGATGGCGCGATTGACCAGGCAGGAAGCGCAGGCGATGACCCGCGAGACCTTGTTGGCGACGGCCGTCGAACATTTTCTCGATCGCGGGTACGCCGCCGCGTCGCTCGATCAGATCGCCGAGGATGCCGGCTATTCCAAAGGTGCGGTGTACTCGAACTTCAAGAACAAGGACGAGTTGTGCGCCGAAGTGCTCGGCCGAATCAGGTTGACCAAGGTCGGCGAGATCACCTCGCAGCTCGGAGCCAATTCGACGCTCGACGACGCGGTGGCCGAGTTCGCGCGATGGGCCGAGCGAACCATCGGGGACAAGAGATGGACGTTGCTCGAAGTCGAGTTCTCGGTGCGATCGCGGCACAGCGAAGAGATCCGCGAAAAGATCGCGACGGGTGCCGATCAGGTGCGCGGACTGATTGCCGGAGTGGTGCAACATCTTGCCGAGTCCAACGGCGTGACGCCGGCACTGGACCCGAACGCCGCGGCACTGCGCATACTCAGCGTCGGAATCGGTTTGGGGCTACAGCGTGCGATCAGCCCTGAGCTGCCGGTTGATCCGCTGGTGGATACGTTGCGGGAGATTTTGCTGGGTGGGTGAGTAGAACGCGGAGCATTCCGCCGATCTCGGCGACGGCGGTGCGCGAACCGACGCTCGGTCCCAGAACGTTGACGAAGCCGTGGATGAACCCGCGATAGCGTCGATCGGTCACGTGAACACCGTTGTCGCGCAATCGAGCTGCGTAGGCTTCGCCTTCGTCCCGGAGTGGATCGAATCCCGCCGTGATCACGATGGCCGGCGGCAGTCCGGTCGCGTCGGGGGCGCGTAGCGGCGACACCATCGGATCGAGTCGATCGGCATTGCTGCCGAGGAAGCTGGACTCGTAGAAGTTCATGTTGGCCTCGGTCAGGAAGAAACCTTCACCGAACGTCGTTCGCGAGGGGGCCTTCTCGTGAAAGTCGGTCGCGGGGTAGATCAACAGCTGCGCCGCCGGTGGGGTCTTGCCGTCGTCGCGGGCACGCAGCGCGACCGTTGCGGAAAGATGCCCGCCCGCGCTGTCGCCCCCGACAGCGATGCGCGTCGGGTCTGCGCAGAACTCGTCGGCGCGGTCGACGATATCGAGGTAGGCGGCATAGGCATCGTGTACCGGTGTGGGGAAAGCGAATTCGGGTGAGAGCCGGTAGTCGACCGAGATGACCCGTGCGCCGGAGGTTTCGGCCAACAGGCGGCACGGGGCATCGTGGGATTCGATGCTGCCCTGTACCCACCCGCCGCCGTGGAAGTAGACGAGCAGAGCGCCGGTGTCGGCTGTCGGGACGTAGAGCCGGGCGCGAAGCGGGCCGTCGGCACCCGAAACGGAGATCTCCTCGGTGTGGACGGGCGTGGGCCTGCCGCCCATCATGATCGCGGTTCGGGTGAGATTGGCGCGAGCAGCGGCGAGCGACTGGGGATCGGTTGAATGCGAGGGGAGTGGCCGCGTCTTCGCGAGCGTGAGCAGAAGGTGTGCGTCGGCGTCGAGCGTGTTGCCCTCGATGACGACGGGTGGTCCGGTGATTCGACGTTTCACCGCGCTGGGCAGTGCGAATGCGGCTGCCACCAAGGATGCTTCGGCGCGATCTCGAATGCTGCGGCTGCTGGCCTGCTTCACGGATTCCGACACGTGGCGCAGACTACCAAGCATGACTACTGCGGCACTGTCGATCACGCAGATCGAGAACACACATCTGGTTCGGTGCGGTCACGCCAATTGGGTCCTGGTCGAAGAGGGGTCCGATCTGACCTTGATCGACGGCGGATATCCGGCCAACGGCACCGACGTCGAACGCTCGATCGAACAGATCGGTCACCAGCTCGGGGATGTTCGGGCAATTCTCGTCACTCACGCGCACATCGATCACATCGGTGGGATCGCGGACATCGTGACTCGGCTCGAGGTTCCGGTCCTGATGGATCCGTTGGAAGTCCCTCATGCGAAGAGGGAGTATCTGCAACAGTTGTCGCCGGCCGGAGTTCCGTTGCTGTTGTGGCGGCGAGGTGCTCCGAAATGGCTTCGCGACGTGATCGGAGTCGGCGCGTTGAAAGGTGCGGAACTGCCTCGGGCACAGTCCTTTGCGTCCGGTGGTGCGCTGGACGTTCCCGGTCGGATCGTGCCGATTCCCACTCATGGGCATACCGACGGCCACAGCGCTTACCTTGTTCCCGACGCAGGAGTGATCGCGTCGGGTGACGCTCTGGTGACCGGACACGCGACGTCGAGCGTCGCCGGACCACAATTTCTGGTGTGCCCCTTCAATCATGACCGTGAAGCGACCGACCAGGCGTTGGACAATATCGCCGCTGCACCTGCCGGCGTGCTGTTTCCCGGACACGGTCCGGTTTACGAGGGCAGCATGACTGCCGCGGTCGAACAGGCCCGAGCGGGTCGGACAAGGATGCGTCCATGACTACTGTCGAAACGGTCGACGAAGGTGCGGTGCACGGTTTCCTTCATCGACCTGCTTCTGTGTCCTTCGCGTCGCCCGTCGCCACGCTTGCACTGACTCACGGCGCAGGAAGTAACTGCGACACCGTGCTGTTGCGTGCTGTTGCCGACGGCTTTGCTGCGGCAGGAGTGCAAGTTCTGCGCTTCGATCTCGCGTTTCGGGTGCGTCGAGCTTCGGGGCCTCCGCATCCGTCGCGTGCTGCGGAGGATCGCGCGGGCATTGCCGAGGTGATTGCTGCTGTTCGCAAGGACTACTCGGTGCCCGGACCCGTTCTGCTCGGCGGACATTCGTACGGCGGTCGGCAGGCGTCGATGCTTGCGGCGGAGAACCCGGGACTTGTCGACGGCCTGGTCCTTCTCTCCTATCCACTGCATCCACCGAAGAAGCCCGAGAAGCTCAGAACCGAACACCTGCCCGAACTGAACACACCGACCGTTGTCGTCCACGGTTCGAAGGACGAGTTCGCGACAACGGAGGAGATGCGGGCAGCACTCGCCTTGATTCCCGCCGCGACGCGTCTGGTGGAGTTCGAAGGAGCTCGACACGACTTGTCCGTGGTGAAATTTCCGGTGGTGGAGGAGACAATCGCGGCCGCATCGGCGGTGTTTGCGTTCTGAACGCCGAGCGGGCGGTTGCCCGTGTCGGTGGTTCCTGGTGAGATCGAACCATGAGTGCCCAGCCGTATCAGCCCAGTGCCCTGTCCGACGTCACGGTGAGCGTCGACGGTGACGACACAGTCGTCAGCTTTCCTCGGGTGCTGCCGTATTCCGTCGAGAAGGTGTGGGAGGCGATCACCGACCCGGAGATGTTGGCGCAATGGACGCCGTACACCGCCGATCGGAACCTGAGCCGTACCGGTGACGCGGTGATCACCATGCTCACCGAGGACGGCGCCCCCGAAATGTCGCTGCCGGTCACCGTTCACGTCGTGGAGACCACTCGGCGGCTCGAACACGAGTGGGGCCCGGACGAATTGGTGTGGGACCTGACCCCGATCGAAGGCGGTACCCGCGTCGTGCTGACGCAGAGGTCGCGCGCCGAGGGGATGGCGTCGGCGCTCGCTGCGGGGTGGCATCTGTGCTTCGACGTACTCGATGCCCTTCTGGCAGGCGAGCCCTTCGGGCCGATCGTGGGTGAACGGGCGCGCGAGTACGGCTGGGACGCACTCAACTCCGGTTACGCGCGACAGTTGGGCATCGACGAATCTCAGGTCTGGTAGCTGCTCAGAGTTTGCGACTGGCAGGCTTTCTGGTGGAGGCTCGCGCGATCAGTTCGACGGGAAGCTTCACGGATTCGACGCTCTTGCCGGAGATCAGTGCGAGTAGGTGCTCGAGCCCGGTCGCACCGATCTTTCGGGCGGGGGACCTGACCGTCGTCAGGGGCACCGGGAGTTGGGAGACAACCGGAATGTCGTTGTAGCCGACCAACGCAAGATCGTCGGGAACGCTCAACCCGAGATCACGGGCCACACCGAGTACGCCGATCGCGATGGTGTCGCTCACCGTGAAAACGGCGTCAGGGCGCGTGTTCCCGCTGAGCAGTGTGGCCGCCGCATCGACACCCCCTTGAACTTCGAACTCGGACGCCACTATTCGGTTCGGCGGCAGTTCCAGACCGGCTTCGGCCAGGGCATCGCGGAAACCCGCGACGCGTTCCCGCGACGTGCTGGCGTGGTCCGGCCCCGCGATCACTCCGAGATCGCGATAGCCGCAGTCCAGTAGATGCTTCCCGGCGAGGTAGCCGCCGAGGCGGTCGTCGCCGCTGACAAAGGGAAGGCTTCGGTTGACGGATGACGTCGCCGAGTCGATGTGCCGGTTCAGCAGCAGGATCGGCAGTGAGCGCAGGGGGAGCGAGTCGACGAAATCGGTACCCGGCAGGTGGATGCTGCTCAGCATGAGACCGTCGACCTGTCGGCTCACCAGGAACTCGACCGCTTTGCGTTGCGCTTCCAGATCGTCGGGCGGGCTGGAGAGCAAGACGGAGTACCCGGCTGCGGTGGCGGCTTCCTCGATGCCTTGGAACATGGTGGCCACTACAACGTCTGTCAGTCTCGGCATCACGACGCCGATGGTGGTGGTCTTGCGGGTACGCAGGCTGGCTGCCCACAGGTTCGGTTGGTAACCGAGTTCCTCGGCAACCTGACGAACCCGGAGTGCGGAGTCGGACCAGCCGTCGGCGGGCTCGGGCTGACGGAGGACCCGCGACGCCGTCGAGATGTGGACCCCGGCCTGGTCGGCGATTTCGCGCAACGTCGGCGGACGGCCGTTGCTGCGGTTCGACGGATCGGGCGTCATCTGCGTCGTGGCTCCTGGTGTGCGTCGGTCCTGAGTTGATTCGGTGTCGGTCGGCAGTTCGGGGATTGACGGGTGCGCAACCGGGCTCTACTCTAGGCGATGCAAACGATTGCGCAATCGTTCTCGCAAAGGATTGCGCCCGAGAACACTGGAGGCCCCGTGACCACTCCGCAGTCCCTGTCCGAGCTTTTTGCCATCGACACCCTGCTGGACGCCGAGGAGATCGCGATCCGCGACACGGTCCGCAAGATGGTCGACGATCGCATTCGCCCGCACGTAGGTGAATGGTTCGAAGCGGCAGCACTGCCGGCTCGTGAGCTGGCCAAGGATCTGGGCGCGCTCGGCGTACTGGGCATGCACCTCGAGGGCTACGGCTGTGCCGGGATGAGCGCCACGGCGTACGGGTTGGCCTGCCAGGAACTCGAAGCTGTCGATTCGGGCATTCGCAGCCTCGTCTCGGTCCAGGGCTCGCTCGCCATGTTCGCGATCCACCACAACGGAAGTGAAGAGCAGAAGGAAGAATGGCTCCCGCGAATGGCGGCGGGTGAAGCCATCGGCTGCTTCGGTCTCACGGAACCCGATTTCGGATCCAACCCCGGCGGTATGCGAACCAACGCCAAGCGCGACGGCGACGACTGGATCCTCAACGGCACCAAGATGTGGATCACCAACGGCTCCATCGCGGACGTCGCCGTGGTCTGGGCTCGAACCGACGACGGCGTGCGCGGATTTGTCGTTCCCACCGACACTCCGGGATTCTCCGCCCCCGAGATCAAGAACAAGATGTCGCTGCGGGCGTCGGTCACCTCGGAACTGGTGCTCGAGGACGTGCGTCTGCCTGCCTCGGCGATGCTGCCCAAGGCTCGCGGACTGTCCGGCCCGCTCGGCTGCCTCAACGAGGCACGCTTCGGCATCATCTTCGGGGCAATGGGTGCAGCACGTGACTGCCTCGAGACTGCGATCTCATATGCACGTGATCGCAAGGTCTTCGACAAGTCGCTCGCCGCGTATCAGATCACCCAGGCCAAGATCGCCGACATGGCAGTCGAATTGGGCAAGGGGCAGTTGCTCGCCATCCACCTCGGGCGCCTCAAGGACGCCGGGACGGTTCGCCCCGAGCAGGTCAGCACCGGCAAGCTCAACAATGTCCGCGAGGCCATCAAGATCGCCCGTGAATGCCGAACCATTCTGGGCGCCAACGGTATCACGCTCGAGTACCCCGTGATCCGGCACGCCAACAACCTCGAATCCGTTCTCACCTACGAGGGCACGTCCGAGGTTCACCAGCTCGTGATCGGCCGCGCTCTCACCGGTGAAGAAGCTTTCCGGTGACGGCAGACGCTGTCGGAGCGCTCGACGGGTTGGTGATCGCTGATTTCGGCCGCGTCCTCGCCGGTCCGTACGCCACGATGATTCTCGCCGACCTGGGTGCCGAGGTCGTCAAGATCGAGCGGCCGGGTGTCGGGGACGACACTCGCAGCTGGGGCCCACCGTGGGTGGGGGACGAGTCGAGCTACTTTCTGTCGGTGAACCGCAACAAGAAGTCGGTCACTCTGGACCTGCGCGAGCGCGAGGATCTGGAGAGTGCACGCGAGCTGGTTCGCAATGCGGACGTCGTGGTGCAGAACTTCCTGCCGGGAACGATGGACCGTCTGGGGCTGGGCTACGACGCTGTCCGAGAAATGAATCCGCGTGCGGTCTACTGCTCGATCAGCGGCTTCGGTGGCAACAACTCTCTGCCGGGATACGACCTGTTGATTCAGGCGGTCGGCGGATTGATGAGTATCACCGGACCCGATCCCAAGACTCCCACCAAGGTCGGTGTCGCGGTGGTCGACGTCATCACCGGCCTGCATGCCAGCGTGGGAATCCTTGCAGCGCTGCGCCATCGCGATCGCACAGGCGAAGGGCAGCACGTCGAGGTCAATCTGTTGTCCTCGTTGCTGTCCGCACTGGCCAACCAGTCGTCCGGCTACGTGGCCGCGGGCGTGGTGCCGCAGGCAATGGGCAACCGGCATCCGAGCATCGCACCATACGAGGTATTCGACACCGCGGACCGTCCGCTGGTCCTCGCGGTCGGCAATGATCGGCAATTCAGTTCGTTGACAGAGGTTCTCGGAGTTTCCGAACTTGCCGCTGATGCGCGTTTCGCGTCCAACAGCGACAGGGTTGCGCATCGAGAAGAACTGTTCGACGCCGTCACTGCTGCATTGGCCAAGGGCTCTGCGGACTCGTGGTTCGAGGCACTGACCGAGCGAGGTGTTCCGTGTGGGCCTCTCAACGACATCGCCGACGCGATAGCGCTGGCGGAACGGCTGAATCTCGATCCGGTGGTGTCCATCGACGACCCGCGTCGCGATGCACCGACTCGGCAGGTAGCCAATCCGATTCGGATGAGCGGCACGCCGGCAACCTATCGGTCGGCCCCGCCGCGGTTGGGGGAGGACAGCGTTCCCACTCCGTCCGGAGTCAGTTGACTCAAGCGAATCGGCCACCGGAATACCGGTGGCCGATCTGCGTGTGTGGCCGACTCAGCTGACCTTCAAGACCAGCTTTCCGGTGTTCGCTCCGGCGAAGAGAAGATTGAGGCTGTCGCCGAACGCGTCGATACCGCCGTCGACGACGTGCTCGCGAGCAGTCAATTCGCCACTCTTGATCCACTTTCCGATCTGCTCTTGTGCTTCTGCGTAGCGATCGAGGTAGTCGAAGACCACGAAGCCGGCCATCGTGGCGCGGTTGACGAGAAGTGACAGGTAGTGAGCAGGGCCTGGCTGAGGTTCGGTGGCGTTGTAGCCCGCGATGGCGCCGCAGATGACCACCCGAGCGCCGAGGCGCAGACGGGAGAGAGCGGCGTCGAGAATTTCTCCGCCGACGTTGTCGAAGTACACGTCGATTCCGTCGGGAGCGTTGGACTTGAGCGCCTTGTATACGGATTCGTTCTTGTAGTCGATGGCGACATCGAAGCCGAGGTCCTCGGTGAGCCACGCGCACTTCTCCGGACCGCCGGCGATGCCGATGACCTTGCATCCGTGAAGCTTTGCGATCTGGCCGACCAGACTGCCGACCGCACCCGCGGCACCGGACACGACGACGGTGTCACCGTCTTTCAGCTTTCCGACGTCGAGCAATCCGAAATACGCAGTGACGCCGGGGAATCCGAGAGCGCCGAGCCAGGTCGGTAGGGGAGCGATCGATTCGTCGACCCGAGTGACGTCTGTACCGTCGGAAACGCCGTACTCGGAAGCGCCGAAGGATCCGGCCACGATGTCCCCGACCTGGTAATCGGGGTGCTGTGATTCGGTGATGCGTCCGACGCCGTGGGCGCGCATGACGGAACCGAGCTTGACCGGCGGAACGTACGACTTGACGTCGTTGAGCCAACCGCGCATAGCGGGATCGAGGGAGAGGTATTCGACCTTGACGACAAACTCGCCCGGTCCGGCGGACGGGATCTCGGCATCGACGTATTCCCAGGTGGAAGCGTCGGGAAGTCCTGTCGGGCGGGCGGCGAGGCGTACTTGGCGGTTGGTCATCTCTCCCCTTCGGCGAAACGAATTGAACTTGAGGCCGGATTCAATATAGGTGATGGATCACGAACTGGGAAGAGTTGGATGAACCGATTGACGACTATGTATGTTCGATCGATGAGCAATGTGGTCGAAGACGCGCCTGGTTGGTTCACTCGGGCGTTGGCAGCGCCGGTCGAGACGGGGTCGGTGGAGGTCGAGGGTGCCTCGGTGCACTTTCGGGCTTGGGGGCCGGCGGGGCCGGGAATCGTGCTGATTCACGGCGGCGCCGCCCACAGTCGCTGGTGGGATCACATTGCGCCGCAGTTCGCCGAGGGGTGCCGCGTCGTCGCTCTCGACTTGACGGGCCACGGCGACAGTGACACTCGCGACGCCTACGCGATGTCCCAGTGGGCTCGCGAGGTGCTGGCGGCGGCCGAGGCAGGGGGAATCGACGGCAAGCCGATTCTGGTGGGGCACAGTATGGGTGGGATTGTTTCTTTCGTGGCCTCGCATCTGCATGGCGAACTGTTGGACGGGGTTGTCATCATCGATTCTCCGCTCAAGGCGCGTACGCCCGAAGAGGAGGCGGCTCGACGCCAGAATGCGTTCGGCCCCAAGAAGGTTTATCCCACCAGGGAAGACGCGATGGGCCGGTTCCGCTTCGTTCCGCCGCAGGATTCGGGTCTGCCTGCGGTGCGTGACCATGTGGCGGCCACGTCGATGGAGGAAGTCGAGGGCGGTTGGTCGTGGAAGTTCGATCCGAATTTCTTTCTCCGAGTAGGCGCCGAAGATGTTCTCGACAGCGAACCACGTTGCCGCGTAGCCTATTTCCGAGCCGAGAACGGCATCGTGTCCGATCGACTCATGGAGCACATGCGCGGATTGTTCGGAACGGAGGCCATCGTGGCGGAGATTCCCGAAGCCGGACATCACGTCATGATCGATCAGCCGTTGCAACTCGTGACCGGGGTGCGAACTGTGTTGAGTGCGTGGTCCGTCGCAAGTCAAGTGCCGGTAGAACAAGCGGCAGGTAACGTCGAGGGAAGGGTAGAAGCATGAGCACGGAATTGACACTCGAACCGAAAGTCGAAGCTGCACTGAAGTTGTGGCACACCATGATCGAAACCGGCGATCTGTCGGCGCTACCGACGATCGTCGCGGCCGACGCGCAGTTCCGATCGCCCACGGGATTCAAGCCGTACCAGTCCGCGGATGCCGTTGTGCTCATCCTCAATACGGTGATCCAGGTGTTCGAGAACTTCGAGTACCACCGTCAGTTCGCCGGAGCCAACGGTCGGCAGGTCGTGCTCGAATTCAGTGCGAACATCGGCGACAAGAGTCTCAAGGGAATCGACATGGTCGAATTCGACGAGGACGGCAAGATCGTCGATTTCGAGGTCATGGTGCGTCCGGCCAGCGGGCTCGCGGCTTTGGCTGCCGAAATGGGTAAGAGGCTCGGCCAGACGCTACCGACCTACAAAGCCTGAATTGAGTCCGGCCAAGGCTCAGTTCGTACTGAATCCGCCGTTGGAGTGAAGGAGTTGTCCCGTAATCCAGCCTCCGGCGTCGGACATCAGAAACCGAACGAGGTTTGCAGTGTCGCCGGGAGTACCCAGCCGGCCGGCAGGAGTCTGGAGGGTTGTGGCCTGTCTGATCTCGGGTGTCATCCATCCTGTGTCGATAGGTCCTGGGTTGACGACGTTGGCTCGTATGCCGCGTGATCCAAGTTCGACTGCGGCGGCGATGACGATGCGGTCGAGAGCGCCCTTGCTGGCCCCGTACGGAAGATTGTGGGCCGCATGGTCGCTGGTGAGTGCGATGATCCGCCCGGCCACCTGACTGACGTCGCGCTGTTCCGGAAGCCGTTCAGCGAACGCTTTGATCAGCAGCCAGGAGGCGCGAGCGTTGACGGCGAAATGTCGTTCCCAGCTCTCGACGGTGGTGTCGAGGATCGAGCTGTCGACGCTTTCGCAATGTGAGAGCACCAGCCCACGGAGGTCGTTCCGCGCTGCGGCAGCGTCAACGAGCTGATCGGCCACGTCGGGCGAGGCCAGATCTCCGGGAACCAGGTCGACACGGCTTCCGAGTGCGCGACACTTCTCGGCAATGTCTTGCGGATCGTGCGCTCCGCGCCCGAACCCGACGCGTTCGTCGTAAGGCTCCCAGTAGCCGATAGCCAGATCCCAACCATCCTCGGCAAGGCCCAATGCGAGGCTCGCTCCGATCGACTTGCTCCGACCGACACCGGTGATCAATACGGTCCCGCGCTTGTCAGACACTGCTCGCCTCCAGAGATGTCCTGCAATTCAAATGGGGTGAGGTCACTTCAGATGGAAGCATCACTGTAGCGGGCGAGCTGTCGCCTGTATCGAGCGAGCTGTCGCCGTGCCTCGACCTGACCTGTGTCTTGACACGGCGCTGGTCACAGCGTTTGACTGAGATGCAAGCTCGAGTTGATTCGCCGGACTGTGTCCCGGGAGGTTGACCTATGCGCGGCAACGGAATTGCAGGCAAGGCTTTCTCAGGCGAGGGCTGTAGACGTGGACAAGAATCTCACCGAGCAAGGTCTCATCGCGGGACCGTCTCGGTTCTGGCTTTGGTTGGGGTGTGCGTACTTTCGTTTGCCACCACTCAGATGGCCGGCGCGCAACCCGTTGCAGACACAGTCGATACCGGGTTCGTGATCCCTTTTGCCGGGGCACCGGTCTACGAGAGCGTCGCGCCCACGCAGATGACTACTCCGGATCAACTCAACCAGCCACTCGGTCAGCAGACTGCGGAAGAGATTGCCGCGCAGATCGGACTCGAACCAGCCGACGCTTTGACCGAGGAGCAGTATCGCGATCTCATCTCCGGCGGAGGGGTCGGCGGAAATCGCGAGGACGCCGCGGTGATCGACGAATGCGCTCGGATTCTCACCAATACGAACGGGCGGCCCCTCTATTCCGGCACGACGCCGTCGGTTCTGGCCAGTTACGGGTTGTACGTGAATCCAGACGGATTGCTGGAGAGTCCGGCCAACGCGGATGCGCCGACGCGACAGGTGAATACGCTGATCGCCCCTGGCGGTTTCGTGGGCACCTGGTTGCGCAACAACGGTGCGACGCACACTCTGATTGCGCTCTATCAGTCGGCATACACGGTGCAGGCAGTCTACGGATTTGCAGCGCAACAGATTTCGGGAGCAGCGCAGCTGGTGACCAACACCAAAGGCAATGTGAGTTCGGAAGTCGGCATGTCGATGGCGCCGCCGCTCTGGATAGTGAACTTCGCACTGCTCTACATCTTGAAGCCGTCACTGGCGGCGGCCATGCCTGCGAACTGGGCTCCCATTCCGCCGGCCGTTGCCGACGCCGTGAAAGCGAGTCCCACCGGTCAAGTCGCTTTCAGTGACTACGCGTCCTATTTCGAGTGATCGGTCTGCCGGACAGCGCTGACGAACTTCTCGATCAACGTGTGGTCCTTGACGCCGCGGGAGGATTCGACGCCGCTGGAGACGTCGACGCCCCAGGCGCCGGTGGCATCGAGTGCGTCGCGAACGTTGTCCGGGGACAGTCCGCCCGCCAGGATCCACTGGCCTTGCGGGCGCGATTGCTGTTGGGCCCAGTTCCACGGCACCCCTGATCCGGCGTCTGCGCCGTCGATCAGGAGTTCGTCCTCGCCGAGGTCGAGATTGTAACCGTCGCGGACGTTGCTGGAGACGACCGCGCGGATGACGGTGAGGCCGGCATCGTGCAGCCGCTGCACTTGCTCGGCGTCGACAAGATCGTGAACCTGTACGGTGCGAAGCCCGGTGATCTTCGCGATCTCGAGGATCTGTCCGATCGGGTTGCCGAGAAAGACTCCGATTGCACGGATGTGATCGGGAACTCGCGCGAGCAGAGCGACTGCGAGTGTGGGGTCGACTTTGCGGACGCTCTCGGCGAAGACGAAACCGATGGCGTCGACGCCCAGGCCCACCGTGAGGTCGACCGTGTCAACGTCGCGTAGGCCACAGACCTTGATGAATGTCACCTGATACAGAGTACTAGCGTCGTCGTCTAGCCTCGTGCGTGCGACATTTCTACGCGCGAGAGGCTTGACGTGGACTGGCTCTACCGAATCAGTTTGATCTCGGGACCGCTGCCGGTGATCCTGACTGTCCTTGGGGTCCTGGGTGGCGTGTGGCTGCTCGGTTCGAACGTGCGCTGGTACTACCGCAGAGCGGTGCCGATCGCGGGGCTGATTGCGCTGGTGATCATGATCGCCGTGTGGATCACCGTCGAAAAGGTGATCGTGCCGTTCCCCGATCCCATCGAGATGTCGATCTACGTGTGGATCGGAATCGGTATCTACGCGTTGCTACTTCTCGGGCCGCGAATCAAGGCGGGCGGAACCGTCGCGAAAGCGCTCCTGTCCGTGATCGCGACGGTTCTGGTCGTCATCACTGCCGCGACGCAGATCAATCTGGTTTTCGCCGCGTATCCGACTGTGGGAATTGCGTTCGGACACGACGATTTCGACCGCATCTCACTCAGTGAAGTTCCCGGTCCGACCGATCCTGTTGTCACCGGCGATCCCACCGACACTGTGTGGAAAGCGCCGGAGGGCATGCCGATTCGCGGACGGGTCACGACTTTGCCTGTCCCCGGGACGATTTCAGGATTCTCCGCGCGCGACGCGCAGGTATATCTGCCGCCGTCGTACTTCACCAATCCGCGTCCGCTTCTTCCCGTGCTCGTGCTCATGGCAGGTCAGCCTGGCAAGCCCGAGGACTGGCTCCAGGGCGGAAAGCTGACCGCGACAATGGATGCCTTTGCACGAGATCACGAGGGGTTGGCTCCAGTCGTCGTGATAGCCGATGGAACAGGGTCGCAGATGGCCAATCCGCTGTGCACCGACTCGTCACAGGGCAAGGTCGGCACGTATCTGGCAAAGGACTTGCCCGCTGCGGTGGCGAATGCGTTCCAGATCGACACGAATCCGCGAGCGTGGGCAATCGGCGGGCTCTCCTACGGTGGCACCTGCTCACTGCAGATGGCGACCAATTACCCCGAGGTGTACCCGACATTCCTCGATCTGTCCGGTCAGTTGGAGCCTTCGCTCGGTGACCGACAGCGAACCGTCGACGAGATATTCGGCGGCGACGAAGCGGCGTTCGTGAAGGTGAATCCGATGGACCTGCTGGCGACTCGGAAGTTCCCGAACTCGGGCGGAGTGTTCGTCGTCGGAACAGATGACAATGAGTTCAAGCCCGGTCAGCAAAAGGTGTACGAAGCGGCCAAAGCGGCCGGAATGGACGCCAGGTATCTCGAGCTTCCCGGTGGTCACAGCTTTTCGGTGTGGTCGGCCGGCGTCGAGCAGGAGCTGACGTGGATCTCGCAGCGAATGGGACTGATCAGCTGAATCCTGTTCCGGTTTTGGAACGTGTTCTATATTCGGTGTGTGGCTGTCGTTCGGCAGTCTCTCGATCGTTCACCGACTGGAGTTCAGGCACATGTACGAGTGGTCCGACACCGACCTGATGTTCCGCGACGCCTTGCGGGGCTTTATCGACAAAGAGGTGCGACCTCACGTCGACGAGCTCGAAAGCGGTGCGCTGCCGCCGTTCGACATCATTCGCAAGCTGTACTCGACCTTTGGTCTGGCCGACATGGCACGCGAGGGCCTCGAGAAGTCGCTGGCACGCGAGCGCGGCGATGCGCCCTCCGGTGACGGTGAGAAGTCGAGCGCCTTCAGCGGCGCCGGCAGCATGGGCGTCGTGCTCAACAGCGAATTGGCCGGAGTCAGCCTCGGCCTGGTCGCATCGTTGGGTGTCAGCCTCGGATTGGCCGCCGGAACTATCCGCAGCCGCGGCACACTCGCGCAGAAGGAACGCTGGCTCCCCGGCCTGGTGACATTCGAGACCGTCGGCGCCTGGGCGATCACCGAACCGGACTCCGGCTCGGATGCCTTCGGCGGCATGAAGTCCTACGTACGCCGCGACGGCGACGACTACATTCTCAACGGCAACAAGACCTTCATCACCAACGGTCCGTACGCCGACGTGATGATCGTGTACGCAAAGCTCGACGAGGGCGATGCGTCGGTTGATCGTCGCGATCGCAAGGTGCTCGCCTTCATCCTCGACAAGGGCATGGAGGGTCTCACCCAGAGCCCGCCGTTCAAGAAGATGGGCATGAACTCCTCACCCACAGGTGAGCTGTTCTTCGACAACGTCCGCATCACCAAGGACCGTCTGCTCGGCGAGACCGAGGACAGCGGAAAGTCGGACGGCAAATCCAGCGCCAAGGAGAGCTTCGCCGCCGAACGCATCGGCATCGCGTCGCTCTCACTGGGCATCATCAACGAATGCCACCGTCTGAGCATCGAATACGCGAAGTCCCGCAAACTGTGGGGACGTGAGATCGGGCAGTTCCAGCTCATCCAGCTCAAGCTCGCCGAGATGGAGGTCGCTCGAATCAACGTGCAGAACATGGTCTTCAATGCGATCGAGCGCACCGCAGCCGGAGACAAAGTGAGCCTGGCGGAGGCGTCGGCGATGAAGCTGTACTCCTCGCGCGCAGCGACCGAGGTCGCGATGGAAGCCGTGCAGCTGTTCGGTGGAAACGGCTACATGGCCGAGTACCGAGTCGAGCAGTTGGCGCGTGATGCCAAGTCGCTCATGATCTATGCGGGCAGCAACGAAATTCAGGTCACCCATATCGCCAAGGGCCTCCTGGGCTGACACCGGTACGTTTTCGCTTGTCGGTCGATCGCAGCAGGAACCAGATAGTCTTGCTGCGGTCGGCGACACCGCGCCGACGGATCGGAGTAAGCAGTGAACGCGCCGGATCCCACAAATGTTCATCCGATGGCCGGGCAACCGCGAGTGGTGTTGCTGAGGCCGTTGATCGACAACCCGTTGATCGAGGTAGGGGAGTACACCTACTACGATGATCCGGAGTTCGCCGAAGAGTTCGAGACTCGAAACGTGTTGCATCACTACGGTCCCGACAAACTGGTGATCGGAAAGTTCTGCGCCCTGGCCACCGGTGTCACCTTCATCATGAACGGCGCGAACCATCGTATGAACGGTGTCTCCACCTACCCGTTTCCGATCATGGGCGGTGATTGGGCCAGGCACATGGATTTGGTGCAGGATCTGCCGTCACGCGGTGACACCGTCGTCGGGAACGACGTGTGGTTCGGCGGGAACGTGACAGTCATGCCCGGTGTCCGGATCGGTCACGGGTCGATCGTGTCCACTGGCGCCGTCGTAACGCGCGACGTCCCGGACTACGCAATTGTCGGCGGCAACCCGGCAACGGAGATCAAGCGCCGCTTCAGTGCCGAAGACATCGAGAAGTTGGTGCGAATTGCGTGGTGGGACTGGCCGATCGAGAAGATCACCCGCCACGTCCGGGTGATCTCGGACGGGAGTGTCGCGGAACTCGAAGCGGTCGAGTGATCTACCGATCTGCTAGTTCGATCGAGTGAGCGAGTAGTTCCGGACATAAAGCAGGGCGGCCGCGAGAAGGCCGACGGCAAGACCTGTTGCGGTGAAGGTGATCAGGTTCGGCTCGAGGTCGAAGTGGATGATGGCCAGGCGAGCACTCCGAGGATGCTCAGGAGCAAGCCGGTCGCGATGAAAACTGCGAAGAGTAGTTCTGTAACACGGTCGCGCAGCGTTGTGAGTCGCATTCGACGATCGTCTCATCTCAGCCCGAGATCGAGAGTCTTTGTCGGTGGCTTCCATTAGCGTGTGCGCATGACTCTCACACTCGGCATGATCACCTTCGACAGTCTCGATCCCGGTCCGCTCGCAACGTGGTGGGCGGCGCAGTTGGGCGGAAACATCGTCGAGGAGAACGACGGTTGGTTCTACATCGTCGCGGTCCCTGACAGCGCCACCAACTTCGCATTCCAGAAGGTCCCGGACCCCACCGCCGGCAAGAATCGCATCCATCTCGATTTGGGGAGTCCGGATCTCGACGCCGAGGTGGCGCGGCTCGTCGAGGCCGGAGCAACCGAGCACCACCGCGAGAACATGGACGGTTTCCGCTGGGTGACGCTCCTCGATCCTGATGGGAATCAGTTCTGCGTATCCGGTCCTCACGCCTGAGCTAACCGATTCTGTGCTCACCTGATTCGTGGCCACTGATATCCCGGACACCTGTTCGGGCATGATGAGAGGCATGACTTCTCAGACTTCTCGGGCGGCTCGGGCCGGGGCGGCTTCTCTGACCGGGGCCGACGCAGACGGCTTGTGCAGCTTCGTCGATTCGTCACCGTCGCCGTTCCATGTGTGCGCGACGGTGGCGACCGAGCTGACGGCCGGCGGGTTCGTCGAAGTCCACGAAACGCAGTCGTGGCCAGCCGAGCCCGGACGGTACTTCCTCGTGCGAGGCGGTTCGCTGATCGCCTGGAGCACCGAGGGCGTGGGAAACGCCACTCCGTTCCGGATTGTCGGAGGTCATACCGACAGCCCCAACCTGCGGGTCAAACAGCATCCCGACCTCACTTCGGCCGGGTGGCAGATGGTGGGCCTCGAACCGTATGGCGGTGCGTGGCTGAACTCCTGGCTCGACCGCGATCTCGGTATCTCCGGACGATTGAGTGTCCGGGTGGGAAACACTGTGGAGCAGAAGCTGGTTCGCATCGACGACCCGATTCTTCGTGTTCCGCAGCTGGCTATCCACCTGTCCGAAGATCGCAAGGGTGTGACGCTGGATCCGCAGAGGCACGTCAACGGAATCTGGGGCGTGGGTTCGAAGCCCAAGTCTTTCATCGGCTTTGTCGCCGAGCGTGCGGGTGTAGCCGCGTCGTCGGTTCTCGGCTGGGAATTGATGACACACGACCTTGCGCCCAGCGCAGTCGTGGGGGTGGACAAGGAATTGGTCAGCGCCCCCAGGCTCGACAATCAGGGCACGTGTTATGCAGGGACACAAGCACTTCTGGCCGCAGTCGAGTCGCCCGGTCAGCAGGTCCCAGTGCTTGCACTCTTCGATCATGAAGAGGTCGGCAGCATGTCCGATCGCGGAGCTTTCTCGGACCTGCTGAACACCGTGCTCGAGCGGATCGTGTTGGGACGCGGTGGTGGCCGCGAAGAATTCCTGCAGGCGATGGCCGGCTCGGTATGCGCGTCGGGCGACATGGCACACGCGACGCACCCCAATTACCCGGACCGCCACGAGCCCGCTCATCGGATCGAGATCAACGGTGGGCCGGTACTCAAGGTGAACCAGAACCTGCGCTACGCCACCGATGCGGCCGGTGCCGGCGAATTCGCGCTCGCGTGCGATCAGGCGGGAGTGCCGATGCAGCGCTACGTCCACCGCGCCGATTTGCCGTGCGGCTCCACCATCGGACCGATCACGGCATCACGCACCGGACTGTCCACCGTCGACGTCGGCGCGCCTCAGCTCGCGATGCACTCTGCCCGCGAGCTGATGGGCGCGGCAGATGTCCGCATGTATGCCGACGCGCTCGGTGCCTTCCTCACGCCGCGTAGTTAGAGGCGCGTAGTCAAAGTGCAGGGAGCCCAGTGGGCGTAGAGGGCGCAGTCGGTAGATCCTCGAAGAAGTCGGCGCTCGGAGTGAAGAACATCGAGCCCGTCACGGCCGTCGAGAAATCGAGCAGACGGTCGTAATTGCCGCGAGGGTTGCCGAGAAACATGTTCTCGAGCATCCGTTCGGTAATCGCCGGCGTGCGGCAGTAGCCGATGAAAAAGGTGCCGATCTCGTCGTCGCCGAGGCGCCCGTACGGCATGTTGGCACGCAGGATCTCGAGAGCCTTGCCGTTCTCGTCCTTGATTGCGTTGAGGGCTACGTGCGAGTTGGCCGGCTTCACTTCGGACGTCATCTCGATGTCCTCGAGCTTGCTGCGTCCGATCACACGTTCCTGCTCGTCGACGGTGATTGCTTCCCAGTCCCGCATCTTGTGGACGTAGCGCTGGATATGGACGTAGCTCCCTCCGGTGAACGCAGGATCTTCGTCTCCGACAGTCACGGCGGCGACGGCGTCGCGGCCCACCGGATTTTCGGTGCCGTCGACGAAGCCGATGAGGTCTCGGTTCTCGAAGTACTGGAAGCCGTGAACCTCGTCGACCACCGTGGCTGCGCCGTGCAGTCGCTTCGTGATCTGCCGAGCCACCTCGAAACACGCATCCATGCTCATCGCGCGGATGTGGAAGAGCAGATCGCCGGGAGTCGACGGCGCCCAGTGAACGTCGCCCTGCAAAGCGGTGAACGGGTGCAGTAGCGCGGGGCGCGGACCGGCGAACAGTCGATCCCAAACCGACGAACCGATGCTTGTCACCACATCCAAACCTGATCCGGGGACGCGCAGCCCCACGGCGCGCTGTAGGCCGGCGACGTCGGCGAGTAGTTCTCGTGTGGTGTTCTCGCCACCCGGATTCACGGTCGCGACCAGGAAAATCGCAGCCGGAGTGAGGGGAGTGGTCACCGACTGGGACTGTGCTGTGAGGTCGGACTGACGAACATCCTGGGGCATGCGAGACCTTTCGAGGGAGAGAGTGGACCGGCCCTGACTTTAGGAAAACCGACCGGATCACCCAACCAGGGCGGGTGTGACCGGCGATACTTCGCAGGCCCGGAGGTGTTGCGGGTGCTGCCGTCTGCGGAAGTCGTCGGCCCACACCGATAGACTGTCCCCCGGCACGTTCTTTCGTTGGGCACATTCGTGGTGTCCCGCTCCGCGCCGGCTTGCCTCTTGACTCCCGTAGGGAAGGGACCACTCTCCAGTGTCTGCTCACCAGGTCGATACCGTCACGCACGCATCGGCTGATCCCGATGCCGCTCAGCCGTTCAAGGAGCTCGGTCTCAAGGACGACGAATACGCACGCATCAAGGAGATCCTGGGCCGCCGTCCCACGGACGCCGAACTGGCGATGTACTCGGTGATGTGGAGCGAGCACTGCTCGTACAAGTCCTCCAAGGTCCACCTCGGATACTTCGGCAAGACCACCACCGACGAGATGCGCGCCAACATGCTGGCCGGTATCGGTGAGAACGCCGGCGTCGTCGACATCGGTGACGGCTGGGCAGTCACGTTCAAGGTCGAGAGCCACAACCACCCGTCGTACGTCGAGCCCTACCAGGGTGCGGCGACCGGTGTCGGCGGCATCGTCCGCGACATCATGGCCATGGGTGCTCGTCCGATCGCCGTCATGGATCAGCTTCGGTTCGGTGCTGCTGACGCCCCCGATACCCGTCGCGTCGTCGACGGTGTCGTGCGCGGTGTCGGTGGATACGGAAACTCCCTCGGCCTGCCGAACATCGGCGGCGAGACGGTCTTCGACGAGTCCTATGCAGGTAACCCGCTGGTCAACGCCCTCGCTGCCGGCGTCATGCGCGTCGAGGATCTGCATCTGGCCTTCGCTTCGGGCGCGGGCAACAAGATCATCCTGTTCGGCGCACGCACCGGTCTCGACGGAATCGGCGGCGTCTCGGTCCTCGCGTCGGCGACGTTCGACGACGAGGGTGGAGACACCGGCGGACGTAAGAAGCTGCCCGCGGTTCAGGTCGGCGACCCGTTCACCGAGAAGGTGCTCATCGAGTGCTGTCTCGACCTTTACAAGGCCGGCCTCGTCGTCGGCATCCAGGACCTCGGCGGCGCCGGGCTGTCCTGCGCCACCTCCGAGCTGGCCGCGGCCGGCGACGGCGGCATGCACATCAACCTCGAGAAGGTTCCGATGCGCGCCACCGGCATGACCCCGGCCGAGGTGCTCTCGAGCGAATCGCAGGAGCGCATGTGCGCCGTGGTCACGCCCGAGAACGTCGATGCGTTCATGGAGGTCTGCAAGAAGTGGGACGTCCTGGCCACCGACATCGGCGAGGTCACCGACGGTGAGCACCTCACCATCTCCTGGCACGGCGAGACCGTCGTCGACGTTCCCCCGCGCACCGTCGCGCACGAGGGCCCGGTTTACCACCGCCCCGTCGAGCGTCCGGCAACGCAGGATGCCTTGATCGCGAATACGACTGCCGGACTGAAGCGTCCCGAAACCGACGCCGAGCTCGAAGCGACCCTGCTGAAGATGATCGCCTCGCCTGCCCTGTGCAGCCGCAAGTGGATCACCGAGCAGTACGACCGCTACGTCCGCGGAAACACCGTCCTGGCCGAGAACGCCGACGGCGGTGTCATCCGCATCGACGAGAAGACCGGACGCGGAATCGCACTGTCCACCGACGCTTCGGGCCGCTACACCGCGCTCGACCCGTACACCGGTGCGCAGCTCGCGTTGGCCGAGGCTTTCCGCAACGTGGCAGTCACGGGCGCAACGCCCAAGGCCGTCTCCAACTGCCTGAACTTCGGTTCTCCCGAGGACCCGGGTGTCATGTGGCAGTTCCAGCAGGCCGTTCGCGGCCTTGCCGACGGCTGCGCCACCCTCGGCATCCCCGTCACCGGCGGCAACGTCAGCTTCTACAACCAGACCGGATCCACGGCAATCCTGCCGACGCCGGTGGTTGCCGTCCTCGGTGTGATCGACGACGTTCACCGCCGCATCCCGACGGGCCTCGGACTCGAGCCCGGCGAGACGCTGATCCTGCTCGGCGACACCCACGACGAGTTCGACGGCTCCATCTGGTCGCAGGTCGAGCACGGTCACCTCGGTGGCGTGCCGCCGAAGGTCGACCTCGCCCGTGAGCAACTGCTCGCCGACATTCTGCTCGCCTCCTCGCGTGACGGTCTCGTCACCGCAGCCCACGACCTCTCCGAGGGTGGACTGGCCCAGGCTGTCGTCGAAGCCGCGCTGGCCGGCGAAACCGGTTGCCGCATCCTGATTCCCGAGGGCGCCGATCCGTTCGTGACCCTGTTCTCGGAATCGTCGGGACGCGTCCTCGTTGCAGTTCCGCGTACCGAGGAGACTCGCTTCACCGGTATGTGCACCGCCCGCGGCTTGCCGTGGACGCGTATCGGGGTCGTCGACGAGGGCAGCGACTCCGTCGAGGTCCAGGGACACTTCTCCGTCACGATGGCCAAGCTCCGTGAGGCCTTCGAGGGAACGCTGCCCGCACTGTTCGGGTGATAGATGGTCGATTCCGGAGAACTGACTTCTTCTGACAGCCAGCCGCAGGAACACCACCTGCGGCTGGCTGTTCCCGCACACCTCGAGAAGCTCGACAACCGCTTCACCGAGTGGGCGTGGGGGCTCCTCAAACTCGACTTCACCGGCATCGCGTTTGCCGCGTTCTTCTTCTGCTGGTCGTTGACCCCTTCGCTGTTGCCGCGCGATTGGCTTTTCCAAGGTCTGATCGGCGGTATCAACTCGGCCATCGGCTACGGCGTCGGTACTGCGATCGGTTGGGCTGTCGAGCGATACCTGCTCAGCGGGCGACGGTGGTGGCCACTGCCCGAGCCGGTGCCTTCCGCGATCAAGGTCTTCGTTCCGGTCGCGTCCATCGTCGCGGCGATCATCATGCTGGTCTACGCGGCCGGGTGGCAACGTGAAATCGCGGCACTGACCGATGCCGAAGGCACGACCACTTCCGGCTACATCCGAACCCTCGGACTGAGCCTGCTCGTCGGTGGCCTGCTCATCTCGATCTGGCGGGTCCTCCACGATCTGGTGAAACTGATTGCCCGACAGCTGATGCGGCGGTTCCACTGGTCACGGTCGGTGGCAAATGGCGTCGGTGTCCTGGTTGTCACCGTCCTGTTCTTCATGCTGGTCGACGGCGTCCTGGTCCGCGGAATCTACGCCGCGACCAACTCGATCTTCAGTCTGCAGAACTCGACCACTCGCGACGGCGTCGTCGAACCGCAGGATCCGATGAAATCGGGTAGCCCCGAATCAGCCGCTCCCTGGGACACATTGGGATTCGAGGGACGAAACTTCGTCTCGCGCGGACTCGACGCGCAGGAACTCGAAGCGGCAACCGGTAAGCCTGCGATGGATCCGATTCGCGTATATGCCGGACTTGAAAGCGCCGAAGATCCCGAAGAGCGTATGGATCTGGTCATCAAGGAGCTGGAGCGAACCGGCGCCTTCCAACGCAAGGTCCTCGTGGTCATTCCGACGACGGGTACGGGGTGGGTCAATCCCACTGCGGCACAGGCAATCGAACTTGTGCATGACGGCGACACTGCTCTTGTCGCCAGCCAGTACTCGTACCTGCCGAGTTGGATCTCGTTCCTCGCCGACCAGGAGAAGGCGCAAGCTGCCGGACGCCTGTTGATCGAGCGGGTACACGAAAGATGGCTCCAGGAACCGGAAGCCACCAGGCCGAAGTTCATGGTCTACGGCGAGAGCCTCGGCGTCATGGCCGGCGCCGGAGCCTTCGACACACTGCAGGCGGCGCGCGATACCGCCGACGGAATTCTGTGGGTGGGCCCGCCGAACGCGACGCAGTTGTGGCGTTCGATCGAGAAGAGGCGCGATCCAGGCACTCCCGAAGTAGCTCCCGTCTACGCGGACGGCTTGGCCGGCGTGCGGTTCGCGGATCGCTCCGAAGACATTCCGACCGACGGGATGACGTGGCCGCAGCCGCGGGTTCTGTTTGTCCAGCACCCTTCCGATCCAGTGGTGTGGTGGTCACCCGACCTCATGTTCAATCGGCCCGAGTGGCTCAAGGAAGTGCCCGGTTTCGACCGCTCGCCGTCGATGAAATGGTTCCCGGTCGTGACGTTCTGGCAGGTGTCTGCAGACCTCGGTAACGCCGCGGGAGTTCCCGACGGTCACGGTCACAATTACGGAACCTCCGTTCTGGACGCCTGGATCAGCGTCGCCCAGCCCGAGGGGTGGACGGCCGCAGAAACCGAGCGAGTGCGGTCGGCATTGGTTGTCGCCGTGAAATCAGAGGGCCCCGAGAAGTGAGGGGAGTCGCCTCGATCGCGCTCTCCGCTACCGCGATCACCTGGAGCAACGTCGTACTTCCGGCATTCGGTCTTTCGCCCCGAGCCCGCGCCGTGGTCAACACCGCGGCCGGTCTGTCGGCCATCGGAGTCCTACTCGCACGTGGTTACACCCGCGCGGAACTCGGCTTGGCGCACACCGGCATTCGTGGTGGTTCTCAGTTCGGCGGAGCCGCGGCGGGGGCGGTCCTCACCGGCTACAGCGTCGCTTTGGCCGTTCCGTCCTTGCGCGCGACTCTCGCTGCCGACGAGCGAGCAGACGGCCGCGAAGACTTCCTCGAATGGATCATCCTGCACATCCCGTTCGGGACGGTGCTCTCCGAGGAACTGTTGTTCCGTAGCGCGATGTCGGCCGTCTGGAGCCGCGAACTGAACAGGCCGACCGCGCAGGCTGTTCACGCACTGACCTTCGGGCTGTGGCACGTCGCTCCCGCTCGCGGTGCCGGCGACAACGTTCCCGCAGCAGTGGCGTTCACCGGCGCTTCGGCATTGCTGTTCGAGTGGCTGCACCGCCGGGGCGGCAGCGTACTTGCCCCCGCCCTGCTGCACCTGGCCACGAATGCCGGTGGCGCACTTGCCGTTCGTATCGCTACTCGCAGACAGGGAGTGAACTGATGCCGCCCCGCCGCGCCGTCGACCCCGCCGAATTTCGTGCCGCCGTCCTGGCCGTCGGCCCGTGGCTTCGAGATCCGGAACTGCCGAAGCCTTCGCGCAGTGAACTCGGTGCGGCAGTGAAGATGAGTGCGCGCACTCTCGAACAGATCGCCCCCGGATCGAGCGTCGAGGTGCGGGTCCCACCGTTTGTTGCGGTGCAATGCATCGAAGGTCCGCGTCACACGCGCGGAACCCCGCCCAACGTCGTCGAGACGGACGCTCGGACGTGGTTGCAGATGGTCACCGGACTGCTCGAGTTCTCCGAGGCCTCAGATGACGGAAGAGTCGACGCCTCAGGTAGCCGCGCTCCCGAAATTGCGCACTGGCTCCCACTGCTGCGGTTGACCTAGCAACAGAGGGGTTGGCGCAGCAACAGAGTGGTTGACGCAGTAACAGTGAGAGACCATCCGGTTCGCTTCGGCGTGATCTGAGAGCCAAGGCAGCCCTCAGGGGAAGTGAGTCCCAAAATGGCCGTAGACTGTGGATGCCCCCCAACCCCTGCCCACAAAGGGAGCGCCCGGTGACTCGTGCCGATCTGTCGGTCAACAGTCCAAATCTCCTCGCTTCGAACCCGTCCGACGAGGACGAGAACGAGCCCCGCGAAGAATGCGGTGTATTCGGCGTCTGGGCGCCGGGAGAGGATGTGGCGAAGCTCACTTATTACGGCCTGTACGCACTTCAGCACCGTGGTCAAGAAGCTGCCGGCATTGCGGTAGCCGACGGCTCCCAGGTGCTGGTGTTCAAGGATCTCGGCCTGGTCAGTCAGGTATTCGACGAGCAGACCCTCGCAGCGATGCCAGGTCACGTCGCCGTCGGACATTGCCGTTACTCCACCACCGGTTCCACGACGTGGGAGAACGCGCAGCCCATCTTCCGTACGACCACTGCCGGAACCGGCATCGCGCTCGGCCACAACGGCAACCTGGTCAACACCGCTGAACTCGCGAGCCGCACCCGTGCAGCCGGCCTGGTCAACGACAAGCGCCCCAATGCCGCGACTTCCGACTCCGACCTCATCGGTGGTCTCCTGGCACACGCTGCCGGCGACAGCACCATCGAACAGGCCGCGATGGAATTGCTTCCCACGTTGGAGGGCGCGTTCTGCCTCACCTTCATGGACGAGCACACGCTGTACGCAGCGCGCGATCCGCACGGCATCCGCCCGCTCTGCCTCGGTCGACTCGACCGCGGTTGGGTAGTCGCCAGCGAGACCGCAGCCCTCGACATCGTCGGTGCGTCGTTCGTTCGCGACATCGAACCCGGTGAGCTACTTGCGATCGACGCCGACGGAGTCCGCTCCTCACGTTTCGCGAATCCGACGCCCAAGGGATGTGTCTTCGAGTACGTCTACCTCGCGCGTCCCGACAGCGTCATCGGTGGCCGTTCGGTCCACTCGACCCGCGTCGAGATCGGCCGTCTGCTCGCCAGCGAGCATCCCGCCGAAGGTGATCTGGTCATCCCTGTTCCCGAGTCCGGCACCCCCGCAGCCGTCGGGTACGCACAGGGCTCAGGCATTCCTTACGGCCAGGGTTTGATGAAGAACGCCTATGTCGGCCGCACCTTCATCCAGCCGTCGCAGACGATCCGTCAGCTCGGTATCAGGCTCAAGCTCAACCCGCTCAAGGAAGTCATCCGCGGCAAGCGCCTTGTGGTGGTGGACGATTCGATCGTCCGCGGTAACACTCAGCGTGCGCTCATCCGGATGCTCCGCGAAGCCGGCGCCCTCGAAATTCACGTCCGTATCGCCTCGCCGCCGGTCAAGTGGCCCTGCTTCTACGGTATCGACTTCGCCTCACCCGCCGAGTTGATCGCCAACGGCGCAGGCGGACAAGACGCGACGTTCGAGGAAATGCTCGACGGTGTGCGTCGTTCCATCGGAGCGGACACGCTCGGATACATCTCCACCGAAGGCATGATCGCCGCCACCGAGCAGCCGGCCAGCCGTCTGTGCGCCGCGTGCTTCGACGGGACCTACCCGATCGCGCTTCCCAAGGAAACGTCGATCGGCAAGAACGTCCTCGAGGGGATGCTCGAGAGCACCGCAGGTTCGACGGCCACTCGCGACAACGACAATGCGAGCGCGCTCAGCCGCCCCTGAACATCAGAATCGTTGAAATTCGACAGCCGAGAATCTGCCGTCCACAGCATGTGGGCGGCAGATTTTCTGTTCACGACTTTCTGTTCCACGACACGGCATACGTCGTGAGCATCTGGCATAGTGCCCTCCGTGGCGCAACTGAGAATGGATGGGCACCGGGTCCTGGTCGCAGACCTGGTGGGGGACACCATCAAAGCGATCAACGGCTCGATGGTGGCGTACGAGGGTGCGATCACCTTCAAGAACGCCGGAATGGGCGGTGGCGGTGGGTTACGTGCCGCGCTGAAACAGAAGGCGGCAGGTGAATCACTGTCCCTGATGGAAGTCAGCGGTCAAGGCACCGTCTACTTCGCGGTCGACGCCCAGGACATCACGATCATCGAGCTCAACAACGACGCTTTGCACGTCGAAGCCTCGCAATTGCTCGCATTGGTCGGCCAACTGCGAACCGACGTGAAATTTGCCGGTCTCCGCGGCGCAGGTTCCGGACAGGGCTTGTTCACGACGGTCGTCAGCGGCACCGGTCTGGTGGCGGTGCTGTCGAAGGGCGGACCGATCATCGCGCTCGAAGTCAGCCCGCAGTATCCGCTGGTTGCCGATCCCGACGCATTCGTCGCTCACCGTGGCCAGCTGAACCAGAGCTTCGTCACCGACGTCACCTGGCGCTCTGCGATCGGCGGTGGCAGCGGTGAAGCGTTCTCGCTGCGATTCGACGGATCCGGAGTCGTCTACATCCAGCCCGAGGAGCGCTGAACCATGCCGTTGGAATTGGTGAACAGCAAGGTCGTCAAGTCGACCCTCGCGCCGGGCCAGAACGTGCTCGCCCGCACCGGGTCGATGCTCTACTACACCGGTGACGTCCGCTTCATCCCGCACAGCATGGGCGGTGGGCCCGGCGCCATGCCGAACATGGGCGGTATCGCCGGGATGGCCGGCCGCATGATGTCCGGCGAGCATGCACGCATGATGGCGGCCGAGGGAAACGGTGAGGTCTTCTACGGGCATGCCGGCTTGTACGTCGAGGTCATCCACCTCGACGGGTCGTCAATGCTCACCGTCGAAGCCGACCGACTCCTCGCACACGACGGTTACCTCCAGAGTTCGATAGTCGCTCTCACGTCGCAGGGCGGTGTGCGCGGAGCAGTACGCGGCGCCATGACCGGTCAAGGGGTGTTCACGACGCAGTTGCACGGACAGGGAAGCGTCGCGGTCCTCTCGCACGGGGGCGCGATTCCGTTGCAGGTCGGTCCGAACAATCCTCAGGTCGTCGTCGACCCGCAGGCATACGTGTGCCACATCGGTCAGATCAACGTCGACATCTCCGCGAACGTCGGCTGGCGCGAGGCCGTCGGCAAGGGCTCGGGGGAGTCCATCCAGCTGAAGATGACCGGCGCCGGCACCGTTTGGGTCCAGGCGTCCGAGCAGAAGTTCTGAGAGGGCACAGAGCATGGGTATCGAAATTCACAATCCGGCAACTCTGCCCGCCAACGACAACGTCCCGGGCAACGACTACGCCTTCTGCGTCGAGATGGCCGGACAACCGTGGTTCACGTCCAAGGGCGCGATGATCGCGTACTACGGAAACATCAACTTCGAGCCGCTCGGGCGCACGAGCATGACGGCGATCGTCGCGGCCAGGTTTTCTTCACCGCTCTACGCGGACGACTGGGTGCTCGCTCAGGGACAGGGCAAGTTGATCCTCGGGGACCGCGGATTCAACATCAATTCCTACGACCTCGACGACGGCAACCTCACGATTCGCGCGGCCAATCTCCTCGCCTTCGAGACCAGCCTGGACCTCAAACAGTCCATCGTCCCAGGCTTTTTGACGCTACTGGGGACAGGCAAGTTCCTGGCGTCGTCCAATGGCCCGGTCATGTTCGCGGAGCCGCCGCTGCGCATCGACCCGCAGGCGTTGGTGGGTTGGGCCGACTGCCCGTCGCCGTCCCACCACTTCGATGCCGACTGGATGCAGAGCTTCCTGGGCGCGGTTCGCGGAAGCATGTTCGGCGCGAACACCGGCGAAGAACGCCAGTTCGATTTCACCGGAGCCGGGACGGTACTGATCCAGTCGAGCGAGAAGGTCGTCCACGACGGACACCTCCTCAAACACATCGAATCCGAGACGGTCGCACTCGGGCAGAACAGTCTGCGCGCACTGCACGCCTCGATCGGTGCGCGGCTGCAGAACTGACGTCTCGGGGTACGCGAGGTCTCACCGAGGGGGCCGGTCCGGTAGCGTATGGGCGTAATCGTCGGTATTTGTGTGCGCGCTCTGGGTCTCGAGTCGAACGATCCATCTCGCGTCACGAGGATTGCAAACACTTCACATTGCAAGACCACTTACCTGTGCACGAGCAATACGTGCTCGCGAGAAATACAAGGCTGGAGTAGTAACCCGATGACCGAGGACAGTCACCGCACCGCAGGCGCCTCCTACGCGGCAGCAGGAGTCGATATCGCCGCAGGCGACCGGGCGGTGGAACTCTTCGCCCCTCTGGCCAAGAAGGCCAGCCGCCCCGAGGTCATGGGTGGCCTCGGTGGTTTCGCCGGCTTGTTCTCCCTCAAGGGTGACTACAAGGAGCCGTTGCTCGCCGCATCGACCGACGGCGTCGGAACCAAGCTCGCTGTCGCGCAGGCGATGGACAAGCACGACACGGTCGGACTCGACCTCGTCGCCATGGTTGTCGACGACCTCGTCGTCTGTGGCGCCGAGCCGCTGTTCCTCCAGGACTACATCGCCGTCGGCCGGGTCATCCCCGAGCGCGTCGCGGAATTGGTCAGCGGAATCGCCGAGGGCTGCATCCAGGCCGGCTGCGCTCTCCTCGGCGGCGAGACCGCCGAGCACCCCGGCATCATGGCCGACGGTGACTACGACCTTTCCGCCACCGGTGTCGGCGTCGTGGAGGCAGAGAAGCTGCTCGGACCGGATCGCGTTCGCCCCGGCGACGTCGTCATCGCGATGGGTTCTTCGGGACTGCACTCCAACGGTTACTCACTGGCCCGCAAGGTCCTGCTCGAGATCGACCGCATGAACCTGAGCGCACACGTCGACGAGTTCGGCCGCACGCTCGGTGAGGAGCTGCTCGAGCCCACCAAGATCTACGCCAAGGACTGCCTGGCACTCGCTGCCGAGACCGACGTGCGCACGTTCTGCCACGTCACCGGTGGCGGCCTCGCCAACAACCTCGCGCGCGTCATGCCCAAGGGCTTGGTCGCCGAACTCGATCGCGGAACCTGGAGCCCCGCTCCGGTCTTCGCCATGATCGCGCAGCGCGGACGCGTCGAGCGCGCCGAGATGGAGCAGACGTTCAACATGGGCGTCGGCATGGTCGCCGTCGTCGCACCCGAGGACGTCGACCGCGCACTTGCCGTCCTCACCGCACGCCACATCGACTGCTGGACGCTCGGTAGCGTCAAGAAGGCGTCGGACGCCGCTGCAGAGCGTGCGTTCCTGGCCGGAGACCACCCGCGCTTCTAGACCACAACGTCAGCTGCCCCATCGGAGAGATCCGGTGGGGCAGTTTTGTGTGTCCGTACAAGCAGGCGCGAGGCGGAAAATGGAACTCAAAAATGAGGAAGAGCGATCAGCTCTTCCTCATTTCACAGTCTGCGCGGTGGCAGTGCGCGGTCAACGCCGCCAGTCGTCGTAGTCGTCCTCTCGCGCATGCCCTTCCCTATCGGAAGTCTGGTCCGATCGGACACTGCTCCGATGCGAGTTGGTCGATCCACCTGCGAGCTCTCTTTGCAGGCTGTCGAAATCCGTGGTCGGTACGCTGTATTTCAATTCGCGTGCAACCTTGGTCTGCTTTGCCTTAGCCCGGCCGCGGCCCATGGCTGACCCCCTCGCGCTTTCGCGGGGCGGCCTGGGGAATTTGGCGGCCCCGTTTGAGTGTGTAAGTTTCCTGACACACACTCTAGCGTGGAAAAGTCGCTTCCGCTTCCACGAAGGCCTCACCGCCGTGTCTGATTGCTCTCACTATGGCCGCGAGCTGCCAGGATGCTGAAAGAACTCGTCAGAACTTTGTGAGAACTGCTCAGAAGTTTCCGGGAATTGCGCGAATCGTCCCCACTCGGGCGTCGCCGCCGAAGACCGGAGCGGATGCGAGAGCCGCCAACTCCTCGGTCCACTCGGTGTTCATCCGCTTGAGCAGAGCTGCCGCCAAGGGCAGGAGCGCCCGCTCGTGACCGTCGTCGATCTTGAGGGCGAAAGCGGAACCGTCGGGAAGCGCTCCGGCGTAGATGCCGTCGTATCCGGTCTTGGAGAACAGACCCGGCACGGCGGACATCAGGCGCTGATCGTTGCGGCCGATGCCCGAGACGAGGAAGGGGTTCTCGCGGACCGCGTCGGCCACAGCTCGTTCGGGTGAGTCGGGCTCAGCCGAGGGCAGGCGTCCGAATGCCCGAGCCAGGTTCGTGAGCGAGAGCGGCACGATCGGGAGACCACAACCGTCGATGCCGAGTTCCTGCTCTTCCTCGCCGCTGAGATCGAAGATCGTCTCCTGGATCGCGAGTTGGAGGGGATGAGTCGGCTCCATGTACGTCTCGAGCGGCCAGTCGTTCACGACGCACGTGGCGAGCATCGCGGAGTGCTTGCCCGAGCAGGTCATGTAGATCGGGCTGGGAAGCTCGCCCGCTGCGATCAGTTCGGCTCGGGCCAGTTCGTTGCCCGGCAGATCGGAGGGGCACTGCAACTGGTCGACACCGAGTTGGTAGCGAGCGAGAAGCGCTGCGACCAGTTCGATGTGATCGGCCTCGCCCGCATGTGAGGACGACGCGACGGCCAGCTCTTCCGGGCTGGTGGGTGCAAAGCCGTTACGAAGCGCAGCGACGGCTTGCAGCGGCTTGTTCGCCGAGCGCGGGTAGATGGGTGTGTGAATTTCCCCGAGTCCGACAACGACCTCGCCGTCGGCGCCGAGAATGACGGCCGATCCGCGATGCACGCATTCGCGGAATCCGGAGCGGACCACTTCCACCAATTCGATACTCACGAGTGCACCTGCGCTTCTGCTTGTTCGATGAACCTCTGGACACGCGCGGTGACGTTCGGTGCAAGGTCGGTGTGTTCTGCGAGGAGCCGTCGAAGCCGCTCAGGATCCGTTCCGGCGAAGACCTCTCGAACAGTCACTCCGTGATCCGGTACGTGGACTCGGGTGACCGAATCGCCCGCGGCGATCGTGCCGGTCCGGTTGACGCGAAGGTAGGCGCCGACGTCGGTCCGCTCGGTGAATCTTTTGACCCAGCCCTTTTCCGCGGCCCAGATGCCGAAGGTGCCGCACGGGACGCGGGGCGCGGTCACCTCGAGTTCGAGAACGTCCGACGCCTCGGCTCCGGTGATGTGCCAACGCTCGCCGATCACGGCGTCCGTGACGAGCATCCCGCTGATGTGAAGATTCTCGCCGAACCATCCGGGGCCGAGAGGTCGGCCCAATTCGTCCGACCAGCGCTGCGCTTCGTCGCGCTGATACGCGTAGACAGCTTGGAAGGCGCCGCCGTGGAACTCGGTGTCGCAGACGTAGTCGCCACCCAGACCGAGTCGGCCGACCGCGACGCGGCCGTCGACGGGACGCTTGTCGATCGCGGTACGGGGGACTCGCCTGACGCCACTGTCACGTTCGGTGTGGACGACGCAGACCGCGTCGACCGTGCCCGTCACTTTCCGCGCAATCGGTTGACAGCCTCACGTCCGGCCTGGGGTGCGTCGTCCGCGACGATCGAATCCGGATCGATGGACGCAGCGCTGGGGCCGGCCATCAGTTCGGTGTCGACCGGGATGTTCCGCTTGATCAGAGCGAGTGCGATGGGGCCGAGCTCGTGATGATTGACGACGGTCCCGACGCGTCCGACGGCCCGTCCGCCCGCCGTGATCGGGTCACCCGGTTCCGGGACGGCTTCGGCGCTGCCGTCGAGGTGCAACATGACGAGATGGCGCGGGGGCTTGCCGAGATTGTGAACCCGGGCAACGGTTTCCTGACCGCGGTAGCACCCCTTGTCGAGGTGGACGGCGCCGTGCTCGGCCGGCCCACCGATCCAGCGGACCTCGTGCGGGATGGTCCGTTCGTCGGTGTCCAGTCCGAGGCGAGGCCTCGTCGCTTCGACGCGCAGTGCCTCGAAGGCCCAACTGCCGGCGGGCTTGGCGCCGGCATCGGTCAGCCTGGTCCACCACGCTGCCAGTTGCTCACGTGGGACGAGAAGATCGAAAGAGTTCTCGGTAGGCCACGGCATGCGGCGGACAAATCCGCCGTCGGCCAAGGCGTGAGCGTCGTAGGCCTCGGTGGGTGTCTGAACCTCGAGTGCGGCGAGGACAGTTGACGCTTCGGGTCCGATCAGGCTCAGGACCGCGAGTTCGTTGCCGTCTCGAGGTTCGGCCTTGGACCAGAACACCATCTTCTTCAAGAAGGAGAGAAGGTCGGGTCCGCGGTTCGCCTCGGTGTCGATCCAGGTGACACCTGCCAGGTCCGTCTGCACGAAGTGGTGCTCGACGCGTCCGTTGACGTCCAGGCTCAAGTTCTCGGCACTCTTGCCGTCGGGGAGCGCGGCGATGTGCTGGCTCGAAATCGTGTGCAGCCACGTGAGGCGTTCGTCGCCGGGAATGGCGATCACGAATCTGTGACTGCGGTCGACCACCACTGCTGCGCGCTGCGCGGTTCGCTGTTCGCCGAGAGGATCGCCGTAGTGCCACGCGACACCGATGTCGGCCGAACCGTCCGGTGCGGTGACCGCGCCGGGGGAAGTCAGAAGTGGGCTGTTGGGCACAAGAGCGTTGTCGACCACGAGACCAGTCTAGGAGTGTGGGCGGGATCGCGGTTACAGGGCGGCCCCGGCGGCTTGGCGGATCGTTAGGGTTGATGGCATGCCTGATCGCGTATTGGTGACTCTCGACCATGAGGTGCTCGATGCTGACGCACCGTTTCTGCACGCCGACGACCTGGCGGTGGTGCGCGGCGACGGAGTCTTCGAGACGCTGTTGGTACGCGACGGCCGCGCCCGGGTGGTCGAGGGACACCTGAGTCGACTGGTTCTGAGCGCGCGGGCACTCGGTCTGCCCGCTCCCGTTCTCGATGATTGGCGTCTGGCGATCGAGATGGCTGCCGAGGAGTGGGGGACCGAGAAGGAAGGCGCTCTTCGTCTTGTTCTGACCCGCGGCCGTGAGAGCGGTGACAAGCCGACAGCCTTCGTGATGGTCGGTCCGGTGGCCGATCGGGTCAGACAGGTCCGCGAATCGGGGTTGTCGGTGATGACTCTCGAGCGAGGTTTCTCTGTCGATCTCTCTGCCCGGGCACCCTGGCAGCTACTGGGCGCGAAGACGTTGTCGTACGCAACCAACATGGCAGCGCTTCGATATGCGGCGAATTTGGGTGCTGACGATGTGATCTTCGTCAGTTCCGAGGGCAATGTGTTGGAGGGGCCACGCTCGACGGTGGTGATCGTTCGGGACAGGACTTTGATCACACCGCCTCCCGCACAGGGCATTTTGATGGGCACTACGCAGCGCGCCCTGTTCGACGTTGCCGGCAGTGCTCGCTTCGATTGCCGATACGAAACCCTCCGACCTGCGGATTTGATTGCGGCCGACGGAGTGTGGATGGTTTCGAGCGTCACGCTGGCCGCACGCGTCCATACACTCGACGGGCTCACATTGCCAGAGCCGAAGGTCTCCGGGGAATTCGCGGAATTGGTTGAACGTGCAATTGATTCGGATTCAGCAGGGCGATAGGCGAATAGGAATCGCGCCAGGTCTCTACTACATTTGGTAGTAGCAAAGTCCTGCGGTCCAAACCGGACAGCAGTACCGTGTCCGCAGGGGCCGAGCGACTGCCCGCGTCTCGAACCCCGAAGCCTGTCCCAGGGCCCTACTCTCGGAGTAGCCAATGGATACTTTGGACGTCTCCAGGTGGCAGTTCGGTATCACTACCGTCTACCACTTCATCCTTGTTCCGCTGACCATCGGACTTGCGCCGATGATCGCGATCATGCAGACGATGTGGGTGGTCACCAAAAAGGACCACTGGTATCGGCTCACCAAGTTCTTCGGCAAGCTTTTCCTCATCAACTTCGCACTCGGTGTAGCCACCGGCATCGTGCAGGAGTTCCAGTTCGGCATGAACTGGAGCGAGTACTCGCGATTCGTCGGTGACGTCTTCGGAGCTCCGCTCGCATTGGAAGGCCTTGTCGCCTTCTTCATGGAGTCCGTCTTCATCGGACTCTGGATCTTCGGTTGGGGCAGGCTGCCCAAACTTGTACACCTGGCGTGCATTTGGCTCGTGGCGATCGGCGTCAACGCGTCGGCGTTCTTCATCATCGCGGCCAACTCGTTCATGCAGCATCCGGTCGGTGCGACGTACAACCCTGAAACGGGTCGTGCCGAGCTCACCAGTATCTGGGAGCTGCTGACCAACAACACCGCTCTCGCTGCCTTCCCGCACGCGGTTGCCGGCGCCTTCCTGACGGCGGCGACGTTTGTTGCCGGCATCAGTGGTTGGTGGATGGTGCGGAACATGCGCCGCGCCAAGCAGGCTGAGGCCGCCGAAGCCGAACGCCTCGAGTCCGACGCGCGCACGATGTACCGTCCGGCAACACGATTCGCGTTGCTCGTCATGATCGTGGCCGGAATCGGAATCATCTACACCGGTGACGTCCAAGGCAAGCTCATGTTCCAGCAGCAACCCATGAAGATGGCGTCGGCGGAATCGCTGTGTGAGACAGAGATGGATCCGGACTTCTCGATCCTCACTATCGGCACTCACAACAACTGTGACAGCGTGACGCACGTTCTGAAGGTGCCGTTCGTTCTGCCATGGTTGGCCGAGGGCAAGTTCACCGGCGTCGAACTGCAAGGCGTGAACCAACTGCAGGAGCAGGCGGAGCAGGACTTCGGACCGGGTAACTACCGACCGAATCTCTTTGTCACGTACTGGTCTTTCCGCGCCATGATCGGCCTCGCCGCCGGTTCGGCAGCACTGGCTCTCGCGGGGCTGTGGGTCACACGTAAGGGGCGAGTCCCGGACCAGAAGTGGTTCGGAGTCCTCAGCCTCGTCGCGATTCCCACTCCGTTCATGGCGAACAGTGCCGGTTGGATTTTCACCGAGATGGGCCGTCAGCCCTGGGTGGTGCATCCCAACCCGACCGGCGTCGACATGATCAGACTTACTGTCGACCAAGGTGTTTCGGACCACGCGTCGGCCACCGTCTGGGCTTCGCTGATCACCTTCACCCTGCTGTACGGAGCGCTGGGAGTCGTCTGGTTCAAGCTGATCGTGCGGTACGCGAAGGAAGGCCCGTTGGAGCACGACATGCATCCGCCGGGCGATACAGATCATGATGAGCCGGAAGATCCGGACAAGCCCAAACAACTGTCGTTCGCGTACTAGGAGGCGATCATGGGACTTCAAGAAGTATGGTTCGTGCTCGTCGCAGTACTGTTCATCGGTTACTTCGTCCTCGAAGGGTTCGACTTCGGTGTCGGGATGCTCATGCCGATCGTCGGCAGAGGCAGTGACCTCCCGGCCGATACGCGTCGACGGGTGGCGCTCAACACGATCGGCCCGGTGTGGGACGGCAACGAAGTGTGGCTGATCACCGCCGGTGGCGCGATGTTCGCGGCATTCCCGGAGTGGTACGCGACGTTGTTCTCCGGGTTCTATCTACCGCTGCTGATCATCCTGGTGGCCTTGATCGTTCGTATCTGTGCCATCGAATGGCGAAGCAAGATCGACGACGACAAATGGCGTCAGCGTTGCGACTGGGGCATCATCTTCGGCTCCTGGGTCCCGGCAGTTCTCTGGGGCGTGGCTTTCGCGAACATCGTTCGGGGCGTGGCGATCAACGCCGACAAGCAGGTCGAGTCGGGATTCTTCGATCTGCTCAATCCGTACGCGCTGCTCGGCGGTCTGACCACCGCGCTGGTGTTCGCTCTCCACGGTGCAGTGTTCCTGGCACTCAAGAGTGCCGACGAGGTTCGTGAAGATGCCGTGAAGATTGCTGCACGACTGGCAATTCCGGCTATTCCGGTCGCCGGCGGATTCGTTCTGTGGACGCAACTCGCCTACGGCAAGGGATGGACGTGGATTCTGGTAGCTGCCGCTGCTGCGGCACTGATCGGCGTCGTCTTCCTGACGCGGGCCGAGCGCGAAGGCTGGGCTTTCGTTCTCACCTGTGTGGCCGTCATCGCCACTGTCGTGCTGCTGTTCGCCTCGCTGTTCCCGAACGTCATGCCGTCGACGCTTGATCCGGCGTACAGCCTGACCATCGAGAACGCGTCGTCGAGTCCGTACACGCTCAAGGTGATGACGTGGGCCGCGGCATTCATGACGCCGGTGGTGATCATCTACCAGGGCTGGACGTACTGGGTGTTCCGACAGCGCATCTCCTCCAAGCAGATTCCGGCGTCGATCGGTCTGCGATTCAAGGAGAAGACGTGGTAGTCGCGAACCCTGAATCACGACACATTCGAAACACGAAAGAACTGACGGTCGAATTCACGTGACAATCGAAGTAGGTGACGCTCCCACCACTCGGGAGCGTCGCCGGGGGCCGATCGACCCGCGGCTGTGGCGACATTCCGCTTCTGCGCGCGGCTATCTGATCCTCACTGTTGCTCTGTCGATGGTGAACGTCGTGATGGTCATCGTCGCGGCGCTCATGATCGGCCGGGTGCTGGCCGGAGTGATCACCACTCGAACTGTGGATGTTTCCTCGTGGACAACCGAATTGGTTGTTCTCGCCGCAGCTGTGGCGGTCCGAGTTCTGGGGACCTGGTTGCAGACCAGGTATGCGCACCGGGCGTCGACTCGCGTCGTTGCCGAGATCAAGAACGGCGTGCTGACGTCGGCGACGGCGATGAGTCCTCGCGATCTGGATCCGCGGCGTGACGAGATCGCGACCGTGGTCACCCGAGGTGTCGACGGCCTTGGTCCGTACCTGACGGGATACCTTCCGGCCCTGGTCTTGTCGGTGACGCTGACACCCATCACCCTGATAGTCATTGCGGTGCAGGACATGACGTCTGCGGTCATCATCTTCGTGACGCTGCCGCTGATCCCCATCTTCATGATTCTGATCGGCTTGCTGACAAAGGGTAAGTCGGAGAAGACGCTGGCAGCGATGACCACGTTGTCTTCGCAACTGCTCGATCTTCTTGCCGGTTTGCCGACGCTGCGGGCGCTCGGTCGTCAGCAAGGTCCTGCCGAGCGCGTCCGTGAACTCGGTGACGCTCATCGGCGAACGACGATGTCAGCTCTCCGCGTCGCGTTCCTGTCCTCGATGGTGCTGGAACTGCTCGCAACGCTCTGCGTCGCGTTGGTGGCCGTGAGTATCGGCTTGCGACTGGTGTACGGCGACATGTCACTCGAGCCGGGGATAGTCGCGTTGATCCTCGCCCCCGAGGTGTACCTGCCACTTCGGATGGTGGGAACCCAGTTCCACGCCGCCGAGGACGGAATGGCGGCAGCCGACAAGGCATTCGAGGTTATCGAGGCGGATTCTGCCGCGCCGGAGGGTGGTAGCACGACGGTGGTCGCTCGAGGCGCCGACATCGTCTTCGACGGACTCGGTGTGGCCTCTCGTGGCGGAGTCGCACCGTCTCGACTTTCCGCCGTGGCGTCCCCAGGGGCGATCACCGTGCTCACCGGTCCCAACGGCTGCGGCAAGTCGACGGCAGTGCACGCGCTGCTCGGGTTGATCGAACCGAGCAGTGGGCGTGTGACGGTCGCCGGCGTCGATGTCCGAGACCTGGACGAGCACGCGTGGTGGAGTCAGTTGGCCTGGCTTCCCCAGCATCCGGTCCTCCTACCCGGCACCGTTCGTGAAAATCTCGATCTCACCGGGGTCGTCGATGCGCAAGCACTGACCCGCGCCGCTGCTGCGACGGGATTCGACGCGGTACTGGCCGAGCTGCCTGCGGACGTCGAGACCGTGATCGGCGTCGGCGGCACAGGTCTGTCTTTGGGGCAGCGGCAACGGCTGGCACTGACACGCGTGCTTGCCTCGGACCGCGCAGTTCTTGTCCTGGACGAACCCACCGCTCACCTCGACTCGGATTCGGAAGGGACAGTGTTGGCTTCTCTGAGAGCACGGGCGGAGCGTGGCGACACCGTTGTCGTGATCGGCCACCGTCCGAGTGTGCTTGCCGCAGCTGATCGGATCGTCGAGGTGCGCGCTCATGAGAAGTGACGCTCACGATCCGCTCCTGCGTGCTCTGCGGCTACTGGAACTTCGGCCACGACGCGTACTGACGGCGGTAGCGGCGGGTGTGGCAACACTCGGTAGCGCACTCGCCTTGGCCGCGCTGTCCGCATGGTTGATCACGCGGGCTTGGGAGATGCCTCCCGTTCTCGATCTCAGCGTCGCTGTGGTTGCCGTACGCGCGTTGGGAATCTCGCGTGGTGTCTTCCGCTACCTCGAGCGATTGACGACGCACGACGTCGCGTTGCGCGGAACCACCGCGGCGCGATCGAGGATCTACCAGCAGTTGGCCGCAGGAGATCCCGCGGCAGCAGCCGGACTACGACGCGGTGACCTGCTCTCACGTACGGGCGCCGACGTGGATGCACTGGGCGACGTCGTCGTCAAAGCACTGATCCCGATTGCGGTCTCGATTGTCCTCGCGTTTGCTGCGGTGGGAATCCTGTTGTTCATCTCGGTTCCGGCCGCGCTCATCCTGGCTGTTGCGCTGGCGGTGTCCGGGATCGCGGCACCCTGGCTTTCGGCTCGTGCTGCTCGTCTCGCCGAGGCCGACAGTTCTGCTGCCGCAGCGCGATTCAGTGAGTCCGCGGTGACCGCCCTCGACCATTCCGCCGAGCTCCGGGTATCGGGTCGCTTGGATCAGGCGGTGAGCGAGGCGGTCTCTGCCGAGAACGATGTGGTCGACGCAACCGATCGCGCGGCGGTCCCGAGTGCCTTTGCCGCCGCTGCCACGCCCCTGGCAATCGGAGTGAGCGTCCTCGGTGCCCTGCTGATCGGAATCTCGCTGTACGGAACCACCGACATGTCGCCGATGTCCATGGGAATCCTTGTACTGCTTCCGCTGTCGGCTTTCGAGGGAACCGCGATACTGCCCAGCGCGGCGGTGGCATTGACCAAGGCGCGGCTGGCGTCGGCACGCATCATGGCGGTACTCGATCGAGCCGACGCCGAACACGTTGAAGGAAATCGTGCGTGGCCGGAGGACGGGATTCTCAGCGTGCATGCATTGCAGGCGGGTTGGCCCGGGGGAAAGGTGACCGAACCGCTCTCCGTGGATCTTCCTCGCGGTGCCCGCGTTGCCGTCGTCGGCGAGAGCGGATCCGGAAAGACCACCGCGCTGATGACGATGGCGGGACTGCTGCCGCCTATCGCGGGAACAGTGCGCGTTGGCGGAGTGGATGTTTCGGAAGTCGATCCGGCCGAACTGCGCAGGCACGTCGGGTACTTCGCCGAAGACGCACACCTCTTCGAGACGTCGGTACTCGAGAACCTGCGCGTCGCGCGGGGTGACCTCACCGCCGAGGACGCGGAGAAGGCACTTGCCGCAGTCGGTCTCGGCGACTGGCTGTCGGAACTGCCTGAAGGGCTCGACACCTACCTGGTCGGCGGCATGCGAGCGGTTTCGGGCGGTGAGCGTCGTCGGTTGCTGTTGGCGCGCGCGATCGTCTCGCCTGCGGAGGTGCTGCTGCTCGACGAGCCGACCGAGCACATGGACGCGGAGGCGGGCGATCAGTTGCTCCGCGAGTTGCTCAGTCGCGACGCAACGCTGGTCGATTCTTCGCGAACGGTTGTTGTCGTTACCCATCAACTTCCGGCCGGTACTGGAGCTGACCAGGTGATATGCGTCGGAAAAGTTTCTGTGGAAAATACGTTGCCGTCATCGTGAAGTGGGCGTACTTTCTCCTGTACACAAGGAAGGAGGTGGTCTGAAATTGAAGTACAGACGGACGCGTGAGGTGGCTGCCAGCTAGCCGCAATCGCTGATGGAATTCACTTACCGCGTGAGCGGCCGGCGAATCCCAGGCAGCCACCCGACCCCCGAGCCCCCGATCAGTCCGACCGGGATCCGCGCGAAAGCGTGGGTGTGGCTCGGGGGTCGCTTCGTGCCGTGCGCCTTTATCAACCCCCGGCGGTTAATAAAGGCGCACAGCGTGGACAAGGATTAGGCCCCCACCATCCACCGCGCTCGAGGATCGCTCTGACCTCGGCTGCAGTTCGGCACGAGGCCCCCTCCACCTCCTCCCAACCGAAGACCAGTGTGGCGTTGCCTGACAGTTCGGATGCGTTTCCTCGCCGACGATCCCGCAGCGCAGTCGCCCGAGAAGAGTGGAAGGCAAATCCGTCGAGTCGAACGATCAGTGCGACACCGCAATTGCGGTAGTCGACGTCCTCGTAGAAAGTTCTCCCATCGACGAGGACCGGCGATTGCCGTCGTGCTTCCGGCAAACCGTGTGCTCGCTCGACCTCGATTGCGTAGCGATGCTCGAGTACCGACTGGACACCGCGATCCAACAGGTCCAATGTCGAGGACAGCGCTTTGACATATCGCCTCGGCCGGCGGCATTCCATTCGGGTGCGCAATTCCATCCGTGACACTTTGCACGCCGTGGCCGAGCGAACCAGAGAACGAGCGGCGTCGCGAGCCGACGGCTCTGCAACCGCCAGGTCAATTGCGGTGTCGGCCAGCGAAGTACGAGCAGGCTGAGTGGCAACGCCGATGTGGGCCTGAGCGCGTGAACGATGAACGATCACTCCGGGATGGGCAGTGGACCACCCCAACGGAACGGGGCGCGCCGGGGAGCGTT
Source organism: Rhodococcus sp. SB1D (assembly GCF_048573875.1). Lineage (NCBI taxonomy): Bacteria > Bacillati > Actinomycetota > Actinomycetes > Mycobacteriales > Nocardiaceae > Rhodococcus > Rhodococcus sp. SB1D. The sequence continues at coordinate 595,376 of NZ_JBMAIQ010000002.1, forward strand.
CGGGTCTGACCGTCGGACTCTGACAGCGCGAGGATCTGCCGTATCGGACCGTGATGTGGACCGGCAGTTCGGACTCGATGTGCGTGAGTCCCCACTCTTCAGCTGCCGTCCGGTGACTCAGGTAGGTCTCTCCGCCGCCGAACAGAAGGGCGGCCTCGAGAATCATTGCTCGGTTGAGCGGGCCGTTGGTGCTGGATTGAACGCCGTGGAGGACGGAAGTCCATTGACCCGATTCGACCAGATGTTGGATGCGCCGCGGTGAATAGCCGAAAGGGCGTAGTTGTTTGTTGGTCGCGAGTCCGTGTTGGAAGTCGAAGAGTCTTCGGAGATCAGGATCGATGTAGTCGCAGCTCATGCGAATACCGTCAGATCGCGGACCGACAAGAATCGGTCGAAGATGCCGCTCCGAAGCCCGCCTGTGGAATTTGTCGGTGCCTGTGGATAAATCTGCTGTGCGCCTTTATTAACCGCCGGGGGTTAATAAAGGCGCACAGCAGAGCTAGCCGATGTAGCGCGTCAGGCGGGCCGAGAGACGCGGTTCCAGGCCACCGTCAGACATGATCCGCTCTTCGACGTACGCGAGGTCGCCGCCTTCGACGATGCCGTACAGACGCTTCGCGCCGCCGTACAGTGCACCGGACTGGCTGCGGATCACCACGTCGGTGGCAAGTTCCCACGACGCCTGGGTGAGTGCGCGCCCGTAGTACATTTCGACGACACCGGAGCTGTGGCTGAGCAGGAGTTCGACCACTTCCTGGTTGACGCTGCCCGGGATGCCGTCGCCGCCCATGCGCCAGTAACCGCTCTCGCGCAGATCGGGGCTCACGTACTTGCCCTCGGCGTCGAGGCGCCAGGACCGGGACTCCCAATTGAGGTACGGGCCGCCGTCGTGCGAGATGACGATCTGCTGACCGAAGGCGTAGTCGCCGTTCTCGTCGTGTCCTTCACCTTCGCCGCGCCAGACACCGACGAGGGGGAGAAGCGCGAGGAGTTCGGGATTGATGTCCGGGCCGAGGCGCAGGTTTGCGGTGTCCTCCGGCAACGGAAGGTCCGGCAGGGTCGGAATGTTGAGCGACGCCGTCGACTTGGAGCGCTCGACGGCGATGGCGACAGCTTCGTCCCCGCTGCCGCGCCTCACGGCACCTGCAGCGGCGGAATCGTCAGCGGTCGCGTCGGACCCTGAATCCGGAGCCTGACTCACGACTCGTCGGTGACCAAGCGGTACACGACGTACACGGAGAACCAAGCGATCATGACGGATGCGAGTGCGAGGAGTACCTCGAAGAAAATGACCACGGGTACATCTTAGACCGCGGCGACCGACCGGAAAAATCGGGAGCCGGAATGCAGAAGGCCCCGCACCGGAGGGGTGCGGGGCCGCCTGACAAAGCAGGAATTACTTGCTGACGGTCACGTCCACGTTGTGCACGCCCGAGCCCTCGGGAGCGACGGTGGAGGTGCCGTTGCCCGAGCTGGACAGTGCACGCACGGTCCACTCGCCCGGAGCGGCGAAGAAGCGGAAATCGCCGGTTCCCGATGCCACGACCTCGGCCGTGAACTCTCCGGAGCCGTCGAGCAGACGCACGAATGCGCCGCCGATGGGCTGGCCGTCAGCTGCGAGAACGCGGCCGGTGATGACCGTTTCCTTCTCGACGTCGACGCCGGCAGGCAGGGTCTGGCCCTGGGTAGGTGCTCCACACATGATCAGGCTCCCAATTCGATCGGTGCGCCGACGAGTGAGCCGTATTCGACCCAGCTGCCGTCGTAGTTCTTGACGTTGTTCTTGCCGAGGATCTCCTGCAGGACGAACCAGGTGTGGCTCGAACGCTCGCCGATGCGGCAGTAGGCGATCGTTTCCTTGGTGTCGTCGAAGCCCTTTTCCGCGTACAGCTTGGCGAGGTCGTCGTCCGACTTGAAGGTGCCGTCCTCGTTGGCGGTGGTGCTCCACGGGATGTTGATGGCTCCGGGGACGTGGCCACGCTGCTGCGCCTGCTCCTGCGGAAGGTGGGCGGGAGCGAGGATCTTGCCCGAGAACTCGTCAGGGCTACGAACGTCGACGAGGTTCTTGCTGCCGATGGCGTCGATGACCTCGTCGCGGAAAGCGCGGATCGAGAAGTCGGGGGTCTCGGCCTTGTACTGCGTGGCTTCGCGGTTGACTGCGTCCTTGGAGAGCGGGCGTCCGTCGAGTTCCCACTTCTTGCGGCCGCCGTCGATCAGCTTGATGTCCTGGTGGCCGTACAGCTTGAAGTACCAGTAAGCGTAAGCGGCGAACCAGTTGTTGTTGCCACCGTAGAGAACGACGGTGTCGTCGTTCGCAATGCCTTTGGCGGAGAGCAGATCCGAGAACTGCTCCTGGTTCAGGAAGTCGCGTCGGACGCCGTCCTGGAGGTCCTTGCGCCAGTCGAGCTTGACTGCACCCTCGATGTGGCCGCCGTCGTATGCGCTGGTGTCCTCGTCCACCTCGACAAAAACGGTCTTGGGGGTGTTGAGGTTCTGCTCAGCCCAGTCAGCGGAGACTAGGACGTCGGAGCGAGCCATGGTGTTCCTTTCGATATGGTCTTGCATCGGTCGTTATCTAGCAGGGGTTCAGCAGGGTTGTGGGGCAAGCGTTTTCACGCGGTGGTAGCGCGGCCGGTATTTCGCAGCCTTGCGACGAGTGGATAGATCTGGCAGCCGAGGCAGATACCGAACGCGGCGTTGAGCAGGGCCGCGAACAAGGCGAAGCCGGTGGCAACGGTGCCGACGATCGTCGACCCGGCCAGGAAACCGACCGTGCCTGCCAATGCGAAGACGAGGCCGACGAACTGCGCGAAGCGCAGCGGTGCCACGGGTTCGCGTTCGCTGACCGGCGAGAGTCGCGGGGCGACGAGCTTGCCGAAGATCTGGCCGTACGGGCTGCGCTTGGGGCCGAGTACCGCTCCGACCGCGAAGACTATGGCCTGCAGTGCGAGAACGACGGTGGCGGCGGGCAGTGAGAAGGTCGAGAGGATGAGCGTGAGTACGAGAACGCCGGTGGTGACCCACGCGGCGAATCGAGGTCCGCGGACGTCGACCTGCTCGAGCTGGGGTGTGGTTGTGGACATCGGGAGTGCTCCTGCGCTGGATTGCATGATGCTGTGCCTGGACCGAGAAAACGGGACGTCAAAGTCCCACTCGGTGGATTGATCACGTGAGCGAAAGCTCGAAGGTCAGAGAGATCTGACGGATGTGGTGATCAGCAACAGGTACAGCAACAGCCCCCGAGGCGGCACAGGTCTACTGCGCGGCGTCGGGTGAGCATCAGCTCGTGGCGGGTTTGCACGTCGGCGAGTTTACCCCGAATTCTCGGATTTTGGCTCGTGGGGTCCGGATAGTGGTACGAGTGCAGCTTTCAGATCGGCTGCGGATGGCACTCCGGACACCCGGAACTGTTCCTCCAGGCCACCGTCGAGGATGAAGGTGGTGGGCAGCGAGAGGACACTCATCTCGCGTGCCAGAGCCGGTTCCTGGTCGATGTCGAGCTCGATCTCCACCGGCGGACGGGGAGCGTCGGCCATCGAGATCACGACCTGACCGACGACGCGGCGTACTGCCGCGCACGGTCCGCACCAGTCGGCAGAGAAATGCAGTACGACGGGTCCGCCGTTCGGCGAAGAGACTCCAGCGGCGCGGAGCAGTTCGAGGCGACTGTCCGCCGCGCCGGTCGCGGCCGGCGTGGTGACTCGGACCTTTCCGTTGCGCGACTTGAGAAAGAGCCCGACCGCGACGACGGCGACCAGCGCGACCAGCAGAATTGTGATCCCGGTCATCGGTTCTGCAGCTCTGCGAGATCGATCGTCGTGTTTTCGGCGCTGCCTTCGATCACGATTCTTCCGCCTTCCGCGTAGACCAGGCTCGGCTGAATTCCGTAGGGGAGTGCCTGCGGATCGATCGTGTAGCTGAACAGTCCGAGGACGACGGGTTCGAGTGCTGCGGGGATCGAGAAATCGGCTTTGCCCTCCGGACCGAAATACAGATTGCTGGCGACGATCTTGACCTGCCCACCTTCCAGAACCAGGTTGGCCTGCACGCTCACTGCAGTCTCGACCGGGCCGACGGCAACCGTTCCCGTCAGCACGACGGCGCCCGCGGTGCTCGCTCCGGTTCCGCCGCTGCCCCCGGTGCCATCCGACTTGTTGGCAGGCGGCGAAGATACCTGCAGGTCAGGGATATTGAGCAGCTTTCCGAGGTCGGTGGCGTTGATTCCCATCCGGCCGTCGAGTTTGTCGACGGGGAGTTGGGTGACATTGCCGTTCACGATGTCGGAGAAGGGAACGGTGACCCCGCGCAGATCGGCCTCGACGGTCACTTCGCCCACCACGTCGCTCTGGACGCCGGTAGCTCTGACGTAGACGTCCTTGTATTTCCCGCCGAGTGCCTGGGTGAGGAAGGGGAACCCGTTGAAGGTGACCTCCGGATCCGACTCGAGTGATGCGCCGGTTCGGAGCTCGCGGGAAACCCGGTACTCGGCGTACGCGGCCGCGCCGAAATCGGCCACCAGTCCGAGGCCGAGGAGAAAGACGATGCCGATGATCAGTTTGCGCACCGCACCATTGTGACGGACTCCGGTCGGGGTTCGATGCGACGGCCCCGGTACCAGGCACGCTAATGTAGGGACCGACCAAAAGCGTCGAACTACTCGAGCGTTGCCCTCACGGGTTGCGCGGGCTACTAGATAGGAGGCCGTGTGGAACTGCTCCTCCTCACCTCCGACCCCAACCCGGAAGCTGTACTACCGGCGTTGGCGTTGCTGGCGCACTCGGTTCGGCCTGCCCCCACAGAGGTTTCCTCGCTACTCGAGGCAAGTTCCGCGGACGTGGCATTGGTGGATGCGCGCACCGATCTGGCTGCCGCACGCGGGTTGTGTCGATTGCTCGGAAGCACAGGATCCGCAGTACCTGTGGTCGCCGTCCTCACCGAAGGCGGACTCGTTGCCGTCAACGCCGACTGGGGGTTGGACGACATCCTGCTTCCCGGTACCGGTCCGGCTGAGGTGGACGCCCGATTGCGGTTGTTGGTCGCCCGCAGCGGCGGTGTGGCCAGTCCGGAAGCGTCGGGAAAGATCACGCTGGGCGAACTGGTTATCGACGAGGGGACGTACACGGCACGACTGCGTGGACGGCCCCTTGATTTGACTTACAAGGAATTCGAGCTGCTCAAGTACCTCGCGCAGCACGCCGGACGGGTATTCACCCGGGCGCAGCTGCTGCAGGAAGTGTGGGGCTACGACTTCTTCGGCGGCACCAGGACGGTCGACGTCCACGTGCGTCGTCTGCGGGCGAAACTCGGCACCGAATACGAGTCCTTGATCGGTACAGTCCGAAATGTCGGATATAAGGCAGTGCGTCCGACCAGGGCCAAGGGTGGCGCAGCTGCTCCCGTTCAGTTCGAGGACGACGAGGACGTCGACTACGACGCGGCCGACGGATCGGTGGTCTGACGTGGGTTGGACAGATTCACTGCCGGCTGGATTCGCCGAGCAGGTTTCCGCGCTTCTCGATCGCGCAACCGAGTTCGACGGCAAGGCGCCCGTGTCGGAACAGGGGCGCCATGCCGTTGCCGGGCGCGGCGGCGCGCGACACTTCCTCGAACTCGACGGCGATGCGGTCGTCGGTTATGCGCAGCTGCAAGCCGGTTCGGACGAGCATCCCGACATGGCGGAGTTGGTGGTCGACCCGCAGGCGCGGCGCCGCGGCATCGGAACCAGGCTTGCCGCAGCGGTATTCGACGAGGGCCGGCCGGGCACGCGTGTCTGGGCGCACGGAAACGTCGACGCCGCAGTCGAATTCGCCAAGAGCCTCGATCTGGTCAGCGTTCGTGAACTCCTGCAGCTGCGTCGACCACTCGATGCTCCGCAGCTTCCGGAAATCGTTGTGCCCGAAGGTGTGACGATTCGGACGTATGGTGGACCCGAAGACGATTCCGAGATCCTTCGCGTCAACAATGCGGCCTTCTCCTGGCATCCCGAGCAGGGTGGCTGGACCCAGGCGGAGATCGACGAGAGAACGGCCGAAGGTTGGTTCGACCCTGCTGGTCTGTTCATGGCGTTCGCGGACACCGATCCCGATACTCTTCTCGGCTTTCACTGGACCAAGGTGCACGCACCCGAAGGTGACGATCCGGAGCTGGGGGAGGTGTACGTCGTGGGGATCGATCCCGCGGCGCAGGGACGAGGTCTCGGCCGAGTGCTGACTCTCGCGGGCATGCATTACCTGCGTGATCGCGGCCTCGGAACCGTCCTTCTGTACGTCGAAGGCGACAACACGGCCGCCCTCCACACGTACGAACGACTCGGCTTCGATCGGTTCCACGTGGACATGGCTTACGCCCGCGCGCTCTGACGTCACAGTCGGACACGCAGAAATGTCCAGTCTGTTCATTCTCCGTTAACCATGTGTGGTCCAGCCGGACACCGCGCCCGCCTACTTTTCTCTGTGGGCAGCGCCGTGTTGCCTGATGCAGATTTCAATCATTCTGCGTCTCATGTCGCCGCCCGATCGTGGGCGTGGCGGTAGCGATTTCCGGAGGATCTTGGTGAATCTCAAGCGCAGTGGTGCCCTGCTCGGTGTAGTGGCCGTGGGCGCCATGACCTTGGCCGCATGTGGCAGCGACAACAACTCGTCGTCGACGGGTGTGGACGCGTCCGCATCGAACGCAACGTGCGAAGGCAAGAGCAACCTCTCTGCCGCTGGTTCCTCGGCACAGAAGAACGCCATGGACCAGTTCGTCGCCACTTACATCTCCGTGTGCCAGGAAAAGGGCAAGACGGTCAACGTCGCGTACAACCCCAGCGGTTCGGGCGACGGTCGTACACAGTTCATCGCCGGCCAGATCGACTTCGCCGGCTCCGACTCGGCCATCAAGGACGAGCAGGCCGACAAGGCCAAGGAGCGTTGCGTCGGCGGCGAAGCCTGGAACCTTCCCCTCGTCTTCGGCCCGATCGCAGTTGCATACAACCTCGACGGCGTCGACAAGCTCGTTCTCAACGCAGAGGTTCTCGCGAAGATCTTCAACGGCGGCATCACCAAGTGGAACGATCCGGCAATCGCCGCGCTCAACTCCGGTGCATCGCTTCCCGACGAGAAGATCACCACCGTGATCCGCTCCGATTCCTCGGGTACCACCGACAACTTCCAGAAGTACCTCGACGCGGCATCGAACGGTGCTTGGACGTCGGGCGCAGGGTCCGACTTCACCGGTGGCGTCGGTGAGGGCGCCAAGGGTTCGGCGGGCGTTGCACAGGCAGTTGCCACGGCACCGGGTTCGATCACCTACGTCGAGAAGTCGTTCGCCGATCAGAACAAGCTCTCGGTTGCCGAAATCAACATCGGCTCCGAGGCAGTCGCACTGACCAACGACACGGCCGCGAAGTCGATCGCAGGCGCGAAGTTCAAGTCCGACGCAACCGGCGACCTGACGCTCGACCTCGCGTCGATCTTCAAGACCAACGAAGCCGGCGCCTACCCGCTGGTTCTCGCCACGTACTCGATCGTCTGCTCCAAGGGCTACGACGCGGACACCTCCGCAGCAGTGAAGTCGTTCCTGACGAGCGCGGCCAACGAGGGTCAGGCCAACCTGGCCGAGCAGGGTTACGTCCCGCTGCCGTCCAACGTCCAGGATCGCCTCAACGCGTCCATCACGGCAATCAGCTGACCTAGAGACTCGTGCGGACAAGCTCATGGATCTACATTCAGACGTGAAGGAAGTGAGCGCGCATGAGTGACGCGCCCATCACCTCGACATCTCGTTCTCCCGGCCCCGCAACCAGCGGGGCCGGGGTGGGCGGTCCGAACGGCACCACGGAGGACACGATTACTTCCACCAAGGCTCCAGAAACCGAGCATCCTCCGAAGGGTGACGGTCCGGGTAGCGGCAACAGCAAGACGGTGACCCGTCCGGGTGACCGCATCTTCAGCTCGCTCGCCTCCGGTTCGGCAATCTTCATCACGGTTGTCATCGCGGCGATCGGCGCGTTCCTGATCTGGCGTGCTGTTCCTGCTTTGAGCCGGAACCAGGTCAACTTCCTGACCAGCCGTGAATGGGTCACGCAGAACATCAACGCGATGGCGTTCGGTGTCCTCGATCTTTTCCAGGTCACGGTGTTGGTCTCGCTGTTCGCACTGGTGCTCGCGATGCCGATCGCACTGGGCATTGCGATCTTCCTGACTTCGTACTCACCCAAGTGGCTCACGCGGCCACTGTCGTACACGATCGACCTTCTGGCAGCTGTGCCGTCCATCGTCTACGGCCTGTGGGGACTTCTCGTCTTCGCTCCGGCGATCACCCCGGTCGCGGTGTGGCTCAACGACACTCTCGGCTGGTTCCCGCTCTTCGCCGACGGCAGCGGATCGATCACCGGCGGCGGCACCATCTTCACCGCAGGCATCGTCCTCGCCGTGATGATCCTTCCGGTCATCACCGCAGTGACCCGCGAGGTGTTCATCCAGACCCCGCGATCACAGATCGAAGCCGCACTCGCCCTCGGCGCCACGCGCTGGGAAGTTGTGCGCACCACGGTCATCCCGTTCGGTAAGTCCGGCTACATCAGCGGCTCGATGCTCGGTCTCGGACGCGCACTCGGTGAGACGATGGCGCTCTACCTGATCCTGCGCACCACCTCTCAGGCCTTCGGCTGGTCGCTGTTCGACGGCGGCTCGACCATCGCCTCCAAGATCGCCCTCGGCTACGCGGAGTTCAACAACGACATCCAGGCAGGCGCGTACATCGCGGCCGGACTGGTGCTGTTCGTACTGACCTTCGTCGTCAACGCGGCTGCCCGCGCAGTGATCGCCGGAAAGAAGGACTGACCCATGACCTCCACTCTGGACCGGCCGGTCAAGGCCCCCACTTTCCAAGGCGTCGGCGCTCGTCGTCGTGCCAAGGACGTCATCGCGACCATCCTGGTGAGCCTGGCAGTCGTCATCGCGCTCATCCCGTTGGTCTGGGTGCTCTTCACGGTCATCGCCAAGGGCCTGCCCGCTCTGACGTCGCCTACCTGGTTCACCAACTCGCTGAGCGGATTGACGGCGTCGGCCGACGGCGGCGGTATCTATCACGCATTGATCGGCACCCTGCTGCAAGGCATCGTGTGCGCGGTCTTCTCCATCCCGCTCGGTATCTTCGTCGCGATCTACCTGGTGGAGTACGCCGACCGGAAGTCGAAGCTGGGCAAGCTGACCACGTTCATGGTCGACATCCTCAGCGGTGTTCCGTCGATCGTGGCTGCGCTGTTCATCTACGCCCTGTGGATCGCGACCTTCGGCTTCCCCAAGTCCGCGTTTGCGGTGTCACTGGCTCTGGTCCTTCTGATGGTCCCGGTCGTCATCCGCTCCACCGAGGAAATGCTGCGCATCGTCCCGATGGATCTGCGAGAGGCGTCGTACGCGCTCGGTGTGCCGAAGTGGAAGACCATCTCGAAAATCGTTCTGCCGACGGCACTTCCCGGCATCATCACCGGCGTCATGCTGGCCCTGGCCCGCGTGCTCGGTGAGACCGCACCGCTGCTGATCCTCGTCGGCTACGCACCGTTCATCAACTTCGACCTGTTCAACGGCGAAATGGGCACACTGCCTTCCGTCATGGTCGCCGAGATGAACAACCCCACCGACGCCGGCACCAACCGCATCTGGGGCGCAGCACTGACCCTGATCCTGCTGATCGCGATCCTCAACATCGTCGCGAAGCTGATCGGTCACTTCTCCCAGGTCAGAAGTAAGTGATGCGGCCTCGGAACATGTTCGTACTCAACAGCGTCAACAACTCAGTAGGGAGCCGGTAATGGCCAAGCGTCTGGATCTCAAGGACGTCAACATCTACTACGGCAAGTTCCACGCCGTCGCCGATGTGGGCCTGTCCGTCCCGCCCCGGAGCGTCACCGCCTTCATCGGCCCGTCCGGTTGCGGCAAGTCCACCGTTCTCCGTTCACTCAATCGCATGCACGAAGTGATTCCCGGTGCGCGCGTCGAGGGTTCGGTGCTGCTCGACGGCGAGGACATCTACGGCTCGAACGTCGATCCGGTCGGTGTTCGCAAGACCATCGGCATGGTGTTCCAGCGACCCAACCCCTTCCCGACCATGTCCATCAAGGACAACGTCGTCGCGGGCTTGAAGTTGCAGGGCGAGCGCAACAAGAAGAAGCTCGACGAGGTGGCCGAGCGTTCGCTGCGCGGTGCCAACCTGTGGAACGAGGTCAAGGATCGCCTCGACAAGCCCGGTGGCGGCCTCTCAGGCGGTCAGCAGCAGCGTCTGTGCATCGCGCGTGCCATCGCGGTCTCGCCCGACGTCCTGCTCATGGACGAGCCGTGCTCCGCGCTCGACCCGATCTCGACTCTCGCGATCGAAGACCTGATCACCGAGCTGAAGAAGGACTTCACGATCGTCATCGTCACGCACAACATGCAGCAGGCTGCGCGTGTGAGTGACCAGACGGCATTCTTCAACCTCGAGGCAACCGGCAAGCCCGGTCAGCTCGTCGAGATCGACGACACCGAGAAGATCTTCTCGAACCCGACGCAGAAGGCCACCGAGGACTACATCTCCGGCCGCTTCGGATAGGTCCCGGGATCAACCCTGCACGATCATGTTTCACCCCCGTTTCCAACAGGAGACGGGGGTGAAACTTTTTGGTTGTGGTGATAGTTCCCACTCCGGTGCGCAGAGCTGAGCGTCGTTGGGCGCCCGAATAATTCGATGAGCAGCGCAAGTGCGCCGAGTTGGCGCTGAAGTAGCCGACGACGTGAATCTCGTGGATACTGACGACGCTTCGGACAATGCTAATCTCGGCCCGACAGCACGCTGTCGATCGATGTCGTTTCACAACCGGAAGGGCTTGTCAGTGCACCTCACCCCTTCAGATACCGAAAAGCTGCTCCTGAGCGTCGCGGGCATGGTCGCCCGTGACCGCCGCGAGCGCGGGGTACTGCTGAACTACCCCGAAGCGATGGCACTGATCTCGTGCTGGATTCTCGAGCGCGCGCGTGACGGAATGACGGTTGCGGAACTGATGAACGCCGGTCGGCAAGTGCTCACCCGCGACGACGTGATGGAAGGGGTACCCGAGATGATTGCAAACGTCCAGGTGGAGGCCACTTTCCCGGACGGTCGCAAACTGGTCACCGTGACGGAGCCCATTCGATGATTCCCGGCGAAGTACGTGTGTCCACCGAACCGCTCGAGTTCGGCACGGACGCGGAGAAGATCACGATGGTCGTCGTCAACGACGGCGATCGCCCCATTCAGATCGGTTCACATCTCCACCTTCCCGCGGCCAACCCGGCGTTGACCTTCGATCGCGAAGCGGCAGACGGCTTCCGGCTCGACATCCCCTCGGGAACGTCGGTTCGGTTCGAACCCGGGGTCAGCAGAACGGTGACACTGATCGCGCTCGGCGGACTCAAAAGGGTTCCGGGCCTGCAGATCGTGCCGGACGAAGACCTACCGACACATGCGCGCGAGCCCAAGACCGTCATGCCGTTCGGCACGCCCGGCGTCGAGGTCGAAGAACCTTTGCGAGCGTCCTCGGTGAACGTGCGTGTGAGTGATGTTCCAGTCGAGGCGGATTCACCGGACGACGCCGCGACGACAGTTGAGAGGACAGCCGAATGAGCAGGATCGATCGACGCGGCTACGCCTCCCTGTACGGCCCGACCGCAGGTGACCAGATCCGTTTGGCCGACACCGATCTGTGGATCGAGATCGAGCACGACTACACCGCGACCGGCGACGAGATGGTCTTCGGCGGCGGTAAGAGCATCCGAGAGTCGATGGGCCAGGGCCTGACCACTCGCGACCAGGGTGCTCTCGACGTCGTCATCACCAACACGGTGATTCTCGATCACTGGGGAATCGTCCGGGCAGACGTCGGAATTCGCGACGGACGCATCGTTGCGATCGGCAAGTCCGGTAACCCCGACATCATGGATGGCGTGCACCCCAAGTTGCTCATCGGGCCGAGCACCGACGTGATCGCCGGTGAGGGAAAGATCCTCACCGCGGGTGCGATCGACACTCACGTGCACTTCCTCAGTGAAATCGAGATGATGGAGGCGCTCGCGACCGGTACGACGACGGTGGCGGGCGGCGGAACGGGCCCCACCGAGGGAAGCAAGGCAACCACCGTCACACCCGGCGCCTGGTCCTTGACGATGATGCACCGCGCCCTCGACCACATCCCGCTCAACGTTCTTCTCCTCGGCAAGGGCAGCACCGTCAGTCATGAGGCCATGCGTCAGGAAGCTCTCGCCGGCGCAGGCGGATTCAAGGTCCACGAGGACTGGGGTTCCACTCCGGCTGCGATCGACGCAGCTCTGCGCGCAGCCGACGAGTTCGGCCTCCAGGTAGCGCTGCACGCCGACAGCCTCAACGAAACCGGTTACGTACAGCACACTTTGGATGCGATCGCCGGACGCGGGATCCACGTGTTCCATGCGGAAGGCGCCGGCGGCGGGCACGCACCGGACATCATCGTGACGGCAGGTGAGCCGAACGTTCTTCCGGCATCGACCAATCCGACGTTGCCGCATACCGTCAACACGGTTGCCGAGCACCTCGACATGCTCATCGTGTGTCATGCGCTCAATCCCCGGGTTCCGGAGGATCTTGCCTTTGCCGAGTCCCGGATCCGGCCGACAACGATTGCAGCAGAAGACTTTCTGCACGACATCGGAGCCATCTCGATCACCTCGTCCGATGCCCAGGCGATGGGCCGTATCGGTGAGGTGACCCTGCGGACATGGCAGGTGGCTCACGTCATGAAGGCCCAGTACGGCAAGCTGGGCACCAGCATGCCGGCCGACAACGAGCGTGCGCGGCGTTACGTCGCCAAGTACACGATCTGCCCCGCGGTGGCGCACGGTATCGATCACGAGATCGGCTCGGTCGAGGCCGGGAAGATGGCGGACCTGGTGCTGTGGGATCCCGCGTTCTTCGGAGTCCGTCCTTCTGCCGTGATCAAGGGCGGGGCGATAGTTGCTGCGCCGCTTGGTGATCCGAATGCTGCTATCCCGACCCCGCAGCCGGTGTTCGTTCGCCCGGCCATCGCGGCGACTCCGGGATCGGCCCCACACCTGTCCACGACGTTCGTCTCTCCGATGGCCATCGAGGACGGTCTGGCCGACCGTCTCGGTCTCACGCGCACCCTTACCGGTGTTCGTCCGACGAGGCACCTCACCAAGGCGGATATGCCGAACAACACGGCGCTGCCGTCCATCGACGTCGATCCGGAGACGTTTGCCATCAAGGTCAACGGCGACCTGATCGCGCCCAACCCCGTTGACGTGGTGCCGATGGCTCAGCGCTACATGCTGTTCTGAAACCATGTCGATCGAGACGGCGTCTGCCGAGATAGCATCGATGCTCTTGGCAGACGGGCGTCTGCCTACCGGCGGTCACGCGCACTCGTCGGGGTTGGAACCGGCACTGGCGGGCGGACTCCTGCAGAGTCAGGTCCCTGACTTCATTCGCGGTCGACTCGAAACAGTCGGACTTGTCGAGGCCGCTTCAACGGTGGTCACGCGCCGCTGGGCCGTAAGTGAGGGTAGTGCAGGCGAACTCGAGGACATCTCGAGGGAACTGCTCGCTCGGACTCCCAGCGCACCGCTGCGTGAGGCGTCGATTCAGCTCGGCCGTGGGCTGGCGAGACTGGCGTCGCGATTGTGGCCGCAGCACCCCGGGGTGCAGATGCTCATGGCGCTGCCTGGGCATCCGATGCGTCCGCTCGCGTTGGGCGTCTTCACGGCGGCCTCCGGGATGGACGACCTACAGGCAGCCAGATCTTGTTTGTACGACGACGCCCAAACGGTGGCGTCGGCGGCATTGAAGCTACTGCCGGTGGATCCGGCAGAACCGGTCGAATGGTTGCTCCGAGCAGCCCCGACCATCGAAACCGTCGCCGCGGCTGCCGTAGCAGTCGAGGGCGTCACAGATATACCCGCAACAACAGGACCGTTGGTCGAACAATGGTCACTCGAACACCACGCTCGATCCAGGAGGATTTTCCGTGCTTGACAACCTGAACAACACCACCACTGCTGCAAGAGGTTTGAGGCTCGGCGTTGCCGGCCCCGTCGGCACAGGCAAAAGTACCCTCATCGCCACCATCTGCCGCGAGCTCGCGTCGGAGTACGAGATCGCGGTGGTCACCAACGACATCTACACCGACGAGGACGCGCGACTGTTGCGCGCGGCCAACGTTCTGCCGATCGAGCGCATCGTCGCAGTCGAGACCGGTGCGTGCCCGCACACGGCTATTCGTGACGACGTCACGCCGAACCTCATTGCGGTCGAAGACCTCGAGCGTCAGTTCCATCCCCTCGACATGGTGATCGTGGAAAGCGGCGGTGACAACCTGACCGCCACGTTCAGTCCGGCACTGGTCGACGCCCAGATCTTCTGCATCGACGTCGCGGGCGGCGGAGACGTCGCACGCAAGGGCGGTCCCGGAATCGAGCGGGCAGATCTGTTGGTGGTCAACAAGATCGACCTGGCCCCGTACGTCGACGTCGACGCGGTCCAGATGGTTGCCGATGCCACGGCCGCGCGTGACGGACTTCCCGTTCTCGCGCTCAGCCAGAAGGATCACTCAACGATCGACCAGCTCAGTGCGTGGCTCCGCCAGGTCATCGCATCTCATCGCGCGGGTAGTCACACCCCGCAGGATCCGGGGCCGATGGCGCCGCACTTCCATGCCGATGAAGAAGACCACGGTCACGGTCACGGGCACAGCCACTCTCACGCTCACTGATGCGCACTGGAGCTACGCGGGTCGTCGTCGAGAGAGTGGGTGACACCGCTGTTGCGCGAGAGCTGATCTCGGGCGACTTCCTGGCCCCGCGGTTCGTCGACGCTCGCGGGCTCACCGTGCGAATTGCCCTGGTAGGGCACAGCGCAACGCTGTTGGCCGGCGACGACCTGCGTATCGAGTTCGTGGTCGCACCCGGTACGTGTCTCGAGGTGATCGAGCCGTCCGGGACCGTCGCGTACAACGCACGCGGTGGCCGGGCGTCGTGGTCGGCTTCGGCGAGCGTCGGTGCCGGTGCGGCGCTGATCTGGCGTGCGGCACCGTTTGTCGTCGCCGGCGGCGCGGATGTGACCAGGCGCGTGGATATTTCACTGGAATCCGATGCCGTTGCGCTGCTCGACGAGATGATCGTATTCGGCCGGACCGGCGAAACCGGCGGTGCGCTTCGCTCGGATCAGCGCATTACCGTCGACGGTGACGCGCTGCTCGTGGAAACTCTCGACCTGCGTAGCGTTCCTGGCCGTTCGCTGCCGGGAATTCTCGGTGGCCATCGCGTGCTCGGTACGACCATGCTGTTGGGGATGAAGACTACCGACGACGTCGAAGGGCACGTGACGCCGCTGGCGGGAGCAGGGATGCTGGCACGGGCCGTTGCCGATCACGCACATGAGGCGAGCGCAGCGTTGGATCCGATCTGGTCGCAGTGGCGTGGGCGAGTTTCGCAGGAGTACACCGACTGATTCGCCCTACCGTCACACTTCGGGAGGCTGCGTCGTCCAGTATGTGACCAGGCCGAAGAGAGCCGGGCGCACAGGTTTGACGGAGGCATCATGCGAATTGTTGTTCTGGGCGGAACCGGCCAGATGGGAAAGCTGGTCGTCGAGCAGGCAAAGGCAGGGGGCCACGACGTGGTCGCTGCCGCTCGATCGACGGGAGTCGACATCTCCACGGGTGCGGGGTTGGACGAAGCATTTGTCGGTGCCGACGTGGTCGTCGACGTGAGTGATCACGTCACCAACAGTGCCAAGAAGGCAATCGAGTTCTTCGAGACGGCAGCGAAGAACATCGCCGCGGCCGAAGCCAGGGCCGGCGTGAAGCACCACGTGTTGCTCTCGATCGTGAACTGCGACGATCCGCAATTGAAGTCCTTCGGTTACTACCAGGGGAAGGCTGCGCAGGAACGCGCGGTGGAAGCGTCGAGTATTCCCTTCACGATCCTGCGATCCACTCAGTGGTTCGAGTTCGGCGAGAAGACGATCGCGCTGTTCGGACTGGGGCCGATCGCTATGGTTCCTCGGATGCGGTCACAACCGGTGGCAGCGAAGACCGTTGCCGAGGCGCTCGTGACCTGCGCTCAGAACGGTCCGACCGGGAGGGCTCCGGACCTGGCCGGGCCCGAGCTCCTCGAGATCCCGGCCATGACGCGCGAGATCTTGAAATACCGTGGCCGACGTAAGTGGCTGATCCCGATCTCGATGCCGGGAGCGGGTAAGGCGATGAAGGGTGGGGCGCTGCTGCCCGGGCCGGGATCCACAACTGCAGGACCCACGTTGGAAACCTGGTTGCACGAGAACTGAATAGGAAAGGCGGCCGCGCAAGTGCGCGGCCGCCTTTTACTCACGTGGACGGTTGGGTTCAGAGATCCGGGTAGTTCAGAGATCCGGGTACGAGGTGAGGTTGTCGACCTTCTCGGTGGTTTCGGGCTCTTCGGGCAGCTTGCCGGTCACCAGGAAGATGACACGTCGGCCGACCTCGACGGCGTGGTCGGCGAATCGCTCGTAGAAGCGGCCGAGCAGCGTGACGTCGACTGCGGCGGCAACGCCGTGCTTCCACTCACGGTCCATGAGGACGGTGAAGAGGTGGCGGTGGAGGTCGTCCATCGCTTCGTCTTCTTCGCGCAGACGGGCAGCGCGCTCGGGGTCGCGGGTCTCGAGGACGACCTTGGCGGCCGCACCGATGGAGACAGCGATGCGTCCCATCTCGGCGAAGTAGCCGTTGACCTCTTCGGGAAGCACGTGGTTGGGATGTCGGCGGCGCGCGATCTTGGCGACGTGCAGGGCGAGTGCGCCCATGCGGTCGATGTCGGCGACGATCTGGATTCCGCTGACCACCGAGCGCAGATCTCCGGCAACGGGAGCCTGCAGGGCGAGCAACGCAAACGCGCGCTCCTCGCAGATGGTGCTGAGTTCGGTGATCTTGTCGTGTTCGCCGATTACTTGTTCTGCCAGGGACAGGTCTGCCTGGAGCAGGGACTGGGTGGCGCGCTCCATAGCGGCACCTGCCAGTCCTGCCATCTCGCCGAGCGTGTCTGCAAGCTCGGTCATCTGTTCGTTGTAAGCCACGCGCATGAGGTCAGAGCCTACGTGCCGTGAAAGACCAAGTCACAAGCACCAGGTGAACGCAAGGTGAATGAACGCGTGTCAGTCGCAGGTGGTGTCGCCGGCGTTGACGCTGGCGATGTCGGCGGGCAGAGCCGTCGAGGTGCTGGTGTCGACCGACGTCGGATTTGCCGCCAGGATGGTTCCCGGGTCCGCGGGGGCGACGACGGTGCCGGCGAAATTGCTTCCGACGACGACCTCGATCATGTCTCCCATGCTCGGAGCGAGAACCAGAACCGCGCCGGGAATCGAGGACGCGACGGTCACCGCTTCAGCCTCGTAACCTGCGGCGTAGCGCACGACGGTGGTCGACGCTTGAGCATTCGCCAGGCCGGTGGCTGCGCTGAAGTTACCGACCGTGGAGATCTGGAAACCGTAAGCCGCGAGGCTGTCGGCGATCGTCGCGGCCTGCCCGGCGATTCCCGACGCGTTGGAGACGTCGACCGAGATGTTGTAGGCGCTCATTGCCTCGACGGAAGTGGCGGCCGGCGGCGTGCTGGACGTAGGAGCGGTTGTCGTGGAACTGGTCGACGACGGTGTGGTGTCCTCGCGCTCTTCGCCCGGAAGCGGATCGTCGTCGATGATCGCCTGGAAGAGGGACTTGATCTCGTCCGTGCGAGGAATCTCGTTGCCCCAGTCGTTGGTGCCGTCCGTGGGGACCGTCAAGAACGTGACCGCGCCTGCGTCGACGTTCTGGAGCGAGCGACCGAGGGTGACCAGTGACTTGGTGTCGATGTTTTCGACGAACGTGTCGCTGGTGAAGGCGTTGATGAATCCGTTGAGCTTGCTCGGATTCAGGAGGACCTGGTTGGACAGGGCCGAGCGGAGCAGCGCCGACAGGAACTTCTGCTGACGGGTGATGCGCCCGTAGTCGCCGTTGCCCTCGGCTTCGACGTGGCGAGCACGCACGTAGTTGAGGGCGGTACGGCCGTCGAGCATCTGCGTGCCGCCGGAGGCGAGGACGGTTCCGAGGATGCCGTCTTCGATCGGTCCGGGGGAGCAGACGTTCACACCGCCGACGGTGTCGACCATGCGCTCGAAACCGGCGAAGTCCATTCCGACGAAGTGCCCGATTTTCAGGCCGGACATCTTCTGGATGACCTTGACCAGGCATTTGGGGCCACCGAGTGCGTATGTCGCATTGAGTTTGTCGCCGCTCGCTGCCGGGAAGGTTTCGCTGGTGTACTTGCCGGCGTCGTTGTCCCATCCCTGACAGATCGGACGTTCGACGTCGAGGTCACGCGGGAAGGAGACGGCGACGACGCGGCTTCGGTCGGCGGGAATGTTCACCAGCATGACCGTGTCGGCTCGGGCGCCTTCGGCGTCTTCGACGGTTCCGGCGCCGATCTCACCGCTCGCACCGGCGCGGGTATCGGTGCCGATGATCAGGTACGTCTCGTCGCCGAGTTGACCACCGGCGTCGATGATGTCGTCGGACTCGGTGTCGAGTGCCGCAATCTGATCGAATCCGCCTTCTACCGAGCGCAGATAGCCCCACACGACGCCGGTCAATGCGAGAGACATGACGGCCAGGAACGCTACTGCCGATCGGCCGATCACTTTTGCGCGATGGCGGCGGCGAATCTTGCTTTGCGCCAGACGAGTGGCGCCGGTGTCACCGACTACCCGCGGCACTGCGGAGGTGACGGGATGTTCTTCGGTGATCCAGTCCGCAGCGGCGGGCGGAACGGACGGACGGGCGGGAATCGGCCGGGCGGGGGGCGGCGACGACGCTGCTGAAGATTGAGTCTTGGGTGGTACGGATTTGTTCGGCGCCGGCTTGGGCGGCGTAGCCGGGGCTGGTGGCGGCTTCTTGTCGCCTACCCGACGGACCAACTCGGCGACCGAAACAGAGTCGTCGGTCGGAGGCGAGTCCCGTCGCCCGGTACGTCCACTGCTGCGACGCTCCGGGGGACTGGGTGGTTGCGGTGTTGGTCGCTGGGGTGTGGCAGGGCGCTGGGGCGTTGCCGGTTGGTCCGGTCGGGCGTTGCGGAAGCGCTTGTCTGCGAGCGGACGTTCCCAGGGGGCGCGGCTCTCGGGCGGAGGTGGGCCCGAATCGTGATCATCACCCACCGATGCAACCTGTCCCGTCGTCGACTGTCAGTAACTCGTCATTCAGATGCCGGCGTCAACCGGTTGTCGACGAAGCTGGAGCCATATTACTGGTGAATCCTGAGTGCTTCACTCAGAAAGTGATGTGAGTAATCCGACGGCGTGTTTTCGCTAGCCACCCGAGTGCATCATGTCAGCTCCCACCGGCACAAGGTCGTCTTCGGGATCGTCGAGCCAACCTTCCGGGAGTGCTACCTGACCGGGTGAGCCTTGGCGTCCGCGCGGGCCTTCGGCGTCCTTGGGGAACGGGACGTCGTGGTCGAGCTGTCCGAGCAGATCGTCCAGTTCGGACAACGTGCTGACCAGAGCCATCGAGACCCGCAGATCCGATCCGACCGGGAACCCACGCATGTACCAGGAGACGTGCTTGCGAAGTTCGCGCAGACCCTTCATTTCACCGTGATGTGCGGCGAGCAGTTGGGCGTGACGGGCGATGATCTTGGTGACTTCGCCGAGCGTCGGCGGCGTGGCGATCTGTTGTCCGTTGAGAGCTGCGCTGAGTTCCGCGAACAGCCATGGCCGTCCGAGGCAGCCGCGTCCGACGACGACGCCGTCGCAGCCGGTCTCGTTCATCATGCGGGCAGCATCCGAGGCGTCGAAGATGTCGCCGTTGCCGAGGATCGGCACGTCGGTGACGTGTTCCTTGAGGCGCGTGATCTCGTTCCAGTCAGCAGTGCCGGAGTAGCGCTGCGACGCGGTACGTGCGTGAAGTGCGACGGCAGCGGCGCCTTCAGCTGCGGCGATCCGGCCTGCGTCGAGGTGCGTGTGATGTTCGGGGTCGATGCCGACGCGCATCTTGACGGTGACCGGAATGTCGGTGCCTTCGGTGGCGCGCACGGCTGCCGCGACGATCTGACCGAACAGTCGACGCTTGTACGGTAGCGCCGATCCGCCGCCCTTGCGGGTCACCTTGGGTACCGGGCAGCCGAAGTTCATGTCGATGTGATCGGCCATGTTCTCGTCGACGATCATCTTGGCCGCGGCGTAAGTCGTATCCGGGTCGACGGTGTACAGCTGCAGCGACCTGGGCGTTTCGGTCGGACCGAACGTGGTCATGTGCATCGTGGCGGGTTGGCGTTCGACGAGCGCGCGGGCGGTGACCATCTCGCAGACGTAGAGCCCGGACGTGCTGCCTGCACGTTCGAGTTCGAGTTCACGGCACAGCGTGCGGAAGGCGACGTTGGTGACGCCCGCCATGGGTGCGAGGACCACGGGGCTGTGCAGCTCGAGTGAACCGATACGAAGGGATGACATGTCTACCTCTGAACAAATACTTGTGACAATTGGAAGTGCCCGGTACCGAATCCGGTACCGGGCACAGAATAGCTGGTGAAACTAAGAAGCCTGCTGTTCGCGCTTGGCGGCTTCGCGTGCGAGCATGCGATCGCGCTGTTCCTCGAACTTCGTCGCGTTGGCGGCGAGTGTCTCGAGGAAGGCCGCCAACTCTTCGCGCGTGTTCTCGCCTTCGGCGCTGAAATCGTTGCGCTCGAAGATGTTCCACTTACGCAGGACAGGCCAGACGACCTCGTCGAGGTGCTGGCGAAGGTCGTAGATGCCGTGCTTGGCCATGAGGGCGCCGTTGCGGCGGAAGTTCGGCATGCCGGCACCGGGCATCTGGAAGTTCTGGACGATGTTCGCCACAGCCTTGAGCGCCTGATCGGGAGCAAGATCGAGCGCGGCGGCGCAGATGTTGCGGTAGAAAATCATGTGCAGGTTCTCGTCGGCGGCGATGCGCTGAAGCATCTTGTCGGCAATCGGCTCGTCGCAGGCCTTGCCGGTGTTGCGGTGGCTGACGCGCGTCGCGAGTTCCTGGAAGGTCACGTAGGCGACCGAGTGCAGCAGGCCGGCGTCGCCCTCGTCGATGGGTGCGCTGTAACCGTTTGTCATGTGTTCCATGCGGAAGCGCTCGAGCTCGACGGGGTCGACTGCGCGCGTGACGACGAGGTAGTCACGCATCACGATGCCGTGGCGGTTCTCCTCGGCGGTCCACCGGCCGACCCACGTTCCCCAGGCACCGTCCTGCGAAAAGTTCTCGGCGATCTCACGGTGGTACGACGGCAGGTTGTCCTCGGTGAGCAGGTTGGTGATCATCGCGGCGCGAGCTACCTCGCCGAGTTGTGACTGTTCGAGACTCCAGTCTTCGCCACCCATGGCTGCGAAGTTACGGCCCTCGTCCCACGGAACGTAGTCGTGTGGATGCCATTCCTTGGCCATGGAGATGTGGCGGTTGACGTTCTCCTCGGCAACCGGCTGCAGCTCTTGTAGCAGCTCCAGCTGCGTCAGAATCCTCGTCATTTCTTGCCTCCATGTTGAGTGAATGCGCGACTTCGCCCCAGCCTACGGCACCGTAGGTTTGAAAAGAATGGCATGAAAATTGCTCCCCTCGAGGGATGTTACCGATCCGTAGTTATCCGGGGGCACTTTCACTACCAAGTCGTTCTTTCGACGTAGTCGCGGAAAGTCCGGGCGGGATCGGACAGCTCGCGGCTCTTCGACCAGATCAGCCCTATTTTTCGCTGTGCTCCTTCGATCGGTACGTAGACGACTCCTTCGGCCCAGATCGGTGGATCCTGAACCGGCATGATGGAGACACCGAAGGACGCGGAGACCAGTCCGCCGACCGTTGCCAGCTCGCTGCTCTCGAAGACGAAATTCGGAGTGAATCCTGCGGCCGCGCACAGTTCATCGAGAATTCTTCGCATCCCGAAGTTCGGATGCATACCGATGAACGGTTCGTCGGCCGCGTCCGCAAGCTCGACCGAATGCAACTTCGCAAAGCGATGATCAGCCGGAACAGCCAATGCCAGTGACTGCTGGGCGATCTGCATCCACGCCACCTGCGGATCGCGCGGCTGAGGCGAGACGACGGCCAGGTCGGACGTGCCGGCGGCGATTCTGTCGACCAGGAACTGCGCGCTGTCCTGATGCAGTTCGAATCGCACTCCGGGATGCTCGACGCGGTATCCGCGCAGCATGTGCGGCACCAACCAGGTGCCGAACGAGTGGAGGAAGTCGAGCCGGACCGTGCCGCTCTCGGGGCTCGCCAGCGACTGGATTTCGGTCTGCGCGGCGTCGAGGGCACGCAGTGCGATGCGAGCATGTCGATAGAGGATCTCGCCGTACCGGTTCAGTTCGAGTCGGCGTCCCTGACGGTCGAAGAGTGTCACGCCGATCTGTCGTTCGAGGCGTGCGAGTTTGCGCGAAAGGGTCGGTTGCGACAGGTGAGTCAGATCCGCGGTAGCGGTCACCTGTTGGGTTTCGGCGAGCACGACAAACCATTCGAGGTCTTCGGTCAGCATCACGAACCCAATCTATATACCTCTGGAGCATATAGAACACCAAGTTTATGCATTTTCTTTTGCCGAGTCTGGGCGGGAGGATTCTTACCGGAGGTAAGTGATGCCTGGAGGTACGTGGTGACTGTCGAGAATGTGATCGAATCCGAAGTGATGCCGCTTCGCCGCGGAACATCGGGATATCGAACCGTGACCGTTGCGTTGTTCGCGGCCGGGCTGTCGACGTTCATCTCGATGTACGCGGCACAGGCGTTGCTGCCTGCGTTCGCCGAAGACTTCCACGTCTCGCCTGCGGTGTCTGCGCTGTCCGTCTCGGCGACGACGGGCATGTTGGCGTTGGCAATCATTCCGGCCAGTGCGCTCTCCGAGCGGTTCGGTCGCACACGGGTGATGATCGCGTCGGCGTCGGCGTCCTGTGTGATCGGTTTACTTCTACCGCTGAGTCCGACGATCGAGGTTCTGCTGGTCGGACGCGCAGCACAAGGATTGGCTCTGGCCGGTGTCCCGGCGGTGGCGATGGCCTATCTGGCCGAGGAGGTCGATCGGAAGGACCTCGGTGCAGCGATGGGAAGGTACGTCGCCGGCACGACGATCGGTGGGCTGATCGGACGGCTCGTGCCGTCGGCCGTCGTCGATTTCAGTACGTGGCGTTGGGCGCTGTTGACTGCGTCCGCGCTGTCGGCATTGTTCGCGCTCAACATGATCCGGCGGCTTCCCGCGTCGAAGTTCTTTCGCCCGCAACCGATATCGGCGCGCACGATCGCGTCGAATCTACGACGCCACCTTGCGAACCCGTCGCTGCGAACACTCTTCGCTTTGGGATTCATCCTGATGGGCGGCTTCGTGTCGATTTACAACTTCCTCGGGTTTCGGCTCACGGCAGCACCTTTCGGCCTTCCTGAAGCGCTTGTGGGCCTGGTGTTCCTTTTCTACCTTGCCGGAACTTTCACCTCGGCGGTAGCCGGCGGGGCCTCTGACCGACTGGGTAGGCGCAGCGTGCTGCTCGGGTCGGTTGTCGTCATCGGTATCGGCCTGGCACTGACCGTTCCGGACAATCTGGCGTTGACGCTCGTGGGGATGCTGCTCTTCACCGGAGGATTCTTCGCCGCACATTCGGTGGCCAGCGGTTGGGTGGGGCTGATCGCTACCGATCACCGGGCCGAGGCGTCGGCGTTGTATCTGTTTGCCTACTACGCGGGTTCGTCCGTGGCGGGCGCCCTCGCGGGTCTTGCATACGCGGGTGGCGGTTGGGTCGGGGTCAGTACTTTTGTGGGCGCGCTGCTGTTGGTTGCGTTTGCCTTGTCACTGAGGATGTTTCGATCTTCGACGATTGACTGAACAGAGCACTGCGGCGACCCCGAACGGGATCGCCGCAGTGCGTTCTGTCGAGCGTCTTACTTCTTGCCTCCGCCGAGGAGGCCGCCGAGCAGGTCTCCGAGGCCGCCGCCACCGGATCCACCCAGGATGCCGCCGAGTGCGCCGCCGATGCCGCCGCCGGAATTGCCGCCGCCGCCGAGAATTCCGCCGAGGAGATCCCCGAGCCCGCCGCCACCGGAGGCCTGAGTCTGCGCGCCGGCACCGCCACCGGTGAACTGCTTGGCGAGGTAGGCCAGGACGATGGGAGCGAGGATCGGCAGCAACTGCTTCACCAGATCGTTTCCACCGCCGCCACCGACACCGCCCAGTGCGCTGGCGACCTGATCGGTGTTGCCGCCGAAGATGTTCGAGACGATCTTCTGACCGTCAGCGGTGTCGACTTTGCTGATGTCGACGCCGTCGTCGAGAAGGCTGGTGTCGGCGTGAGACTGCAACGCGCTTTCCAGCGAGGCTGCACCGGCGGGATCCTGCGCGTTGGCGCCGAGGCCACCGACGAGGGTCGGAAGTGCAGTCTTGACCGCCGATTCGGCAGTTGCCTGGTCGACGCCGAGTTGCTGCGCGATCTGGTCGATGGGGATCTGGGATAGAAGGTCGTCAAGCGATGCCATTGATGCCCTACCTCTTCTGGGGTACTACTCGTCAGTACCCGGCTGTTGCAGACACTAGTGAATGTCGGCGTCGACGGTAACCCTCCGGTTGCCGAGCGGTCAGGCTCGGGTCTTCTCGCGGGGGACCAGGCACGCTAGGAGAGCGAGAATCAGTCCGCCGGCCGTCAGAATGAATCCTGTCTGATTTGTCAGGATCGTGGAGTAGTTTTCCCTGATGACATTGTCGAACTGATCGTTGACGCGGTAGTAGAACGTGCCAAGAGTCCCCAATCCCACGATAATTCCGATCCATGCTGCGATGCGAGAACCGAACAATGCGGCGATCAGAATCAATACGGCGGCGGCGAGCAGAAGTATCGCCATCGACCGGTAGAAGGTCACGGACTGATCGCCGAGTTGCTCGATTGCCCACCCTGCCGGAAAGCCGTCCCGCAGGTCCTCGAGGCGAACATTGTCGGGTTTGACCCCGGCCAGTACGTACATGAACGAGCCGACGGCAACGGCGATTCCACAAATGAGCAGAACGAGATGAACTAACGTGCGCATGCCAGTCTCCCTGTGTTCGGAGTTCGGTGACGCGGTCGTCGCCGAGCCTAGCTGTGTCGCGGGTGTCAAGCTCGGTATCGAGCGTGCAGAATCGTCTCCATGCCCGACAACATGCGTCGACTCGAAGAGATCTCGCTGTCGCTGCCGGAAGCGGAGCGCGTCGACATCGAAGCGTGGGACGGCCACCCGACGTTCCGGGTCCGCGGCAAGAACTTCGTGTTCTGCAACGTCGAAGCCACCTCCTTGACCGTCAAGCTGAGCAAGGAGGAAGCCGAAGCGGTGGTGGCCACCGAACCAGGCGCAAGTGCTGCGGGCTATGGACTCGGTCGACACGGGTGGGTTGCACTCGACATCGGCACCGACGTTTCCGAGGAGAAATGGTCGCAACTGGAGGAGTGGATCTACACCTCGTTCACCCTCGTTGCGCCGAAGCGGCTTGCCCGGATCGTTCTCGATGCGGATGAGGAACGCCCGTAACGGATAGATTCGTCAGTACAGACGCCGACTAGACGAGGAATTGTCATGACGACACCGGAAACTTCACCGGCCACCGCAAAACCGGGCATGCCGCCGTGGGCGAAGAAGGCCATCGGGATCGCAGTGATGGCGGTGGTCCTGGTCATCGCTTACTTCATCCTTGCCGCCTTCCTTCCGCGTTGGTGGGCGCAGCGCATTGCGTCGTTGGCGAACGGCAGTTTCAGCGCCGGAATCGCGTGGGGGCTGCTGTTCGGTCTCGTGTGCACCCTGGTCCCGCTCATCTTCTTCCGGGCGGTCTGGCAGGTGCGCAAGCGCAAGCATGCTCGAATCATGCAGATCACGGCTCTCGCGTTGGGTGTGATCTTCGCGCTGCCGAATCTGCTCTCTCTGACAGTTGTTCTCGGCAACAACAACGCTGCGCATGCGGGCGAGCGGATCCTCGACGTCGACGGCCCCGGATTCCGCGGAGCATCCGTTGTCGGTGCCGTCCTGGGCGTTGCGTTGTTCCTTGGACTTGTCGCGCTCGGCTACATGTACAAAAAGCGTGGAAAGGATCTCGACAAGATGCGCGGTGAGCTCAAGCAGCACGAGCCGCAGAGCAAGGGCGAGGCTCCGGCTCCGGAAATCTGAGTCAGCTCTTCGACCGAGTACTCAGGCCGACACCGACTCCGACGGTTCCCGCCGCCACCAGTCCGGCGAGCGGGACCGCCCAGTGTCCGGCAAATGTGCAGGCGAGAACCAGGATTGCGCTCACCGGTAGAACAGCCTGCTCGATCCTGTCACGCTTGAAGTGTCGTGAGTGCATGAGCCACACGAAGATCAGGAACATCGCGGCGGGGATCGTGACCGCGGCAGATGCTGCGAACGTCGAAATGTGCGCTTCGCCAACTGCTTCCTCGACGGCTACTTCGATGCCGGCGCCGATGGCCGCAGCGGATCCGAATACGAAGTAGTGCCCGTATCCCCACAACAGGACGGCGCGATTGCCTTGGTCTGCGAGGTACTCGTGGATCGGGACGGCGAAGTAGATCCACAACGCGGAGAACACGATCAGAACTCCGCCGACGGCAATCGGAATCAGTAGATCGGCGGCGTCGAAATCCCGGATGCCGGATTGGACCGCGATGGTCGCGGCAGCGATGGTTTCGCCGAGCATGATGATGGTGAAGAGGCCGTAGCGTTCGGCGATGTGATGCGGGTGCCACGGCGTCTGGTGGTTGCGTTCGGCGATCGCCGGCACCGCGAGTTCGGCGATCATGAGAACGAAGAAGCCCGGAATCCACGCCGACGCCGGCATCAGGAGCAGCACGATCCAGCCGGCCTGGACGATCACGAGCCCGGCGGCATATTGCAGAGCAGTCGTTCGCGCTGCACCGGATTCACCGCTGGCGGCTCGAAGCCATTGGCAGGTGAGCGCAATTCGCATGATGAGGTAGCCGACGATGGCCGTCGTACGGTCGGTTCCGTCGAATGCGTCGGGGATTCCGGCGGCGAAGACGAGCACGCCACAAATCTGTACGAAGGTCGCGACCCGGTAGGGGACGTCGTCCGTGTCGTAGGCAGACGCGAACCAGGTGAAGTTCACCCACGCCCACCACAGCGCGAAGAAGACGAACATATAGCCGGCGATGCCGTCGGCGTAGTGGCCCTCGGCAACAGCATGCACCAGTTGAACTCCGGCCTGTGCGGCTGCAACCACGAAACACAGGTCGAAGAACAGTTCGAGTGGTGTCGATGCGCGATGGTTCTCGTCGCGGCTGCGTGCGCGCATCCGGATGATCGGCATAACGGCCCGGCCGTGGCCCGCGCCCGTACTGGTGTGTTCTGTCATCGTCCCCACCTTGCTCCGACGTCTAGTGCAGGAGCGCAGTCTAGGGCGAATTCCGTCGGGTCGACGAATGAGACATTTCGCCCCTCACCACACGAGAACGGGTTTGATGACGCGCCCCGACGCTTGATCTTCGACGGCTTTGTTGATGTCGGAGAAGGCGTAGCGCGTCACCAAGCGGTCGATCGGAAACCGGCCACCAGTGAAGAGCTCGACGAGTTCGGGGATGAACGTCGAGACTTCCGACTCTCCTTCGATGCATCCTCGAATTGTCTTTCCGCTCAGCATGATGTCGGCCATGTTCATCTCGACCGTGGACGCTCCGAGTCCGACTACCGCCAGTGTTCCCCGTGCTCGAAGTGATGTGACGGCTTGATTGATCACGGAGCCGATTCCGGTCGTGTCGAGGGAATGTGTCGAACCTCCGTCGGTGGCGGCGCGTACTGCTTCGACCGCGTCCTCGGTGGTCGGATCGACAGTGACGGCGCCGAATTCCTCGGCGAGTTCGCGCCGCTGCGCAACGGGGTCCACGGCGACCAGGGTGGAAACGCCGGCAGCCCTCGCCGCCAGCAGCGCTGCGAGTCCGACGCTGCCTGCCCCGAAAACGGCAAACGTCGAGTCGGGCTCGGGGCGAAGTAGATTCAGCACTGCACCCGCGCCGGTTTGAAATCCGCAGCCGAGGGGAGCCGCGACGGTCAGGTCCACCGCAGGATCGACGACGACGGTGTTGTCGGCAGAGGCGATGACGTATTCCGCGAAGCTGGACTGGCCGAAGAAGGCGGACCGTAGCGGGGTTCCGTCTCGCCGGATCGGCGTCGAGCCGTCGGTGCGTGCGCCAGAGCTGTTGAGCGCGTGTGAGCTTTCGCAGTACGCCCGATGACCGCTGAGACATTGCCTGCACGCACCGCAACTGCGATAGCTCAACAACACGTGATCGCCGGGCACGACCTTGTCGATCGCCGAGCCGACGGCCTCGACCACCCCCGCCCCTTCGTGCCCGAACACGCAGGGGCCGAGTCTTTCCGGTAGCACCGACTTCGTGAACAGATCTGTGTGGCACAGGCCGGTCGCGACGATGCGAACCAGGATCTCGTCTGCGCGGGGTTCGTCGATCTCGACGGTGTCGAGTGTGAAGGGGGAGTGCGGGCCGTGTGAGAGCGCCGCTGTCATCTGCATGGCGGACGTCGAATTCTGTTCGGCGCGAATCACGCTCGCTCGAGCAGGAAGTAGTAGTGCTGTCCGCCGTCGAGAACCAACGCCGATTTTCCGTTCATGATGCCCATGAGCGTCGAATCGTCGACTTTCTTGAAATGGTCGAAGATCGGCGCGCCGTCGTAGACCATCGTCGCCGTGACTTCGCCACGAAACTCGATGTTCCACAGACTTGCCTCGCCATTGCCGCTCTTGACGTCGGAGTAGAGGTTGCCGTCTTCGTCTCGGCAGATCAACGGCTTGGCGTCCTCGACCGAGTTGAAGGTCTTGCCGTACCAACGGCTCGCGAACAGCTTTTCGTGAAGACGGTGACCGGTGGCGAAGTCGTCACCCTTCCACTCGCCGAGGATTTCTTCAGCGGCGACGGTTTCCAGCGCGGCCCACACTTCGTCGAGTTCTGCTGGTGATAAACCATTTTCCGCTGCACGGAGCCGGGCGAAAGCAGTTCGGGCTTCGTTGAGATTCATGTCTCTCCTCGAGTTGACGGTAAGTGGCACGACTTGTTCGCGAACCAAATTGTTCGTCAACTCTGCACGCTACGCCGAACCGGATGGTTCGGCAACGGTCGATTCGTTCTAGGCTGTGAACATGCGCTCAGCAGGGGAAGCTACGAGGGACCGCATTCTGGCGGCCGCAAAGGACGAATTTGCCACGTACGGGCTGGCCGGCGCGCGGATCAATCGGATCGCCGCGCAAGCGCGTGCCAGCAAAGACCGTCTCTATGCGTACTTCGCAAGCAAGGAAGAGTTGTTCGCTGCCGTGACCGAACAGTGGACGTCCGAAACAACAGCGGAGACAGCACTTCGAGGTGACGACTTGCCGGGCTATGCAGGTCGCCTCTTCGACAACTACGTTGCCCATCCCGAGAACGCCCGATTGCAGCAATGGGCGGATCTCGAAGCGCCGGACGTCATGAGCGAGGACGACATACGAAGCAAGACCTTCCGGCCTAAAGTTGCGGAAATCCGCAAGGGGCAGCTCGAGGGACACATCGACCCCGCGTGGAATCCCACGGAGTTGATCCTGCTGATCACGGATATCGCCCGGATGCTCGCGCTCAAGTCGACTCGTTCCATCCCTCGACGTCGGGAGGCGGCAGTCGAGGCGGTTCGGCGTTTGATTGTGGCGTAGCGAGTCCAAACGCGAACGTCCACGCCCGTCGCTGTGTGGTTGCCCGGATTTACGGATTTCTCAGTAACGGTGCGTACGTTGGGCGTCGGCTCGTTGACGCCCTCGGGATGTTGACGTGCCGCCAAAACTTTTGTCGTCGACTGTTCAGATGCTGGTGAGCAAAAGGATCGCGGCCGGCCACCCTGACTGAATATCGTCGACGCCGAGCGTGTTCCTTCGGTGCGCGCACCTGTTCAGCATCTGGAGTGGACCCGTGTCGAAGTGGCCGTGCATATGAAGATCTCGAAGAAGGTAGCGCTGGTCGTTGTGGCTGCTTGCGCCCTGACGTTGGGATCGGCGCAAGTCGGAACCGCCCGCGCGGATGCGCCGGTCAAGGTCAGCGTGGCCGGTCATGTGGTGAGCGCCGGGCACTTCGAGCAGGTGCGGCGCCCCAACCGGTGTGTGAAGGCCGGGACGGGGAAGTCGAAACCGAGCGAGCAGAAGTCCACGAATCGCAGTGGGCGTCGAGGCAGCGGGGGATGCTTCTGACAGTGATTGCGAAGTTCCGCAATCAGCCGTCGCAAATCTGTAACACGTTCTAATCTTGCAGTATGGACGTGACTTACGAAGGGACCAAACGCGAAGTCGCTACCGACAGGGGGACTTTGCGCTATCACGAGGCGGGCGATGGTCCGCCGTTGATCCTGTTGCACGGCTCCGGGATCGGCGTGAGTGGATGGCGGAATTACCGGGGGAACCTCGAGGTGTTCGCAAAGCACTTCCACTGCTACCTCCTCGAGT
Organism: Rhodococcus sp. SB1D; assembly: GCF_048573875.1. Lineage (NCBI taxonomy): Bacteria > Bacillati > Actinomycetota > Actinomycetes > Mycobacteriales > Nocardiaceae > Rhodococcus > Rhodococcus sp. SB1D. The sequence goes on from NZ_JBMAIQ010000002.1 coordinate 625,876, forward strand.
TCCCGGGGTTCGGCGTGAGCGATCCCGTCGACGGTCATCCAGTTCTCACGGCAACCTCGGCGGTGGTTCGATTCATGGATGCGCTGGGAATCGAATCCGCTGCGATGATCGGCAATTCGATGGGCGGAGTTGTCGGGGTCAACGTCGCGATGAGGTTCCCTGACCGCGTCCGCAGATTGGTCACCATCGGAGGCGTGGGCCCGAACATCTTCAGTCAGAACCCGAGCGAAGGTACGCGTCTCCTCCAGGAATTCGCCGACGCTCCCAGCCGTGAGAAGTTGGTTCGCTGGCTCGAGTGCATGGTTTACGACAGATCCGTGATCACCGAGGAGCGGATCGAGGAACGATGGCAAACGGCCAACGATCCGGCCTCGCACCAGGCATTGACCGCGATGTACGGATCCAAAGCCTTTGCCGCTCAGCAGCAGATGATGTCCAACTCGGATGTGCCGCCGTACTGGTCGATGATGCACAAGGTGCAATGCCCGACCTTGCTGACATGGGGGCTCGATGATCGGCAGTGTCCACCGGACATGCCGATGATTCCGATGCGACTGATTCCGAACGCCGAACTGCACGTATTCCCGAACTGCGGGCACTGGGTGATGATCGAAGCCAAGGAGGCATTCGAGCGCGTGACCCTCGAGTTCCTGCTTCGATGACCTGCTGATGCATTGATGTGGCACGAATTGATGTGGCATGAACGCACAAGACCCGGCGCCTCTGAATGAGGCGCCGGGTCTGTGTTTGTGCCCCCAGTAGGACTCGAACCTACGACCTGCGGATTAAAAGTCCGTAGCTCTACCAACTGAGCTATAGGGGCGCGGCGCAGAGTCTAACGGGACCGCAGAGTCCGTGAAAACACCACCCCCACCAGAAGGGCGATTCCGATGACGGCGATGGTCCCGCCCGTGCGATGCAGACCCGCGTCGTCGATGGTTCCGCGCATGGTCAACTCGATGACGACGGCAGCAAGGTTGGCGCCGATGTACTGGATTGTTCGGTACAGACCGATCGCAGTTCCGACGTCGGCGGAGGTGGTCACCGAGTTGATCAGGTTCTGGTTTCCCATGTTGTTGAAGCCGTTGGGAATGCCCAGGATCGCCGCAATCAGCAGGAGTGCCACAAGGGGAGTCGAACTCGATTCGACAAAGGCGATCAGAATCCCGCCGACAGCCAACGCGGCGGTGCCGATCAGGAGGGTGATCCGTGCGCCGAATTTCCCGTACACCCTGGACGCGGACATGGTCGCGAAGATCCCGACCGCAGCGACGGGCAGCATGAAGAGCCCGGCGCTGATCGGTGACATTCCGCGGGCTACCTGTAGCCACTGGGGGAGTCCGAAGAAGATGCAGTAGAACGCTGTGTAAGTCAGCAGGGTCCGGCCGAGAGTCATGCTCAGTGCGCGGTTTCGGACGACGGCGCGGACGTCGATGAACGCCGAGGCCGTTCGACGTTCCCACCAGACGAACAGGAACGCGAAGAGGGCCGTCGACGGGACGAGGTACCACTTCGCGTGCTCGGCGAGAGAGAGGAGAAAGAGCATCGTCGATGTCGTCAGAGCCAGAAACAGGGTGATACCGAGTGGGTCGAGAGACTTGAACAACGCAGCGGCGCCGGCCCGGTCGGGCAGGGCGGAGTCGCTCGGGGCGGCGAAGAAGACCCATACGGCAGTGACGACGACAAGTGGGAGGTTCACCCACATGATCGATTGCCAACCGAGTGTGCCGACCAACAACCCGCCGAGAGTGGGCCCCAGCGCGACGACCGATTGAGCGCAAATGGTGAGTGTTGCTATAGCTGAACGGGTTTGAGTCCGGTGGCGGTCAGCGTATTCGCGGATGACGGTCATCGCGTTCGGATACTGTGTCGCCGTGCCGATTCCGAGCAGGATTCGTGCGGCGATCAGCCAGCCCAGCGACGGGGCGAGCGAGCCGAGGATCGATCCGGCAGCGATCAGGCCCAATCCGGCGAGGTAGACGCGTTTGGCGCCGAGGATCGATCCGAGTCGACCAGCCGCCGGTGCCGTGACCGCAGTCGCGATGTAGAGGGCCGAGATGACCCACGCTGTGCCTGAACTGGAACCGAAGTATGTGGCGATCGGGACGATTGCCACCGCAATCATCGACGAGTTCAGCGCTTGAAGAACGGTTCCGGAGCCGAGAGCAAGACTCAGTTTCAGTGGAACGGGAGTTTGGGGGGTCGGCGTTTCGATGACGGTGGTCACGAGTTCATCAGTGACTCCTCTGATATCGATGTCGATGCTGGGGACTCGCCCTGGCCGAGTCTTCGCAGGATTCGGCCGGCGATCAGAAGCAAGTCACGCTCGGCTTCGGTGCACTCGGCGTCGATGACCTCGGCCAGCCACTCTGTTCGTTTCGTTCGGTCTTCGTGAAGGGTCGATGTGCCGAGTTCGGTCATCGTGACCAAGACCGCGCGGCCGTCCGATGGATCCGCCCTTCGCGTCACCATGCCCTGCTCTTCGAGCGCGGCCACGGTCTTTGCGATTGATTGCGGCGTGACGCGCTCGAATTTTGCCAATTCTTTGGCGGTCGACGGACCTTGTCGGTCGAGGTGGCCGAGGGCCTGGATCTGGCTCGGCGTGAGCTTGTGGTCGTTGCGTTTGGTGCGTAGACGTCGGACGAAGGCACCCAGATCGTCCCAAAGTACGTCGATCTCGTCTCGAGCCTTGCTGCGACCCTCTCCATCGTTCATTTAGACAGTCTAACTGTGTTGTTTCGATGCTGCCAGTACGGTTTCGACGGAAAAGGGGGAATAAACAATTGCACTAGTTGTTTAAAACCTTGGAACTGCTGTCCATCGGTCGGCGAAGCAGTTCCGTCTGCGAGGTCGAATTATCAGAATCTCGGGCACGAAAAAGCTCGGATGCGCACCCCCTGCGGCGCACCCGAGCGGCCAAAACCATACCACTTGGTGTCTTTTGGGCATAAAGTCGGTTCTTGTCCCCTGAACAGCCGATTGCGTCTAGTACTTTTGGCGGGTATGGCTCTAGTCCTTACGTAGGGTGTGTTGGAGGGGATATTGTGAAGTTTCGGGGGATGACAGGCGCCGATCACGGCGGCTCTGCGTACCAACTCTGCGAGAGGCACAACACCGTAAATGGCACGTCAACAAGAGCGTGCGCGGCGTACCCGCGCCGCCCTGGTCGAAGCGGCTGCAGTCGAATTCGCCAAGCGCGGCTATGCAGCTGCGTCGGTGAACACGATCCTCGAGGGCTCCCGCGCCACCAAAGGCGCCATGTATTTCCATTTCCAGTCCAAGGAAGAGTTGGCGCGAGCGGTTCTGACCTCGGCTATCGAAACCTTCACTGGAATTACTGATCGTTGGGCCAAGAGAACAGACCTCGATCCATTCGTCGCTTTGCACGGTCTCGTGCTCGACATTGCCGAGGTCTTCCGTGCCGAGGTGATCGTGCAGGCGGAATTCCGGCTGATCATCGAGCCCGAGTTCTACAAGGATGTGCAGTCCGGTGGTGGGCAGGTCTGGGGAAAGACCGCCTATGAGTTGGCATTGCGTGCCAAGGACGACGGTTTGCTCCGAGAAGACGCCGACCCGGACAAATTCACGCGTGTACTGGCAGCGAGCCTTGCCGGCCAGCGGTACATGGCAGACCTGATTGCCTCCAGTGGAGATCTGGGCGAGTGGTTCGAGGAGTCTCTCGAAGTAGTCCTCGAAGCCATGGCTACGCCGCAGTGGTTGGAGACGTTCCATCGTGACGGGTGGCCCCAAGTCGAGTTCCCTGACACTGAATAGTGCACTTTTCTGCCCGTGAACAGGCGATTTGTGATTTCCGAATGCCGTGCCATAAGCTATCCAAGCTCCCAACGGAACGCCGTTGGGGTACTAGTTCGGAGAGATCCGGCGGGCCCCCTTCGTCTAGCGGCCTAGGACGCCGCCCTTTCAAGGCGGTAGCGCGGGTTCGAATCCCGTAGGGGGTACGTTTTGCGAAAGCGAAACGATGCAGTATGGTTTGACCCGCACGACACGCTTTGAGATGCACAAATGCCAGGCCAGGACAGTGGTTTGGGAGCGGCTCGAAGATGTAGTACGGTTTCACAGCAAGGAAAAAGCAAGGCCCTGTGGCGCAGTTGGTTAGCGCGCCGCCCTGTCACGGCGGAGGTCGCGGGTTCGAGTCCCGTCAGGGTCGCAAAGCTTTGTTCTCAATCAATCGGTTGAGAACAAAGCAATGCGATAGGCATTCGGTTCGGGTGCCGTCCGGCCAGGTAGCTCAGTTGGTACGAGCGTCCGCCTGAAAAGCGGAAGGTCGCCGGTTCGATCCCGGCCCTGGCCACCATAATTCTTATCGAAAAGCTCCAATCTCATGTTCTTCGAACATAAGGTTGGAGCTTTTTCGTGTTCGGATGTCAGTCGCCGTCAACCACTCGGCCCGATCATCTCAGTTATGCGCATCCTTTGTCTCCGTGAATGTTTCCGGTCACCGGGAACGTGCTGGGCGTCACTCCACAGAGGACATCACTATTAGCCGATTGCGGCCGATCCGTGGCTGCGTCTACTGAAAGTGAGGTGGAATCTCCGTGTCGCACTCGAGATCTTGGCGCATCGGGAAAGTCAGCCGGGTCGCCGTCGCATTGTTCGGCACCGGGGTTCTGTTGGTGGGCTGCGCGAGCAACGGTGACGACAGCGGGACCGATACGACGACCGCGTCGGCGGACGTCGTGACCGGCATGGTCAACGAGCAGCCCGATCCGGGAACTGCGGTGGCCGGCGGGACCATGACGTACGGCGTACAGGTGCTCGTTCCCTCACTCGACCCGACGAAGACGGCCGCGCGCGGCGGTTCCGGCGGTGAGGCCTTCGCTGCTGTGTACGACGTCCTGATGAGTTACAACACTGCGAGCGGCGAGTTCGAGCCCAAGTTGGCTCAATCGCTCGAGACAGCTGACGACGGAGCCACCTGGACGCTGAAACTTCGCGACGGTGTGAAGTTCAGTGACGGCACCACCCTCGACGCCAACGCCGTGATCGCGAGCATCGATCGGTACAACGCGGGCAAGGGCAATGGCGCCGAACTGTGGCTGGCTTCGGTGGAATCGGCGCAGGCAAGCGGTCCGACGACAGTGGAATTCAAGCTGAAGACGCCGTGGATGCGTTTTCCGTCGATGCTCGCTCTCGGGCACGGGATGATCGTCGCCCCGAGTTCGCAGCAGGGCGACAAGTTCACCGCCGTCGGAGCCGGACCCTTCACCGAAGATGTCTTCACACCGAGCGTCGAGCGAATCTTCAAGGCCAACCCGTCCTACTACGGCGGCGCCCCCAAGCTGGACAAGTTGCGGATGGTTGCGCTCAACGGTCCGCAGGCCAATCTCGAATCATTGAACAGCGGTCAGCTCGATGTCGCCTACATTCGCGGCCTCACGTCGGCGATCAATTCCGCCAAGTCCGCTGGCTACCCCGGCTACATCGACGTGCTCAATGCCGGTAGTGCCGAGATTATCAACAACCGTGAGGGCCGACCGGGCTCGGATGTTCGCGTCCGTCAGGCTATCGGCTACGCGCTCGACACCACGTTGATCGATCAGCGAGTGGAAAACGGTGAGGGACTGCCGGGCTCGGAGTTGTTCGGTCCGACGTCTCAATGGCATGTAGACACACCGGGTATTGCCTACGACCCCGAAAAGTCGAAGGAACTTCTGAATCAGGCGAAGGCAGACGGGTACGACGGCAGCCTCGACTACGTCGTTCTCAGTGAGCCGAAGGACCACGCGATCGGCCTCGCCGTGCAGTCACTGTTGCAGGCCGTCGGGTTCGAGGTGAACTTGATCTTGGCCAACAACGCCGGCGACATCGTGCAGAACGTCTACGTCAAGCACGATTTCGACCTCGCGCACGCGGGCATCGGAATGTACGAGTCGATTCTCGATCTCGGATTGTTCTCCACGACCAACAGCACCTCGATGGCGAATACTGCTGGATATGCGAACCCGGCGATGGATCAGCTGATCGCAGATCTACAACAGGCCAAGGACAATTCGTCGACTCTTGCGATCATCGGCAAAATTCAGACGCTGTGGAACGAGACGGTTCCGTCGGCGCCGATCGGCGGGCTCACGTCGTTCTGGGCTTGGCAGAAGAACGTGCACGGTGTGGTTCCGACTGCAACCGGCATCATGCTGTTCGATCAGGCATGGATGGGCGCGAAGTAGCGTTCCAGCGCACACCGAGAGCTCCGTCCGACGCGAGTCGGGCGGGGCTCTTTCGTGTCTACGTCGGCTAGCGTTGCGCAACCCTTTCGATCAGGATGATTGTATTGAAATATGTTGTAGGTCAATATGATTCGACAAGCGCGATTTGACTTGCCCAGCGTGGCCCGCATAGATTGCATCCACCATCCAGAGTGGCTGAGAGACCTGGCTCGATGATGCCGCAGCAACCCGCTACCTAACCGCAGTGTGGGTGCTACCGCCAGGACCGATGGAGGACACATGACTGTATTTGCCGTGGGTATCGAACTGGACGGCGAGGGCACTCACCCCGCTGCCTGGCGCCGAAGCTCACACCGCCCGGACCAGCTGCTCACGGGCAAAGCCGTGCGCGATCGCGTCGCGGCTGCCGAGAATGCCGGCTTCACGTTCGCGACGTTCGACGATTCCATCCTCCCCCCGAGTGGTGACGTCGTCGGCCGCATCGATGCCGTCTCGAGGGCGTCGTACGTGGCGGCGACAACCAGCACGATCGGGCTGGTCCCCGTCGTCGGGACCACGTACGCCGAACCGTTTCATACGTCCTCGCAATTGGCGACGTTGGACTACTCCTCGCGTGGGCGTGGCGGCTGGCTTGCTGTTCCGGTCGAAGACGATGCCGCGGCGAGGGCGTGGGGGAGGGCTCCGGTAACAACGGAGTCGGCGCGTCAGCAAGAGCAGCGGGATTCGGTCACCGTTGTGACCGATCTCTGGGACTCGTGGGAGGACGACGCCGTCGTTCGTGACTATCTCAGTGGGCGTTTCCTCGAGCGTGATCGTCTGCATTACGTCAATTTCGAGGGCGACACGTTCTCGGTGAAGGGGCCCGCAATCGTTCCGCGGCCGCCTCAAGGCCAGTTGGTGGTGTTCGGCCGCTACGGCGAAATCGATCCACGCCAGCCGGATGTTGTTCTCGTTTCCGGTGATTCGGTGGAGACCATTGCACAGTCGGCTGCCAAGGCGCGCGATGAGGGCGCGTCATTGGTGGTCGCCGAGCTCGATGTGGCATTCGATACGCCGAATCTGTCTGCGGCGCAGCGGAGGACCGAGCTGAACTCGTACGGGAATGCCGTCGTCACCGGCCGACTGCTCCTGGCTGCAGATCCGGGGGAAGCGGCCGTGGTTCTGAAGGAATTGGCCGGACACCTCGACGGTGTTCATTTCCATGCTCTCGTGATCGACGAGGACCTTCCGGTGCTGGCCAAATTCGTGCTTCCGACGCTGTCCAAGGCCGGGTTGACGCGACGCCCGGTTCCGGGATCGACCCTGAGGGGCAACCTCGGTCTGCAGCGGCCCTCAAATCGATTCGCCCACTCCTCCTGACTTGACTTCGCGCTAAGGATATTTCGGCCATGACTGCATCACGCTCCGCCGTACCTCGACCCGACGCTCACGTTCACCTCGGTGTCTTCTTCCAGGGGGTCAACCACACCACCATCTGGTCCGATTCCGCGAGCGGATCCCAGATCGACTTCGAGACGTTTCGGCGGTTGGTACTCACCGCCGAGCGAGGTCTGTTCGACGCCTTCTTCCTCGGTGAAGGCCTGCGGCTTCGTGAACAGAACGGCAAGATTCTCGATCTGGATATCGCCGGCCGCCCCGACGCCATTGCGCAGTTGGCCGCCCTCGCCGGTATCACCGACAAGATCGGGTTGGTCGCGACACAGAACACCACGTACAACGAACCGGCCGACCTTGCGCGTCGACTCTCCGGCCTCGACCTACTTTCCGACGGACGGGCCGGCTGGAATGCGGTGACCACCGACAACGCGTGGACGGGAGAGAACTTCCGTCGCGGTGGTTTCCTCGACCACTCCCTGCGCTACGAGCGTGCCGGGCAGTTCATCGAAACCGCGCGGGCACTGTGGGATTCGTGGGCCGACGACGCGATCTCGGATTCTCGCACGTCCGAGAACTGGTCTACTCCGGGTGCCGTCGGCGACGTGCGCAGGCAGACTTCACAGTTCGACATCTCCGTGACGCCGACGCTTCCCCGAAGCCGCCAGGGGCATCCGGTCATCTTCCAAGCGGGTGATTCCCCGAGTGGACGCGATTTCGCGGCGACCCATGCCGACGTCATCTTCTCGCGACACGGGACTCATTTCGACGGCGCGCTCGACTTCGCCGACGACATTCGGGCTCGGTTGCGTAAAGCCGGGCGACCGGAGGACGACGTCAAGATCTTGCCCAGCACGCAGATCGTGTTGGCGGAGAACGAGTCCGAAGTCGAGGAGAAGGCACGGTGGGTCCTCGAAGGCCAGTTCACCGGTCAGACTGCCCTCTCTCTCGTCGGACTGGTGTGGGGTAAGGACCTTTCCGATCGAGACCCCGACGGTCCACTCCCCGAGGAAGATCCGGTTGCCCGCCCGGTTTCGGAGACGCGCGGTTCCGCGCGGGACGGCAACGACCCCATTGCGATCGCACGTGAATGGCGTGCTCTTGCCGAGGCAAAGAATCTGTCCCTACGTCAGGTCGCTATCGAGACCTCGCAGCGTTCGGGTTTTGCGGGCACTCCGGGGCAGGTCGCAGATCAGTTGGTCCATTGGGTGCGCAACGGAGCTTCGGACGGCTTCAACATCTCGCCGTACCTGGTGCCGACCGGGCTCGACGAGATCGTCGACTGGTTGATCCCGGAACTGCAGGAGCGTGGGGCGTACCGCACCGAGTACTCCACGTCGACGCTGCGAGAGCACTTGGGGTTGCGACCGCCGCTCACGCGTCGGGCCACGTCTGAAGCTGCGGGGTAACGGGTCCTGTCCCACACAGTCACAGCGACGGCCGAATCCACCAAGCTCGGTTCGGCCGTCCGCTGGGAAATCGTCGTCTGCGTAGCTGCGGGTTTCACCACCCTTCTCGATTCGGCGGTGCTCGGAATCGGGGTTCCGTCGATCCGGGCGTCGCTGGACGCGTCGACCTCGGAGGTGCAGTGGATCCTTGCGAGCTATTCGCTGACTTTCGGCTTGGCCCTGGTGCCGGCGGGCCGACTCGGTGACGTCGTCGGGCGTCGACGCTTGTTCTTGGCGGGGCTGAGCATTTTCGCTGTGATGGGAATCCTCGGGGCATGTGCGTCGGATCCGTCGATGATCGTGTTGGCTCGTCTTGGGCAGGGGATCGGCGCAGGCACCATCAGTTCGCAGGTGCTCGGCATCATCACCGACCGGGTGTCCGGAAAGGCTCGGGCGAAGGCGTTGGGCGCGTACAGCACCGCGGGTGGTCTGGCCGGCGTTTCCGGACCGATCCTCGGTGGCGTACTGCTGAAGTATTCCGACGCCGACTTCGGATGGCGGTTGCTTCTCGTTCTCAACGTGCCGTTTGCCGTGATCACTCTGATTTTGGCGTTTCGCTTTCTGCGCCGTGATCGAACTACCCGATCGGGCGCATCGATCGATCCGGTTGGGCTGTGTCTGCTGGCGACTACGACCGGGCTCCTGTTGTGGCCCATCGTGACCCGAACCAGTGTCACTGTGGCTGCGGCTTTCCTGATCGGTGCGTTCGGCGCTGCCGTTGCCTTCTGGTTCTGGGAACGTCGGTACGCCGAGCGCGGCGGGACGCCGGTACTGCTTCCGTCGTTGATCGCCTCGAGGGGCTTCCGGTTGGGTACAACGGTTGCACTCTTCTGGTTCGGATCCATCCTCGCCGTCAACGCGGTGCTCAGCCTCTATCTGATCGAGGGTTTGGGCTTCGCCCCGCTGAGTGCGGCGTTGATCATGACCGGTAGCTCACTCGCGATGGCATTGACGTCGGCTTTCGGATGGCGGCTGGTTGCCAGGTTCGGCCGAAGTGCGGTGGTTTTTGCCATCGTCGGCGAGATCCTTGTCATCCTCGGCTACATCGCAGCGGTCAATCTGATTCCTCGGGAACATCTGATCCCGGTGCTGGTGGTCCTGGCGGTGTTGTCGGGAGTTGCCAGCGGTTTGGTCGACGCGCCCAATCGGGTGCTGACTCTCGAATATGCACCGCCGGGCGCGAACGGTGTTGCGGCGGGTTTCCTTCAACTGTCTCAGCGCCTGTCAGCGACCATCTCGCTGGCCGCGGTATCGGGATTGTATCTCGGTGTGCTCGGATCGTCGCCCGACGGATACGGACGTGCGTTCGGGATCGCGCTTGCCGTCTGCGTGGTCATGTTGACGCTCTCGTTGGCGGGAGCGGTGGCAGACCGACGCCGGCGAAGGACGTGACCTGGTATTTCGTGGGTCTACATGGACCTCGGGAGGCCGAGCCCGTGTGACTCATGGGACTTGTGTTACCCATGGGTTAGGAGTCGTGGGACGATACTTGTGTGGTGACCGGTCGCAGTGAAGACAAGCCCAACGGTCGCGGGAGTGGAGAGCCAGTTAACTCACCCCGTGGAGCGTCGGACAAACGTGACCGCACATCGACACCCTTCCGCGCTCGAACGGCGATGTGGACGAATCGGCCACTGTTCGATTTCCATATGATCGTCGGTCTGGTCGTGCTGATCGTCGCGTTCGGACTGCTGATGGTGCTGTCGTCTTCGGGCGTCGAATCCTATGTTCTGTCCGGGACGTCCTACGCCCGCTTCTGGCCGCAGTGCATGTTCGCAGCGATCGGTTTGGTGATGTTCGTGGCGGTCGTGCGGTTGCCGACCGAAACGATGCGTAGAGCCTCACCATGGCTGCTGATCCTGTGTCTTGTTCTGCTTGTCCTGGTGCTGATTCCAGGTATCGGCTCGGAACAGATGGGTGCTCGCAGCTGGTTCGTGATCGCGGGCATTTCCTTCCAGCCGTCGGAGCTGGCCAAACTTGCTCTGGCGATCTGGTCCGCAGCGACGGTTGCGTCGTTCATGAAGGCGCGGATGGACGTCAACCGCGCGCTGCCGGTGATCGGCGGTACGACGTTGCTGGTTCTGGTTCTGGTGGTGTTGGAGAAGGACCTCGGAACCACCATCACCATCGGCATCATCTTCATGTCGGTGCTGTGGTTCGGGCTGTTCCGGATGAAGACATTCATCAGCCTCACACTCGGTTCCGCAGTCGCATTTCTCGTGCTCGGGCTTACTGCTGGTTACCGCTCGGATCGCATCAAGGCTTTCCTCAATCCTGATCTCGACCCGCAGGGTTTGAACTTCCAGAGCACTCAGGCCAAGTACGCACTGGCGAACGGAGGCATCTTCGGGCGCGGTCTAGGACAGTCCGACGCCAAATGGAGCTATCTCCCGCAGGCGCACAACGACTTCATTTTTGCCGTGATCGGTGAAGAGTTGGGTCTGGTCGGCGCGCTGATCGTCGTCGCTCTCTTTGCCGCGGTTCTGATCGTCGGGCTGCGGATCGCGAAACGGTCCACTGATCCGTTCCTCAAAGTCATGACAGCGACGGCAACGACGTTGATCGTCGTGCAGGCGTTCATCAACATCGCCTACGTCGTCGGCCTGATTCCGGTGACCGGTCTGCAACTACCGCTCATCTCGGCGGGCGGAACGTCGATGATCACCACCCTGCTGATGTTCGGGCTCATCGCGCACGCAGCCTTCCGTGAGCCCGAGGCTGTCGCCTCGGCCGAGAGCAGCGGTCGCGGTTGGATACCGCTGGTCTTCGGCAAGCCTCGGTTCGGCATTGCCAAGAAGCCACAGACCGATCGACGGAGGCCGCCAGCTCGCCGCGCCCAGCCTGCTCCAACTGGGCAACGCCGACCGGAACGACGGGCACCACAACCCGACAGACGCCGGACTCCAGCTCCGGGCCGACGCGCACCCTCTCGCGACTGGTCGGAAGATCCACGTAGACGCGGCCGATCCGATCGGCCGCGGCGCGCTTCCTGATCTGGGCCAGTTCCACTGGCGGGCAGTTCGGAAGCGGGCAGTCATGCACCCGACAATTGCGTTGGGCGGCTACATTGGGAGTCGGCAAAACGACGTCTAAAAAGGGTTGTGGACATGGCAGGTGGCGACAAGGCAGACCAGTCGGTGGTCGAACGTAGCTCGGTGACCGGACGTCGTACGACGCCGTCGCAGCGAGCGCGTTTTCGCCGGATTGTCGACGCCGCAATGGAATCCGCCTCCGAAGGCGGCTACGACGCGGTGCAGATGCGATCGGTGGCCGATCGCGCCGGCGTCGCGATCGGCACTGTTTACCGGTATTTCCCGTCCAAGAACCACATGCTTGTCGTCGCATTGTTGTGGATGTTCGAGGGTTTGCGTGACAGATTCCAAGACTTTGTAATCCCGGGCGAGACTCCGTCGGACCGGATTCTGTTTGTGCTGCGCAAGAATACGGAGGTCCTCGAGACCGATCACCTCCGTTACGAAGCGTTGGTTCGGGCGTACATGTTCGCGGACGCGTCGGCGACCCCGGAACTCAACGCGCTCGGTGGGGTCGTGACCGAGATGTTCGCGAAGGCGATCGGTGTCGAGGAAGTCTCGCAGCAGCAGTTGGACGCGGTGAAGGTGATCGACGACGTCTGGATGTCGAGTCTCGTCTCGTGGGTTGCGGGCCGGATGACGACGGACGAGGTGATGGCGCACCTGGAACTTGCCGTGCGACTGGTCTTTCGCAAGTTGGGCGGATAGCGCTCAGACGGTGTAGCCACCGTCGACGTTGAGCTTCTGACCGCTGATGAATCCGGCCGCGTCGCTTGCGAGGAAACATACTGCTTCGGCGATGTCGGCAGCTGATCCGAAGCGCTTCAACGGGATTCGGCTCATCGTCACGTCGAGCGCGCCTTGGTCGAGTTCGGCGGAGCTGATCAGGCGCTCCGCCATTCCGTCCGTCAACATGCCTGGTCCTACAGCGTTGAACCGGACGCCGTAGCGTCCTTCCTCTGCGGCGAATCCGCGAACAAGTTGTTCGACAGCCCCTTTGGTGCCAGCGGAGAGTCCGTCGCGCACGGGAAAGCGATCCGTTGCCGCGGTTGTTACCGCCACCACCGAACCCGAGGATGCACGCAGCGCAGGCAGGGCGGTGTGGACGAGGGTGAAGAACGCCGCGGCCTCCTGGTTGAGTTGTTCGGTGAAGAACGCCGGCGTCACACGTGAGAGGTGCGTCATCGGGACGTGCGGTCCCGCAGCGTGGACCAGCGTCGTCAATGTGCCCAGATCATCGACCGCATCGTTGACGGCGGCGCTGATCGACAACTCGTCGGTCAAGTCGAGAGCGTACGAGTGGGCGCGCACGCCATGCGCTCGAATCTGCTCGCTCAGTTGCTCGGCAGCGCCCTTGTTGTTTCGGTAGGTGAAGGCGACGTCGTGTCCGCGTTCGGCAAGGGTCAGGGCGATCGCCGACCCGATTCCACCGGTTCCGCCGCTGACAAAAGCGGTGCGTACTGCGCTCACAATGCCTCCAGATGTCTGCCGATTTCAAACCTAACAAATGCTTGGTTGGGGTGCCAATCGGAATATATCAGTGCGCGAAGGACAGGCTCAGATTGCTATCGCAACCGGACTGATCGTCCTAATCTGTTGCCATGTCCGGAGACAGTGTGCAGTTGACCGACGGGGCGCCCGGTGGGGAATCGGAACCTCACGCACCGAGTTTGAACAATCGCCTCAACTGGCTGCGTGCAGGTGTTCTGGGTGCAAACGACGGAATCGTCTCGACCGCAGGTCTCGTGGTCGGTGTTGCGGCAGCCACGACCGAGCGCTCCGCGATCTTCACAGCAGGTTTTGCTGGACTGGTTGCCGGCGCTGTGTCCATGGCGTTGGGCGAGTACGTCTCGGTCAGCGCTCAGCGGGATACCGAACGCGCACTCCTGCAGAAGGAGAAGAAGGAACTCCTCGAGACCCCGGAGGCTGAACTTCAGGAACTGACCGAGATCTACGAGAACAAGGGATTGAGTCCGGAGACGGCCCGCCGCGTCGCCGAAGAATTAACCGAGCACGACGCCTTCGCGGCGCACGTAGAAGTCGAATTGGGTATCGATCCAGACGATCTCACCAATCCGTGGCATGCAGCGATTTCGTCGGCAATCTCGTTCACGATCGGCGCGGCGATCCCGTTGGTCGCAATTCTGGTGCCGCCGACAGGCATCCGCGTCCCTATCGCATTTTTCGCGGTGCTGATCGCACTTGCGCTGACCGGGACGATCAGCGCGACGCTCGGCGGAGCTCGCAAGACCAGAGCGGTGCTACGCGTGGTGATCGGCGGCGCGCTGGCGATGGCCGTGACGTACGGAGTAGGTCAGTTGGTGGGCACGGGTCTCGCCTGACCCCTGCTGTGCGCCTTTATTAACCGCGGGGGGTTAATAAAGGCGCACAGCAATTCAGGCGCGACAGATCATGACCGGCCCTGGCGCATGGTGCAGCAGATTCTGGCTGGTGGAGCCCATCACGGCGCCCGCCATCGCACTGCGGCCGTGACTTCCGACAACTATCAACTGTGCGTCGTCGGCGTATTTGAGCATGACGGGAGCAGCGGCACCGGGTTCACTGATGCGGGTGACCGGCACGTCCGGGTACTGGTCGGCCATACCGGCTAGATTTTCCGCCAGTAGCGCCGATTCCTCCTGCTCGACAGCCTCCCAGTCGATCAGGATTCCCGCTCCGCCTTCGCGGAAGGTGGACGAGCCCTGCCAGGTGTGGACCGCGATGAGCGGCGCGTCGAACTGATCGGCATAACGAAACGCGTACTCGACGGCCTTCTTGCTCAACGCGCTTCCGTCCACTCCGACGATGACGGGACGCTGATCCGGACCGGGATTCTCCGCCGAACCACGCCACACGGTAACCGGACAGGTTGCATGATTGGCCACCTTCAGTGCGGTCGATCCGAGCAGCCGTGAGCGCAGTGCGCCCGATCCGGTCGACCCCATCACGATCAGGCGTGCGGTACCCGAGGATTCGAGGATATGCGTCGACGCCGGCCCTGGCGCGATCTCGGATTCGATGGTCAGTTCGGGGAATTCGGCCGAAATCACCGTGGCGGCGGCATCGACGATCGCTTCGCCGTCTTCGCGGATCTGACTGAGGAACTGTGACTGCAACATCACTGCAGCGGGACTGTAGATCGGGCCCTCTTGCGGCAGGGCGTGCGCCAGAATCAGTCGTGAGTTCACCGCGTTCGCGACGGAGGCCGCCCACCGGGCCGCCGCCGTCGAGGCCTCGGATCCGTCGATACCGGCGACGACATCCTGGTGTCCTGCAAGTGTGTTCATGTCTACTCCCTCTGAAATGATCGAGATCGGTCGACTGGTTACAGCGACGTCACCAGAGTGACGATGCTGACTTCACGGCTTCCTTCCACGTCTTGCGTAGCAGGGTCGATTGCCCGTCGGCTATTTCCAGTTCTCGTCGGTAGGCCATGCCCAATCCGAAACTGGTGAGCGAGGTATGCTCCTGCTCGGCTGCCATTGCAAGTAGATGATGTTGGGCGACAACGGAATCCTGGTGCTCGCCGAGAACATCCTGGAAGTGGCTGAAATGCTTCAGTGCACGCTTCGCTCGGCTCTTCGACACGGGTTCCATGACCTCGATCGCGTACTTCATCCGCTTGGCTCGCTTGCGGGCGCGGTGCATTCGCTCGTCACGCTCGGTGCGGCTATCGGCATCGAAGACGTGATCGACCCGCTTACCGACCTTGTGTGCCAGGTGCCGCAGGGTATGGGCCAACTCTCGTGCCGATGCCTTCTTTCCGACGCGGTGGGTGGCGGTGTCGAATTCGAGGTCGCCGACGTACTCGTCGAGGCGATCGAGCAGCGTGGTGTATCGCTCGGAATCGAGCGCCTCGAGGGCTGTTTCCTGGGCGGTTTCACCACGTGCAGAGAAGAACTCGTCGATTCGAGCTCGCACAGCTTCTCGCTCGGGCATCTCGTCGATTTCGCCGAGGCGTTCCACAAGACGCTCCCACTGGACCTCGACGTCGCGGGCGTCACCGAACTTTCCACCGATCCACCGCAGATCCGTGATGAGATCGTCGGTCTTGGGGGAGTGGCCGGCGTACGACTGCAGAGCGCTGCGGATGCGACGTGCCGCAACCCGGAAGTCGTGAACGGCTTCGTCGTCGGCCCGACGCGTGCCGAGATCCGCGGCGACCAGTGCGCGCAATTGTTCGATGAGGTAATTACGCAACAAGATCCGCGGATTCGACGCCTTGCCCGAGGTGACCTCGTGACCGGCGTACGGTGTGACCGACGTGCCCAGTGCTCGTTTGAGTTTGGACGGACTCGCAGAGCGCTCCAGCCCGGCGTCCAGTAGAACCGACTCGATTGCATCGGCCAGCTCTTGCCCGCCTGCGCCTTGTTCGACCTCGACTTCCTGCCACGTCGACTCTCCGGAACCGTCTGCCTTGCAGGCGATGACGGTGTCGGAGACCACTTCGGCAAGCAGCACACCGTTTTCGCCGTTGAGCCTGGTGCGCTCCCGATCGGTGATGATCAGGGCGACCGGCACCAGATCGTGACCGCGAATGATCGCCCGGATCAGACTCGACAGCGGCGAGGGCACATCGGTGCTCTCGTCCGGGGGAAGTTGGATTTCGGTTCGAGTGTCCTGGCCTGCGGGAAGTTTCATGTGCCACCCCGCGTCGTCGCCACCCTCACGCTTGCGCAGCGTGATCTTCTCGGCCAGCAACCGGTAGTCCGCGGTGTCGAAGTAGGTGGCAGAGAGCTGTATCGAGTCGTGGACCGGTTCGCCGACAACACCGGGAAGTCCGCCCAAGGCGGGAACTTCCTGCTCGGCCGACGCCTCGTACTTGCGCTCGATCTCCCGTACGGCTTCGGGTACGACGGCGGTCTTGCTCATCTGGTCTCCTCTTGCGGTGCGGTCTGCGCTTCCATCCTCCCGGTATCGGAGGCGCAGTGGAAGGGTCCGGGGTCCCTACGGCGAGTCGCCACGGCCTGATTCGTCCGGCCAGGACAGGGTCCGCCGACTTTCGAACCGTTGCAGCCGGCCGGTCTTCGGATCCTCGAACTCGAGAACCTTCGACAGCAGGCGCAGCGGGTTCGAATAATCTTCTGCGGCAACGTCGTAGAAGTCGGGATAGAAGTTGTCGCCGTGGATCGGGAGCCCGAGCGAGTTCATGTGCAGCCGAAGTTGATGGGTCTTGCCGGTATGGGGAGTCAACCGGTACCGCGCGAAGCCGTCTCGCGTTTCGATCAGTTCGATCCGCGACTCGCTGTTGGGTTCGCCCTCGATCTCCGCGGCCTTGAGCACGCCGCGTTCTTTCACGATGCGACTACGCACGACCACGGGGGTGCTCACCTGAGCGTCGTGACGCGCGATGGCCTCGTACTCCTTGGCGACGCGGCGCTCGGCGAACATGGTCTGGTAGTCGCGCCGGGCCGCCTGATGCACGGTGAACAGCAGCAGTCCCGCCGTGACGCGGTCGAGGCGATGAGCTGGACTCAGCTCCGGTAGTTCGAGGTCCCGACGCAAGCGGACCAACGCCGATTCGGCGATGTATCGCCCGCGCGGGGTGCTCGCCAGGAAATGCGGTTTGTCCACGACCAAGATGTTCTCGTCCCGGTAGAGGATGTCGATCTCGAACGGCACCCGCGTTTCGACGGGAGGGTCGCGGTACAGGTAGACGAACCGCCGGGGAGCAAAAGCGCTCGTCTCGGTGATTCCGACACCCTTCTCGTCGACGACCTCCCCGGCTGCGACCTTCTCCCGCAATCGGACGGCGTCCTGGGGGAACCGTTCGAGCAGGTAGTCAAGCGTCGTCGTCCACATGCCGTCGTCGGGCTGACGGATGCGACTCGGGTTCAGGCCGTCGCGGACGGGAAGCGGTGATCGTGACACATCTTCAAAGCTAGCCGTCCGGTCGGCATTCAGACCTATTGACGACATATGGGACGGAAGTTACTATCCGGTAAGTTCGTGACACCGGTCACTGTCGTGGGGGCAGGGCTGGGTCATCACAACAGAAAATTGGAGTTTTCGTGAGGACACGACTTCTACGTCGAAGGTCGACAACGATTGCGGTGGGGCTGTGCGTCGTGGGATTGGCGGTGCCGAGCGCCGTCGCTTCTGCGGATCCGACGGGAGGGTCGGACGGGCAGGCCTGGCTCGCGGCAACGGAGGCGACGCCGCAGTATCCGGGGGTCTCGATCGAGTGGGACGTGCCCATCACGATGAGTGACGGCACAGTTCTGCAAGCGAATGTGTACCGACCGGCGGATGCATCCGGGCGGGCCGTGGAATCGAAGACGCCATCGGTCCTCAACATCACGCCGTACACGAAACTGCTGGACACACTGGTGGATTCAGCTCTGTCGATCCCGCAGGTCGGTGAGACGCTGATGGACGTTGCGAACTCGCTCGACCTCGCGGCGCCGTTCGACGGAGTGTCGGAGTTGACGGGCGTCATCGCCGGCGGAGGCGCCAGGGTTCTCGGCGTCAACCGTGATCTGGTCCAGAACGGATACACGCAGGTAGTGGTCGATGCACGTGGAACCGGCTTCTCCCAAGGTAATTGGGACGTGCTCGGTAAGCGCGAGCAACAGGATTCGGTCGAGGTCATCGACTGGATGAGCAAGCAGGGGTGGTCCGACGGGAAAGTAGGGATGGCGGGCATCTCGTACTCCGCGATCAACTCGGTGCAGGCGGCGAGCAACAATCCACCTGCACTGAAGGCGATCTTCCCGGTCGAACCTGGCAACGATCTGCTGCGCGACATCGTCGGAACCGGTGGCGGCCTCGGAGTCGGGTTCATGCCGTTGTGGTTGACCGCGGTCAACGGGCTCAAACTCATCCCGAACGTTCAGGACATCCTGCAAGGAAACTTCGATCCCCTGTGGTTGGCGAGCCGCCTCGAGGATCCGGGAACGCTGATTCCCGAACTGGTGCAAGCGATGACGGCTCAGAGAATCGAGGACGTGTCACCGTCGACTCTGCAAGTCGCGCAAGACGGGCAGTTCTATCAGGACCGAGCCGCTGACGTCGGCAACATCGCCGTTCCGACGATGGTTTACGGCGGTTGGCACGACATCTTCGCCAACAGTGAGCCGCGGATCTACAACGGAATCGATCTGCCGCCCGGGCAGAAGCAGTTGATCATGGGGAACGGCTATCACGTCACTCCCGGTGGAGGATTCGGCAAGGACGGTGCGCCGCCGCGCCTCGACGTGCTCGAACGTGCGTGGTTCGACAAGTGGCTCAAGGGCATCGACAACGGAATCGATCGTTACGGTCCGGTGACGATGTTCCAGCAAGGCGGCGGATGGATCACGGACGATCAGTTCCCGCGAGCCGGTGCGAGCTACGAACGTATGTATCTGAACTCTGCGCCCAGCGGTACTGCCGCCCACGCATCGTATGACGGTTCGCTGACGAATGACCCGCCCAGTGCCGCAGCGCGATTGACAGTCGCACCAGGACTGCGAGGCTTCTGCTCCGGTGACGGAACTCAGGGAACTGCCGGGATCTCCGTGGTGCTCGGTGCGACGTGTTCCAAGGATTCCCGATTCCAGGAAGCGGAGGGCCTGACGTTCACCGATGAGGCAGTGACGGAGCCGACCTCACTCTCGGGCCCGATCAACGTCCACCTCGAGACCGTCCTGGACGCGACGGACGGATTCTGGGCAGCGACGGTCAACGACGTAGCACCGGACGGAACATCGACACCGATCACGAACGGCGCTCTGACTGCGTCGCTGCGGGCAGTCGACGATTCGAAGAGCACTCGCTCGGCCAACGGTGACTACAGTGAACCGCACCACTATCTGACGATCGACACGCGTCAGCCGGTGGTTCCCGGTGAGGTCACCACCGTCGACATCAACATGCTCCCGACGGACGCAGTGCTGCAACCGGGGCACCGGCTCCGCGTCGACGTCTACGCTGCCAGCGTGCCGCGATACCTGGCGCTCGGCCCGATGCTCGCCGACAGCCAACTCAAACCGCAGCACATCGAGTTGGCTGCAGACCGGCCGAGCTTCGTCAACGTTCCGTTCGTCGGGGGCCGCTGACTCGGATTGGATCGGCGGCGTGAGAACCTGCGGGCTCGCGGACGTTCTGAGAAGATCGTCCGATGACAGAATCCCGACTCTCCGCCGCCGTCCACGATCGTCTGGACGGACTTCTGGATCCGGTGGACGAGCGGCTCGCGGCGCAGTACCCGGGAAACCGTGACGAGATCCAACCCGTGCACACGATTTACGTCAGTGCCGCGGATGCAACCGTCGACACCCCTCGACTCTGGGGTGAGCAGGCGATCGCGCTTCTCGATTCCCATGCTCATGTGTTCGCCGATCTCGACACGGAGAATGCGCTCGCTGATGTGCGAGTTCAACTCGGCCGCAAGCCGGTCCAAGACTTTCGGATCGATTTCGAGGACGGGTACGGACGCCGCAGCGACGAAGAAGAAGACGATGCAGCGACGTCGGCCGGACAAACGCTTGCCGCGCTCAGCGCTGATCCTGCCGGGCCGAACTGGAGTGGCATCAGGTTCAAGGGGTTGCCGGCCGGTGAGCGTCGGCGCTCGATCAGGACGCTCGAGCTTGTGCTCGACGCGGCCGGCGGAGTGCCGGACGGATTTGTCTTCACCGTTCCCAAACTGCGCGCGGTGGAGCAGGTCACGGCGACGGTGTTGCTCTGCGAAGAGCTGGAGAAGGCGCACGGACTCGAGCTCGGTTCGCTTCGGTTCGAGTTGCAGATCGAGAGCCCGCAGGCGGTCATCGCGGCCGACGGAACGGTGGCAGTTGCTCAGGCCATCCATCGTGGTGCCGGTCGTCTGACCGGTTTGCATTACGGCACTTACGATTACAGTGCAGCTTGCGGAATTGCATCGCGTCATCAGTCGCTCGAACATCCGGTGGCAGACCACGCAAAGGCTGTCATGTTGGCTGCTGCCGCGCAGACCGGCGTCTGGGTGTGCGACGGGTCGACTCAGGTCGCGCCTATCGGGAGCGCCACGGCGATCCGCGACGCGATCACTCGGCACCATCGCCTCGTCACGCGGTCCCTGGAACGCGGTTACTACCAGGGGTGGGACATGCACCCTGGGCATCTGGTCACCCGCTGGCTCGCCACGTTCGGCTTCTATCGCAACGCGCTCGGCGCCGCTGCCCCGCGCATCCAGTCGTACTTGGGGCGCCAAGGTGGCGACGTGATGGACGAACCTGCAACCGCCCAGGCGCTCGCAGCGGTGGTACTGCGCGGGCTCGACGCGGGGGCTTATCCGGAATCCGAAGTTCTCCGACTCGCCCCGAGCGCCGACACCAACGCACTCCGTCACCTCGTAGGACGCACCACACCGATCACAGGAGAACACTGACCGATGAGCACCACCGAATTCACCTTGCTGCCCGATCTCGCACTGCGCACCCTCGGCGGAGCCGTCATCTGGGCGAACGACGAGGCGTTTGCCGAGCGTGAGGCCCTGATCCGCCCAGGCAAGGCCGGGTACCAGCCGGCGACGTTCGGTCACAAGGGGCAGGTGTACGACGGTTGGGAGACGCGTCGCCGCCGGGTGGCAGGCCATGACGAGGCGATCGTCCGACTCGGTGTTCCCGGAGTGGTGCGAGGCGTCGTGGTCGACACCGCGTGGTTCAAGGGCAATTACCCGCCCGAGATCTCGGTGGAAGCAATCTCGGTCGACGGGTATCCGGATCCCGCCGACCTGGCCGGATCCGGCGAGTGGACAACCATCGTCGAGCGCTCGACCGTGCGCGGTGACTCGGAGAACCCGTTCTCGGTGGCGTCGGAGCAGCGGTGGACGCACGTCAAGCTGACCATTTACCCGGACGGCGGCGTGGCAAGATTCCGTGTTCACGGCGAAGCGCGGCCGGACCCGCGTTTCCTCGATGCCGGGCCGTTGGACCTCGCAGCACTCGAAAACGGTGGCCGCGTGACCGATTGCTCCAACATGTTCTACAGCTCACCGCAGAACATCCTGTTTCCCGGACGTGCTGCTTCGATGGGTGACGGGTGGGAGACCGCCAGGCGCCGCGACAACGGAAACGACTGGGTGCAAGTACAACTCGCGGGTGAAGGCGTGCTGAGTTTCGTCGAGATCGACACCTCGTACTTCCTCGGAAACAGTCCAGGTGAGGGTGCTCTGACCGGGCGGACGTCGGAGGGGGAGTGGATCGAACTGTTGCCGCGCACGACGCTGCGTCCGGATACGCGCCATCGCTTTCCGATCGATTCCGAAGTCCAGGTCACCGATGTTCGTCTGGACATCTTCCCGGACGGTGGCCTGGCGCGGCTGAGAGTCTTCGGCGTACTCACCGACGCTGCTCGCGCTGTGATCTCCGGGCGCTGACGGTAAAGTTGTTGGCATGAGCGACTATCCGCGCGACGACTATCCCCGGGACATGGTGGGGTACGGCCCTCATCCGCCGCATCCGCACTGGCCCGGCGACGCGCGGATAGCGGTTCAGTTCGTGCTCAACTACGAAGAGGGAGCCGAGAACAACGTCCTGGACGGGGACGCGGCTTCGGAAACATTTCTGTCGGAAATGACTCCGGCAGAGGCATTTCCGAATCGACACATGAGCATGGAATCGCTGTACGAGTACGGCTCACGGGCCGGGTTGTGGCGTGTACTGCGAACCTTCGAGCGGCGAAACCTGCCTCTCACGGTCTTTGCGGTGGCGCGGGCGATGCAGCGTAACCCCGAAGCAGTCAGTGCTTTTCAGGAGTTGGGCCACGAGATCGCGTGCCACGGATTACGTTGGAAGTCTTACCAATCCGTGGACATCGAGCGCGAACGCGCTGACATGGCCGAGGCAGTGCAGATTCTGCGAGATCTGACGGGTTCGGCGCCTCTCGGTTGGTACACCGGACGCGATTCACCGAACACCCGCGAATTGGTCGTCGAGCACGGCGGCTTCGTCTACGACTCCGATTCGTACGCCGACGATCTGCCGTACTGGGTCGACGTTCCGCGTGGCGCAGAATCGGTGAAGCACCTGGTCGTCCCGTACACCCTTGACACCAACGACATGCGTTTCGCCTCTCCCGCAGGATTTCCCAGCGGTGATCAGTTCTTTGCGCACCTACGCGATGCCTTCGACGTGCTGTATGCGGAGGGGACGGCCGGATCGCCCAAGATGCTCTCGATCGGGTTGCACTGCCGCATAGTCGGCCGCCCTGCCCGTGCGGCCGCTCTCGAGCGATTTCTGGACCACGTGCAGTCACACGAGAAGGTCTGGATCGCGCGGCGCATCGACATCGCCGAGCACTGGAAGACCGCGCACCCCGTTTAGATCACGGTCGGTCGACAAAAGACTTCATTCGAGCAGTCCGGGTACTGGTTCGACTGCCGCGTATTCCGCCATCGAATTCTAGGCCATTGACAACTGGCACGGTTGTGGATGACTCTTTGGAGATGGAGAAACACACAGCAGTCGAAGCGTCTTCAAGGTGAGCCGACCGGTGCCGACCAAGAAACCGACCAAGAACCGCGGATCGAAGGTGTCCCACAATGCCCGCGCAGTGGTGACCGGCGCCGGCAGCGGAATCGGCCGTGCCTTTTCATTGGAGTTGGCGCGCAGAGGCGGTGAGGTGATCTGCGCGGATATCTCGCTGGAACGGGCCAAGGAAACAGTGGCACTCATCGATGAGATTGGTGGTACCGCGCACGCCGTCAAATGCGATGTGTCAATTCGTGAGCAGGTTCAGGACCTGGCGTTGTTCGCGGAACTCGAACTTGCGGGTCCGCTTTCGTTGGTGATCAACAATGCCGGGGTGGGTATCGGTGGAAAACCGGTGGGCGAGATCGGTTTCGACGATTGGGAGTGGGCACTCGGGATCAATCTGTGGGGTGTCGTGCACGGCTGTGAGATATTTGCTCCACAACTGCGTGCGAGCGGCGCCGGGGGATTCATCAACGTGGCCTCGGCTGCTGGGTTTGCGGCTGCGCCGCTGATGGCGCCCTACAACGTCGGTAAAGCCGCCGTGATGTCGCTCTCGGAGACCTTGTCCGCTGAACTTGCCGGTACGGGAGTGCGGGTGACGGTGCTGTGTCCGACCTTCGTCAAGACAAATGTTGCTCTCGACGGCCGAATCACCGCGGAAGCAACACAATTGGCGCAAGCGTTGATGCGGCGAACCGGCTTTTCGCCGGAGCGCATCGCCGTCACCACTCTCGACGCCTACGACAAGGGTCGACTCTACGTGGTGCCGCAGTTCGATGCGAAGGTGATCTGGCGACTCAAACGGTATCTACCCGTTGCATACACGTGGGGCTGTGGAGTTCTCAATCGCTTTGCACCGAAACAGAAGTCGGGATCATCTGGAACTTCGGCGGCGCCGGAGACGAACTCGCCGAGCACGAAAGGAGCGTGACATGTCCTTCGATTTCGACGGCATGCTGCACAAGATCAAGGACCGCCAATGGGCTCTGGTGGACATCGACTGGGATGCTCCGGGCGCCGAGACGATCAGTCCAGAGCTTCATGCGAAGCTGAAACCGTTCATGTCGGACCTGATGTGGATCGAGAACGTCGGTGCCCGTGGCTTCGCTGCGATGGCTCTCAAGGCGCCGACTGAAACTCTCCGAGACATCTATCGGCATTTCCACGCCGAGGAACAGAAGCACGCCAACGCCGAACTCGCGCTGATGCGTCGGTGGGGAATGCTGGACGGCGACGAGATGCCCGAGCCCAACATCAACGTCAAGCTCGTCATCGACTGGCTGGACAAGCATTCCGACGGTTTGTCGCTCTCGATTCTCGGGACCGTCATACCGATGCTCGAGGTGGCGCTCGACGGAGCCCTGGTCAAGTTCATCATGGACGAGATCGAGGATCCGGTCTGTCAGGCTGTGTTCAAGAAGATCAATGCAGACGAGTCCAGGCATCTGGCGGTCGATTTTGCGGTGATCGAGATGCTCGGGCACTCGACGACGCGCAAGCTCGTTGTCGAAACCGTCGGCGCCTGGTTGAATCCGGCGTTGATCATCGGGACACTTCGCTACATCCCGCTGCTGAACAAGATGCGCGACAACATCGTCGACATGGGAGTGAACGAGGAACGGCTCTACACCGCGATGAAGCGATTCAGGAACGTAGGCGAACGGAGTCCGGCCGCGCTCCGCGTCCCGATGTATCGGGTGGTGAAGTGGCACGGCAACATGGTCATCAATCGCAACCATCCCTACCATCTGCTTGCCGATCGGATGGTCAAGGTCACTGGCCGACTTTCCGGCAGCAGGCTCAATTCCGAGCCGACCTGGGCCAAGGAACTTACGTACGAGCCACTCGCATGAGTACTGCCGAGCCACTGTCAGTGGCGATCATCGGTGGAGGTTTCGCAGGAATCGGAGCGGCGATTCGGTTGAAGCAGAACGGTATCGAGGACTTCGTCGTTCTCGAACGCGGCACGGAGGTCGGCGGGACGTGGCGCGACAACACGTATCCGGGAGCTGCGTGCGACATTCCGTCCCGTCTGTACTCGTACAGTTTCGCCCCGAACCCGGACTGGTCGCACACCTACTCGGCCAGCGCGGAGATCCTCGGCTACATCCGAACGATGGTGAAAGAGTTCGGCCTCGAGCCGAAGATTCGGTTTCGGTGCAACGTCACGGGCGTCGAGTGGGACGAGCAGACAGGTGTCTGGGCGATCGCGCTCGAGGGCCGTGAAGCGGTCATTGCCCGGACCGTCGTCATGGCGTCCGGTCCGCTGGCGAACGTCAGCTTTCCTGCTGTTCCGGGTTTGGAGAGCTACGAAGGACACAAGATTCACAGTGCTCGCTGGGACCATGACTACGACTTCACCGACAAGCGGGTCGCAGTGATCGGAACCGGGGCCAGTGGCGTCCAGATCGTCCCTGAACTCGTGAAAACTGCACGATCAGTGAAGGTTTTCCAACGAACACCGGGATGGGCATTGCCGCGAGCAAACCTACGCACCCGATCTCGCACGAAGGATCTGTACCGTCGTCATCCGGTCGTCCAGACTCTGGCGCGTCGGGCTTGGTACTGGGGACACGAATCGGTAGCTCTCGGGGTGGTGTGGGAATCCCCGTTGACGAGGGTGGTGGAAACAGTCGGGCGTCTTCATCTGCGCATGCAGGTGAAGGACCCGTGGTTGCGGCGACAACTCACTCCCGACTTTCGGGCAGGGTGCAAGCGGTTGCTGATGACCAGCGAGTATTACCCGGCTCTCCAGCAAGACAATTGCACACTCGTGACCTGGCCGATCGCGAGATTGGCGCCACATGGCATTCGCACGGTCGAAGGGATCGAGCATCAATTCGACTGCATCGTCTTCGCCACCGGCTTCGACGTTTGCAAGACCGGAACACCGGTCCCGATCATCGGCCGGGACGGACGTGTGCTCGCTCAGGAGTGGAAATCCGGGGCGCGTGCGTACAAGAGCATTGCGGTATCCGGTTATCCCAACCTGTATTTCACCTTCGGACCCAACTTGGGTCCGGGGCACAGCTCCGCCCTTGTGTACATGGAAGCGCAACTCGACTATCTCGCCCAAGCGATCAAGATCGTTCTCGAGCGCGACCTCAAGGCACTCGATGTTCGTCAAGATGTCGAAGATGCGTACAACGTCGAGTTGCAGCGTCGGCTGTCGAAGACCACGTGGAACTCGGGATGTTCGAGTTGGTATCTCACCGACGAAGGATTCAATGCCACTATGTTTCCCGGTTTCGCGACCCAGTACGTGAACCAATTGAAATCGGTGGATCTTCGGGACTACACGAGCACGGTGCGCGAGAAAGACACCGCGCAGACCTGATCCCGGGTTCTGATCGGCCTGGTGTTGCCACTAAGTTGGAATCGTGACGACCGACGCGGCAGAGGAGACGAGGCGGTGACCGAGTACCGCATCGACGATCTAGCGCGCGCTGCGGGCACCACCTCGCGGAATGTACGGGCATATCAGGAACGTGGATTGCTTCCTCCGCCGGAGAAGCGTGGGCGGGTAGGCATCTACGGCGACGCGCACCTCGAACGCCTCAAGCTGATCGACACGCTTCTTCAACGAGGTTTCACCACTGCGCATATCGACGACTTCATCACCGGGTGGGAAAGCGGGAAAGACCTGACAGAGGTGCTGGGTCTGCAGCACGCGGTCACCGAACCATGGTCCCGCAGCGACACCGTGAGTATCGAGATGGCCGTCGTACGCGAGTTTCTCGGGGGAGATGCAGATGGTCAACTGCATCGTCTCGTAGATCTCGGACTGGTACAGATCGAAGGAGAGAACTGCGTTTTCACCGATCCTGCTTTGCTCAGCGGATTTTCGAGTCTCCTCGACTACGGTTTCACTCTCGATCAACTGGTCGATGTGCACGAAAAGCTTCACAACGCTGTGGACGGGATCGCCAAAGACCTGATTCAGGCGGCAAAGGATCGCATCGTCGATCAGCACGGGGTCGGTTGGCTCCCGGAGGGCGACGAGGTTGCCGGAACAGCCGAGATGCTCCAGACGATGCGTGAACTCGGTGTGGCGTCGGTACATTCGGCACTGGCCCGGGCACTCGACGCGAACCTTCAGCGTGAACTCGGCGACTATCTTGCCGCTGCGATCGGCTCGCGGAGCGACGCCGACGAGTCCGACTAGCAGCATCGATCACGTTCGGGATGTGCGGCCCGTCGCGGTGCGCTCAGCTCTTGCGTGCCTCGATCAGGAATCGACTCGAGTGCGCGACAAAAGATCCGTCGCGACGGATCTGCTGATCGAGTTCGCGGAGCCGGTCCCGATACTGCGCGACGGTGAATCCCGGAACCATCCAGATCACCTTGCGTAAGAAGTAGACAACGGCGCCGATGTCGAAGAATTCCATGCGCAGACGCTCGAAACGAAGGTCGACGACGGTGAGCCCGGCCGCAATCGCGTCGGCAGTTTCGTCCTCGTGGTGCCGTCCGCGACGAGCCTGCGGCTGAGGACCGAGAAAGTACTCGACCAGTTCGAACACGCTGGCGTGACCCACATGTTGAGCGAAGTACGTTCCTCCCGGTTCGAGTACCCGCGCGATTTCGGTCCACCACACCGTCGCTGGGTGTCGGCTGGTCACCAGGTCGAAAGCCGAATCGGCGAACGGTAGCGGCGGCTCGTCCTGATCCGCGACCACCACCACACCTCGGGGACGCAGAAGGGCGGTGGCCTTGGCGATGTTCGGTGGCCAGGATTCGGTTGCTGCCATCACCGGCGGGAGTGACGGTGCAGCGGCGAGGACTTCGCCGCCGCCGGTCTGGATGTCCAATGCGGCGCCGGCGCGGCCGAGACGTTCACCCATCAGCCTCTGGTACCCCCACGACGGACGCTGCTCCGTGGCGCGTCCGTCGAGCCACGAGAAATCCCACCCGTCGACGGAGGCGGATTCCGCTTCGGCGACAAGTTCGTCGAAACCTCGTGACATGCTCTGTGACTCGCCTTCAGGCGTTCCTTCCGACATCACATCATCATCGTCGCGGAGGGTCGATGGTGCCAGTTGTTTACGGCTACTTCGGGGTGGCGCCGAGCATCGGTGCGAGTTGAGTGGCAATCGGGTTCAGGTTGAGCTTGTCCGGGTCCACCTTGGGCTTGCCGTCCCACGGTTGCGAGGTGTTCGGGTCGGCGAACGCGATGCGGTTGGCGCTACGAACTCCCGTTTCGCTGCCCTGAGGTGCCTGGCAGTTGGCGGCAGTGTTCAACGGGAAGTTCTGCGTCGTGTCGTCGAAGTTCGGGTCCTTGCGCTTCATCTCGTCGAGGATTGCCATGGTCCCTTCGTAACCGACGGTGCACGAGAGCGGGTTGTTGGTCTCGAGTACCAAGCCCAGATGTACTGTGCCGTCTCCCGGTGCAACGGTGGGCGCCGCCCCGGCGAGCGCAGGCAGGAAGAGCAGGAATGGCTGCAGCGAGGGCAGTGTCGGTGCGGCTGCCGCTGCAACGGCGGAGAGGTTGGAGAGGTTGGTCGTGAGCGCGGGGCCGGCTTCGGTGACGAGAGAGCCGACTTGTTCGCTGGCCGGTATGCCGTTGTCGATCACGCGTCGGATGTCGGGGTCGCTGGTGCGCAATTGCGCCGTCAGTGCGTCGAGGTCGGTGCTGAACTGCTTGATCGCCGACGATTGATCGGACTGGGTCGTGAGCACCGTCTGGCTGTCGCGGATCAGTCCGAGGGTCTGGGGAAGGGTGTCGAGGCCCGACTGGGAGATCCCCGACAGCGAGTCGGCAAGTACCTGCAGATCTTCGCCCTTGCCGTTGAATGCCGCGCCGAGTTCTTTCGCGACGGTGTGGAGTGCGTCGACCGGAACGGAGTGCACCAGACCGTTGGCGCTGGTCAAGACATTCTCGATCGGGATCGGCGTGGTTGTGTCGCCCACGGCGATCACCGAGCCGTCTTCGAGGAACGGGCCCTGGTCGGTATCGGGCTGAAGGTCGACGTACTGCTCGCCGATGGCTGAGCGATTGGCCACCACGGCCCGCGCGGATGCGGGAATCTGCGGAGCACTGCTGTCGATCAACAGGTCGACTTCGATTCCGTCGGACGTGAGCGACATGTCACCGACGCGTCCGACGGGTACACCGCGATAGGTCACTTCGGCGTTGGTGAAGATGCCACCGGACGTCGCCAGTTCGGTTTTGACCGTGTATTGGCCGAATCCCAGAAGATTGTCCAGCCGTACGTATTTCGCTCCGACATAGATCAAGCCCAGGAGTGCAACCACGACGAGGGCGACCAGCTGCCATTTGGCGAGCTTCGACATCACCATGAGGTGACGACCCTGAACTGATGCGGTGTGTTCATGGTTCGACTCCCGAATGACAAGCCGGGTACGGCTGGTGTTGAGCGAATTGTGTTCACCCACGGACGTTCTGAGGTGAACCGGAAACTTCCGGCAATTCGTTGTTGGCGATAACTATAAACAAGTCGTCACAGATAGAAAGTCGACGCTGAGATTTCCGCAGGTCGTCGAAACGTAAGTGTCGCAGCTCACTTCGAATGCTTCGATGTGATGCAGACGGCTTTCGGTCCGAATCGGGCTTGACTTCGCCAAACATATCCATAAAAGTAGATGCGTTCCGGTTGTCGTGCAGAGGGGTGTGGTCCATGGATGCTTTGGCGATCTTCAAGGCGCTGTCCAACCCGACTCGCCTGCAGATCATGGAGTGGCTCGCGCACCCGGCGAAGTATTTCGACGAGGACTCGTATACGCAGCAGGATCTCGGGTTTCACATCGGAGTCTGTGTCGGTGACATCCAGGGGCGATCGGGACTTGCCCAGTCGGTGATCTCGGGGTATCTGCAGGGCATGAAAGACGTGGGTCTGCTCGAGTCCGAGCGCATCGGGAAGTGGACGTATTACCGACGAAACGAATCCGTGATCGGCGAGTTCAGGGAATTCGTTCGCGAAAAGCTGTAGCGGCCGAATTGCCCTCGTCGGTCGGGTTGTTCAACCAAATATATCTACATATATAGATATGTAACTGTCTTGTGTGGCGAAGTAGTGAGGAGTGTGTCGTGAAGTCGAAATTGTTGATACCGGTTCTGGCGTTGGGTGTATTCGGAATCATCACTACGGAGATGGGCATTATCGGGGTTCTGCCTCAGATCAGCGAAAAGTTCGGTATCACCGCGTCGACTGCCGGATGGTTGGTCGGTGTGTTTGCACTCGTCGTGGCGGTGACCGGTCCGTTCACAACGCTGATCACCTCGGGAATCAACAGGAGAACCGTTCTGTTGGTAGCGATTGCAGTCTTTGCGGTCTCCAATGTGGTGTATGCGACCACATCGAGTTTCGAGGTGATGTTTGCATTTCGGATCATCCCCGCCGTGGTTCATCCGGTCTTCTTCGCTGTCGCGCTTGCAAGTGCGGTTCGTCTGGTATCGCCGGAACAGGCGACCGCCGCGGTGACCAAGGTATTTGCAGGCGTCACAGTCGGATTCGCGTTCGGCGTGCCCTTGACGTCCTATTTGGCCGAGAACTTTTCGGTGTCGACAGCATTCGTGTTCGGCGCCGTGGTCAACGTTCTCGCGTTTCTCGGGATTGTCGTACTTCTGCCCTCGGCTCCTGTGACACAACGCCTGTCGTACGGTGCACAGGTCGGGATACTTCGCCGGCCGCGCGTGTGGTTGACCATTCTTTCCGTCACCTTCGTCTTCGCAGCCATGTTCTCGGTGTACGGATACTTTGCCGAATACCTCGGCGAAGTGACCGGCATGAGCGGATCGTGGATCAGCGCGATGCTATTGGCTTTCGGTGTCGTGATGATCTTCGGCAACTTCGTCTTCGGGGCTCTGCTCGCCAAGGGGGTGGTGCGCACGGTTGTGGCTTTTCCCTTGCTGTACATCGTCGTCTACGTGATGCTCTATCTGGCGGGCCCGTACTTCGGCGCGATGGTTGTAGCCGTGTTGGTTTGGGGTGTAGTGCATTCCGGTGGACTGGTGGTTTCGCAGAGCTGGATGGGGCGAGATGCAGTCGACGCGCCTGAATTCGGCAACAGCCTTTTCATCTCGTTCTCCAACCTGGGGATCACGCTCGGCACTGCGGTCGGTGGACTGTTTCTCGCGCATTTCGAAACCCGCCAATTAGTCTGGGCTGGAGTATTGTTCGCGATCCTGGCGCTGCTGGTGACAGGTGTTCGACTCTCGCTCAGGCACGCTCACAGCGAGAACGGTGTCAGTGTACCGGTGTAGTTCTTGGGAAGTGGGCGTGCGAACTCGCCGCGCGAACTGGTCGACAGTCCGAGGGTGACCAACGACTGAACCATCGTGACCCCAGCGGCAACGCCGTCGACTACCGGGACACCCAGTTCGTCGGACAAGTCCTGGCACAGGTCCGCCATGCCGGCGCAACCCAGCACGAGGACGTCCGAGTCGTCTTGCTCCAATGCGTCGAAACAGGCTTCCAAGATCACCTTTCGCGCGTCGGGATCACGATCGAGTTCCAGAACCGGAATCTCGCAGGAGTGGATACCCCGGCACCGAGCCTGCATGCCGTACCGGTCCACCAGATCGGCTGCGCGGCCGCGGGTTCGACCGAGAGTGGTCACGATGCTGAATCCGCGACCCAGGAAACTTGCGTAGTTCATGGCCGCTTCGGCAACAGCTACGACGGGGCCCTTGGCCAACTCTCGGGCTGCATCAAGACCTGGGTCACCGAAGCAAGCGATGACGTAGCCGTCGACTTCGTTCTTTTCTCCGGCGGCGATCTCGGTCAGGATTCCGGGGACGCTGAGAGCTTCGTCGTAGTGGCTTTCGATCGACGCGGGACCCATGGCAGGGCTGACAGCCTCGACGAATGTGCCCGAGCCTGCGACGGTCCGGGCACATTCCTCGATCTTGGCGGTCATCGCCCACGTGGTGTTGGGGTTGATCACCTTGATTCTCATGACGATCAGTCGACCGTCACAGTGTCGGGAGAGGAAGCATTCCGGACAGCTGAGGAAGAGCGCGCGGCGAGTAGGTAATAGACGGTGAATCCGAGCCCACAACCGATGAACCAGCTGTACTGCGCTGCGGTGTACATCCCGGTGAGGTCCTTGCCCAGGACCGGGACCATCGCGACGACGGCTCCCACCACGGTGGCGGTCACTGCAGCAGGGTTGTATCCCTTGCTGTACCAGTAGGTTCCGGTCGGCGACATGCTGAACAGTTCGTCGACGATCACCTTCTGCTTGCGCACGAGGTAGTAGTCGGCAATCAGAATTCCGAACAGCGGACCGATGAAGGCTCCGAGGGTTTCGAGTGTGTAGTGAATGACGTCCGGATTGTTGTACAAGTTCCACGGCGTGATGAGGATCGAGCCGATCGCTGCGATCATTCCGCCGGCGCGCCAGCTGATCTTCTGAGGACTCACGTTAGAGAAGTCGAAGGCCGGGGAAATGAAGTTGGCCACGATGTTGATGCCGATCGTGGCGATGGTGAAGGTGAGTGCGCCGAGAACGATGGCGAAGGTGCTGTCGATTCGTGCAACGGTCGCAACGGGATCGGTGATCAGTTCGCCGTACACCGGCAGCGTCAACGATGCAGTGACGACGACCAACACCGAGAATACGAGGAAGTTCAACGGCAAACCGAGGAAGTTGCCCTTCTTGACGGCAGCGAACGACTTTCCGTAGCGGGAGAAGTCGCCGAAGTTGAGCATCGGTCCGGAGAAGTACGAGACAACCAGAGCGATCGCACCGAGCATGACCGGCACGGCGTCGAAACCCGAGTACTTGACGTCGCCGAGCGTGAGATCGATGGCGCTCCAGCCTGCCTTGTAGATCAGGTAGCCGCACAGCATGAACATCACGACATACACAGCCGGCCCGCAGAAGTCGATGAAGCGGCGGATCGATTCCATGCCTCGCCAGAAGACACAGGCCTGAAGTACCCACAGGAGCATGAAACTTCCCCAGCCCAGTGCGGAGAGTCCGGCGAATCCGTAGTCTTCGACGACGGCATAGGGCGCGAGTGACGGAAAGAGTTTGATCAGTACGACATCGAGGGCTGCTGAAGCGAGGAAGGTTTGAATTCCATACCAAGCCACGGCAATCAGGCCACGAATGATTGCCGGGATGTTCGCGCCGAGGACGCCGAACACGCTGCGGCAGATCACCGGATACGGCACGCCGGTAACTTGGCTGGGCTTGGCGACGAGATTGCAGAAGAAGTAGACGATCGTGATACCGACCAGCAGGGCGACGAGTACTTGCCAACTGGCCAATCCCAGTGCGAAAAGACTACCGGCAGTGACATATCCGCCGACGCTGTGTACGTCGGACATCCAGAAGGCGAAGATGTTGTACGACGACCAGGTCTGCTTGCGAAGCGGCGCCAAGTCCTCGTTGGTCAAACGAGGGTCGTAGCCCGGCTTGATCAGGCCGCTTCCGACAGGGTGACCCGCGGCTTCGACAAGGTCACCCGATCCGGTTTCCTTTGGGGGAGTGGGGGTAGTGGTCGTTCGGGACGGAAGAATGTCGGTCATGACAGCTCCTGTGCATCAGTGCAGGAAATCAGCGGACGGTGCCACGAGCTCTCAGCGTCAGTGATGAAAACTGTGTTGAGAGAAAGGTATCGATGCTGTGTTGCACGACTATTGCGTGATCGGTATATCTTTTTCGGCCAATAGACCGGTGTCTGTCGGTAGAGTCGCGATCACGGTATCGAGTCGGCGATGATGGATTTCGGAAGCGCTCAGAAGTGCGGATGCGTCCCGACGCAGGAATGCGTCCAGCATCGCGGTGTGATCCGAGTGCAGAACCCGGCGATCGACGCCGGCAACATGGACCATCGGCTGTACTGGTTCGGTGATGTTCCAGGCAGCTTCGAACATGTGCAGCAGTCGAAGCATCTGAGACGGTCGGGTCAGTGCGAGATGAAAGTTTCGGCTCTCGCAGTGATAGGACTGAGAGTCGTCGTAGCGCAACGCGATCTCCAAACGGGAGTTCACCTCGACGGCGTGTTCGTGATCCTCTTCGGTTGCCTGCTCGACGGCGACGGCCAATGCAGCTGATTCGAGAGTTTCGCGGACGATGTACATCTCTCGCAGTTCTGCCGGCGTCAGCTGAGCAACGGTGTAGCCGAATTGATGTCGATGGTCGACCAAGGACTCTCCGACCAGTGTTTTCAGTGATTCCCGCACAGGTATTCGACTGACACCGAACACATCAGCCACGTCGCCGAGAGGAATCGGGGTACCCGGAGGCGCCGAACCCGACAGAATCACTCGCCGCAGTTCGTCGAGGATCGTTTGTTGTGGACTTCCGGGAGCATCGATTACCAGTTGCGTCAGCAGTACCGATCTACGGCGCGGCGGCATGTCGCTCTCCCTTCGTCTGTCTGCCAGAGTAGGAATACGTTGTTTCGTCTGCGTGACACCGGTGTGGCCGTCGTGCATCTCGCACTCGGGGGAGAACAAGTGGGCTCCGATCACATGCTCGCGTGAGTGCTGCTCGGGAGGCCGATCGTGGGGGTAGCGTTGTTGTGTAGTGGTATGGCAGAAAGCGAGTCGGTCGATGGCATCCGCTGTGCGCTCAGAAGCCGACCAGCGAGTTGTCGGCAACCTGCCCTTGGAGCTGACGAGTTTCGTCGGTCGTCGGCGTGAGTTGGCCGACGCCAGGAGATTGTTCGAGACGTCCCGTTTGTTGACACTCACCGGGATCGGTGGCGTGGGCAAGACACGGCTCGCGATCCGACTTGCGGGCGCGTTGCAAAGGGTGTTTCGAGACGGTGCCTGGTTGGTGGAACTGGGGGAGCAGACAGATTCGGATCTCCTCGAAGATCATGTCGCCGTGACCCTTGGTGTCCGGTCGGTCTCGTCGGCGGACCCGCTGCAGGCATTGATCGACTACTGCGCCGATCGGAGTCTGCTGTTGGTGCTCGACAACTGTGAACATCTGGTCGATGCCGTCGCTGTGTTCGTAGGCGCGATCCTACGGCGATGTGCCGGCGTCAAGAT
The DNA here is from genome assembly GCF_048573875.1 of Rhodococcus sp. SB1D. Lineage (NCBI taxonomy): Bacteria > Bacillati > Actinomycetota > Actinomycetes > Mycobacteriales > Nocardiaceae > Rhodococcus > Rhodococcus sp. SB1D. Next base: position 661,316 of record NZ_JBMAIQ010000002.1, read on the forward strand.
CCTGGCGACGAGCCGCGAATCGCTGGGCCTGGGCGGTGAGGTGACGATGCGCGTTCCCTCACTCACCACGCCGCAGCAACAGCCGCCCGAATTCGAGGGAATTGCCCAGTACGAATCGGTGTCGTTGTTCACCGAGCGTGCGGCTTCCGTCGTACCTGGTTTCACCCTCACCGAGGAGAACAAGCGCGCCGTTGCGCATATCTGTCACGACTTGGATGGACTCCCACTTCCGATCGAACTGGCGGCAGCTCGCCTGCGTGGTATGTCTGCTGAGCAGATCATGAACAGGCTCTCGGATCGATACCGACTTCTTACAACGGGTGGACGCGACGTTCCGAGTCGTCAACAGACGCTGCGATTGTCGATCGATTGGAGTTACGACCTCTGCTCGCCAACCGAACAGCAGTTGTGGGGGCGGTTGTCGGTGTTCTCGGGTGGGTTCGATCTCGATGCCGCTGAGGGCGTGTGTGGGCAGGACATGAATTCGACCGAAGTGCTCGATCTCGTCACCGCGTTGGTCGAGAAGTCCATCCTGATTCGTGAGGAAACCGACGGGGATGTTCGGTACCACCTACTCGACCTACTCCGGGAGTACGGACATGAAAAGTTGGAGTCCGCCGGTGAGTATTCCGCTCTGCGTCGAAGCCATCGTGATTGGTTCGAGGCACTGGTCGTTCATGCGGAAGCCGAGTGGATCAGTGGCCGGCAAGCTGCCTGGATCGCAAGGCTCGGTCGTGAACAGCGCAACGTCAACGATGCGTTGGAGTACTCGATTTCCACTGCCGGAGAGGCGCGATCTGCAACGCGAATGGTCGGTGCGTTGTACAGATTCTGGCTTGCAGGTGGATTACTTGTGCAGGCGCGTTACTGGACGGATCGAGCCTTGAATGCAGAGGATCGAGAGCTGGATCCGTTCCGAGTGGATGTCTTGGCCATCGACGCCGTGAATCACGCGATGCAGGGGGAACTCGAACGGGCAGAAGAGTTGGTCGACGAGAGTTGGCGCCTGGCAAACGACTTGGCGGATGTGCGCTCGCGCGGCTTGGCGACGTGGGGAGACGGATACGTCGATACCTTCAGAGGTAACTTCGATACCGCTACAGCCAAGCTGGAATCCGCGTTGACGCTGTTTCGACTCGACAAGAATCTGCTGCATGTTGTGATCGGCCTGGACACCTTGGGAGTCGCGTACTTCCTGTCCGGCGCTCTTGATCGCTCTGTGGAGTGCAACGAAGAGATTCTCGCGATCACCGTGCCCGCCGACGAGATGATGTTCCAGGCATTTGCGCTGGGAACTCTCGGGCTCGTGAGCTGGCTCCGAGGTGAATTGGATGCCGCAAGTGACTATTTGACTCGAAGTCTGAGAATTCTCGATGCCCCGATGAACTCGGCGTGGTGTATCGAGCCGTTGGCGTGGATTGCTGCAGCGCAACGTGATTGGAAGCATGCAGCGGTTCTGCTCGGCGCGGCAGCCATGTATTGGCAGAAGGTCGGGGGACGGCTGGCGGGCCTGCCGGGTTTGTCAGCTCATCACGACACTGCTGCAGAGACTGCTCGCAAAGCCATGGGTGACGATGCTTTCGACAAGTCGTTTCGCAGCGGGTTTGCGATGTCCGAGGGTGAAGCTGTCGCATATGCGCTCGACAAGCGCTCCAGTGTCACGACTGCGTCGTCGGCTGAAGGGCCTCACCTCACTCCTCGTGAGCAGCAAGTTGCGGAACTGGTTGCCCAAGGGTTGACCAATCGCGCGATTGCGGAGCACTTGGTAATCTCGCTGCGCACCGCTCAGGGACACGTGGAACACGTACTGACAAAACTGGGATTCAGTTCCAGAGCGCAGATCGCAGCGTGGTACGTCTCGACCGCGCAGGAGCGTGACTCGCGTGAGGTCAATGGCTCAGCAGGCCGGAGTTGACGTCCGATAGCAGTTCACCACGGTCGTCGCCGCACAAGCAGAACACCGGGTAGCGCTTACCTTCTTCACGCCCCTGAAACGACACTCGTAGCGGTCCAGGCGCATCCGCGCGAGGGGATTCGGTGAGGAAAGTGTACAGCCACGGCCCCTCGTCCAATTCCACGATGGCGAGAACGGTCGAGGGGTCGCCGTGAACCGTTCGCCAGGACACGACAGTGCCGTCTCCGCAACACCGCGTCACGTCCAACCGCGCCCCACGGCACCTGGCGCAGACCGCGCTCGCGGGCGAGAGGATGACATCACATTCCGCGCAATGGGGGAGTGTCAATCGTTCGGCTCGCGACGAGCGATTCGAATATCGCCGCGATACACGCTGTTTCATCGAGCTTGCGGGATTCATGTCAGTAACGTCGGGCGAGGTAGTACGGCATCGAGTCCACGGGTGCGCGTTCGACCGACTCCCCGGACGTCGGGGCGTGAACGATCTCACCGCCTCCGGTGTAGATCCCCACATGCTCCCCGCCGTAGTACAGGACCACGTCACCCGGCTGTAGATCGTCCCGGGAAACTGGAGTGCCGCCAACCGCCTGGTCGTAGCTGGTTCGCGGAATCGAAACGCCCGCTTGTGCATAGGCCCATTGAACGAGACCGGAGCAGTCGAACGAGTCCGGCCCGGTCGCGCCCCAGACGTACGGAGCGCCGATCTTGGACTCTGCGGCTGCCAATACGCGGCCTGTATCCGAGGAAGCGAAAGCTGACACCTTCGCCGGATTCGTGTCGACGGAAACTGCGGCGATGTTCCAGTCCCGAAGCACGGGGGCCTGAGCGTTCGCGGTGTCGATACTCACGGCAAGGGTTGTCAGGGAAAGAACGCCGACGACAAGCGCTCTTCCGAGTGCATGCTTCCTCGTGCGGGGGTCGGTGAATCGGTGGTGCGACATTTCTCGTGTTGCCTTTGCGTCGATGCGTCCCGAAGCAGGTGTCCAGCTGGGTGTGATCGGGCTTCGGCTTGCGACACTCAGCCTGGTTGCGCCTCGACGTGTTCGCATCGGTCAGTTGGACGGGGTGCATACCTGTTTCGAGCGGCATTGTGGGTGCAAGGCCTGTTGATCGATCGCGAGAACTTCGACGGACTTTCGTGATCCGAATCAAGGAGGGCACGGCGGCCGGCCTCACCCCGGCTCCGGTCAGGCGATTCGCAGCGGGAGCGCCGAACGCTCAACAGTGGCACGGTCGGATGGACCACGATCCTGCGCACAAATGGCTGCGCGAACAAGTACGTGAGGCAAGCGTCTGGCTGGATTCGGCGGACGTTCTGTACTCTCGCAGTCATGCAACAGCGGAGCACAGGAACGGTGACACGGTCACTGTTGCTGCTTCTGCTGCCGTTCATCGCTCTTCTCGCAGTGCCTCCGCTTGGTTCCTCGGGTAGCGCCGCGGTGCTGGGAACTGCGATTGCCGTCTTCGTGGTCGCTGCGCTCGCAACTTCCTCGAAGTACGAACTTCTGCAACTGTGCGCGGTTTCGACCACTGGCCCGTCTGATGACGAACGCTGCCTGCGTGGTGCTTTCCGCAGGCAGAGCAGCCCGGACGCGCCCGGTCGTCCGCAACCTCGAGCTCCGGGAATCGGTCTGTAGATCGGCAGTCGGCGGGTGTGAACTCGTCGTAGGTCGGTCAGACGTCTTGCGTCCACGACCATTCCCGCGCTCTCGTCTCTCTGAGCGTGCCTTTCGGTGAGGTTCATTCGTCATGCTCGATTTTGTCTACTACCCCGTGTCCGGAATCCTCTGGTTCTGGCACAAGGTCTTCTCACTGGTCTCCGGATCACCCGACAACGGCGTCGTGTGGGCGTTGTCGGTCGTATTTCTCGTCTTCACGCTCAAAGCCCTGCTGTTCAAACCCTTCGTCAAGCAGGTCCGCACTCAACTGGTGATGCAGAAGCTGCAACCTCAGATCAAGGCGTTGCAGAAGAAGTATTCGGGTGACCGGCAGAAACTCACTGTAGAGATGGCCAAGCTGCAGAAAGAACATAATTACAGTCCGTTGCTCGGCTGTCTGCCGATGCTGGTTCAGGCACCGGTGTTCATTGGTCTCTATCACGTCCTGCGATCGTTCAATCGGACCGGAGCGGCATCGCACGTCCCGTTTCTGAGCCCGACCGAACCGATGTCGGTGGCGGACAACGCGAACACGGCCAACTACTTCTTCAGTGCCTCGGACGTGCAGTCTTTTCTCGACGCCAAACTGTTCGGCGCACCGTTGTCCGCCATGATTTCGAGCCCGGCAGCACAACTGGAAGCATTCGGCGACGTAAGCCGTATCTCCATCATTCTGGTAGCGGTACCGCTGATGATATTTGCCGCCGTCGCTACACATTTCACATCGCGGGCATCCATCGCGCGCCAAGTGGACACCGGAACCGTCAACCCTCAAACAGCGATCATGAACAAGCTCGCATTGTGGGTGTTTCCGGTGGGGGTGATCGCTTTCGGTGCATTCGCGCCCGTGGCGATCCTGCTGTATTTCGTGAGTAACAACTGCTGGACGCTGGGACAACAGCATTTTGTGTACGGACGCATCGCTGCGGAGCAGAAGGAAGCCGAATCGTCGCCGACTCCCGGAATGACCGCGCCCCCGTCGCCCAGAGTGGCTGCACCGCCGCTGCCGGGCGCCAAGCCCATCCGCGCCAAGCGCAGGCGATGACGGAAGGCGACCCCTCCCTACCGGCGAGTAAGGCACGTACGCTGGAAAGCATGACCAAATGGACCGCAGAAGACGTAGTCGATCAGACCGGCCGCACATTTGTCGTCACGGGGGCGAACAGCGGACTGGGTGAGGTAGTCGCACGAGCGCTGGGCAAAGCCGGGGCCGACGTCGTCCTCGCCTGTCGTGACACCACGAAGGCCGACGCCGTAGCCGCCGAGATCGGGCCCAACGCGGTTGTCCGCAAATTGGACCTCTCGGATCTGTCGTCGGTACGAGCCTTTGCCGACGCAACGGAGAAGGTCGACGTCCTGGTGAACAACGCCGGCGTGATGGCGGTTCCGTTCCGCCGGACGGTCGACGGATTCGAAATGCAGATCGGCACAAATCATCTCGGACACTTCGCGTTGACCGGATTGCTGAAGGACAAGCTCACCGATCGTGTCGTGACGATGTCCAGTGCCCTGCATCAGCTCGGAACTGTCGATCTGGACGATCTCAATTTCGAGCGTCGGAAGTACAACCGCTGGTTGGCCTACGGGCAGTCGAAGCTTGCCAATCTGTTGTTCACGTACGAACTTCAACGCAGGCTCGCGGCGTCGGGATCTTCGCTCAAAGCGCTCGCTTCGCATCCGGGGTACGCGTCGACGAACCTGCAGGGGCACACCGAGTCGATCCAGGACAAGCTGATGGGAATCGGCAATTCGATCTTCGCGCAGTCCGCGGAGATGGGCGCCCTTCCCGAACTGTGGGCGGCAACCGCGCCGGATGCCTTCGGCGGCAGTTACATCGGACCGGACGGTCCGTTCGAGCAGCGAGGGTATCCGAAGGTCGTGGGGTCGAACAAGAAGTCACACGATACGAAGACAGCCTCGGGTTTGTGGACACTGTCGGAGACGTTGACCGGAGTCTCGTTCGGGATTTGATTCAGATATGAAGGTGGGGGGGGGGGGGGGGGGGGGGGGGGGGGGGGGGGGGGGGGG